>JBGUPL010000112.1:0-58232 GCA_045130275.1 Bacteroidales bacterium
GATGCCGTCAATGGTCGTGCTGATATGGATGGGCTCGCTCCAGTCGCTCAAGTTGCCGTTGCCGCAGTTGGCCTGCACCTCGATCTCGTAAAGGGTTTCGGCTGTCAATCCATTGATCACGTAGGTGTTGGTGTTGCTGGTAGCACTGCTCCAACTGCCGTTCTCGACACGATATTGGATGTTCCAGCTCGTGGCGTTGCCGTTCGTGTTCCAACCGATGGTGATGCTGTGGGCATCGCACGTGGAGGCGTGCAGGTTCGTCGGGATATCGCAAGGTTCGGGAGTATCTTCGGGCTGCGTGGTGAAGGTCATCTCGTCGCCATAGACCGTCTGGCCGTTGTAGGTGATGAACGCCTTGAAGGTGTAGCTGGTGTTGGGCGTCAGGTTGCTGAGGGCAGCCGAGAAGGTGTTGCCCGTGCCGGTGCCGGCAACCTGCGTGTAGGTGCCGCCCGTCGTGGCCTTCCACTCGAAGCCCTTCGCGCTGATGCTCACATTGTCGGGGTTCGTGAGGGTAGCCTTCAGCGTAGCCGTGGTCTGAGCGACCGGGTTGGCGGCATTGGTGGCCACCGTCGGGTTAGTCACCACAGGACCGGCATCGGTGTCGATGGTGAAGTTGCGAATCACTGCGCCAGGCTGTGTGCCGGAAGAGTGGTCGTTGCGCCACATGAAGACGAGCTTGGCCAAGCCGCTGGCATCAGGCTTCGGCAACATCATGTCAATGTGCAGCACACTGTCTTGGGTCAAGCTCAGCTTATAGACGTGGGTCGTCTCACCGGTTTGGGAGATATAGTTACTGAAGTTGAGAGCATACTCGCTGTAGCTATAACTGGATTGCGCTGTTGTACCCGTGGTGGAAGCCACATAGTCCACATCGGAGGGCGCGAAGAACACCTTTAGGTAGTCGTACGGCGTGCTGGTACCTTCACCGCCCACTTTCACGTCAAAGGCCACATGCACGGAATCTTCGCTCGGCATTGTAAAGAGCTTCTCAGCGATGACCACCGCCGTGCTGGTGATGTTGTACTGCGCATCCGTGCCGTTGTCCGTGATGAACAGGGAGCTCTCGGTATCCCCTGTGGGAACGCCCATCACCCAGTAATTGGTGGCGGTGCTGTTCTTCAGCATCCAGTTCTGGTCGGTGGTGAAGTCTGTGCTGTAAGGCAGGGAGGCCGGCATCATCTTCGTGGAGAATTGACGAGCGACGCTTACCAGCTCCGTGTCAATACCGCAGGCAGTCTCCACATACCAGTCGTAGATCGTGGCAACCGTCAGATTATCCAAGGTGTAAGTTCCGCCGCTCAGGGTCACATTGCTTTCACTCTGCCAGACGTTGTCGGTCGTGGGTTTGTAGTAAAGGGTGAATGCGGAAGCGGTGGATTCCCAACTGAGGGTGGCCGAGGTCTCTGTGGTGGAGACCGTGGTCAGGTTTTGGGGACGGGAACAGGCGGGAATGGGTTCCAGAGTGACATCATCCACGTATATGCTGCTGTACACGGTGGAGGAGGTTGTGTTGCGGAAGGCGACATATTGTCCATTGCCCGTGTAGTTCATGAACGGCACCTCGTATGCCACCGTCGGATAGGCCTCCGTCAACGTCAGCGTCTGCACCGGGGTGAACGTGGAGGCGTCCGTGGGATCGGTCATCACACCCACCTCCAACGCGACATTATTGTTGGTCGAGGAGATTTTCGCGAAGAAAGTGACCTGCAAGGAGGTGATATCCAACACAGTGTTGTCGATGCTCGGCAGAACAGCGATGGATTGCGGGTAGTAGTTGTAGAAGTAAAGGCTTCTGTCGCCACTGTGAGCGCTGGAGGTGGAATTGTAGGCGTACGGGTAGAGTGTGCTGCTGCCGGAAGGCGTGATTCTGCGCCAGCAGTCGGGCAGCGGATTGCTAGCCGTACCTCCGCTGAGGTCGGAATCGAAATCCCACGTCTGGGGAACATCGGTCAGTGCGACACAGCCCGTGCGGAAGGTCTTGAAGGCGGCGTTAGTGGCGCTGCCATCGTCACAGACAGCATACACATAGACTTCATAGTCGGTGGATGGCTCCAAGCCATTCAATTCGGTGGAAGGCAGACCTGAAACGTTGATTTGCATACCCTCTCCTAAATTGAACCCGACGGTGTCGTACTCCACCACCCAGTTGGTGGCGTCATTGGCCTGCCAGGAAAGATCGGCGGAGGTGGCCGTCACATTGGACACGACAAGCTGTGTCGGAGTGGCACAGACGGACTGTTCGTTCACACGCACATTGTCGATGTGAAGGTCGTTGTCGCCACCCTCAACGGTTGATTCGCCATAGAAAGCGATGCGAATGGTCTGGTTGGCATATTGGGTCAGCGGAATGGCAATCTCGTCACCCGTGGCGGAGATATGGTTGTAGGAGTGGTCACCGTCAGCGGTATTGTCCCACACCGTAGCGTTGGCGGCACTCCACGTGGCACCGTTGTCGGTGGAGATGACCACGATGAACTTGTCGTCCATTTGGGCGGTGGAGTCATTCTCGATGGGGGTGGCTGTATTGTACTTCGTCAAGGCGAGGTCGAAAGTGAGTGCAGGGGTATTCAGTCCTGTCAAGTCGATGGCCGGACTCACCAACCAGTTGTGCACACCAGTGCCGTAGATGTTGATTTTGGGATGGTTGGCACCGAAAACCTGCGTGTTGGAGAATGACCAGTAGCTGGCGGAAGCCGTCATCAAGGCACCGTTGAACACACTGTCGGCAAAGCCGGAATAGGTTGCCCAGCAGTCGGGAATCACCGCCCCGCCGTTGAAGTTCTCCAGGAAGGGCACCACTTCGGGAGCGCATTCCGTAGTGAAGAGCACCTCCGGGGAAACCTCCTCGCTGCCGTCCTCACAGATGACCGCCACATACCAGCGGTAACTGGTGTTCGGAGTCAAGTTCGTCAGCTCATAGAGGCCATCCTCGTCCAGCACGACACCTGCAACCTCGACGTACTCGGAATCAGACTCGGCCTTGTAGTAAAGGCTATAAGAGTCGGCGTTGCCGGTCCAGGAGAGGGTTGCACTGTAGGTTGCAGGAGCGGCAGCAAGTTGCATGGGTGCTATGCAGCCGGCGAGGTCCATCAGGGTCACGTCGTCCACGTAAGTGTACGTGTAAGAACCGCCGGCCGTGATATTACGGAAAGCAATGTGGTTGCCGAGACCAACGGCACCACTGAGCGAAACAACGTATGGATCGACGGAAGCGGAAGTCGCAGGATCAACCGACTGCAGCACGGTGAAGGTGGCCGTGTCGGTCGGGTCGCTCATCACGCCGACCTCCAGAGTGGTTCCCGAGACGGAGTTGCGGGCGAAGAAGGTCACCATCAGGTTCGACAAATCCAAAGCGGTGACATCCAACTCCGGCATAATGGCATATTGGGTTCCATAATAGTTGCTGAAATAGAGGGTGCGGCTGCCGCTGTGCGCGTAAGAAGAGGAACTGTTGACGTACGGATACAGCGTGGAGCCTGCATTGCTCGGCACGATGCGCGACCAGCAAGTGGGCAGCGGATATGCACTTGTGCCGGCGAAAAGGTTGTCTTCGAAATCCCAGCTGTAGGGAACAGTAGAAATCGGCATACAACCGGTGAAGAACACCTTACAAAGGGTGTCCGAGATACAGTCGGAGGAAATACGCACCTCGTACTGCGTGGCCGGGTTCAGCCCATTGATGGAGAGTGACGGCGTGCCGGAGACATTCTCCAAGATGCCAGCGCCATCTTCGAAACCGGCAGGACCGTATTCCACTGTCCAAGCAGTGGCTGTTCCGTTCTCCGTCCAAGAGATGTCAGCAGAGGTGCCGGTCACGTTGGTGATGACCACCTGAGTGGGTGCCAAGCAGGCGGGCATCTCGTCAACACTCACGTTGTCGATATGCAGGTCGTTATCGCCGCCTGCAACAGTCGATTCGCCGTAGAAAGCGATGCGGACGCTCTGACCTACATACTGAGCCAGGTCGATGGTAATATGTTCGCAAATGGAACTGATACGGTTATAGACATAGTTGCCGGTGCCCGTGTTGTCCCACACGGTGGCATTGGCAGCACTCCACGTGGCACCGTTGTCTGTGGAGACAATGACCATGAACTTGTCGTCCATCTGATCGGTGGTGTCGTTGTCGATGGGGTTGGAGGTGTTGTAGCGAGTCAGCGCCATGTCGAAGCCTAACGCAGGACTGCTCAGCGAGCTCAAATCAATCTGCGGGGTGACGAGCCAGTAGTTCGTGGAGGTACCATAGATGTTCAGACGGGCATGATACTGTCCGAAGGCGTAATTGTTGTTGAAGTTCCATCCGCTGTTGGTCTCGATGATAGTAGAGTCGGCGAAGGCAATGGAGGCAAGACCCGTAAAACGCTGCCAGCAGTCGGGAATTGAGGTGCCGGCGTTGAAGTCCTCGAAGAACGGGGTGACGAAGGCGTCGCAGGGGGTCTCGAAAGCGCTCACTTGCGAGACAGACTCCGAACCGTCAGGACACTCGCTGGCGACATAAATCTGATATTGGGTGACTGGAGTCAGTCCCGAGATGGTGTAGAAAGTGTCGTAGATACCGCTAATGGAGGTGTATTCTTCCTCTGCAGTAGTCTTGTAATAGACTGTGTAGGGGGCGGTGCCACCGGACCATGTCACGTCAGCCGTGAAAGCATCAGGCGTGGCGGCCGTCACATTCACGGGCTCCAGACATGCCGGAATAGGCAGCACAGTGAGGTTGTCCACATACCAGCTGTATCCGTTCTCCACGGCGCAGCGGAAGGCGATGTAGGCTGTGTCGGTGACGTTCACATTGTTGAAATCCACCACGAAGAACTGGTAGGAGGAGGTGAGATCCACGGCCTGCCAGGTCTGCACCGGCTGGAATGTGGAGGTATCGGCCAAGTTGGTGAGCACGCCCACGTCCATGTGACCGTAGGAGGCGGTGTTGCCGCCCGGTTTCATGTAGAAGGTCATACGGAGCGTGTTGACATTGTCGGCGAACACAGGCAAAGTGATGATATTGTAGCCATAAGGATAGAAGGAAAGGTAACCGCTGCCTTCATAGGAACTGTAGGAGGAGTTAATCACATACGGGTAAATGGTGCCATAACTCGTGGAGGAGACCACGCGTGTCCAGCATTGCGGAACCGGGTAGCCGCTGCTGGGGTATCCTTCAAAGTCCATGAGGTATGGGAGCACAGAGATAACACCGCAATCGGTAGTGAAAGTGATGTTACGCCAACTGCTGGTGTCGGTGCCACCGCAATAGTTGGCGACTCGCACGTTGTAGGTTGTCACAGGATTCAGTAAACCCGCAAAATCATAAGTAGTGTCGGTGGTGTAGTCGGTCACCACATCAGGATCGTTCCAGCTCTGGTTAGCCGTTTTGTACTGGACAATGTAGCTGCCGCCGTCCAAAGGTGTGGTCCAGGTGATGACAGCGCTGTTGGAAGTGAGACCCGAGACTGTCGGCACGCCAACGGGGTGACAACTGACATCGCCGGCGGTGTAGGTGAAGGTCGTTTTGGGAATGAAGTTACAGTTGAAAGGGGTAATACCGTCCAATCCGGAACTGCTATATCCAGAGAGACTGGATCCAGTGGAGTTGACACCGTAGAAGTATGCACCGGAGTAGCCTCCTTCCGTCACGGAGGCGAACTCTATCAAGAGGTTGCCTCCATCGTAGTAGTAGGGGGATTCGAGCACGATGGACATTTGGTTGCTGCTCCCGTTCAGCGTGCCCGTATAGACAATCGCGTCCGGGGCGGTCTGGAATGCGGGCGATGTCGCCGCGAAAGCAGATTCCGCGACCGCGCCCATCCTGACGTTCAGCACGGATGTCCAGTTGCCAGGGTTACTGGGAAGCGTGGACAAATAAAACGTCAGTTCGGAGATGGTAGAGCCCACCATGTCCGTCAGCATGTCCTCAGGATAGATGATCTGCGTGCGAATGTAATCATCCAGATACAATCCGTAGATGGGAACATAGCTGTTGGAGGCCGTGCTGTCCGCCACGGTCAGCAGGTCCTGCGCCGAGATGCGCCATGGACCCGCAAATAGTGCCAGTATAAGCACAAAAAGTACATTACTTAGCTTTTTCTTCATTTTTTTGATTTTTATTAACACAATATTTTCGCTGTATATAAAAACGAAACAAATGGACAAAAAACTACAACCAGCGTTATTCTCATCAAAAGCCATCCACAACAATAGCGAACGAGTTTACTGGGTCACTCGGTTAGGGGTAAAAAAAAACGGACACCGGCGAAATTACCAGTGTCCGTTGGTTTTTTCGGTTTCTCGGTCACTCAGTTATTGGGTTATTAGATTAACCTTCTAACCTTTTAACCTTCTAACCTTTTAACGACCTACTTTTTCACGAAACTCTTCGTCACAACACCCACTTCCGTCGTCACGCGCACGAAGTACATGCCGTCGGCGAGACCGCTGACGTTGATGCGAGTCGGGTTGTCAATGTCGTTGGTGGTCGTGATCAATTTGCCATAGACATCATACACCTCCATCATCGTGACGGTCAGGTCACCGTCCACACGGATGTCCACGTACTCCTGCGCGGGGTTCGGGTAGAGGCTCACGCTGTTTTCCAACCAGCTGCTGATGCCCACGCCTTGCGCTGTGGCTGTGAGGATGGTTGACCATTCGCTGACGATACCGCCGTCACAGACCGCCTGCACGCGCACCTCATAATCCTCTCCGCTCACCAGCCCTGTGATTTCGTACTGGGGATAGCCCGTGACAACCACTGTCGTCCAGTCGCCGTTCAGCGGGCGGTATTGGAGATTCCATTGCGAAACACCGGCATTGTCTGTCCATGTGACAAGGATGCTACCTTCAGCTTTCAGAATTATTAACTGATCCAAGTTTGTCGGAGTTTCGCACGGCTCCGGCGTGTCTTCGGGCAGCGTGGTGAAGGTCACGGCAGGAGTCCAGTCGCTGGTGTTGCCGTCGCCGCAGTTGGCCTGCAAGCGCACCTGATACTGGGTGTTGGCGGTCAGACCGTTCATCGTGTAGGAGGTCGTGGTGGCGGTGGCGTCCGTCCAGTCGGTGGCGGAAGCGGCCTTGTACTGCACGTTCCAGGCCGTCTCGGTACCGCCAGCCGTCCAGGTGGCAACCGCAGAGGTCTGCGAGATGCCGGCAGCGGCGACCGTCAGACCGGTGGGCACATTGCACGGCTCGGGGGTATCCTCGGGCAGCGTGGTGAAGGACATCTCACTGCCGTAAGCCGTTTGGCCGTTGAACGTGACGAACGCCTTGAATGTGTAGCCCGTGTTGGCGGTCAGGTTCGTGAGGTTGTACGTCAGGTTGTTGCCCGTAACCGTCACCGGCGTGTAGGTGCCGCCCACCGTGGTCTTCCACTCGAAGCCCATGGAGGTGATGGTCACGTTGTCGGGATTCGTGACGGTGCCGTACAGCGTGGCGCCGGTCTGCGAAATGTTGTCGGCGGCATTGGTGGTCACCGTCGGGTTGGTCGGGGTGACGGTTGTGTCGGCGTAATCCACGACCACGTCGTCCACCCAGAAGGTGCAGGCTTCGTCGTAGCCGGAAGGCACACCAACCACGATGTACATGCCGGTTCCCGTGTAGCTGCTGAACGGGACGGTCACCTGGGTCCAGGAGGAAGTCAGTGTGTCGATGGAGGCCACCACCGTCAGGTTGTCAACAGAGCCAAAGTCGGAGCTGACGCACACCTGCAGCGGACGGTTGGAGCCGCTGGTCCGTTTCGCCATGAAGGAGATTTGCAGGTCGTTGAGGCTCGGAGCATCCAAGAGCGGCAGACGGATATAGCCGTAATAGCTTGAACCGTAGTTCGTGCCCACCTTGAGGGACTTGTTGCCGGAATAGTGTTCCGTGCCATAGATGTAGGCATAACCCGTGATGTTGGGGGACTCGAACTTCTTCCAGCAATCCGGAGAATACCAATCGTCATAGCTGTCGAAATTTTCGGTGAGAGGCAGCTGGAAGGCGTCGCAAGCGGTGCGGAAGTCCGTCTTGGCAGTCCAATCGCTCATATCCGTGGCAGCGCATACCGCGCGTACATAAACATCATATTTGGTGTTGGGTTGCAGGTTCTGCAACTGGTAAGAAGCTGTTCCGTTGACTGTCACATTCGTGCCGGTGCCGAGCGTGAAGTTCTCCAGACCGTATTCCAGTTCCCATTCGGTCTCCGTTGCGCCGGGAGCCCAATAGACATCCGCAGAGGTGGCGAGGATGCCGCTGATGGTGAGGCCTGTCGGGGCCGGGCAGGAAGGTTGCGTGGTGAAGTTCACCGTCGCCGTCTGATCGTCGCCGGGCGTGCCGTTGCACATGGTCACCACGTATGCCGAGTAGTTCGTGCTGGCGGTGAGACCAGTAAGCATATTGCCCGTGGTGGAAGTCACATTCATACTACTCCAGGTGTCCGTAGGAGTGCCCGTTTCGCCATAATAGATAACCCACGCGTCATGAGTGGCATCTTCATCAATGAAAGAAACCTCAGCTGTGTAGGCAGTCACATTGCTCACGGTGACAGAAGTATGGGAAGGAGCAGAACAAGAGGGGATAATCTCCACGGTGAAATCATCCAAGTTCCAGCCGGCATAAGCACCGGAGCCGGTGAAGAGGATGGCAATACGACCGGATGTGGCCTGCACGTTGTTGAAGTCGAAGGGGCCCATGTAGTTGCCGTTGCCGCCGGCAGAGCCGCCGCGAGGTCCAGGAGTACCGGCATCGCCCAACACCTCAAATGTGGAGGTGTCCGCGATATCCGTGATCACGCCGACCACCGCGCTCGTGCCGGAACCGTAATTCGTAGCCCAGAAGGACATGCGCAACTCGTGGATGTCATTGGTGAACTCGGGGAAGACCAACATATTGGTGTTACCCTTGAACTCAATGGTGTTGCCACCGGAGTGGGCAGACTCACCGTAGTTTCTGTAAACCAAGGGGAAGATGTCGCTACCGTTTGCGAAAGTGACAGGCGTTTCCCAGCAGACAAGGTGCGAGTTGGTGTAACCCTCGAAGTCTTCAGTCCAGGGTTCGGTCTGGGTGACGGTGAAGGCACCGCAAGCCGTGGTGAAGGAGGTCTCCACCCAGGCGCTGTACTCGCCACCGCCACAGTCGGAGCGCATGCGTACCTTGTAAGCGGTGTTGGGTTGGAGTCCAGTGAAAATTTCAGACATGGAAGTCACCGTGCCCATGCTGATCCAGTTGGTGTCCGAGAGCGGACGGTATTCCATCTCCCAAGCGGACTCCTGATAACCAGCCACCCAGTTCACGGTCGCACCGTCGCTGGTGATAGCTGCGACAGCGATGTTCGGGGAGGCGCAGGTCGTGGTGGTGTCGCACGGGGAACCGAAGACGACATTGTTACGGGCGGAGGTGGAAGTGCCGCTGGAAGGCGTGGAGGTGGTGCTGTAGGCACTGCCGTCCTGATAGACATAGCGGGAGGCCGTGAAGGGAGCCGTGTGCGAACGCCACGTGTTGCCGTTCGTCCAGGAACCGGTCATGTCCATGACAATCAACAACAGGTTGTCGGATCCGTTGTAGGCGAACGGGGTGGAGAATTGGAAGGTATTGAGGCCCGCGTGCAGTTCCTGCGGGGCGTCGAACACCAGCTCTGCGTTGGTGGCATCGATCCAGTTGGAGCTGCTGGTCTCGGTGGTGTGCATCAGATAAATCTTGTAGGTACGGGTTACCGCATAGTTGGCCATGTCAAAGGTCACCGACTCGAGGTTTCTCGCAGTACCGATTTCGGAAGCGAGGAAGAGCTGCTGCGTGTAAGAATAACCGTAATAGCTGTAGGAGGGCAGATAGCTGTTGGTAGCCGTGCCGTCGCCAATGGTCACGTCACCGCCGACCAAGCAGTTGGTGCGGAAGGTCTCCATCACCCAGTCGCCTGTGGAGAAGTCGTCGCAGTTCTGTCTCACGCGCACATCATAGTAGGTTGAATGATCCAGACCGCCCAACAGGTAGGAGGTCTCGGTAATGTTGTCGATGGTGTACCAGTTCTCGGTGCCGCCCTCAGCATATTCGAGGGTGTAGCTGTCCACGGTGCCGAAGACACCGGGCTGCCAGGAAATCATGGCGGAAGTTCCGCTGATGTCGGAAACATTCACACCGCTCACCGGCGAGCAGGCGGGAGCATAGTCAACGACCACGTCGTCAACATAGTAACCGCAGCTGCTGCAGTTGGAGACGCGGAAGGCGATGTACTTGCCGTTGCCCGTGTAGTTGTTGAACTTCACGAACTGCTCTGCGTAAGCGAAGGCATTCATGCCAGTGAGATTGATCGTGTCCACCGGAACAAACGTGGAATCCACGTCCTTGTCGGTCATGACACCGACCTCCAACGTGCCAAGCGTGCCATACGAATTGGTGTGACAAGCCCAGAAGTTCACCATCAGCTGGCTCACATCGAAGCTCTGATCCAATTCGGGCATGATGGCGATGACATAGCAGTTGGGAGTGTAATGGAAATCAAGGAAGTGCGAGCTGCTGTGAGCATAAGAGTTGCTGGGAGTATAAACATAGTGAGAAGGATCGGAAGTGGAACGGGTCCAGCAAAGGATGTAGTTGTCCGGACTGGCGGTATAGATTCCAGACTCGAAATCCTCGGAATAAGGCAGGTCTGTGATCGGTCCGCAGTCGGTGCGGAAAGAGGTGGATATGGACGTGCTCTCCATTCCGCCGCAGTCAGACCACACGTAAATGTCGTATTCGGTGTTCGGGGTCAAGCCAGACACGGTATAGAACGTGTCATTGGCTGTCTCCACCGTGCCTTCGCCGGGTTGGAAGCCAGACAGACCATATTCCACATACCAGGTAGAAGCATCACCAGGCTCGGTCCAATGGACGGTCACCGTCTCAGAGGTCACCGCATCCACAACCATATCCACCGGGTGCTGACACAACGGGATGTAATCCAGCGTCACATCGTCCAGACGGAGGTTGTTGCCACCGTTGCCCTTGCTGGCACGGAAAGCGATGTACTGGCCATAACCCGTGTAGTTGGCAAGAGAGTATTCCACAAGAGTATATTCATTATTCGGCAAATAAGGAGCCGGAATGGTATCCAAAACCTCGAAAGAAGTCGGATCGCTCTTGTCGGTCATCACACCCAACTCAAAGATCACCGGCGCAGAAGCGCTCGTGCTGCGCACGTAGAAAGAAACCTGCAGCTGGTTCAGGCTGATGCTCTCATCCACTCTCGGCATGATGGCAATGTTGGTGACATTGGCACCGTCATAGAAACGGATGGCATTAGGTGTGGAATTAGCCGCAGAAGTCGGATACAGTTGCACAGGCTTGGAAGGATCCGTGGTGTAACGGTCCCAACAATAGATGTAAGCCTCAGTGCCGGAACCGTAGGTGTCGCTGTCGAAATTATTGCTGTACGGCAAAGTCACGATGGCCTCGCACTCGGTGCGGAAGGTGACGGTTTCGGACCATGCACTCTCGTTGCCACTGCCACAGATGGCGCGAACATGCAGCTGATACTGCGTGTTGGCATCCAAACCAGTGAGCATGTAGGTGGAGCCTGAGAACGAACCGGTAGAGGTCCAGTCAGCGTCATTGACAGCCTTGTACTCAATCTCACAGTTCTCCGAAGCGTTGGGGTTGTACCAGGAAAGCTCCGCAGAAGAAGCGTCAGTGGTACCCACAGCAACCGTGTTCGGAGCGATGCATGACACCGCTTCGCAAGCGGTCAGACGGATGTTGTCAACTTGCGTTTTCAGACGTCCGGTCGTCGGCATGTTCGTGATGCTCCAGTTGGCACCCGCATCATGGCTGTATTCGCACTGCGAACGGTTGGCATTCGTGTTGATGGTGTAGAACTTGGAGTTGCTGTTGTTCACCTCGCTGCCGGTGATGTCGTTGACGATGAGCAGCAGGTTGTCATAGCCGTTGTAGTAGAAGTTGGTGTCGAAGGCGATATTGACCCAGCGGTCGGCACCGTTGCGGTTGAAGGTCACCGGACCGGAATAGACGTGCACGTAGCTGTCCGTCGGGGTTGCCCAGACATTCTGCACAAACACGGAATCGGCAGTGTGCGCCAGATAGATGTCGAACGTGCGAGTGATCTCCTGAGCGTCATTGTACTGGAACGACATCCCGCTGAACTCAGCGGAAATATTGTCGAAATCGCTCGGGAAATAGATCTGCTCCGTGAAGGAGTTCAGATAATGGTTGGACATCGGGAAGTGGTTGCCCTCGGTCGTATAGGTCGAAGTCGGATAGCTGTTGTTCACCGCTATTAAGGGAGCACTGCACGGTGTGGTGAAGCTCACGTACACCGTGTCGCTGCCATAACCGTCCGTGCAGAAGGTATAGACACCGATCTGGTAGGAGGTGTTCTCCGACAAACCGGTCAGCATATAGCTGAGGTCGGTGGTGGTGTATTGCGTCTCTGCCTGGGTGGCGACATCACGCACGATGATATGGTACTCGGAGAGCTCGCCTTTGGTGTGGGCGTTCCAAGTCAAGGTGGCGTTGGTGCTGTATATGTTGGAGGCAGAAAGGTTGTTCACACTGGTACAGGTGAGCGCATCCGTCATGTTGATGGTCACGTTGGTCAGGGGACCGTCGGGAGTCACCGTGAAAGAGACGGGACCGTAGGTGAACTCACCGTAGGCCTGGGAGCCGTTCACATAGACGCTGAGCACGCGCCAGCCATTGTCGGGGGTAACGGTCAGCGTCACCACATCGGAGCTGCCGCAAGCCACCGTGGTGCTGTCGGGCGTCACGGTGCCGTGAATCTGGCCGTCAGAGGAGGTCGTCACGATGGATTTGATCACCGCCTGCGGATAAACCGTGACGGTGGATGAGTGCGTGCCGGTGACACCGTTGGCGCCAGTGCCCGTCACCGTATAGGTCGTGGTGGTCGTGGGCGACACCGTGATGCTCTCAGTCGTCGCACCGTTGCTCCACACGTAGGAGTTGTAGCCGAAGGCCGTCAAGGTCACCGACTCGTTTATGCAGATGTTCACGGCCGTGGGACCGACACCCGCCATGTACGACAGAATCGGGTAGCCGTTGTTGACGCCGTTGTCCAACATAAAAGCAGTGCCCAACAGGTTAATCATGCTGTCAGACTGCATCTCGGCCTGGGTCACGGAATTACCGTGGTTGGAGGCAGAGGATTGGGATTGGGAACCGATGATTTCGGTGTAGGAATAGCAGTTCGTGCGGGTACCGTCGTGAGAGGTCATACCGCCGTAGTTGGAGTTGGAGGGGATCAGCGTGCCTGCGAAGTAGGCATTGGTGATGTATTCGTATTGGGCGTTGCCACCGATACCGCCAATGTAGTTGCCGGAAATTTGGCCCGTCACACCGCAGTTCTCGATGTAGGTGCCGGAATAGTTGGAATAGTTCGCACCGACGATACCGCCGATGTTGTTGCCGCCGGTGCCCTCAATGCGGGCATTGACGACCAAGCAGTAACGGACGTAAACGGCACCGCCGCTGCGGGTCATGCCGGCGATGGCACCCATCATACCTTGGGATTTGATGACGGGGTTCATCATCACCAAAGAATCAATCGTACAGGGGTTCTGAATACAGCCGAAAAGGCCAGCATGGAAGTAGCTGGACTTGTCGCAGTAGAGGTTGTAGATGCTGTGGCCGTGACCGTTGAAATGACCACGGAAGCTGTTTCCTGAAGAGGCTGCTTCGCTGGTAGCTGTCGCATAGCCGCCGATGGGCACCCAGTTGTTGGTGGAATCTCCCGTGCTGTTGAGCCAGATGTCGGCCGTCAGGTTCAGCGTCTTGCCGTTGAGATCGGTACCGCTGTTGACCAGCTGCGCCACACCTGCTAACTGCTCCGGAGTGGAAATGTCAAAGGTGGTCTGAGTCGCATCGTACCACGTAATGTCCGCGGTACCGTCCCAAACCGTCTGTGCTGACACAGGCGCGGCCACATAGCCGAGCGTCAGAACTGCCAGCAAAAGAAATAATGCTTTTTTCATACTTGATTTTTATTAATAATTTATAATTAAGTTGTTGATATTCAACAATATATATTAAAATATAGGTGCGGCAAAATTACAATATTAAGTGATGGTGTGCAATAAATGTTATCAACAATTTATAAACACCCCCTTTGTCGCACATTCCTCCGATTTTGTTACACCAGAATGAAATATTTTTTTTTGTTCAGAAAGAGGGTTAAGGGTTAAAAGAAAACGGGCACCGGCGAAATTGCCGATGCCCGTTGGGATTTTCTCGATTACTCAGTTATTGGGTTATTAGGTTAACCCTCTAACCTATTGACGACCTACTTTTTCACAAACGACTTCGTCACCACTCCCCTATCTGTCGTCACGCGCACGAAATACATGCCGTCGGCGAGACCGCTAACGTTGATGCGGGTCGGGTTGTCAATGTCGTTGGTGGTCGTGATCAATTTGCCATAAACGTCAAACACCTCAACGCCCTGTACATTGTTCATTGTACATTCTACATTGACAACGTTGTTGGCGGGGTTCGGGAACAACGTCACGCTGTTCTCCAACCAGCTGTCGATGCCCACGTTCTTGGTGGTCACAAACAAAGAGGCGCTCCAGTCGCTCGTCTGACCATCCGCACAAACGGCCTGCACCTGGATCTCGTAGGTCTTGTCGCCCGTAAGACCCGTGATAGTGTAACCATTGTTCGTAGTGTTCGCGGAAGTCCACTGACCGTCTTCTTCACGATAATGGATATTCCAACTATTCACGTTAGAATTGGCATCCCAAGTGACGCTAATCACCTCGTTGGCCACAAGAGTGGTGTCGAGGCCCGTGGGTGCGTCGCAAGGTTCGGGAGTGTCCTCTGGCAGCGTAGTAAAGGTCATCTCGCTGCCATAGACCGTCTGGCCGTTGTAGGTGATGAACGCCTTGAAGGTGTAGTTGGTATTGGGCGTCAGGTTGCTGAGGGCAGCCGTGAAGGTGTTACCCGTGCCGGTGCCGGCAACCTGCGTGTAGGTGCCGCCAGTGGTGACTTTCCACTCGAAGCCCTTCGCAGAAATGCTCACGTTGTCGGGGTTCGTGATGGTGGCGTGCAGCGTGGCCGTGGTCTGAGCGACCGGGTCGGCGGCGTTGGTGGCCACCGTCGGGTTGGTGACAACCGGGCCGGAACCGACATATTCCACAACTAGATCGTCAACATACCAAGAGCTGAGCGACGAACTGGTCGGACGCGTGTAACGGAAGGCGATGCGCGAGGTGGAAGGCAGGTTCTGACCTGCGAGGTCGGCAAAGGTTCTTGTCGTCTGCGTGTAAGTGCTGCTAGTCAGCGTCTCCAAGGAGACGAAGGAGTTGGCATCGTACGGGTCAGTCACATAGCCCAACTCCATCGTGGGGTTGTCGCTGCTGTAGTTGTTGTGTTTGGCCCAGAAAGTGACCTGCAGGTCACTGAGATTCTCGACAAATAGCGGCAGAGCGGTCACGATGTCACCGAAAGCAATCTCCAAAGCGTGGGTACCGCCGTGTGAGATAATCGAAGCATTGGTAATATGCGGGAAGGTGTTCCCATTATAGTAACCCGTTGTGGCGGAGACCCAACAGTTGAGCAGCTCTGAATCAGTACCCTCGAAATCGGTGCTCCAAGGCGTGGTGGCCACGGAAATCGCGCCGCAAGCGGTGGAGAAGGAGGCCGGACCTGTCCAGGCGCTGTTGTCGCCGACGCCACAGACGGAACGGACATAGACATCGTACTGCGAGCTGGCCATCAGGTTCTGGAGCGTGTAGGTCTGGGAATAAACCGTAACGGTGGTTCCCGTGCCTTGCGCGAAGCCATGCAAGCCGTATTCAATTTCCCATTCAGCAGCATCGCCAAGAGACACCCAAGAGACATCAGCGCCATCGGTGACGACGTTCGAGAAGAAGATGGAAGCAGGAGCAGGACAGGAGACCTGCGTGGTGAAAGTCACCGTCTGAGTGGCATCGGGCACCGGGTCGGACACCGAGCAGTTGGTAATCACATACACCTGGTATTCCGTGCTGCTGGTGAGGCCCGTCAGCGTGGCGGGTATCTGGTTGGCAACCGTCGTCTGCCAGCTGCTCTGGTCGGCATACATAGGCTTGTAATAGACCGTCCAGGAGTTGTGCGTGGCGTCGTTATCGACCCAATAGACATCCGCCGTGTTGGCCGTAACACCCGTCACAGTCACACTGGTCTTGACAGGAGACGGGCAGTTCGGGGTCAACTCCACGGTGAAGTCGTCCAAGTTCCAACCGGCATCGCTGGAGGTGACACCGGAGAAGAGGATGGCGATACGGCCGGAGTTGGCCTGCACGCCGTTGAAGTCGAACGGACCCATATAGTTACCGTTGCCCGTAGAGCCGTTAGGACCGCGCGGTCCGGGAGTACCGGCATCGCCCAATGTCTCGAACGTGGTCGGGTCATCCAAATCGGTGATCACACCGACAACCGCCGTAGTGGTCACGCCCCACGTGGTGGCCCAGAAGGACATGCGCAAGTCGTGGATGTCGTTGGTAAACTCGGGCAACACAATCATATTGCTCGTACCCTTGAACTCCAAGGAGTTGCCACCGGAATGGGCGGCCAAGCTGTAATTCAGCAACATCTTGGGATAGCTGTTACCGCTGCTGTTCGTATAGATAACCGGAGTATCGAAGCAGGTCATCGTCGTGTTGTTCTCGAAGTCCTCGGTCCACGGGTTGTCCTGGGTGACGGTAATGGCACCGCAAGCCGTGGTGAAGCTGGTCTCAGTCCAATAGCTGTACTCGCCACCGCCACAGTCGGAGCGCATGCGCACCTTGTAGGGGGTGTTGGGCATCAGACCGGAGATCACCTCAGCCATGGAGGTCACCGTGCCAACGCTGATCCAGTTGGTGTCGGAGAGCGGACGGTATTCCATCTCCCAAGCGCTCTCCATATAGCCGGCCACCCAGTTCACGGTCGCGCCGTTGCTGGTGATGGCGGAGATGCTCAGGTGCGGGGCCACACACGTGGTGGTGGTGTCGCACGGAGAACCGAAGATGACGTTGTTACGGGAGGAGGTTCCTGTACCGGCAGAGGCGGGAACAGACGAGGTGCTGTAAGCACTGCCATCCTGGTAGATGTAACGGGATGCGTTGGAAAAAGCGGAGTGCGTGCGCCAATAGTTGTAGGGACTTTGGTAGCTGCCCGTATTATCCAGCACAATCAACAAAAGGTTGTCAGAGCCGTTATACATGAACGGCGTGGAGAACTGGAAGGTGTTGAGACCGGCCTGCATCTGCTGTGATGCGTCGAACACCAGCTGGGCGTTGGAAGCGTCAATCCAGCTGGAAACGCTGGTCGCAGTAGTGTGCATCAAGTAAATCTTGTACGTGCGCGTCGCCGCGTAGGTGGCTATATCAAACGTCACCGACTCGATACTCTTCGGTTGTCCCATTTCGGAAGCGAGGAAGAGCTGCTGCGTATAGGAATAGTTGTAGAAGCTGTAGGAAGGCAGATAGCTGTTCGTGGAGGTGCCGTTGCCGATGGTCACGTCGCCACCCACCAAGCAGTTGGTGCGGAAGGTCTCCATCACCCAGTCGCCGTTCGTGCCATCCGAGCAATTGGTCTTCACCCGCACGTCATAGTAGGTGGAATGATTCAGGCCTCCCAAGAGATAGGTGGTCTCCGTGATGTTGTTCACCGTGGTCCAGTTATCCTGGCCACCTTCGGAGTATTCGAGGGTGTAGCTGTCAACCGTGCCGAAGAAGCCGGCCTCCCAGCTCACGACCGCGGAGGTGCCGGAGATGTCGGAAATCTCCAGACCGCTCACCGGCGAGCAAGCAGGCGCATAGTCGATGGTCACATCGTCAATGTAGTAACCGCAGCTGGAGGCGTTCGCCACACGGAAGGCGACATATTTGCCGGTGCCCGTGTAGGTGTTGAACTTCACGTACTTCTCATCGTAGGCATACGTGTTCATATAGGAGAGGTCGATAGTGTCGATCGGGAAGAAGGTGGTGTCCGCGGCAGGGTCATCCATAATACCCACCTCCAACGTACCAGAAGAACCCGTTCTGCAAGCCCAGAAGTGGACCATCAGCTGGCTCATGTCAAAGCTCTGATCCAGCGCGGGAGCAATGGCGATGTTGAAGCAGTTGGACGTCCAGTGGGCATCCAAATAATGCGATCCACTGTGGGAATAGGTGGTGCCGGTCGGGATGTAGAAGTGGTGGGCGTCGTCGGAAGCGTAACGGTTCCAGCAAACGATGTAATCCTGTTGGCCGGAGGAGTTGTACATACCCGTGTTGTAAACGCCAGTCTCGAAATCCTCGAAGAAGGGCAGCTCCGCAATCGGGCCGCAGTCGGTGCGGAAGGTCGTGGTGATGGAGGTGCTCTCCAAACCGCCGCAATCCGACCAGACATAGACGTCGTATTGGGTATTCGGGTTCAGGCCGCTGATGGTGTAGGTCGTGTCGTAGGAGGTCTCCGTCGTGCCATCGCCCGGGGTGAAGCCGGCAGGACCGTATTCGACGAACCAAGAGAAGGCGTCGCCCACTTCGGACCAGTGGAAGGTCACCTCATCGGAGGTCACCGCATCCACCGCCAAGTTAACCGGGTGCTGACACATCGGAATGTAGTTCAGCGTCACATCGTCCAAGCGGAGATTGTGGCCGCCGTTACCCTTGCTGGCGCGGAAGGCGATGTAGTGGCCGTAACCCGTGTAGTTCGCGAGAGAATATTCCACCAGGGTGTATTCATTGTTCGGCAAATAGGGAGCCGGAATGGTGTCGAGCACCTCAAACGTGGTCGGGTCACTCTTGTCGGTCATCACACCCAACTCCAAAATCACCGGAGCGGTGGAAGAAGTGCTGCGCACCCAGAAGGTAAGTTGAAGCTCGCTCAAGCTGATGCTCTCATCGACCCTCGGCATGATGGCGATGTTGGTGACGTTCGCGCCATCGTAGAAACGGATGGCATTGGGCGTGGAGTGCGCCGCGGAGGTCGGGTACATCTGAACGGGGTTGGAAGGATCCGTGGTGTAACGCTCCCAACAATAAATGTATGCATCGGTGCCGGAACCGTAGGTGTCGCTGTCGAAATTCTGGACGTACGGCATCGTCACAATGGCCTCGCACTCGGTGCGGAAAGTGACGGTCTCAGACCAGTTGCTCTCGCTGTTGGAACCGCACAAAGCACGCACGCGGACCTGGTAAACGGTGTTGGCATCCAGACCGGTAAGCATGTAGGAAGTGCCGGAAATCGTGCCCGTAGAGCTCCAGTCCGCATCGGAACTGCCCTTGTACTCGATCTCGCAGTTCTGCGAAGCATTCGGATTGTACCAGGAAATCTCCGCGGAGGAAGCATCGGTGGTACCCACGGCCACCGTGTTCGGGGCAATACAGGAGACCACGTCGCAGGCGGTCAGACGGATGTTGTTGACCTGCGTTTTCAGACGGCCGGTCGCCGGCATGTTCGTGATGCTCCAGTTGACACCAGCATCATGGCTGTATTCACACTGCGAACGGTTGGCGTTCGTATTGATGGTGTAGAACTTCTCATTGCTGTTATTCACCTCGCTGCCGGTGATGTCGTTGACGATGAGCAGCAGGTTGTCATAGCCGTTGTAGTAGAAGTTCGTGTCGAAAGCGATATCGACCCAGCGGTCGGCACCGTTGCGATTGAAGGTCACCGGACCGGAATAGACGTGCACGTAGCTGTCCGTCGGGGTTGCCCAGACATTCTGCACAAACTCGTTGTCCGCAGTGTGTGCCATGTAGATGTCTAACGTGCGGGTGATCACCTGGCCGTCATTGTATTGGAAAGACATGCCGCTGAACTCGGCCGACACGTTGTTCAATTCGCTGGGCAGATAGATCTGCTCCGTGAAAGAGTTAAGGTAATGGTTGGACATCGGGAAGTGGTTGCCTTCGGTGCTGTAAGTGGAGGTCGGGTAGCTGTTGTTGACGGCCTCGATGGGGGCGATACACGGCGTGGTGAAGTTGACCGTCTCAGGTGCACCGTAATCGCTACCGCCGCAGTCGGGTTGCACAGACACGGTATAAGCGGTCTGTTCGTCAAGACCTGTAAGCAGGTAGGAAGTCTCCGTAGTTGTATAGGTTACGGAAGCCTGCGATGCATCTGTCACCACAATGACATACTCCACAGTCTCGCCCATGGCGTTGGGCTCCCAAGTCAAGGTGGCGTTCGTGCCGTAAATGTTGCTCACCTGCAGGTTCATCACATTGGAGCAGGTCGGGGCCACATCCACCACCACATCGTCGAGATAGCAACTGCCGGAAGAAGTGCCGGACCATCTGAAGGCGATGAATTTACCGGAACCGTTATACGTGCCTAAATAGACGATATGAGGCTGCATGGTGCCCGTCGCCGTGTTGGCGACAGCTTCCACAGGCATGAAAGTGGAAATATCGGCAGGATCCGTCATCACACCAATCTGAAGCTGGTTGTTCAACGTGCTATACTGCGCGTTGAAGCTCACCTGCAGTTGGTTGACCTGATACAGGAGATCGTCCGTCACCTCCGGCAACACGGCATAAGTGTACGTGGAGGAAGAGGTGTAGAAATACAGCCTTGACGAAGAAATGTACGGATAGGTGGAACTGTAGGTGGAATTCTTATACCAACACTCGGAGAATCCGTTGCTGAAATCCTCGGAATAGGGCAGCGAGAAGATGCCGCAGCTGTCGGCATAGGTCACCACGATGCTGTGGGTCTGGTCAACTGAAGGGAACGTGTAAGAGGTGATCACTCCTTGCGACGCACCGTCAATTTCCACATCGGTGACATGGTAGCGGTCAGAACTGGTGAACGTGTAGGTCAGATCGTTGCCGGCCGTGGCTGCATACACACCGTTGGTGCCCCAAGGACTGACCAAGTTGGAAAGGGTGATAGGAGAACCGTCGTCCAACTGCTGGCTGACGGTGATATTATACAGATTGTCGAAATAGACCTGCACATTGGCCAAGGTGCCCTGCGGGTCGATGGTGAAATTGACCACCGCGCCATCGCTGGGGTCATCCTCGCGCAACACAACACCGTCTTGCACGATGCGGGAGATGTGCCAGTTCACATCTGGGGTGATGGTGAGCGTCACCGTTTGCGTGCTGCCGCAGGGGACATTGGAGGTTTCCGGGGTCACTGTGCCGTGCAGCTGTCCATCGGAGGAAGGCATGACAGAGGCCGTGATCACCGCTTGCGGGAACACCGTGACAGTGGAAGTGTGCGTGGCGGAAACACCGTTCAGCGTTCCTGTCACCGTGTAGGTCGTCGTCGTGGAGGGCGACACCGTGATGCTCTCGGTTGTGGCACCGTTGCTCCACACGTATGAATCATAGCCGAAAGCGGTCAGCGTGACCGTCTCGTTCTGGCAGATACTCACTTCCATCGGGTCCACGCCGGCCATGTACGACATGATCGGGTAGCCGTTGTTGATGCCGTTATCCTCCTTGAAGGCATCTCCCAAAAGGGTGATCATGTTCGCGGACTGCATTTCGGCCTGGGTGACCGGAGTGCCGTCGGAAGAGGCGGAGGATTGCGAAGTGGAACTCAACACTTGCGTGTAGGAATAGCAGTTCGTGAAGTTGCCGCCGTGAGCAGCCACGCCGCCGTAGTTCGTGCCGTAAGAGTAAAGGGTACCTGCAAAGTAGAAGTTGGTAGTGTAGGAACGCTCGGCGTTACCCGACATGCCGCCAGGATAGTATCCCGTGATGCTGCCCGTGACACCGCAGTTCTGGACGTACGTGCTGCCGTTGTTCGGGTAGGTGGCGCCGAAGATGCCACCGATATTGTTGCTTCCGCTGGAGTTCTCACCCACAATGCGGGCGTTGATCACCAGACAGTAGCGGACATAAACCGAGGAACTGCCTCTCGCATAACCCGCGATGCAACCCATCATACCCCGGGATTTCAGCACGGGGTTGATCATGACCAGAGAGTCAATGGTGCAGGGGTTCTCCAAGGCGCAGAAAAGTCCCGCGTGGAAGGTGCTCCCCTTGTCACAGTAAAGGTTGTAGATCGCATGACCGTGGCCGTTGAAGTTGCCCTTGAAGGCGTTGCCTGTGCTCGGCGACTCGCCCGTCGGGGAACCGCCACCGATGGGCGTCCAGTTGTTGGTGCTGTCACCCGTACTGTTGAGCCAGATGTCGTTGGTCAGGTTCAGCGACACCCCGCTGAAGGAGGTGCCGGTGTTCACCAGCTGCGCCAAACCGGCGAGCTGCTCCGGCGTGGAGATGTCAAATGAGGTCTGGCTCGCGTCATACCACGTGACATCCGCGGTGCCGTTCCAAATGGTTTGCGCTTGCAGCGTGGGCTTGAGACCCGTCAGGGCGACAAGACACATCACTGCAATGATGTAAAATCTTTTCATAAACATATGTAATAATAATATTGAATAATAAATTCTTACGTTAAAAAATCACGCTCTAACGACTTTCTATAGGTCATTAAAAAATGTGCGCAAATAAACAATTTTTTTTCATCTATCACGTTGTCCTATGACTTGTAAAAATGTTCCAAAACAACGATTATGACGAGAAAGATCAAAGAGCTCACACTGAAGGAAATGGGCAGGATGGCTGGGGAAGATCACGGGGAATACCTCGGGAACCAGCTGCTGATGGTCATGAGTGCCATACAATTCGGCAAGAATTTCATGCATGACAGCCAACCATACCGGGTGGAGGACGGAAGAGTGCTGCGGATTATCTCTGGCAACGCCTTGTTGATCGTCAACATGAAGCCTTACCGTCTTTCTACTGGATCCATGCTCGTTTTCCCAACGGATTCCATTATGGAAATCGAAGAGAAGGACGAGGAATTCGACTTCCAGATATTCTCCTTCCGCGACCTGCCCGACGAAGTCACCTTCAAGGAGTGCACCGTCTTTCACCTGTCGAAGGACGATTGGGACCTGACGGGCGAATACTTTCAACTGTTACGGCATACCCTCAACCGCCAGCCGCTGGCTTTGAAATCCATCCGATCCCTGCAGACCGCGCTGATGTCTGAGCTTCAAAATATCGTCAAAAGGGAAAATGAGGATAAAGACCATACAACTGCGGGGAGGAAGGAGACCATCTTCCAGCAGTTCGCGAATTTAGTCAACCAGTATGCCGACAAGGAACACCATATCGCATTCTATGCCAACCAACTGTGCCTGACCCCCAACCATCTGGGCACCACCATCCGAGAGGTCAGCGGAATGACAGTGCAGGATTGGATTCGCCGTCGCATCATCCAGCAAGCCAAACTTCTCCTAATGTACAGCGATGTGCCTGTTGGCGAGATCGCCGAACATCTTAACTTCTCAACCCCATCTTCTTTCTGCAAGTTTTTCAAAAAAGAAACCAACATAACACCCCGAAAATATCGAGAAGAATGCGAGGTACATTAACACCCTGTAGGCCACGGTGGTGATTAATTCACCCTGCACATTGATTCCTCAATAGACCATTGCACATTGAAAACACCAGAAAAACACGGGGAGTTATAGGCGAAGGTTAAAGTTTATCGTCCCGTAACGTAAAAACCTCGCAGCAATATCTCCATATCGCTGCGCACGCTGTAATTGCGGACATATATCTCCTCCAAACGACGGGTCATCTCCTCAGAAAAGGTGTTGTTCGGATAAGCATCTGATGGATAGAGGACACCGGGCACGAGCGAAGACTCCGAATCGGATGCCATCACGCTAAGCCCCACCCAACTCTTGCGGCCCGACAGAACTGCGAAAAGGTTGCGCACAAAGCCGCCCTTTTGTTCGACGAACCAGATGTCGATGCCGATAAAAACGAGCAAAAGCAAGGAGGAGAGCACGTCGAAAGCACGCTTCTGACGGCGAGAGCGCTGTTGAAAGACCGATTGCAACGGAATAGTGTAAAGATCAGTGGCAGTGAAAATGTCGTTGCTGCCGATGAGCGACAGGCTGTCCTCCGGCGCAATCTTGAATTCCAACTGCATATCCTGCAGACGGTTCATCCAGCTGATAATCTGATCCGCCGGAATGTCTTTGGCGCAGAAAATAACTTCACTGATATGATATATTGTGAGGAGGTCCACCAAATCATCAACTTGACCGATATGCAGATAGTTCTCGTTATCGGCCGTTTCCGTGGTGATAATCCCTACAAACTCGCGGGAAACGTTCATCGACTGCACCACACCCAGAACACGTTCGCACTCCTCGGCGCTGCCCACGACAGCAACCCGTTGGCTGAAACGCCGCGTGCCCATTTCCACCAGCTTTCCTTTGGCAAGCAGGTAGCGCAAGGCGTTGACCGCAAAAAGCGCCCACACCGCCCCCATCACGACCACAGCGCGAGAGAAGCGCATAGTCTCTGGCAACAGCGCATAAACCAGCAAGATAGCAATCGTTCCCATCACAATCCCGCGATTAAGCAGATGGCGGTTCACGGGTTTCCGATAACCTCCGCTTATCCAAATAGCCAACTGCCACACTACGGTGTAAACCGGCAGGATGACGTAAAAGTAAACACCAGGGAAGGAGGAGTTACGCTGGTACAACACATTGTAGTCCCAATATTTGGAAATCGCAAACAAACCCGCAAAGACGAGCAGGAAGTCGAGCAGCGGCAGCAGGATACGGCTGAAAATGCGTTTTAGCACGGCCAAGGCCGCCCGGAACCAGATAGCCGCATCTATGGCAATGTTAAAAATTTTGGCATTATTTGCGGAGAAATGCTTCTTCGCAAAGATCTGCATCGCCTTGTAGAAGACATAAACATAGTTCAGACTGCCTTTTTTGGTACTCTCGCCCTTGTAATGGATAATGCGGGTCTGCGGAAAATAATAGTTCTTGTATCCGCCCTTCAAAATCCTGTACGACAGGTCGATATCTTCTCCGTACATGAAATAGCCCTCATCCAGAAGTCCCACTTGGTCAAGCACCGACTTCCGCAACATCATAAACGCGCCGCTGAGCACCTCCACCTCGTGGGTTTCATCCTCTCCGATGTAAGTGGCATGGTAGGCGCCGAATTTCTGGGATTTCGGGAAAAGTTTGGAAAGACCGAACAATTTGTAGAAGGAGGCTTTCGGGTAAGGGATCCCGCGTTTCGACTCCGGCAGGAACCGTCCCTGACCGTCCACCATCTTCACACCGAGGCCGCCGCAGTCCGGGGTCTCGTCCATAAAACGGAGACATTTCTCGAAAGTGTCCTCCTCAACGAGCGTGTCGGGGTTCAGCAACAGCACATATTCGCCGGAAGAGACGCGGATGGCCTGGTTGTTGGCCTTCGCGAAGCCCACATTGTCGTGGTTCTCCATCAGCTTAACCTGCGGGAACTTACTCTTCACCATCGCCACCGAATTGTCCACCGAATGATTGTCCACCACGAAAATTTCGCCGTCAATGCCGCGCATAGCCTTCACCGCAGACGCAAGCGCCTGCTCCAAGAACGCCGAAACGTTGTAGTTGACGATGACAACACTTAATTTCAATGGTTATGGGTTATGGGTTATTGAGACTGGGGACTCGTTATATAGTGAATAGTGATTAGTGATCTGTGATTAGAAATACAGAAAGCACCTATCCTCCTCATTATCAATTATCAATTATCAATTATCAATTAGTAATACGCCAGCACTGTCTTTTTCGACACGACTTTGTCGCCTTTGCTGACAGCCACGACAGCGTTTTTAGGAAGGAAGACATCGACGCGGGAGCCGAACTTGATCATGCCGACCTCCTCGCCTTGTTCCACGCGGTCGCCGACCTCAGGATAACTGATGATGCGGCGAGCCACAAAGCCCGCGATCTGCCGGAACAGGACTTCTGTTTCCTCATTGCGCACCACAATGGTGTTGTGCTCGTTGTCAACTGAAGATTTCGGCAGCTTTGCCAACGCATACTTTCCGGGATGATACGCCGTGTAGGAAATCTCGCCCGAAATAGGGTAACTGTTGACATGCACGTTGTTGATCGACATGAATACAGAAACCTTCAGCCGCTCATCCTTGAAATATTCGTGTTCAAAGGCGTTCCCCACATAGACGATCGTGCCGTCGGCGGGGGAGAGCACCCCGTTGTCCACCTTGTTGACGACCCGGGTCGGGACCCTGAAGAAACGCAGAATCAAGATGCCGATGACCAGCATGATGGTGAAGAAAATCAAGTTCACCCACCACAAATGAGCCAACAACAGCACATAGAACAACGATGTCAGCGCAATGGTGACGAAACTGACGAAAATAATCAGTTTTCCTGCCTGATGGAACTTCATGCCAATCACCGGAGACTATTTCTTGTACAAAATGTAGGTGTGTCTGGGGACGTTGGTTTCTGAGGAAAGGGTGATGAATTCGCGCGGATAATGTTTGTCGTTCATGTAGTGCATGCCCTCGTAGCTGTAGGTGTTGTCCACCACTTTGGAGAGATTGCCGGCCACCATGGTCTCCACATGCTCCGACAACGGGAGATTATAGTAATAGCCCTTCACATCCGCGTATGCGAACGGCAGTCCGTAGAAGGGGTTGAAAGATTTCACATCATAAGTGTAAGTGTGGGTTACCACCGTCAGCGCAATCGGGAACTCTTCTACGTATGAGGCGATGTTCTCATAGTTTTTGTGCTTGCCGGGATCGTATGTGAAACGCTTCGTGGAATAGAGCATCAGATCTTTGGAGTCGCACTTGGCGCTGATCTGAGCAATTTCCTCGTAGTTGCCGAACACCATGTCGTAAAGCGGATGCTGTTTGCCGCTCTTCCAGAAATACTGGTCGTAGAACTCGCGGTCATACATCTCGTCAATGAAGTCGATACGCCCTTTGGCAGGGTCTTTTTTATCTGTGTGACGGTGGAACGTGTATTCCAAACGCACCACACCGTCGATGGTGTAAGTCATCTTGTCCAACAGGCGGTCCGTCCACTTGAGATCGACGCTTTCAGTGTAATCCTCACCCACGTGCACGATCTGGCTGACGGTGTTGTCCTTGTTGTAGGAGAACTTGTAGGAATACGCGCTGTCAATCACAATCTCCTCCAACAGTTTGTCCTTGCTGTCATAGATGTAATGCTCGTTGGGATGATCCCAGTCGCTGTTGCTGCGGTACCAGATCTTGCTGATCTTGCAGGTGGGATGATAGATCTCCTCATCGGGTTTGCAGGAGTTGAAGGCCGCAACAAGCACAGCCATCACTAACAGGGGGAATAAATATTTTTTCATAATGCACAATTTTTCTAAAATACGGCGGCAAAGATAATATTTTTTCAATTAAGAAGGAAGAATGATGAATGAAGAATACTGAAAAAAAGTACGTCTCTTATCTCAGTATGCTTCAGCATTAAAGCCCTCCGCTTGCAGTTTCGCGACAATCCCGTCCAAATAGGGCTTGTCGAATTTATGGAGCATCAAGGCTGGCGTCTCGCGGTCCAACGAATAGATCACAATGCGCTTGGGACGAATGCGGCGGATGCGCGCCAACCACTGCGACCACTCGGGCTCAACGGAATTGTCGAACGCCCTACCCTCCCGTTCGCCACTGAGGAACATCGTCTGAATGATGACGTTGCCGTTGAACGTGCACAGTTGGTCGGTAACCTGCTCTATATCAACTGATACGACAGGGGCGTTCACGGTGTCGAGCATCAGCTGCGAACCCGCGTCCAACTTCAGCATCGGGTTCTCGATGCGCTGCAACGCCCGCACGATTTCGGGACGGAAAAGCTGCGTGGCATTCGACAGACAGGTGATCACCGCCTGCGGATAGTATCTGTCGCGCAACACGAGCAAACGGTCTATCACCTGGTCAAACCACGGATACAACGTCGGCTCGCCATTGCCCGAGAAAGTGATGCTATCAACCGGGATATCGTGAGCGCAACAGTCTGAAAGCTTGTGTTCTATGGCATCCATGACTGTTTCCAACGGATAAGGAGCGCGAGCGTTGATGTTCTTCTCCAACGTCCACCCGCACTCGCAATACAGACAGTTAAACGTGCAGATTTTCTCATCCACGGGCATAAGGTTGATGCCCAGCGACTGTCCCAGTCGTCTGCTGTGAATCGGCCCGAAGGCGATGCTTTCCCAGAGAAATGTTGGCATTTTTGTTAAAGGTTTAAGGTTTAGGGGTTAAGGTTGGGAATATGTAGGGGCGAATAATCATTCGCCCCTACATACGTTATTGTTTGTCGTACTTCACGACTTCTTCGGAGAAGAATTCCAGTTGCACGCCGGCCTGGCGGAACATCTCTTCGGATTCGGCACCGGCATGGTATTTGTTCGCGCAGACCACGCGGGTGATGCCACAGTTGATGATGAGCATGGCGCAGGTGCGGCAGGGAGTCATCCGGCAGTAGAGCGTGGCGCCATTGAGGGAGATGCCTAACTTGGCCGCCTGGCAGATGGCGTTCTGCTCGGCGTGGACCGTGCGCACGCAATGCTGCGTCACCGTACCGTCCTCATGGACCGTCTGTTTGAGCTGATGCCCGACCTCGTCGCAGTGCGGCAACCCCTTCGGAGCGCCCACGTAACCGGTGACCAGGATCTGGCGGTCGCGGACCACCACGCAGCCGCTGCGCCCACGGTCGCAAGTGGCCCGTTTGCTCACAGTGTCAGCGATTTCCATAAAATACTCGTCCCACGAAGGACGTATATGTTTCTGATTTTCCATATCCGTTTTTTTTAGAGCGGCAAAGATACGATTTTTTACTTAGACTGATGATTTATTCGGTCGGGTTGAAAAAAGAGCACCAAGAAAAATCTTTCTGGGTTTGTTTCAAAAGTTTTTTTATTTTTGCTCTTTCAAAAATAATCAAAAAATGGAAGCGAAAAAGGTACTCTTAGCGGAAGACGACATGAACCTGGGAAAGGTGCTCTCGACGGTGCTCACAGGCAAAGGTTTCGATGTGAAGCACGCCAACAACGGCGAGGCCGCCTTTGAACTTTTCTGCACCAAGGAATTCGACATCTGCCTGATCGACGTGATGATGCCCATCAAAGATGGTTTCACCCTCGCACAGGAAATCCGCAAATTGGACAAGAAAATCCCGATCATATTCCTGACGGCCAAGACCATGCAGGAAGACATGATAAAAGGGCTCTCCATCGGCGGGGACGACTACATCACCAAGCCGTTCACCATGGAGATATTGCTGGCCCGCATGCAGGCGCTGCTGCGGCGCACCGGTGTGCAAGAGGAACCTGAAAGCCATATCGTCAGCATCGGCAACATCCAGTTTGACCGCAAACGGCAGGTGCTGGTCATCAACGGCGAAGAGCAGAAGATGACCTCCCGGGAGGCCGCCCTGCTGGACATGCTCTACGAACAACGCAACGACGTGCTTTACCGCAGCTATGCCCTGAAAAAAATCTGGGGCGAGGACAGTTTCTACAACAGCCGCAATATGGACGTGTATATTACCCGTTTGCGCAAGCTGCTCAAGAGCGAGCCCAACGTGCAGATCATCAACGTCCACAGCACAGGCTTCAAACTGGTCTGGTAAGGTTAACTTTCGGCGGCTCGCACCACCACCTTGGCGGCCTTGCGCGAGGCGGACCCGTTGCCCAAGCGGTCGTACAATTCTCTATACTGCGTCTTCATGGCGGCGACGTGCTCCACGTCTTCCGTGATGAGGCGCAGTTCTTTTTCCAGCCGTTCCGTGTTGTAGTCATGCTGGATGAGCTCCGTGACCACAGGCGCATCCATGATGAGATTCGGCAGGGAAATGTAATTTATTCCTGAGATCAAGTGTTTGGCTATCAGGTATGAAAGTTCGCTGCCCGCGTAGCAGACCACCTGCGGGGTGCCAATCATGGCAGTCTCCAGCGTGGCAGTGCCGGAAGCCACAACAGCGGCCTTGGCATTGGCGAGCAACGGATAGGTCTGGTCGCAAACACGGGCCACGCCGATGCCGTTTATATACTTGTTGTACAGATCTTTCGGCAACCACGAAACGGTGGAGACCACGAATTGGTACTGCGGGAATAGTTCCACCATATGCAGCATCTGCGGCAAGAGGGCCGACACTTCCTGTCTGCGGCTGCCCGGAAGCAGCGCAATGATGTCACGACCGTCCAGTCCGTTGTTCTCGCGGAACCGTTGCACATCCGGTCGCTCGGGCAGATCACGGCTCACGGCATCCAACAGCGGATGCCCCACATAGTGGACATCCATGCCCTGCTTGGCGTAAAACGCCTTCTCGAAAGGCAGAATCACCATCATTTCATCAACATCCCGCTTTATTTGTTTGATACGGCCCTTCTTCCATGCCCAAATCTGCGGGGAAATATAATAGACGACCTTGAGCCCGCATTTCTTGGCGAATTCGGCAATACGGAGATTGAAACCGGGATAGTCCACCAGAACCAGCACGTCGGGTTTCCAGGCAAGGATGTCTTTTTTGCACCGTTTGATGTTCCCGAGCACGGTTCGGAGATGCACCAAAACCTCCCAGAAGCCCATGAACGCCATCTCCTTGTAATGCAAAAGCAACTCGGCGCCAGCCTGTCTCATCAGGTCGCCGCCACAGCCGCGAAACTGCGCTTCCGGGTCTTCCTCCCGGATGGCTTTAAGGAGGTTGGAGGCATGCAAGTCACCCGACGCCTCGCCGGCTACAACATAGTACCGCATCGCCTATTGCGCTAAAAGACGCTTCACAATGTCGGAAACCAACTTGTTATCCGCTTTCCCTGCGAACGTCTTGGTGGCCATGCCCATCACCTTGCCCATATCCTTCATTCCACTGAAACCGTTGTCAGCGATAATCCCCTTCAGGGTGGCTTCCACCTCTTCCTCGCTGAGCATTTGCGGCAGATATGTCTTGATGATGTCCAATTGGAACTGTTCCTCGGCAGCCAAATCTTCGCGGTTCTGCGCCCGGTAGGTCTCCGCCGACTCCTGACGCTGTTTCACCAACTGCTTCAGTATCTTGATTTCAGACTCCTCATCCAGCTCGGCACTGCCGCCCTTTTGGGTCTTGGCCAGCAAAATGGCGGACTTCACCGCACGCAAAGCGTTGAGTTTCTGAGAATCGCGGGCCAACATCGCCGCTTTAATGTCTTCGTTGATTTTTTGTTCTAATGCCATAATCCTTTATTTTTATATATTTGAACAAGTGGGCAAAAGTACAATTTTTTTGTAAATTGTAATCTGTGAATCATGACGGAGAGAAACACCAAAAAACGTTTCTCTAAAACACCGTCACGGAACCGACAAGGTTGTATGGTCTGCCTATGCGATCAGAACAACGAATGACGTAGTTATAGACGGACTGGGGCACCGGTTTCCCGTTTTTGGTACCGTCCCAGCTGAAATTCTTGTCATCGGAGAAGAAAACCAACTCTCCCCATCTGTTGAAGATATAGATACTGAAAAGCACCACTTTGTCCCGGTCCCGTTCACTTAAAGCAAACACGTCGTTGAGGCCATCGGCTCTGCCAGGCGTTATGGCATTGGGCAGCAGCAGCGTGGGCGGGCAGTAGGGGACTATCACCGTGGCGGTACGCTCACAGGCATAGTTGGAGGCCGTCACTGTATAAACGCCACTGGATGTCACAACGATGGATTGGCTGCTTTCACCCGTACTCCATAGGTAGGTGTCGAAATTGCCCTCCACGGAGATTGTTGTCTCCTCGTCATGGCAGAAATTGGGGTTCGACGACAACGTGCGCAAAGAGGTGTCCACCACGGTCAAGTGAAGCGTCACCACACTGTCGCAGCTATAAATCGAGGTAAAGGTTCTTGTGTAATCACCTGATTCATAAAATGTTTCATTATGCCAATGAAAAGGTCCGCAGGAGGTTTCCTCAATTTCGTTCTCTTGTGGATATCCGATGTCAAGGTGCAACGTGACCGTGCTGTCACAACCATGTTGGGACATGAAATTCTTGACATAGTCGCCACTTTCCGTCAAAGTGTCGCCTTCCCAAATGTATTGCTCGCACGCGAAAACCGTCTGCTCATTTTCCCAATGTCGAAGAACGACAAGATTCATGACCACAACGCTGTCACAGCCGTGTTGGTCATCGTCTGTTCTTGTGCCAGTGAACCAGCTTATGGGCCAACTGGGCTGGAGGATGAACATCTGGTTCAAAAAATCCGCGCTCATGAAGAAGCCGTATTTATCGTAGTCGTAACCTTGGCAGATGGTGTCGCTCAAGAAAGTGGTGTCTGAAACGGCAAAGTTTTTGAGTTCTATGGTATCACTGCTGGAACAGGTTAAATTGTCTGCGACAACACTGGCCGTGACCGAGTAAATTCCAGGGGCGGAAGTATAGAATCCCTGAGCAGTGGAGCCGGTGTTCCAAGTGTACTGATAGGCATCATTGGTGGTGACAGGGGAAAGATAGACGCTCGTCCCCGGGCAAAAGGAGAGGTCTTCCCCGAGCGAGACATCGGGCCAGTCATACACGGTAATATGGAAACTTGTGTCGTATTGGCAACCGAACTCATCGATGAAAACTGCCCCATATTCGGAATTTCCAGCTGTCATGGGGCGAAGAATATTCCCGTCAATCACTTGATTCCCAGTGAAATAGAAAGTATCCAACTGAATATCATATTCCCAAGTGGTCGGCATCAAGTCATTATTCAAGGCCAGCTCCCACTCCACAATATAACCGTTGTCTTCGGGCAACATGTCCTGCACCTGGATGTACCAATTGCCGTTCAACGGACACCCAACCAATGAATTAAAACTCTGGTAAGGGTGATAAATCTGGGTCATATTGCCCACATTGGAGGAATCCACACTGTAAGAGTGATTGAAATCGCCAAAATAGTCGGCGTTTGAATCGTCCCAATGCGGATTAAAGTGAGCGTGGAAGTTGGCGACATCGTAGCAGCTACCGCCACCTGGGGCATATTGGTATCCAAGGGTCGTGTTGTTCGACCAAACATAGTTCCAAGGCTCCCCCATCGGATTCACCGCAGGATTGCAGCTACCTCCGTCTGGACGATATGCACTGCCCATATTTACCCGATAGTATTGGTAGGAATAGCTTGTCCAGTTCGGATTGGGCAAAATGACACTTGAATTGCCATTCGGACAGTAAATTTCGATCATGAGGTCTTCGATGGCGGAATGTTCCATTTTGACCCGCACGTAAAGGATGTCGTTGGCGTTCGTCAAGGTGGCACCGGGCGCGAACTCGGTGAAGTTGACATTGGAACGGTAATAGAGCCCGTAAGGAGGACAGTACGCCCCGTCAGGGAGGAATACGGTGTCGCTGACCGTCAGCGAAGCATGCTGGGTATGGCCCACCTCTTTAAGGACAAGATCACTGCCCTCGCTGTAATCCACCTCAGGGGTGAAGGTTTGTCCCTTGCAAATTGCCGCCATAGGTGGAATCTGGGCCACAGGACTCTCCGAGACACGGACACGGAAAGTAACCGACTGATTCGCAGGACATTGCAGTGTGTCGGTCGCTTTAACAGTCACCTGTGTGCCGATGCCGGGCGTAAACGTGTGTGTCACCTGATTCATACCCGTGCCGCTCACCGTCACTCCCGGTTCCAGTTCCCAAACAAACTTGCTGGTGGCGTCGCTCTGAGGATATCCCCCACCCTGCTGATTCTGGTAGATGCCGTTCACAGCCATTTGCACCGGTTCGCCGGGACAAAGGTCTATATAGTAATATCCGTCATCGGGATGCAAGACAGGCACGTGCGAACAATGGGCGGGGTCAAGCGCAAGTTGGAAAGGGCTGCACGGAGCCACACAAGTGGTGTGGAGCGCGAAACCCGCACCATGGCTGCTGATGAGCGGGATGAAGTACGAGGCCTTGAATTTCAGGGTCAAAGCACCGGACGTGTTGTTCTGGGATGCCATATACGTGCTGATGTTCGAGCCGGAGATGTAGGTCATATTGTTGAGTGCAGCCATCGGAGATCCCGAGGCCGAGATGCCGTCATAGATGTAGAGTGTGTCACGGTAATGTATATCCAAGGAATTAATATGCAATAACACACGTCCTTGATTGACAGTCGGGTAAACCGTGAGGGTGTACGTATGGTTAGGACTGTAGTTACCCGTGCTGCCGCCATCATCGTAGATGTCTATGTCACAGCCGGTAACGCTCAGCTGACTGCCCATGTTGACGCTGACTTGCGCCCAGGCTCCCAGCCTCAACAGCACCACTGTGAGAACCCAAAACAGAAATTTTTTTCTCATCGATTCTTCTTTGACATCTTAATTTTAGCGCTGCAAAAATACAAAAATAAAAACGTGACGTCAACTCATTGGAAATTCATTTCCACTCATCTGTTTTTTTCGTATTTTTGCCACTTGAATTAAAACCTGTTCAAATGAAGAAATTTATTATACCCTTTTTGTTTATCGGTCTGATATTTGTAATGTTCTCTTGTCAGAAGAAGCAGACATTCAAGGAGAATCCGAACATGGCCTACCGCACGTTGGGCAGCACGGGCATCCGTGTGGGCGAGATCGGCATCGGCTGCGGCGCGTTCGGCAAGTTCGACACGGCCGAGGCCCGCGAATACATGGCATATGCCCTCGACCACGGCGTGAACTACATCGACATCTACGACGCAGACCCCAAAGTACGCAGCAACATTGGCTACGCCCTCAAGGACCGCCGCGACGAGATGGTGATCCAAGGCCACGTGGGCTGCTGGTGGAACGGCACGAGCTACGAGCGCACCCGCGACGTGGCGCAATGCGAAAAAGGCTTCAACGACCTGCTCGAACGGCTCGGCACCGACCACATCGAGGTGGGCATGATCCACATCGTCGATAACATGGAGGAATGGAATGAGCTGCAGGGAAGCCCCTATTTGGACTATGTGAAGAAGCTTAAGAAGCAGGGCAAGATCCAGCATATCGGCATGAGCAGCCACAATGCTGAGGTCGCCCTCGCCGCGGCCAAGAGCGGACTGGTGGAGGTCATCATGTTCAGCCTGAACCCCGCCTTCGACCGTGTGCTGTCGGGCAACAACCCATGGGATCCGAAGAGCTACGAGAACATGCTGCCCGGCATCGACCCCGTGCGCGTGGAACTCTACGATTACTGCGCCCAGCACAACATCGCCATCACCGTGATGAAGGTCTTCGGTGGCGGCGGCAAGCTGCTTGAGGCCGACAAATCGCCCCTGAAAGTAGCCCTCACCCCAGTGCAGTGCATCGCCTACGCCATGGCGAAACCGTGTGTGGCCGTGGCCATCTGCGGCGCCGACAACATCGAGGAGCTCGAAGCCGACCTGAAATACCTCAAGGCCACCGATGAAGAGAAAGACTACAACACTGTCCTTAGCAAGCAGACCGCGAAGGCCGAAGGCGGAAGCACCGGCTGCACCTACTGCAAGCACTGCGCCCCCTGCCCCGTGGGCATCGATATCGCCGCGGTCAACGAGCTGCTCGACGAGGTGCACCAGAACGGCGGCGTGGTGAGCGAAGAACTGGCCGCCAAGTACAAGAAATTGGAACACCACGCCGGCGACTGTGTCGGCTGCGGCCAATGCGAGGACCGCTGCCCCTTCGGCGTGCCCGTCCGCGAGAAGATGGACGAGGCGCAAGCGGTGTTTGGCTATTAGCTATTAGCTGTTAGCTGTTGGCTGTTGGCTGTTGGCTACTCGCTGGCGAGAACTTGAGGGTTGTTGACGTGGACTTAGACTAATGACATAGACTTAGATAATAACTTAGACTTAGACTAATGACTTAGACTTAGACTAATGACTTAGACTTAGACCAGTGACTCCTTGAAACTCTAAACTAATAACCATTAACCATTAACCTTTAACCATTAACCTTTAACCTTTAACCATTAACCTTTAACCTTTAAACCAACAAATATGAACATCAAGAATTACATCGAAGAGAATGAACCCCGTTTTTTAGACGAACTGTTCAGCTTGTTGCGCATCCCGTCCATCAGCTCGGAGAGCGAGCACAAGGGCGACATGGTGCGATGCGCCGAGCGTTGGAAAGAGCTGATTATGGCTGCTGGCGCCGACAAGTGTGAAGTCTATCCCACCGAGGGGAACCCCATCGTGGTGGGTCAGAAAATCGTCGATCCCGCTGCCAAGACCGTGCTGGTCTATGGCCACTACGATGTGATGCCCGTGGATCCCATCGAACTTTGGAACACCGAGCCTTTCGAGCCCGTCATCAAGGACGGCAAGATCTGGGGCCGTGGTGCCGACGATGACAAAGGCCAGTCGTTCATGCACGCCAAAGCATTCGAATACATGGTGAAATCCGGTAGCCTCAAGTGCAACGTCAAGTTCATGCTCGAGGGCGAGGAGGAAATCGGCAGCACGCAGCTCTACGACTTCTGCACGAACCACACCGACCTGCTCAAGTGCGACGTCATCCTCGTTTCCGACACGGGCATGATCGCGACAGACACGCCCTCCATCACGGCCGGTCTGCGCGGCTTGTGCAACATGATCGTGAAGGTCACCGGACCGAACCGCGACCTCCACTCCGGCATTTTCGGCGGCGCCGTCGCCAACCCCATCAACGTGCTCTGCGACCTCATCAGCGGTCTCATCAACGACAAGGGCGAAGTCACCATCCCCGGCTTCTACGACGACGTGGTGGTGCTCACCAAAGAGGAACGCGAGCTTATCGCACAAGCCCCGTTTAACGAAGAGGAGTACAAGAAATCATTGGATGTCAAAGAGTTGTATGGCGAAGAGGGCTACAGCACCATCGAGCGCACGGGCATCCGTCCGAACTTGGGCGTGTGCGGCATCGAAGGCGGCTACACCGGCGAGGGCTTCAAGACCGTGCTCCCGGCAACCGCTTCCGCCAACATCTCCATGCGTCTGGTTGCCAACCAGGATTCCCACAAGATTGCGGAGCTGTTCCAGAAGCACTTCGAGAACATTGCACCCGACTATGTGAAGGTGGAGGTGATTCCCGCACACGGCGGCGAGGCCTACCGTTGCGGAATGGATGTGCCTGCCTATCAGGCGGCTGAAAAAGCCTATATGGATGTCTATGGCAAGCGGCCCATCCCGACCTACAGCGGCGGCAGCATCCCGATTGTGGCGCACTTCGAGAAGGCGCTGGGCGTGAAATCCATCCTTTGCGGCTTCGGTCTCGCCGAGGACAACATCCACTCCCCCAACGAGAACTACAAACTCGAACACTTCCGCCGCGGCATCGAGGTGATCACGCACTTCTACGAGCACTTCTGCGAGAAATAATCTTCATCCAGAAGTACAAAACAAGAAAAGACGGGATTTACCCGTCTTTTTTGTTTGATAACTATGCCGAACAGAACGGTCGGACTATTTTTTCCGACGTTTCCGCCGTTGCACAATCCAGTTGACGACTTCGGCACCGAGGGTGAAGGCCGTGAGAAGACGAGAGCCCTTGCCGACGGTCTTGGCGGTTTTCTTACCCAACGGAAGAGAACGCACGGTCTGCACAGCCTGCGTGATGTTTGAGAGGCTGAAATTTTGCCCGAAATGGCGGACACCTTTCAGTCCCGACCACACCTTCTTGAACGTCTCCACATCGTCTTGGTAAGCGTCCAGATCCTTGCTGAGTTTGCGTTCCTGCACCTCGATTTTGGCTCGAAGTTGCTGCTTGCGCTTGGCAATCTCTTGCAAATCATTGATGGGGGCTTTCTTACTCATCTGCACCTCCTTTCCGGTTGTCGTATTCGTCCTCGACATCCTTTATGACATTCTCTGTATCAATTTCTTCCACATCATCAGGATACATAATGCGGCTGAATTTACGAATAAGCGGCTTCACGAAGAGCACGTCCTTTTTGGTCAGCACAAACACGATGACACCGACAAAGAGTGCGCAGAGAATGGTGTAGGCCCAGGCGGCATTGAGCGCGAGCGTCAGCCAATGGATGACAGCCGACGAGAGGTAAATCAGCACTACCAGGACGCACACGACGACAATCAGCATGGAGAAAATGACAGACAGAATCTGGCTCGACTTCTCCAAGAATTCCAGTTTCAACAAATCGTAACGCTGCGAGAAGTACGTTTTGGTGTCTTCCCACGTCTTTTCGCTGCGCTCCGACTTTCTGGTGAATTTACCTAAGATGTCCATTACAGTTCCTCGTCGTGCATTTCGGTATCGAAATCATCGTCTTCGATATCGATGTTGAAATCGTCCTCACTTGCGGCGCAGGCGCGTTTTTCCTTCAGTTTGGCGATCAGGCGGTCGATTTCCTCGCGGGTCATTTTTTCACCCAACTTTTCACGGATCTCCTTGCCTTTGTCAGTGGTGCACAACAATGTGATTCCTGTAGCTGCGGCGGCTCCCGCCACGAATGCTAAAATTTCAGAAGCTTTCATTTTTTTGTGTTTTTTTTTGGTGATTTATTTTTCTGGTGTCCCCACACTGCGCTTCGCTTTTGTGGGGGTTATTTGCACTTCTTGCGTCTTGCCCCTTCGGGGCTGCTCATGGAATATGTTTTAATATTACTACCCCGCCCTTCGGGCACCCCTTCTAAAATAGAAGGGGAATTGGAGCTTTTCTTCACATCATTTTTCATTCTTCATTCTTAATTCTACATTCTTAATTAACATCGTACCCTATGCGTTCCACGGATTCCATCTGGTCGATCTGGCGAAGTTGCTCAATGAGGTTGTTCAGCGTCTTGACACTTTGGATATAGAGCATTAACGTTCCTGTAAAGACATTGTTTTTAGTCTCAATGTTTAAAGAGCGGATATTCAAATCCATCTGCGAAGTCACCACGTCCATCATCTCCTTGATGATACCCTTTCGGTCGAAGCCCTTGAGTTTGATTCCGGAGAGGAAGGCAATGTTCTGGCCCTTGCGCCATTTGGTCTTGATGATACGGTTGCCGAAGCGCGACATCTGTGCAATGGCGTTAGGGCAACTGGTCTGATGCACCACAATGCGGTTGTCCGACACCTGAAAGCCCACCACCGTGTCGCCAGGGATAGGGTTGCAGCAGTCGGCCAACACGTACTTGATCTGCTCGTAATCATCGTCAAGCAGGAAGGCATTCGGAGTCACATCCAGTTGTTCCTCGATAAGCTGGTTCAGCGGCTTGCTCTCAATCTCCTGCGACACCTTCTGCTGGAAGTCAGCCAGTTCCTTGGCATTCTTGACCGACAATATCTTGGAAATCTTGCTCTTGGTCAACTTTTGGGAAACCACACTGTTCCAGAAATCCTCGGGACTTTTCTCCAAAGAAGCGCTCATCAGTTTCTGGACATTTTCTTCCGTGAACTCCACATTAAGCTCATCGAAATACTGTTTCAGAAGGAGTTTGCCCGAAGTGATAAGCTCCTGTTGTTCATTTCGGAAGAAATCCTTGATGCTGCGGCGAGCCTTGGGGGTCTGCACAAACTCAAGCCATTCCGCTTTCGGAAATTGTTTTTTGGAGGTTATGATCTCCACTTGATCACCATTATTGAGGGTTTTGTTGACAGGTGTGATATTGTAGTTCACCTTCGCGCCGATGCAATGGTCACCAAGGTTGGTGTGCAGGGCGTAGGCGAAATCGAGGACGGTGGCGCCTTGCGGCATCGTCTTCATGTCTCCTTTTGGCGTGAAAACATAGATTTCCTTCAGACCGAGGTTAAGGCGCACTTCGCTGAGAAAATCGAGTGCATCAGCATCTTTGCTGTCGAGGATCTCGCGGGTCTTCAGCAACCAATCCTCCAGCCGTTTGTTCAGGTCCGTGTCGGCACTTTCGTCATCCTCCTTGTAGTGGTAATGGGCGGCCAGACCCTTCTCGGCAATCTCGTCCATCCGCTTGGAGCGGATCTGCACCTCCACCCAGCGTCCTTGCTTGCTCATGGCGGTCACATGCAGCGACTGGTAGCCGTTGGGTTTGGGATGTGTCAGGAAGTTACGGTCGCGGGACGGGTTCGTCTTGTAAAGATTACAAATAATGTGATAAATCCTCCAGCAGATGTCAAACTCCTCATACATCGGGCTGTCGAACACAAACCGGACGGCGAAAATGTCATACACATCCTCGAAATTGATCTGCTTGCGCAACATTTTGTTGTAGATGGACGACACCGATTTTGTCCGACTGGTAATCTCCGCCTTGATGCCTGCCTTGTCAAGCGCAGCCTGAATCGGAGCGATAAACTCGGGAATCATCGTGGAACGTTCCTTCTCGGAATCCTTCAGTTTCTCGGCAATGGCAAAATACTCCGTCGGGTTGGTGTAGCGCATGGCATAGTCTTCCAATTCGCTCTTGATGGCGTAAAGGCCCAGGCGGTGTGCGAAGGGGACGTAGAAGTAGGATGTCTCGGAGGCGATTTTCAGCTGTTTCTCTGGCGGCATCGCGTCAAGGGTGCGCATGTTGTGCAGCCTGTCGGCGAGTTTAATGAGAATCACGCGGACATCCTTTGACATGGAGAGATATATCTTCTTGAAATTCTCAGCTTGAAGGGAGATGCTCTGGTTATCCACCACAAGATCGTCAATTTTGGTCAGCCCGTCGATGATGTTGGCCACAATGTCGCCAAAGAGCTCGCGCATGTCATCGAGGGTGTAGTCGGTGTCCTCCACCACGTCGTGGAGAAGGGCGCAGATGACGGAAGTCGCGCCGAGATTCATTTCGGAGCAACAAATCATCGCCACTGCAATCGGATGGTAGATGTAAGGTTCGCCGCTCTTGCGCCGCACCCCGAAATGTGCGTTGGTAGCCAACACGAACGCCTTGCGGATCTGCTTGCGCTCCTCCACATCGGTCCGCGGCCAAACCACCTCCAGCAGTTCTCGGTACTTCCGCACCACCGTCTGGTTCTCCAATTGTTCGTTTGGTATGTATTCTCCCATTTTCTTTTCTTCTCTACTGGTTAATGATTATGCAAATATTGTGCCGGAAAAAGGGTTAGAAGGTTAGAGGGTTAGAGGGTTAAAAGGTTAGAAGGTTAGAAGGTTAGAGGGTTAGAGGCTGATCACAAGTTTTTTTGTTACAACTTTCGTGTTGTCGGTGATCTTCATCAGATAACATCCTGGGGTGAGGCCGTTCAAGTTCAGCGTGTTCACACCGGGCGTGAGAAGCGTTTGCAATACCATCCGGCCTGTCATATCCATAAGCTGGCACAGCGATTGTTCAGACTCGGTATTGGCAGTAACATAGCATTGATCAGACGCGGGATTCGGGAATACGGTGAACAGGGATTCCTTACTGACGACGTGATCGTCAACACCCACGGTGGTGAGGGCGCGGAGTATGGCTTGGTATGCATTCACCTTGCCGCTTCCAAACCGCAAAGCACCGGCCTGCGCCGTATATTGGTCGTTATATGCTGTTTCCAAAAGGATCTCTTTCACCTGGGCAGCCGAAAGGAAAGGGTTGACCTGAAGGAGCAACGCCGCGACACCCGCCACGAAAGGTCCTGCCATGGATGTCCCCGAGAGTGAAACGAAACGATAGGTGCGGCCGTTGAATTCGACAGCTTTATTGTAGCTTCCAGAATAAGTGTTCGTATAGCTGGACAAAGAAGATACAATGTTCCTGCCCGGCGCGGAAATATCCGGCTTGGATTGGCTGCCGAAACCCGGGCCGGCACTGGAGAAGGAAGCGATAGGACCTCCCAACAAAGTACCCGTAGCGGTGTGGTAACGAGGGCTATGGGCGGCCACCGTGATGGCACAGTCTATGTTTGCGGGTGTACTGATACCATAATTGGCATCGCCCGGAACCCAGTCGGGATGAGCTACCGGACGGACGAACGTGCCGCCCCAGTTGCCATAGTTGGTCTCGATTTGGGCCAAATTCCATGCATGGAACTCGCCACCTCCCGCAGCCACCGCGATGCCCATCTTGGAACTGCCGTTCCGATACACCGTCAACTGCACCACCGGCTTATGGTTGTATTCATTCGAAGACTGCACGTCGCAGACATAACGGATGGTGTCGGACCCCACAATAAGGACCGTGTCCGTGACACCGTCAACGGATGTCGGGTAAAACGGCGATTCGGCAATAATCTCGAAAGAATTGTTCATGGCGAACAACTGGAAAGAGAACGGTTGGTTCTCGCTGTTCATCATCGTGATGTTGGAACCGATGGAAGAGGACGGGTAAGTGAACATCGATCGGATGGTGTCTTGTTGGGTGAACGAGTGCATCAGATGGAAATTCTCGTCACCGTTGTTGCCGGCACTGCTCACAAACACCACGCCAAGGTCGTTCAACCGATGCATCTCCTCCGCCAAAGGGCCAGTGCCGTCCATATTATCAAGATAATACAACCCCCAGCTCATGCTGACCACCAAACGTTTACCTTCCTGCTGTGCCACATCATACATCCATCGCCAAGCATCGATGACCTGCTGGTCTGTCAAACTGACACTGACAAAGAGGTATTCAGCATCCACCGCCACACCGCGATAGACGGTGCCGGCACCCGCGCCACCTGCAATGCCCGCACAATGCGTGCCATGGTAGGCATAGTCATAGACGTTGCTTGTGTCGCATTTCGCAGTCAGAAGCGCCTCCGCCCCAACGTATTCCGTTCCATAGTCGTAACCAGCAGGTACAGGTCCGGATGTCTTGAACTGGTCCCATGCCCGCAGCACACGGTAATGGATCATATTGGTGTCATAAAAGACAGGGTGGGTGTAGTCGAAGCCCCAATCGGTGATGCCTATGATCACTCCCTGACCGGTATATTCCTGCGGCAGGTTCACCGCCATGCGGACACTGTCCACCCGACCATCCTCGGCCGCGTGATTCAGCAGAGCTTGCGAGTATCCTGCTGCCAGAACCGACATTAACATCAAAAATAATAATCCTTTTTTCATATTCTAAGTTTTAGTTTCAAGTTTCAGAAGTTCAAAGTTCAAGGTTCAATCTTTTATCCTGAAATTCAACACTTGCAGGAAATTTTTCAGTTCAGGATTCTGTTCCAGCATGTTGTTCACCTTGTCCTCGCTGGTGTAAATCACCTTCTTCCGTTCATGTTCGTGGATGACAAACTCCATCTCGTTGACATTCAGCTTATAATGGGCTCTCCAGTATTCGAGCATCGCCCGCTTGCTCATTTCCAGTTGGTTCTTCTGGAAATCATTCTCCACATCCACATAGATCACCTCATCCTCGTAACGGGGAAGATAATCGCGGAGTTGATGGTAGAACGCCGGTTTTTTCTGGAAAATGGCGTCCACCATTCCGTACCAGCACTCTTCAAACGTCTCGGGCGGGGTTTCCTCCGGCGTTTGGGGGGAGTCTGACGGCTCGGTTTCCTGCATCGGGGACGCCGCAGGTTCACCCTCCGGGTGAGAGGGCTCCTCGGCGGGCGCGTCACTCCCAGCGACAGGCGGTTCGACGGGTGCTTCCGGGTTTGCAGTCGATGTTGAAGAAGATGCAACATTCTGGGCATGCTGCACCACGGACAACGTCTGCGCCACCGTCTCTTTGATGGACGGGAGCGGCTTTATAGGCGAAAAGCCTGAGAACTGCAAGCCTTTGCTTGATATTTGGGGTTCTGCAGGGGCGATGCGAACTGTCACATCTCCTGCGGCGGAACCTTCGCCTTCCGGGTTATTTACGCTCCTGCGATTGCCTCGCATTTCGCAGCTTATAGACGTAGTTGGCATTGATCTGCATCAAGCACAACTCGACTGAAAGCCGCTTGTTATTGGACATTTTGTAATTGAAATCACATTGGTTGGCCAACTCCAGAGCTCTCGTGAGCAGCATTCTGTCGGCCTTCTGAGCCTGCTGCTGCAACCGTTCCTTTATGGCATCTGAAACTTGCAGCAACTGCACTGTCCCGGGATTTTGCGCCAACAGCAGATTGCGGATATGAGCGGCGAACCCCGATATGAAATTCTGCGCATCGAAACCTTTTGCCAAAATCTCGTCCAAAAGAATCAGCGCACCGGAGACATCCTCGCTCAGCACAATGTCCACCACCTTGAAATAGTTGTCCACATCCAAGACATTGAGGTTGCTGATGGTCTCCTTGTAGGTGATGTTTTTGCCCGTGAAACTGACCAGCTGGTCGAAGATAGAGAGTGCGTCGCGAAGGGCTCCGTCAGCCTTGGCGGCCACCACGCGCAAGGCGTCCTCCTCCGCCTTCACGTCCTCCTGTTGGGCCACATATTGCAGATGGCGGACGATGTCATTATCATTAATCCGCTTAAAATCAAATACTTGACAACGAGAAAGGATTGTCGGGATAACCTTGTGCTTTTCGGTGGTGGCCATGATGAACTTGGCGTAGGCCGGAGGTTCTTCTAGCGTTTTCAGAAAGGCATTGAAGGCAGCCCCTGACAACATGTGGACCTCATCGATGATGTATATTTTGTATCGTGCCTGTTGAGGCGGGATGCGCACCTGGTCAACCAGGTCGCGGATGTCGTCCACCGAGTTCTTGGACGCGGCATCCAACTCGAAAACATTGAAGGACGCCGAGTTGTTGAACGCCTGGCAGGATTCGCACTCGTTGCATGGCTCAAAGTCGTCGGTCAAGTTCGTGCAGTTCAAGGCTTTCGCGAAAATACGCGCACAGGTGGTCTTGCCCACGCCACGCGGCCCGCAAAAGAGGAACGCCTGCGCCACTTTGTTGTTGCGAATGGCATTTTTAAGCGTGGTGGTGATGTTCTCCTGACCGACCACGGAACTGAAAGTCGAGGGTCTGTATTTCCTTGCCGAAACGATGAAGTTATCCATAATGATCTATTTTTCGCAGTTTATTACAATCTGCAAAAATACATTTTTTTATGTTTGTCACAACGGGATTATTTTTGCGAGTGGTGATTTATAATCGGTGTAATTGTCCCAAATGGGTTCCATGCGGTGCAAGTTCGTGCACTGCAACATGTTCCACACACTTTTCCGCGACAACAGCAGGCAATGGCTGAAACAGATCGCCAATGCTCACCAGCGCATCAAGTATGAAACTCCAAGACACGGCTTTGCAGCACGGTATCTTTGCCGCAGACAAAGAAAAAGCACTCGTAAGGCATATCGCGGTGAAGATCATGCAGGGTGATGCGGTATGTGTGGTTCCGGCGGGGCGCAGCCTCCACCGTGCTCCATTGCGGAGCTCCAAGTGTGCGATAGGCCAAGAAAACAGCCTTGATCCCTTTCAGCTCTGGGGCGACCCTGCTTGTGAACGTCACTGCGGGACGCTTGCCCGCAAGAACAGTCCAACGGTGATTGACTTGAATGTCTTCAGGGCCGAACCGGATCTGGGACGCCCCCTGACGTTCTTCCTCAGGCTCCGAAACACGGGTTTCGGCCGTTTCAAGGGCTGTTTCACGAGCATGCCGCTCCGCCGAGAGCAGCGCCAAAGAGCCTGCCGCCACCATCACGACAAGCGCCACGACAATCCAGAGGAACGACGAGCTCGCCTTACCGGAAGGGTCGTCGTCGGGGAGGTCAGGACGCGGAACGAGGGCAACCATCTCAGTAATTGGACCGTGAGAAGAGTTCCAGTCGCCAATGGTCACCGTATTCATCGTCGAACTCGATGAAGAATTCCCTGCGCGACAACCTCATCACGTCCGCGGTGAACGCATACTGATGCCCGAAGAACGTATAGTTGAAATCAACGGTTTTCTCCTTGGGGTGCAGCACCCACGTTGCAAACGAGGATTCACGGATTTGACCATCGTACATGGCCATCAGCGCCATCACGTGGTCCGCGTAGATGTAATAATAGGTTTTGGGGGCGTATCCGATATAATCGGTGGAATCTATCTCCTTGCCGTTGAGATAAGTGTGTGACACTTGCCAAGAGCCCACGATCCTGTACTCGCTCGAAAAGAAGCTCGGCACTCCTTCCGGGTAGTTCTCGCATGAAGTGAGCCCGAAGGCCGCCATGATGCCGAATATGAGGATAATCCAGAGATGTTTCATATTTAACGGTTAAAGGTTAACGGTTAAAGGTTAAAGATTAGGGGTTAAGGGTTAAGGGTTAGGGTTAAGGGTTAAGGGTTAAGGGATTATGGGGTCATCAGTTTGTCGCACAGCTGTTTCATGCCGACGGTGGCTTTCTCGGTGATGTATGTCACGCGGCGGGAGATGGAGCCGGGCTGTTTGGGGTCGATGACGTATATCTCCGCGTTGGCAGGGGCGTAGTAGAGCAGTCCCGCAGCGGGATAGACGGCTAACGAAGTGCCGACAATAATCAGAATGTCAGCCTGTTCCACCTCGCGGGCGGCGGCATCGAGCAACGGCACGGCCTCGCCGAACCAGACGATGAACGGGCGCAGCAACGAGCCGTCCTTGGCGCGCTCGCCGTATTTCATCGGCTTGTACCCGATGTCGAAAACCTCCGTCTTGCGCTCGTTGCAGGCCTTGGTGAGCTCGCCGTGCAGATGGATGATCTTCGAGGAGCCGCCACGCTCGTGCAGGTTATCGACGTTCTGCGTGACCACTGTCACGTCGTATTGTTCCTCCAGCTTCGCCACCAGCTTGTGCGCAAGGTTGGGTTCGCAATGCTCCAGCTGCGCACGCCGCTCGTTGTAAAAGTCGATGATTAACTGCGGGTTGCGGTACCACCCGTCGATGGTGGCCACGTCCTCCACATTATGGTTTTCCCAAAGGCCGTCGCTGTCGCGGAACGTGCTGATGCCGCTCTCTGCGGAGATGCCGGCACCGGATAGGACTACGATTTTTTTCATAATTTCTAATTTCTAATTACTAATTGACTCATCCCCAAAGGCCATGCCGACACCGCGGGCCGTGCGTACGAGGAAGTCGTCGGGTTTCACGAGGTGCGGTTCCTTGACGGCCTCTTCCAGCGGGACGTATGAGATGTCCGGGTGGCGATAGACCACGAGGTTGCCGTATTTCTTTTCCTTGACGAGTTCAAAGGCTTTCACGCCGAACTCGGTGGCGAGGATACGGTCGTAGGCCACGGGGGTGCCGCCACGCTGCAGGTGTCCGAGCACCGTCACGCGGATGTCGTGCTCGATGCCAAGGTCGAGGAGTTCCTGTTTCAACACGTCCCCTACCCCGCCGAGCTTGATGTGCTGGTCGCCAACAGCGGTCGGGGCTTTGCCGACGACATCGCCACCGACGCGTTTTGCGCCCTCGGCAATCACGATGTTGCAGAAGCCCATACCGTTTTTGTAGCGTGCCTCGATTTTCTTGGCGATGGCCTCTGGACGATACGGAATTTCGGGGATGATGCAGACGTCCGCACCGCCGGCAATGGCCGTGTGCAGGGCAATCCAGCCCGCGTCGCGACCCATCACCTCCATGATGAAGACGCGGTTGTGGCTCTCGGCCGTCGTCACCAGCTTGTCGATGGCCTCCGTGGCGATCTGCACCGCCGTCTGGAAGCCGAACGTGAAGTCCGTGCTCGACAGGTCGTTGTCAATGGTCTTGGGTACGCCCACCACGGGGATTCCGATTTTAAGGAGATCCAGGGAGATGCGTTGCGAGCCGTCACCGCCGATGTTGATGATGGCGTCGAAGCCCATGTTCTCGAAACGTTTCTTCATAAGCTGCGAACGATCCTCCATCTTCCAGCTACCGTCGGGCTGCCGCACGGGGAAATGGAACGGGCCGCCCTTGTTGGTGGTCTTGATGATGGTGCCTCCCTTCACGTGCAGTCCGGAGACCATGCTCTCGGTGAGCTCCACAATCTCCACATTGTCCTTCAGGATGCCGTTGAACGACTCTATACAGCCGTAAACCTGCCATTCGTCAGCCTCCAGGGCCGCGCGTTTCACAATGCCGCGGATCACCGCGTTCAAACCGGGACAGTCGCCACCGCCCGTCGCTACCAGTATTTTATGCGCCATAATTATCTTCTTTATATGAAAAGGCAAAAATACAATTTTTTGGAATAGGCGGGAGCACACAAACACACCATCAAAAAATCTGTATATAAAGCGCAACAATCCCTGTCTATATCAAAAAAAATTATACCTTTGCGACCGTTTTTCGACAAACCGTATTTTACTTGTAAACATCTGAAAGACAATTCAATATGGAAATCATCAAAACTGTTGAGCAATTGATGGAAACGGCTGTGCGCGAGCGTGCCGCCGGCAAGAGCATCGGCATGGTGCCCACTATGGGAGCGCTCCATGAAGGACACCTGTCCCTCATACGGCGAGCCCACGAGGAGAACGACGTGGTGTTCTGCTCCATCTTCGTAAACCCTGTGCAGTTCAACAACGCCGAGGATTTGGCAAAATACCCCCGCACCCTGGAGGCTGACGTCCAGTTAATCGGCGACCTCGCCGACTACGTCTTTGCCCCCACCGTGGAGGAAGTCTTCCCCGTCGCGCCCACCGAGGTCTATGACTTCGGCACCGTGGCGAATGTGATGGAAGGCGCCGCCCGTCCCGGCCATTTCAACGGCGTGGGCGTCATCGTGCGCCGCCTGCTCGAATGGGTGCGTCCGCACAAAGCCTACTTCGGGGAGAAGGACTACCAGCAAATCGCCGTCATCCGCGAAATGTGCGCCCAGTGCCGCATCCTCGCCGAGATTGTGCCCTGCCCCATCGTGCGCGAGCCCAACGGACTGGCCATGAGTTCCCGCAACCGCCGCCTCTCGGCCCACGAGTTCGAGACCGCCGCCAACATCCACCGCATCCTCGAAGCATCCAAACAGTACAAAAGCGTGCCGGAAATCCAACAGTTCGTGGAGACGGAAATCGCCAAGATCCCTGAATTCCAACTCGACTACTTCGAAATCGCCGATGCCAAGACCCTCCTCACCACCGACACCCTCGACAACCCGAACGGCGTGATGGGATTCATCACAGTTTATGTAGGACCGGTGCGACTGATTGACAACGTGAGGTATTAGACTTGAGACTTTGGACTTAGGATTTTGATACATTACGATAAAAAAGATACAAGAAGTGAATACAATTTAAAATTGTAAAATCGAATACCCCAAAAAGTCTTAAGTCATACGTCTGACGTCTTAAAACTAAAAACCAATAAAAGTCACGACTATAAAAAAGATAATAAACAACAATCAACACCGATGAATATAGAAGTCCTGAAATCGAAAATACACAAGGCCACCATCACGGAGGCGAATCTGAACTATGTGGGCAGCATCACCATCGATGAGACGCTGATGCGCGCCGCGAATATGATCGAGAACGAGAAGGTCCAGGTGCTGAACGTCAACAACGGCGAACGACTGGAAACCTATGTCATCAAGGGCGAGAAAGACTCGGGTGTGGTCTGCCTTAACGGTGCCGCCGCACGCAAAGCCGCTGTCGGAGACATCGTGATCATCATCTCCTACGCCTCCATGGACTTCGAAGAGGCGAAACATTTCAAACCGACAATCGTCTTCCCGAATGGGGAGAACAAACTGTAGCTTTTAGCTGTTAGCTGTTGGCTATTAGCTTTTAAACTATGACTTTGACTTAGACTTAAACTTAGACTTAAACTTAGACTTAGACTAATGACTATGACTTTTGACCAATCACTAATCACAATTCACTAACCACAAGCTTCAATAACCCTTAACCCTTAACCCTTATAAAAGAAAGAATGTACAAACTCATATTGATAAGACACGGACAAAGCGAATGGAATTTGTCGAACCAGTTCACAGGATGGACAGATGTGGACCTCACGCCGCAGGGCATCGAAGAGGCGAAGCAGGCGGGGCGCATCCTGCGTGACGAGCCCGGGTTGGACATCCGCTACACTTACACTTCATTCCTGAAACGCGCCATCAAGACGCTGAACTATGTGCTGGAAGAGATGGACCGGATGTGGCTGCCCGTGTACAAGACCTGGCGGCTGAACGAGAAACACTACGGTGCGTTGCAAGGGCAGAACAAGAAGGAAGCCGTGTCTGTATATGGCGAAGAGCAGGTCAACAAATGGCGCCGCAGCTACGATGTGCAACCCGAACCACTGGCGGATGACGACCCCCGTCACCCGAAGTTCGACATCCGCTATCAGGACATCAAATTCAAGGCCGCCCGTCCCGCCACCGAATCGCTGATGGATGCCACCAAGCGCATCATCCCGTTGTGGAACGTCAACATCGTGGAGTCGCTGCGACAATACAGACAAGTGCTGGTCGTGGCCCACGGCAACAGTATCCGAGGCATCATCAAGTTCATGAAGAACATGTCGAACGAGGAGATTGTGAAACTCAACATCCCCACCGGTGTGCCCTACATGCTGGAACTCGACAACGAAATGCAGGTTATCAGCGACCGTTACCTCGGCCTCTCCGAAGATGAGTTGAAAGCCAAACAGGAAGGCGTCGCCAACCAGACAAAAGCGTGATTTATTGCGGAAATATAAACAAGCAAAGCCCCGGGAGATGATTCTTTCGGGGCTTTGTGTGTGGTTTGGGTTAGGGAGGTTAAAAGGTTAGAGGGTTAGAAGGTTAGAGGGTTAAAAGGTTAGAAGGTTAGGAGTGGGAGGATTTGCGGGCGAATTCGAACAGTTCTACCGGAAGATGGCAATAGCCATCAGGGTGTTTGTCCAAATAGTCCTGATGGTATTCGTCAGCGGGGAAAAAGTTGCGTAACGGCGCGATCTCAGTCACAATCGGCTTTTCGTACAGTTTCTGTTTCTCATCGAAAATGCTTTTGATAACAGGCAGTTCCGCCTCGTCGATGTAATAGACACCCGTGCGGTAGCGCGTGCCTTCATCGTGTCCTTGCCGGTTCAGCAACGTCGGGTCAATGGCGTGGAAGAACATATCGACAAGGAATTCCAGGCTGACTTTCGTTTCATCATAAACCACTTTTACCGTTTCGGCGTAGCCGGTGGTGTCAGTATAGACCTCCTCATAGGTCGGGTTTTCCGTATTCCCGTTGGCGAAGCCCGTTTCCGTCTCCACCACACCTTCTATCTGCTTGAAATAGTGCTCAGTGCCCCAAAAGCAGCCTCCAGCCAAATAAATCTCTTTCATACCGTCAACTACCTTCTTCCGCGAGCTTTCATAGCACGCATCATGCCTTTGGTTTTGCCGGAGCCGTTGTTCACGGCTTTCATCACCTTGCGGATGTCGTCGAACTGCTTGATGAGGCGGTTGACATCCTGAATGTCACGGCCGGAGCCGCGTGCGATGCGTTTGCGACGCGAGCCGTTGATAATGTCGGGGTTGGCGCGTTCCTCGGGGGTCATCGACTGGATCATCACCTCCACGCTCTTGAAGACGTCATCGTCAATGTCCATGTTGCGGATCATCTTGCCCATGCCAGGGATCATACCCATGAGATCTTTCACGTTGCCCATCTTCTTGATCTGCTGGATCTGTTGGTTGAAATCGTTGAAGTCGAACTGATTCTTGGCCAACTTTTTGGACAGTTTGGCGGCTTCCTCGTCATCGAACTGCTCTTGGGCACGTTCCACGAAGGAACGGATGTCTCCCATGCCGAGGATACGCTCCGCCATACGTTCGGGGTGGAATACGTCGAGGGCCTCCATCTTCTCGCCCGTACCGACAAATTTGATAGGTTTGCCCGTAACCTTGCGGATGGTGAGCGCGGCACCGCCACGGGTGTCGCCATCAAGTTTGGTGAGAATGACACCGTCGAAGTTGAGACGGTCATTGAAGGCCTTTGCCGTGTTCACGGCATCCTGACCGGTCATGGCGTCCACCACGAAGAGGATCTCCTGCGGGTTGACGGCCTCCTTGATGTTGGAGATCTCGTTCATCATCTCCTCATCCACGGCAAGACGACCGGCGGTATCGATGATGACCACATCATAGCCGTAGTCCTTAGCGTGACGCACGGCATTCTTGGCGATCTCGACAGGTTTTTTGTTGTCGGGTTCAGTATAGACTTCGACGCCGATCTGCTGGCCGAGGACTTGCAGTTGGTCGATAGCGGCGGGACGATAGACGTCACAAGCGGCGAGCAACGGCTTTTTGCTGCGTTTGGTCTTCAGCAGGTTGGCAAGTTTCGCGCTGTGTGTGGTTTTACCGGAGCCCTGCAGACCAGCCATCAGGATGACAGCGGGCGAGCCCTTGAGGTTGATATCGACGGCTTGGTTGCCCATGAGGGCGATGAGTTCGTCGTAGGTGATTTTCACCATCAACTGGTTGGGCGACACGGCATTGATCACGTTCATACCGATGGCCTTCTCCTTCACACTGTTGGTGAACTCTTTGGCTATGTTGTAGCTGACGTCAGCGTCGATAAGCGCCTTTCGGATCTCCTTTGTGGTTTCGGCCACGTTAATCTCAGTGATCCTGCCCTGACCACGCAGTATTTTAAACGAGCGTTCTAATCTGTCGGATAAACTTTCAAACATGGGTATCTTGCTGGTTATAAACTATTCTATTTCTAAATATAATCATTTTTTATCGGCGGCAAAGATACTATTTTTTAGGCAAAAGGCAACAGTAAAAAGGAATCACTTCTGAATTCCCCATGGTCTCGCATCTCTAGCGTTCAAACAGTTTCAGCAACTTCATCTTCCATTCCCCAACCTTTCCCGTGTAGGGGTGCTCGCGCAATGGCAGATTGAAGACAGTACGGCCTTTGAGGACCGTCTGCGGGTGCGTGAACTCGCGGAAGCCCCACTCGCCGTGATAGGCGCCCATGCCCGAATGGCCCACGCCGTTGAACGGCACGCCCTTCACCATCATGTGGATACACACCTCGTTGATGCACCCACCGCCAAACTGCTGCGTCTGCATCACGCGGTTTGCCCACCGCATATCCTTGGTGAACAGATACATCGCCAACGGATGCTCGCGGTCAGCAATGGTCTCCATCAGGGCATCCACCTCGGCATCTTTGAAGGGCACTACCGGCAGCAGCGGGCAGAAGAGTTCGTGCCGCACGATATGCTCGTCTTTATCAACAGGATATATGATGGTCGGGGCATAGTGTTGCGTCTCGCGGTCGCCCTCGCCGCCGAAAATGATGCGGTCGCGGTATTCGTCAGCAAGCGCCGCGCACTTGTCGTAGGCCGCCGTCGTGATCAGTTTCGGATACTCGGGATTGGTCACCGGATGCTCGCCAATCTGCAACGTGAAGGCCTTCTTGAGTTCTGCCAAAAACGGTTCCGCGACCTCCTCGGCTATGGCTATCTGGTTGATGTTGATGCAAATCTGTCCGGCGTTGCAGAGCTTGAAGAAGGCAATCTTGCGGGCCGCGTCCTTGAGGTCGGCATCCTTGCGAACCACGCACCAGTTGCCAGTCTCGCCGCCCAGTTCCAGTGCCACGGGGGTAAGGTTCTTGGCCGCCTCCGCCATCACGTGTTTGCCCACAGCAGGCGAACCGGTGTAGAAGATCTTGTCGAAACGCTGCGCGAGGCACATATCCGCCACGTCGTGACCGCCGTCGATGAGGGTGACGTACTCGGGCGGAAAGACCTCCGCGAAGAATCGTTTGAGCACTTCGGTGCAGGCTGCCGACTTGCTGCTGGATTTGATCACCACAGTGTTGCCACCACACATCGCCGCAGCCACCACCCCGATGGTCAGCAATATCGGGAAGTTGAACGGACTGATGACCAACGACACGCCGTAGGGCATCTTATAGACTTTGGTGACGGTGCTCGGGAAGCACATCAGACCACTGAAATGGCACTCGGGCCGCGTCCAGCGGCGCAGTCCCCGCAGCATCTCGTTGATCTCCACGATAATTGGACCCACGTCGCAGAGGTAGGCCTCTACCCTACTCCGTCCAAGGTCGGCGGTGAGCGCGTCCTCGAACTCCGTGGCGTGCGCGATGACCGCCGCTTTCAGTTTCTTAAGCTGTTGTATCCGCCATTTAACAGGCAGCGTCGTGCCCGTGCGGAAGAATTTGCGCTGGGTCTCGACAATTTCGGTGATTTGTTCGTTCTTCATTCTTAACTCTGTGTTCAGAATTTAATACTCATCTATTTCGTATCCGCCGCCCTTATCGGTCAGATGGATGACGATCACGTCAAACAACGGGTAATCCTTGTATTCCACGAAGAAGGAGGTCTCCCCTGTGAAACTTTTCGGGAATTGGATGCCCAATAACGCGCCTTGGTTGATTCTGCTCTCCTTTCCGCTTCTCGTATTGGCATCCGAATCCCCTTTTTCGTTAAGTTCATAGTCTCCATACACTTCTTTCACGGTGCTGTCTGCGTTCAGAACCACCACTCTGCAGTGAAAGTTCTGGTAGGAGGTCTCGTTCACGACCTTCACTTGGTTGTAGGACTTCTCGTGCCCCTGCACTTCAAAGCTCATTATTCCCTGTTGGGCAAAGACGGCCATCGCCGCCAGCATTAACAATACGGATAAAATTGTTCTTTTCATATTTAATTTATTAAAGGTTAAAGGTTAAGGGTTAAAGGTTAAAGTGTTGACGATATCTTTTGTCATTCTTAATTCTTAATTCTTCATCGCCCAGTCACTCTCGCCAGCACTCGTCGAATATCCTCCTCGCTGAACGTCATCGGGGCGGAATAGTTGATGGAGTCCTTGGCCACCATGCGGGTAAGTTCTTCGTAGTCGGACTCTTTCACGGGCAACGGCAATGTGTCGAGACCGCAGGTGACGATGAGGTCTTTGACGGCCTGCAGGAACCGCTCGGCTGCTATGCGATCTTCCGTGTGCACATCCGCCAACCCGCAATAACGAGCCATCAGAGCATATTTTCTTAGACAAACCTCCTTTTGATACTCCAGCACGGGCAACATCATCAGCGTGATGGCCTGACCGTGAGGAATATGGTACTTGGCCCCGATGCTGTGCGCGAAAGCATGTACATAACCTGCGAGCTGCGTGTTGATGGCGTTTCCGCCGTACATCGCGGCGCGGCACATCGCCAACCGCGATTCGATATTTTCAGGCTCACGCATCACCACGGGCAAATGATGCAGGATCAACTTCACGCCTTCCAGAGAACGGTAGGCATCCTCCACATCGACTGTCACATCGCTCACCGTCCCTTCCACCACGTGGCTGAGGGCGTCCATTCCGCAGGCAGCGGTCACCATCTTTGGTGCGTGGATGGTCAGTTCGCTGTCGAGGATCACGTGTGTCACGTCGAGACCGACGATGACGGTGGACCCTTTCGAGCCTCTCGTGCGGGTCACCACCGCGCCGACCGTGATTTCCGCGCCCGTACCGGCAGTAGAGGGAACGGTAATCATCGGCAGGGTCTTGCCCGGCACCATCAGGAATTTGACGAGAAGGGCTTTGGTACTGAGATGCGGCAGACGCGCACCCGCCACAATCATCTTGCAGGTGTCCATCACCGAGCCGCCGCCCAACGCGATCACGCACTCGGTGTCGTATTTCATGGCGATTTTGCGCCCTTTTTCGATCAGCGCGGCCGTCGGCTCGGAGTCGATACCGTAGAAGAGAGTGTGTCTCACACCGGCCTCTTTCAGCGACTGAAGAATTTTCTGTTCGTAGCCGAGCTCGCGCAAGGTCTTGTCGGTAACCACCAGGACATGCCTGTATCCTTTCTCCTTGCAAATCTCGCCGATCTGAGCCCGCGCCCCGTGGCCTTCCAACACTTGCGGCTCCGGCAGAGGCACGCGGTGAATCACCTTGCCCGGCAATTTGTGAATTTGCTTACGAAATATATATGTATCCATTAAAGTTTAAGGTTTAAAGTCTTAATTCTCAAGTTCCAAGTCTCATAATTTGTGATCATCCCATTGCTTCATCGCCTTCACCCGAACTTCTTCACACACACGCCAAGGAGAAATACCCCCAACACGATAAGCAAAACCAGAAGTGCAAACATAGCCACAGAAGCGACGGTGAATTTCAAAATAGTGCGCCACCAACTGTATCCGCTGAACTGCTTGAAAGGAATTATGGTGAGGAATATGGAAAGCGACGAGAGTGTGGAGAGGCAGAAGAAGTCAAACACTATAGTATAAATGGTGTACATGTTGGTGGTGTAGAGCAATGCCACAAAGAACTCGGGGTATCGCAGGTCGGGAATGTTCGGACTGCGCCGGAAAAAAAGATAGAGGAACCCGGACATCAGCATCAGCAGGAACAATATATTTAAGGCCGGGTAATTTTTCGCAAAGTGCGCCGTTTTTTCAAAAACGCCATAGAGAATTTCACGAATACGCCCTGATGAGGTAGTATAATGCTCGCCATCCCCGGAAACTTTCAGTTCTTCTGTAGCCGTCTCTTTGTCTACATTTTCCTTTTTCACCTCTTCGATGGCTGATTCCAAATCGTAGGAAAACGAAAAATTAGCCCCATGTATGTTTAACCCGTGGGTCACAAGCAGGGAGACAGCGAAGAGCAGGAAGTACATCTTGAAAGGCGCAAAATAGGAGGCCCTCATGCCACGGAGATAGTCGAGGATGAGATAACCGGGTCGCAGGAGAAGATTGCCCATTGTGCGAAACATGCCTCGTTCGCCGAGACCGTATGCATCAACAAAGCTTGCGGCAGCCACCTTCCATGAAAAGCGGGCGGTGGTCGCCGGCTGTCCGCAGCGAGGGCAGAAATTGCCCGTGTAATGCTCATGGCAGTTCAGGCATTCGTGTTCCTCCTCCGTATTCGGGGTCGCGGCATGCGGTGTCAACTGCCATTCGCGGAACTGCTGGATTTTTTCTTTTAAGTTGAGTTTCTTTTTCATATTGACAGTGCAAAAGTAATAAAATTTCAAACACATAAAAACTACTTCATCTTATAAATGCAGACATTCATCATAAGTTTGCGCCCCACAAAAAAAATCGTACTTTTGCAGCCTCAAATCCCGAATATGAAGAAACACCTCGGACCCCTCAGCAAAGACAACCCTATACTGGTGCAGACGCTCGGCGTATGCTCTGCGTTGGCGGTGACCGCGCAGCTCAAGCCCGCCGTGGTCATGGCGCTCTCCGTGACCGTGGTGTGTGCCTGTTCCAACTTCATCATCTCCCTGATGCGCAACACGATACCGCCGCGCATCCGCATCATCGTGCAGTTGTTGGTAGTCTCCTTCTTCGTCATCCTCGTGGATCTATTGCTGCAGTCGTATCTCTACGATGTGAGCAAGATGCTGTCGGTGTTCGTGGGCTTGATCATCACCAACTGCATCATCATGGGCCGGTTGGAGGCCTTCGCGCTGTCGCACAAACCGTTCCCGTCGTTCATGGACGGCGTGATGAACGGCCTCGGCTACGGATTGGTACTGGTCGTGGTGGCCTTCTTCCGCGAGCTCCTCGGCTCCGGCACGTTGTGGAACCACCAAGTCGTCCCCGACAGCTGGTACGCCGCCGGCTACCTCAACAACGGGCTGATGATTTTGCCGCCCATGGCGCTGATCTTGATTGGGGTGATTATCTGGGCGAAGAACGGGGCGACAATCAAAAATTAGGAATGTAGAATGAAAAACAATATCCTTGAGCAGCCCCGAAGGGGCAAGACGCGCGAAGTGCTAGTAACCCCACACAAGCGAAGCGCAGTGTGGGGACAACCGGACGAACGAAGCGCAGTGTGGGGACAACCGAGCAAGGCGGAACCGCAGCCGCAGTGTGGAGGACGGGCCCCGCGTAATCAAACGCTGACGGTCACCGCCGGGGAAATCCCCGCGCTGGAACCGCTCGTCAGCATGCCGGACGACCTGCGCTCCGGCCTCCGCGACGATATGCTCGTCAACGGCGACCTGCTCGAATGCCTCGACCTCATCCCCGACGAACACTTCGACCTCATCCTCCTCGACCCGCCCTACAACCTTGACAAAGACTTCAACGGACGGAAGTTTTCGTCCATGAAATCAGACGAATACGAAAATTTCCTGCATAGCTGGTTCGGCAAGGTGTGCGACAAGCTGAAGCCGACGGGCTCTCTCTATATGTGCGGCGACTGGAAATGTTCCTCCTCCATGCAACGGGTTATCGAAAAGCGGCTTACGGTCCTCAACCGCATCACCTGGCAACGCGAGAAGGGCCGCGGGGCGAAATCCAACTGGAAGAACAGCATGGAGGACATCTGGTTCGCGGTGAAAGACCCGAAACACTATACCTTCAACCTGGAATCCGTCATGATGAAACGCAAGGTGCTGGCCCCGTATCGTGTTGACGGTCAGCCGAAAGACTGGGACGACACCGCCGACGGCAAATTCCGCCTCACGCACCCTTCCAACTTCTGGGACGACATCAGCGTGCCCTTCTGGTCGATGCCCGAGAACACTGACCATCCCACGCAGAAGCCCGAGAAACTCTACGCCAAGCTCATCCTCGCCTCCTCCAACCCCGGCGACCGCATCCTCGACCCCTTCTCCGGCAGCGGCACCGCCGCCGTCGTCGCCAAGAAACTCGACCGCCGCTTCTGCTGCGTCGAACTCAACCGCGAATACTGCCTCTGGACCGCCAAACGCCTCCTCCTCGCCGCCACGAATCCCACAATACAAGGATACGCCGACGGTGTCTTTTGGGAACGGAATTCAATTAAGAATTAAGAATTAAGAATTATGAATTATGAATGTAGAATAATACGGTCGAAGGACCATTCCCCTTCTATTTTAGAAGGGGTGGCCGAAGGCCGGGGTAGTAATAAAACATCTTCCT
>JBGUPL010000113.1:0-2355 GCA_045130275.1 Bacteroidales bacterium
GTCGCAACCCCGGTCGGGTAACACTTCAGCGAAAGGATGCTACGGCCGCCCACCTGGCGAGCCGTAACACCCTTTGCCGACCCAGAAAAGCCCCCGAAAGCAATGGAAGGAAGCGCTATCATAGTTTAAGTATTGTTTTAATCTTGTTTTCGTAAATCTTTGATTCAAATTTACTTAACTAAAGAACGCCAGTCAATCCCCCAAACTTTCACCCTTACAACTATTTGACATAGTTAACTGCCATTATTACCAAACCATACTAAAACAAACCAAAACCACACATCAACTGAACAGATTCGCAAAAAAATGTCAAGATGAAGTGCTACTTAAATCTATTTGGGTATTGTTTCTTATTGTAAAGTTCACTCCAATTCGAAAGGTGTAAACCCTACTATATCAGCATATTGCGCTATCATAAAAACTGATATACCTTTGCCTTCGAGCTCAGCGAAATTATCGCACAACCGGTTGTGTTTTGTTTAACTCTTAATCATCAGAAAAATGATTATCGAAAACACAACACCCATCGCCGCCCTCACCGTTGGCGACCTCAAAGAACTCCTGATGGAGCTCGGAATGCAACCCAAAGCCGGTGCGGAAAAACCCACATCCGGAAACAACCGCCGTTACGTCTATGGCCTCAAGGGAATCCAGTCCCTGTTCAACTGCTCCCACCTCACAGCGCAGCGCTACAAGGATACGTTCCTGGCACCCGCCTGTATGCAGCAGGGTCGCAAGATCGTCATCGACGTAGAGATGGCTGTGGAACTCTTCAAGACCCATAAGGATGGAAACAACTGATAGCATCAATCCCATCGAGGCTATCTCGGCAGCAGTGGAAGCCCAAGCGCACACGACCGACATCGACATGCTTGCCGTCAAGAGTGTCAACGACACACTCATTGATGCCTCCCGAGAGCCCGACCCAGAGCCGCTTTACGACAAACTCTGGTACCAGGGCGAAGTTTCCTGCCTCTTTGCCGATTCCAACATCGGTAAATCCCTCTTCGCAGTCCAGATCGCCGAAGGAATCGCCCAGCGTTTCCGCGTCCTGTATCTCGATTGCGAACTCTCTGCCAAGCAGTTCCAGGACCGCTACACCAACAAGAAAACCGGCCAGCTGCACCGCTTCCCTGACAACTTCTTCCGTGCCACCATCGTACCGGCCCGCATGGACCTCAAAGACTGGGAAGACCGCATCCTCGGCAACATCGAGAAAGCCGCCCTACAGATGAAGACCCCCGTCATCATCGTGGACAACATCGGCTACCTCTGCAACAACGCCGAGAAAGGCCAGGATGCCGGCACCTTCATGATGAAACTCCTGAAACTCAAGCAGCAGTACGCCTGGTCCATCCTCATCATCGCCCACACGCCCAAACGGCACGCCTGGGCGCCCATCACCCAGAACGACCTCGCTGGATCGAAGAAACTGTTCAATTACTTTGACAGCGTCTTCGCCATCGGCCTCAGCTCCAAGGACGAAAACTTCCGCTTCGTCAAGCAGCTGAAAGTCCGTTACGGAGGTTTCTCCTACGGAGCCGGTTCCGTGATGGTCTTCGAGCTCAGCAAAGACGATGACATGGTCCGCTTTAACTTCCTGTACACGGAGCCGGAGAAAAACCACCTCTCCGAACCTGACGACAACGACCTTATTCAGCGCGATATGCGTGTTGTAGAACTCCACAAGCAGGGTTTGAACTATCGTGACATCGCCGCCCAGGTTGGAATATCCAAATCTATGGTCGGCAAAATCATCGCCAAAGCCGAGCAGTCCACCCCTGCGTCCACCGTGGACAGCGTGGACAAGGTGGACAAAGTGGACGACGGTGGACAAAACCTTTTTGAGAACCAGGAATCAGAATAAAACCCTACAGCAATGGAATACGACTATCATCTCCAGAAATACGCAGGCCCCGCCTCCCGTCACACTTGCCCCAGCTGTGGCGGGAAGCGCTGCTTCACCCTCTACGTCGACAACGACGGCAATCCTCTCCACGAGACCGTGGGCCGATGCGACCACGAATCCGGCTGCAACTACCATTACACCCCGCGCCAGTACTTCAAGGACCATCCGGAGGCCAGACCAAACGCCGAAGACTGGCGCAAGGCTCCGGAGTGGCTGGACAGATCCGTCCACCAGCGTCCACCCTGTCCACCCGTTGTCTTTCCCTGAAAAAAGTTGACTCGCAAACACGAGTTAACAATGTTTATTTATCGAACAACACTGAGGGATCAGTATTATGAAAAAGCAATCGACTTGTATTATAGGGAAGGATATTCCGTCCGTCGTATTGCACAAATAATTCCCGTCAGTAAGAGTGGAATTGCTCGATGGATTGCTAACTTTGCAGA
>JBGUPL010000114.1:0-55038 GCA_045130275.1 Bacteroidales bacterium
TCCGTGGTCACCCTGCACCTCACCGTCAACACGCCCGTAACCTCACAGTTCGAGGAAACCGTTTGCGAACCGTTTGTTTGGAACGGCCAGACTTACACGCAGTCCGGCGACTACGTCCAGACTTTCACTGCCGCTAACGGGTGCGACTCCGTGGTCACCCTGCACCTCACCGTCAACACACCCGTAACCTCACAGTTCGAGGAGACCGTCTGCGACCAATACACCTGGAACAACGAGACTTACACGCACTCCGGCGACTACACCCAGACCTTCACCGCCGCCAACGGCTGCGACTCCGTGGTTACCCTGCATCTCACCGTCATGCACTCAGCACACACAGGACTATTTATCGAAACTTGCGACCAATACTACATTTGGGACGAACAAATATACAACCAGCCGGGTGAATACACTCGTACCTTTACCGCTGCCAACGGTTGCGACTCCATGGTCACCCTGCACCTCACCATCAACGCCCCCGTTTCTGTGCAGCTTGAGGAAACCGTATGCAACTCATACACTTGGAACGGCGAGACCTACACGCACTCCGGTGACTACACACAAATTTTCGCTGCAGCCGACGGCTGCGACTCCGTGGTCACCCTGCACCTCACCGTCAATCAACCGTCATACACTACCATAACAGTCGTGAAGTGTGGCAGTTACTTTTGGCACGACTCACTTTACACAACCTCTGGTGACTACATATACAGCCATGAAAACGCTAACGGTTGTATGCAGGTTGACACGTTGCATTTGACCATCCACGGCAGTGTTTTTTCAGAATTTTCCATTGAGACAGCTGACAGTTGCTACAGTTGGAACAATGTTCTCTATTGCGCCTCGGGAGACTATGAGCACACTTTCATCACAGCCGACAACTGCGATTCCGTAGTTATCATGCATCTCACGACCAGTGTTGGCATCAACAATCATGAAATGAGCGCAGTCCACCTCGCCCCCAATCCTGCCACGGGCACATGTCACATCATTGGACTGCAGCTCCCTTTGGACGTTGTGGAAATATATGATATGCAAGGCAGTTTAGTCATGAAAAGCAGAGATACTGCCATCGATATCTCCACATTGGCTACAGGAATTTATGTCATGAAAGTGTTCGCCGGAAACGAGATCATCAATCTCAAGCTAATCAAACAATAATATGCTTGTTTTTCGCCATAAAAAGAGGGTGTGTCATTTCTGGCACACCCCTTCGTTAGTCTAATTTGAGCACCGCGAGGAACGCTGACTGCGGCACCTCCACGTTGCCGATTTGGCGCATACGCTTCTTACCCTTCTTCTGCTTCTCCAACAATTTGCGTTTACGGGTGATATCGCCGCCGTAGCACTTGGCTGTCACATCCTTGCGCACCTGCTTGACGGTTTCACGTGCGATGATTTTGGTGCCGATAGCCGCCTGGATAGCGATGTCGAACTGCTGACGCGGAATCAACTCCTTGAGCTTCTCGCAGATACGACGGCCGAACGGATAGGCGTTATCGACATGGATCAGCGCGGAAAGGGCGTCCACGGAATCGCCGTTGAGCAGGATGTCGAGTTTCACGAGCTGTGCGGGTTTATAGTCGGTGATATGGTAATCGAAAGAGGCATAGCCCTTGGATATGCTTTTCAACTTGTCATAAAAGTCGAACACGATTTCGCCGAGAGGCATGTCGAAGGTGAGTTCCACACGGTTGGCAGCTACATACATTTGGTTCAACAGCACACCGCGCTTGTCAATGCAAAGCTTGATAACAGGTCCGATGAAATCGTCCTTCGTGATGATTTGCGCCCGAATGTACGGTTCTTCCACATGGTCGATTTCGTTGGGCGCAGGCATCCCTGACGGGTTATAGACATCCAGCCATTGTTTCTTGGTGGTCAGTACTTTGTACGAGACGTTCGGCACCGTGGCAATGACATCTTGGTCGAACTCACGGTCAAGACGCTCCTGGATGATTTCCATATGCAGCAATCCGAGGAAGCCGCAACGGAAGCCGAATCCCAAAGCCAACGACGACTCGGGAACGAAGGTCAAGGAAGCATCGTTGAGTTGCAGTTTTTCGAGGGATGCGCGAAGCTCCTCGTATTGGTCAGCCTCGGTGGGGTAAATACCGGCAAAGAGCATCGGCTTCACCTCCTGGAAACCCTCGATGGCAGTTTCACAGGGCTTATCAACGTGCGTGATGGTATCGCCGACCTTCACCTCGGTAGAGGTCTTGATGCCGGTGATAAGGTAGCCCACGTCACCGGCAGACAGCACATCCTTGGGCACGCGGTCCATTTTGAGGATGCCGATTTCGTCGGCATCGTATTCGTGCTTAGTAGCGAAGAATTTCACCATCTCATGCGTACGGATGGTGCCGTTGAAGATGCGGAAATAAGCGATGATACCTCGGAAAGAGTTGAAGATGGAATCGAAGATGAGCGCCTGTAGCGGTGCCTCCGGATCGCCTTTGGGCGCAGGGATACGCTCAATGATGGCTTCCAGTATCTGCTCCACACCCTGCCCCGTCTTGCCACTCGCCTCTATGATGTCTTCGACATCACAACCGATCAAATCCACAATCTGATCCTTGACCTCTTCGGGCATGGCTGCAGGCATATCCATTTTGTTTACGACCGGGATGATTTCCAAATCATTGTCAATGGCCTGATAGAGATTTGAAATTGTCTGAGCCTGAACACCTTGCGTAGCATCCACAAGAAGGAGAGCACCTTCGCACGCGGCGATGGAACGCGACACCTCATAAGAGAAATCGACGTGGCCTGGAGTGTCAATCAAGTTAAGAATGTATTTCTCACCTTTGTATATATAATCCATCTGGATGGCGTGGCTTTTGATCGTGATGCCGCGCTCTCGCTCCAAATCCATGTCATCAAGGACTTGGTTCTGGAACTCACGGTCGTTGACGGTCTTGGTATATTGCAGCAGACGGTCGGCCAACGTGCTCTTGCCGTGGTCAATATGTGCGATGATGCAGAAGTTTCGGATATGGTTCATTATAATGGTTATGGGTTATTGGTTATAGGTTATTGAAGCCAATAGCCAATAGCTAAAAGCTAAAGGCCAAGTTTGTGTCCCATCTTCGCCTGTTTGGTTTTCAGATAATTCTCGTTTATTTTATTGGGTTTGATGATGATGGGCACTGTCTCAACAATTCGGATGCCATGGGCGGAAAGTCCGACACGCTTGGCGGGATTGTTGGTGATCAGGCGGACGTTGGTGGCCTTGAGGTCGCGAAGGATCTGCGCTCCCACACCATAGTCGCGCTCGTCGGCCTTGAAACCGAGTTCAAGATTGGCTTCCACGGTGTCGCGGCCGAGTTCTTGTAAATGGTAGGCCCTCAGTTTGTTGATAAGCCCTATGCCACGGCCTTCCTGACTCATGTAGAGCACCAGACCTTTGCCCTCCTTATCGACCATCTCCATGGCGCGGTGCAGCTGCTCGCCGCAGTCGCACTTGCAGGAACCGAAGATATCACCGGTGGCACAAGAGGAGTGCACACGCACCATCACGGACTCACCATCCTCCCAGTCACCCTTCTTGAGGGCCAAGTGGGTGGCACCGTTGTTGAGCTGCGTGTAGGCTATCAACTTGAAATCTCCCCATCGTGTCGGCAGGTTGACCTCCTGCTCACGGCGGATAAGAGTTTCCTTTTCCAGACGGTAGGAAATCAGCTTTTCAATGCTGGTAATCGTAATCCCATACTGCTCAGCCACTTCCAACAGTTCGGGAAGGCGCGCCATTGTCCCGTCGGGGTTAATGATCTCGATGAGAGCGCCCACCGGTTCCAAACCAGCCAGTTTCAGCAAATCGACGGTGCCTTCGGTGTGACCTGCGCGTACCAGCACGCCACCATCACGTGCGCGCAAGGGGTTCACATGCCCCGGACGTCCAAAGTCGGTGGCCTTCATCGTCTTGTCCGCCAACGCATTGATAGAAGCCGCGCGGTCGTGCATGGAGACACCCGTTGTGCAGCCGTGTCCAAGCAGATCAACAGTCACGGTGAACGGCGTCTCGTGGATGGAGGTGTTATTGGAAACCTGCATCTCGAGATCCAATTCACGGCAACGTTCGGCGGTCATGGGCACACAAAGCACCCCGCGCCCGCGCGAGAGCATGAAGTTCACCTTGTCGGCGTCAATATGTTGTGCGGCGATGATGAAATCGCCCTCGTTTTCGCGTTCCTCATCGTCAACCAAAATGACGAATTTTCCGGCCTTCAAATCTTCTATGGCCTGTTCAATCGATTGTAATTTAGACTCTTGCATTTCTTTTCTATACCTTGTCTCTAAAATTCGGCAAAGATACGATTTTTTTGGGTTACTCCACACGTTGCGTTTCAACTCCTCAAAGGGCTCTCCCAATCCATTGTGGAAAAAAATATTATTTTTGCAGCGGAAATGTAAAACCCATTGATATGAGAAAATTATTATTCACTCTTTTTTGCATGTCACTATGCAGTCTCGTTTTTGCGCAATCCGTCACATTGCAGGAGGCTTCCGTTGTGGCACAACGTTTCCTCGAAAGCCAGGGCATGACCCTTGTCCGTTGCGCCAAGACCATCGGTGACCCGCAAAGTCCCTCGCTCTACTTCTTCAATGCCGAAAACGGTTTCGTGGTGGTCTCCGGTGACAAAAACGCACCGCCCGTGCTCTCTTTTTCTGACCAGCAGCTCTACAGCGACGCCGACGTAGTGCCCCCATTTGAAATGTGGATTGACCACTACGCCAGTCAGATCGAGCAAATCCGAAGACAAGGAATCGTCCAGAAACAGTTTTCCGACCAATGGGAGGCCGCTCTGTCCGGCTCGCCTGTCTTCCGCTCCGGCGATGAAGTGGATCCGCTCATGCTTTCCAGATGGGATCAGGGAGAATACTACAACTACTATTGTCCTAAGGACAATTCGGGCGACCACGGGCACGTGGTCACAGGATGCGTGGCCACCGCTATGGCGCAGCTTATCTACTATTACCGCTTCCCTGAAACCGGTACCGGCAGCTACAGCTACACCGACGAAAACTACGGTGTCCAGTCTGCCGACTACGGCAACACCACTTATGACTACAACGCCATGTGCGATGTCCCGACAGCCATCAACACGGAGATTTCCAAACTGATTTACCACTGCGGCGTGGGCGTGGATATGCATTACGGTCCCAACGGCTCCGGCATGACCAATCACAGTGCGGCAAGAGTTTTGCGCACTTTCTTCAAATTCTCCCCCGAGACGGAATACCTCTTCCGCGACTCCACCGACCTCAACTGGGACAGCGTGATTGTCAGCCACCTGAACCGCAAGATCCCGATGTATTACGCCGGCTGGAGCGTCCCCGACATCAACGGCCACGGTTTCATTTGTGACGGTTACAAAACAGTGGACAGCAACTACTATTTCCATTTCAACTTCGGATGGAGCGGGTATATGGACAACTATTATTATACGAACTCCCTCATTGTGGGTTCCAGCAATTTCAATCTCGCACAAGAGTTGATCATTAATGCATATCCCGACACCACGCTGTACACCTACCCCACCCCACAACCTGTCACCGGCAGCCTGCTCTTGAGCGCTGATCAAGGCACTTTCACTGATGGCGGACAATCTGGAACCCCTTGCGTGTCCGACATGGACTTCACCTGGAGTATCGAGCCTGACCCGAGCAATCTGGAAAACATCACCCTTGACATTGACTACAGCATTGCCGCTGGCGACACACTGCTGATTTTCAGCAATTCAGACCTTTTCAACACCATCAGATTTACCGCCGATACCAGCTCTTACCATTTTGATATGAACGTACAGAGTGTGCAGGTCCGGTTGCTCACGCACTCGACCGCCAGTGAAGGGTTCCGAGCTCATTACACCGCCCACAGGACCGTCTTCTGCAGCGGAACGAAGATGCACACCACCCCTACCGGCACCATCCGGGACGGCAGCGGTGATTCGTCCTACAACAACCTCTCCGACTGCAGGTTCCGGATCATACTCAGCGCCGCCAGCTATTCTGCCATAGCTTTCCACATCAACACGTTTGATTTGGAAGAGGGACGTGACTATCTGCACTTCTACGACAATTTGGTCTCCGACAATCATTATATCATGTCTCTCACCGGCCAAATCGCCGACTCGGGCTTTGTACTCAACACCCGCCGCCTCGTGCTGGTTCTCGAAACGGATGAGAGCGGCACCGCGGATGGTTTCGAAATCGACTATTCGGGTGGCCACGTCGGTATTGAAGGCCTTGATGCCGAATCTCTGACGGTTTACCCGAACCCGGCCTCCGACTATGTGACCATCTCGCATGACATGCCCATCCAACGCGTGGAGATCCGCAATGCAGAGGGACGTGTTGTTTATCTTGAAAATATTAACAATCAAGATATTACAATTCAGACATCACATTATCCCGCAGGCATCTACTTAATGTCCATCCACACTCAATCTGGCGTCATTACCCGAAAACTGGTTGTCCTATAACTATAAAAAAAAACGAGGTGACCCTCGTTTTTTTTATGGATTCTGGTCGCGTTATTCGACCTGGAAAATGCAATTCACTGATTTCTACTCACATCACATAAACGAGACATCCTGAATCTCCGTGAGGCGTTTGAACTCGGAGGTGGGCTGAATCAGATAGATACGATTGCCGCTTTGCAAATAATATCGGTCTTTATAATGGATGACATACAGTTCATCGAACTTCAGGCCCTTGATTTTCAACACATCTTTGTCAAACGAATAGGCTGTTTTATTCCGTATAGGAGTACTCCAAAACTGGACCTCCACATATTTCGGGGAATGCTCGGGAGCCTCAACGGCATTCTTACGGGCATCGAAATAGAGAATAGGCGCTTCGTAGCGGGAAATCATCTTCTCAGCGGAGATATTGGCCGTCCTCATCTCCACAGGGGACTCCTCGTCATCGTCAAGCATATAGTCCATAAAACTCTCGTCCATGTAAAGGGAATCTTCGGGAAGAGAATCCGCACGCGTGGCGGATTCCGGGATCTCTGGAGCGTTTTGGTACTGGTGCACAATGTATTTGTACACAGTGTCCTTATTGGCCGAAGACTCTGACTTGACCACCTCCACCACCGACTGTGACTTCGGTCTGACCTTGCTTTCCACGACAAAAGCCACGAGAACACCTGTCAACAGTCCAATAAGGATGCCGAGAAGCAGGATGATCCCTTTTTTGGTGATTTGGTTAGAGTTATTCTCCATCGTTTTGCACGCATTAAATTAGCGTGCAAAAATACATTTTTTTCATAAAAAAATTGTACTTTTGCGCGTTCGATGGAATGACGTGAAACGTGTGACGTAAGACGTGTGACTTATGATGTATGATGTGAGAGTTTCAAATCACAAATCACAAGTCACAAATCACAAATAAAAAAAACAAATCAACAAATAAACAACAAAAAATGTCAGAAAAAATTTTATCGAAAGTGAAACCCGGAGTGGTTTATGGCAAGGATCTGCAAGAGATCTTCCGCATTGCAAAAGCTAACCAATTCGCTCTCCCGGCCGTGAATGTGGTCGGCACGGATTCTATCAACGCCGTGATGGAAGCCGCCAAGGCGGTGAATTCCCCGGTGATGATCCAGTTCTCCAACGGCGGCGGCGTCTTCTGCGCCGGCAAGTCGCTGAGCAACGACAACCAGCAAGCGGCCATCCAAGGCTGTATCTCCGGTGCTATGCACATCCACCGTATGGCTGAATTGTACGGCGTGCCCGTGGTCGTTCACACCGACCATGCCGCCAAGAAGCTCCTCCCCTGGATCGACGGTCTGTTGGACGAAGGTGAGAAATACTACGCTGCAAACGGCAAACCGCTCTTCAGCTCCCACATGCTCGACCTCTCCGAAGAGCCCCTGAAAGAGAACATTGAGATCTGCAAGAAGTATCTGGCCCGCATGGCGAAGTTGGAGATGACCCTCGAAATCGAGCTCGGTATCACCGGCGGCGAGGAAGACGGCGTCGATAACACCGGCATCGACAGCGCGCGCCTCTACACGCAACCCGAGGATGTGGCTTACGCTTACGAAGAGCTGAGCAAGATCAGCCCGAACTTCACCATTGCCGCTTCTTTCGGCAACGTGCACGGTGTTTATAAACCCGGTAACGTGAAGTTGGAGCCCATCATCCTGCACAATTCCCAGGAATACATCCAGAAGAAGTTCAACACGCAGCCGAATCCCGTGAACTTCGTGTTCCACGGCGGTTCCGGTTCCGAACCCGCCAAGATCAAGGAAGCCATCAGCTACGGCGTCATCAAGATGAACATCGACACTGACACGCAATGGGCTTTCTGGGAAGGCGTGATGAAATACTATAAGAAGAACGAGGCTTACCTGCAAGGCCAGATCGGTAACCCCGAAGGTGAGGACAAGCCCAACAAGATGTACTACGACCCGCGCGCCGTCCTCCGCGAAGGCGAGAAATCCATGGTGGAACGTCTGAAAGTGGCGTTCAGCGATTTGAACTGCATCGACAGACTGTAAAAACGGTTTCACCGAATGATAACGGGGAGCGTGACGAATCACGTTCCCCGTTTTTTTTGTTTGCCATTGGCAATGGAGACGTTTCAGGAAACGTCTCTACAGGTGCCACGGTTGCGTCACTCCACCGATCGCCACGTTGAACGTGTTCTCGCCTGTGACGGTGATGACGGCGGTGTTGCCTTCGCCGTTCCTGTCCGTAGCGGTGAGTGTCACCTCGCCTGCCTTTATGGTACAAGGTGCGGTTGAGCTTTCATGCCACCAGCTGGCTGGCCGTCCTCTAAACGTGTATATCATTGGCGAATTGATAGTGGAGAGCATATAGACAGGCACTTTCTGGCCGTCCTTGTTGTCGAAGAACGTGAACATGCCTTCCGCTTTGAAAGCCAGATCTTGGCTGGACATCAGAGATGCGGGGGCGGAATCTCCCACGCGGAGTGTGCCAGACACTACATTTTCGCCACCGTTGGTCTGTATTTTCCATACGCCTGCGGACACATTTTGAATGATAATTACGCAATTAACGAACGGATTGTTGCTCTTTTGTGAGAGAAGACGAACCGTCAGTACGGCATCTGGGTCGTTGAGGGAGTTGCCTCTCGATAATTCGAACAGCAACTGTTTCTCGTCTCCGTTATATTGGAAACGCCATATATTGGGGGCAAGCTCATGGAAAGTGCATAAGGCCTCATCCGTGTCAAAATAGCGGTTCAGCACCTCCTGCTTCTCCGATTCCGGTGCGGTGAGCCAGGCGTTGAAGTTGAAGGCCCGTTCAAGAATGCCCGAGAACAGCATTTCCACCCTTTGATTCCAGAAAAAGAACATTTCCTGGCCAGTTTTGGTTTTCATCTTCTCGCCGTCATTAAGCGTGCAGCCGCCTATCAACAGCGCGATTATGACTAAACATGTTAATAATTTGATATGTTTTTTCATGTTTTTCTTATTTTTAGACTAAAACTTAAACTTAGACTGTCTTTGTAGACTGAATTTGAGGGAATTAGAACTGATAGCCGAAACCGGCACTGGCAATGCCCTTATGTCCGACACCCAACTCCACGTTGCCGAACCAGTGCTTGCCGCCGGCCTTTACTCCGAAAGCGGTCAGCTGATAGCCCAAGAACGCTTGTGTGCCCTGATATTCACGCGATTTCACATGGTCTAACATCACACCGAGGGCGATTCCGGAGTAGAGTGTCACGTGCGGACGGTTGAAGTAGGAGAAGCGCACATCGGGCATGATTGTCCAAAGAACTTCACTGGCACGGCCGGTCTTCGCGTCCGTCAGGCGATCGCGATACGTGCCGTGTACGCCTGTGATGGTGGTCAACGCACCGACCCAGAACCATTTCTGTACCCTGAAATTATAGTTGAACGAGAACGAGGGAACGCAACGCGTGTGAATGTAGTCGGATAACGGTTCCGTCCATGAGACAGGATCATAGGAATAGACATGCTCCAAATTGCGGTTTAACCAGTTCAAATTGCTGTAATTCACCGCCACAAATGGATCACCGACATTGAATTGGAATTCATGGCGCGGCAGTTCTTCCATCCAGCTCTTGTCTAACTGCTTCGCTTTTACTTTCTTGAACGTATGGATATAAGCCGCGCTGAAATTCAGGTGGTTGTTGATGCAGGTGAACGTGCCGCCAGACTCGTACTGATAGGCAGGGCAGGTGAGCTGGTAGAGGCCGCTCAAGGTAGTGCCAGTCATGGGGGCGTTTACCCCGGCGGTGAATCGGAGCAGGTCTCCGTAGGGAAGTTGATAGTAAAAGCCCATGTCGAAGACGAGATCCGCATTGACCGCACGGGTTGAAGTCAGTCCCGAAGTGACGCAAGTGAGATCCACGTATGTGGTAGGGTCGTTGAAATCCTCGTAAACAGCCATTGTTGACTGCATCATAGTTCCCCCTATTTGGAAACTGCCAGAAAATTTTACGCCGAGGTCAGACACTAACCAGAACCTGTCGCTGACGGGGTAGTGGAACTCGAACTTTAGCGGAAAGAAGAAATCGTGGAATCGGTCCGAGAGGCGATTCCAGGGAATGCGTTTGCCGCCGGCTTTGAAGTCCATCACAGCGGAGGAACCGAAGTTCAACCCGAGGGAGACCCCGAACCATTTGGCGAAATGGTAGGAGAGCTCAAGCCCGCCCTCATAGCCGAATCCCGGCAATCCCTTGGGGGCGAACGCATCTACTGTAGGACCATAAACGGACTTGAAGTTGACGGGTGCCACCAACTGCGCTTGCGTGGTGACCCCGATGTTGAATCCCTTGAAAGGGTTGTACTCCTGCTGTGCCCGCGTTTCCATCGAAGCGGCACAGAGCAACAGCACAATTAAACAAATCGGTAATCGAATCGTTTTCATAAATATCATAAATATCTGTGTATAAATAAAAAATAAAAATGAACAATGATTTGTTGGAATACAACGATAGGAAATAGCGTTTTATTGTATTCAAACAACAGAGACGTTTCAGGAAACGTCTCTACAGCAAAAAAACAAAGTCCATAGTCCCCAGTCCTCAGTCTCAAGTCCTCAGTCCTCAGTCCTACTTCCTCCCGAAATCCGCCGGAATCTCCCCCCACAGCGGCGTGTTCCACTTGTAAATCGGGGTGGTGTATTCGTTGTTTTTCAGCCACTGTTCGGCGCGTTGCAGCATGTCGATGACCTCCTCGTTCTCCTCGGTGGGCAGAATCACGGAGTTGTGCTTTTTCTTGCGCACCCATGAGAGGGCGGTCATGCTGTCGGTGTAGATCGGGATGTCGTAGCCCTTCTGCTTGATGAGGGCGAGACCGTGTACAATGGCCAGGAACTCGCCCACGTTGTTGGTGGCGCGGGGGAACGGCCCCTTGTGGAACCACTCCTGGCCGGTCTCGGTATAGACGCCGCGGTACTCCATCACCTTCGTCACGGAATTCCACGCCGCATCCACCGACAAACTACGCAGAATCGGTTTCGGCTGGTCTTGAAGGAGTAGCAGTTGCTTAGCGGAGTTGTTGGGCGAGGGATGACTTTTGTAGAACTTCTCATAACCCTGCTTGAAGGCGGCTTCGGCCTCCGCCTTGCTCTCAAAAGACTTGTATTTGGCGTTCTCGAACTGATAGACCTGCTGTTTGCAGTCGTTCCAGTTGTCATAAACGCCGGGAGTTTTTCCCACCCAAACCACGTAATATTTTTGTTGCTTTGCCATTCTTCAAATTTGTTATTTTTGCCGCCGGTTTCTCCGAAAAATTTGGACGGCAAAGGTACACAAATTTCGGGTATTATACGATGAGACGATGAAAAAGATGAGTCGATGATAAGATGAATGTAGAGACGCGCCATGGCACGTCTCTACAAAGGTAACAAACGAATAATTAGACAGAAATATGAGAAAAATAAATTTTCAACACGGATTATGGGCAATCATTGCCGTTAGTGTATTGGCATTCACGATGTTTTCCTGCAAGCCATATTCAAAGAAACACGTCTGCAAGAACTTTTCTATCGAGGTGACCCACCCGTTCCCGAACACCAACTGGGCTTTCGAGGAGGAGGTGCTGGATTTTTCATTTGACATTGAGGACACCACTACACTTTTCGACATTTCGCTTGTGTTGCTCTATGACACCGTGGTAAACACGTTGAAAGACATTCCGTTATCTCTCACCCTCAGCGCCCCTGACGGCATGAAGTCGTTATCCACCAGCCATTTCCTGCTCGACAAAAAAGACAATCCGGATATTCAGAAATCGGGGACGGGCAACAATGCGGAAGTCAACCTAGTGGTATATCCACGTCGGAAGTTCAAAGTTCCCGGCACTTACACGCTCACCGTCTATCGTCGCGCCGAGAAAGCCGACAATTACGGATTCATCAGTTTGGCGACAAAAGTCAACGTCTCAAAAAAATAGGCCTCAGAATCCCGCAAAAGGGAAAAACAATGGAGGAAGCAGCATCAGGAACCCCAAAGCGATAAGCACCAGCAGGAACTTCCAGATGAATCGGAACCATGTGGAATAGGGGATGCGGGCGACACCAAGCACGCCGATGAGCACACCGGACGTAGGGGTGATCATGTTGGTGAAACCGTCGCCGAATTGGAATGCCAAGACGGTAAGTTGACGTGGGATTTCCATCAAGTCAGACCACTCTGCCATCATCGGGATGGTGAGCGCAGCCTTGGCGGAACCCGAAGGGATAATCAGATTCAGCAAGTTTTGCATCACATACATGGCGGCCGTGCTTCCTATACGACCTGCCCCTTGCATCCCTTGCGCCACGGCGTAGAGAATCGTGTCGATGATGTGACCGTCTTCCAAGATGATAATGATGCCGCCGGCCAAGCCGACCACGAGCGCGGCCACGAGAATGTCCTTACAACCCTCCAAGAAGCTGCGGACCACCTTGTCGAATTTCATTCCGAACGCGATGCCGGCGGAGATGCCCATCGCGAAGAAGAGTCCAGCAATCTCCATCACGTACCAGCCGTAGCCCAACACGCCCGTCACCAAAATCAGAATCGTGAACAACAGGATGGTGAGGATCAGGTGGTGGACGGACTTGCAGGTGGCGAAGAAGCCGATGAGGACGAACAGCGCTGCCCAAATCGGGAACAGCATCACGTGACGACTGCCCAATCCCACCGTGATGTCCGTATAAGGCATTGTGATGGCACAGAATATCAATACTGCAGATATACAGGCATATACAATCCATGCAGAAATTCCCGACTTCACCATTCCTTGTTGCGCATCCGTGACGGCGGTTTTCTCACGCCAATAGCTGTCAATGCTGTACGTCAGCGACTTTTCTGGGTTCTTTTTGATGTAATTGGCGTAGATCAGCGTGAAGACAATGGCGATGACCGTCAGGATGATCCAGCACAGCAGCCGGTAACCGAGACCCGAGAAGGTGGGCAATCCGGACAGCCCCTGCGCGATGCCGATGGTGAAAGGGTTGAGCATGGCGCCCGCGAAGCCCACGTGCGCGGCCACGTAACACATCAGCACGCCCGTGATGGAGTCGTAGCCCATGGATACGGCCAGTGGCACGAAAACCACGATGAAGGCGATGGTCTCCTCGCTCATCCCAAACACCGACCCGAACAAACTGAACATCAGCATTATAGCGATGATCAACAGATTATTGACCCCCACCTTTCGGAAAAGGGCGTGCTGTTGCATCCGTTGGGTTTTGTCAAGGAAGAGCCAGATGCCGCGGTTGATGGCGTCGGTTTCGTTCATCACCCAAAAGGCACCGCCGATCATCAGGATGAAGACGATGATGTTGGCGGTCCGCTCGAACCCTTTGAAGAAAGCGGTGAAGACCTGCCAGGTCTGCGGCGCGGGATCGACACGGTGGTACGAATCGGCCACCACCACGTTGCGCTCGTGCCCATCAACCGTAACCGTTTGACGGTCAAATTGCCCGCCCGGCACAATCCAGGTCAGGACAGCGCACACGGCGATGATGGAGAAAACGATGGTAAAGGTGTGGGGGATGTTGAAGTGAGTACGCATTTTCTAATGGTTAAGGGTTAAAGGTTAAAGGTTAAGGGTTAGAAGGTTAAAAGGTTAAAAGGTTAGAAGGTTAAAAGGTTAGGTGGGATATATGGTTATTGGTTTCCTGTAGGGGCGTATCGCATACGCCCCGCAATCATTTTACGCATACGCCCCGCAATCATTTCATACATACGCCCCGCAATCATTTCAGGTGTATCAGCGCCGCGGCGCCGAGGACGGCCGCGTCATTGGATTGCAGTTCAGAGAGTTGGATGGAGATGCGGTCTTTGTAGATGTAGAGCAGGTTTTCGGCGAAGTAGCGGCGTAACGGGTTGAGCAGCGCTTCGCCGGCGCGGGTGGGGCCGCCCATGAGGAAAAAGGCCTCCGGGGAACAGAACGACGCGGCGTTGGCCATGCCGATGGCCAACCAATAGGCCGTGACCTCGTAAGTCTTCAGTGCCAACGGGTCGCCCGCCACAGCCATCTCGCCCACGTCCTTGCAGGTGAGCTCAGCACCGCGGAAGTTGTCGGGCAGGGCGCCTTTGGCAGCCAGCTCCTTGTAGGTCTGGCAGATGCCGCGGGCCGAGGCATACATCTCCAGACAGCCTTTCCGTCCGCAGCTGCAGAGCCGGTCGCTGAGCGGGTTGACGATGGCGTGACCGAGTTCGCCGGCCATACATCCGTGCCCGTGGAGGAGGCGGCCATCGACAAAGATGCCGCTGCCCACGCCGGTGCCGAGGGTGATGGTCACGAAATGCTGCATCAGTTTCGCGCCACCATAGATGTGCTCGCCGATGGCGGCGGCGTCCGCGTCGTTGGAGAGCGTGACCGGCAGACCGAGGATTTCCTCAAGCATCCGGCAGATCGGGATTTCCTCTTTCATCCGCAAGTTGGCAGTCTCCGCCCCGATGCAGCCTGTGTCGAAGTGGGCGTTGGGGGCGCCAATGCCGACACCGCCGACTTCCGAGAGGCCATTCTCCCGCAACAAAGCAGTGATCGCCTCCGCCATATCCAAAATATATGGACGGTGGTCAACATAATCCCATGTCTTCAAAATCTTGTGTTGCAACACTTTACCATCAGGATTCACAAGTCCGATGTCGGTATTGGTGCCACCAATGTCGATGCCTATAGCCAGATTGTTCATATAGATTTTTATTGCAAAAATGATTCAGGGTGCAAAAGTACGCATATTTTGGAAACCTCTGCCAAAAAAATCGTACTTTTGCAGTTTCAAAAGCAAAAGAAATGAAAAAGATAATCATTCTCATCGCCATCAGTGTGATGACCGTGTTTCAGGCACATGCCGTGCTGAAGGAAAAGGATCTGCAGCAAACCCTCGGAGTACTCCGCGGCGAGCTGGAACTGGCCTACAACGAGCAGCAAGCTATCATGGCCCGTTTCGAGAAACGCAATGCCGACCAGCACGCCAGACTTATCGGGATGTTGCAGAAAAGCAACCAGATAGCCTTGATGCTCTATTCGCAGAACAGCGACTTCACCTTCGACATGGCCTATGCATGCCAAGCGGCCACCGAACAATACAGGTCGCTCAAGATGTATCATGCCCCTTACGACAAGATGATTGAGCGCATCAACGCTGAGATTGAACGGTACGACGCCCTCATCAAGACCCTGCAGCGACTGCCACCGAGAGTCATGCCCGACAGTCTGGTGGAACAGATGGCAGACTCTTTACGCGCCCTGATGCCGAAAATTGTGTTGGATACCGCTGCTAAAAATTTATATATACTTGACAAACAGGGACTTGAAGACAGAGCAGCTTGTCTGGAGTATGCCACCGCACTTCGAGACAACTACGTGAAAATGCTTGAAAGTGTGGTGCTCGACCAAGAGCATTACGAGAAGGTCACCGAACGGGTGAGCAAACTCAACGCCTACGCTTTGGCCAAATATGACGGCATTCAGAAAAGCATTTTCGTGAACGGCGGAGACAGCTATTTCAAGACGCTGAAACGATTCCGGATCCACTATCTCATCGCAAAAAAAGATGTGGACGACAAATACAGACCCTTCCGCCAAAAATCCGAATGGCGTGGCCCGGTTATTCTCGGAATCAGTCTGTTCATGCTGGTTTACATTGTGCTGGCCAGTTTTCTCAGCTATGTGATAATGCGTTGGTTGCTGCCCAAAAAGTGGCGTCGATACTTCGATGACAAGAACAAGCTCCTGTTCATGACCATCGCCTGCGGAGTCGCCATTTTCGCCATCTCCATCTCCATCGCACGCTTCTTCGTGACCCAGAATTTCGTGTTGATGGCCATCCGCCTAATGACGTTCTTTGCCTGGTTGGTGGAAGTGATCCTCATCTCCTTGCTAATCCGGTTGGATGACAAGCAGATCCGCGCCGGCGTGCGTTCATACACGCCTTTCATCATCATGGCCTTTCTCGTTGTTGTCTTTCGTATCATACTAATACCCAATAATTTAGTAAATCTGATTTATCCACCCCTGTTGCTGATCTTCACTGGATGGCAGTTCTTTGTGATGAAACGGAAAATCGCCAAACTGCCCGACAGCGACATGGTTTACACGGTCATCTCCTTGATTGTGATGATAGTCGCTTGTGTTGCATCTTGGCTCGGATTTGTCCTGCTGGCCGTGCAGATTATGTTGTGGTGGATGATTCAATTGGCTGCTATCCAGACCATCACATGCCTGTATGACTTGGCAAAGATGTACGAAAAGCGCCGTCTGACACGCAAGATTGCGGAAGAAAAGAACGAAAACCTCAAAAACAAGGAGGATGTCGAGAAGTATTTCAAAAAGATTCAGCCCAAAATGGTGAAAGGTGAATATATCAGCCAGACTTGGTTCTACGACTTCCTTTTCAAAGCATTGTTACCGATTATGGCGATACTCTCGGTGCCGGCCAGCGTCTATTGGGCGACTCGTCTTTTCGAAATGTCCGCCATCTGCCGCAAAATATTCCTGTTCGTATTCTTGAACAAGCCGGGTATTATCGAGCTTTCCCTTTTCAAGATATGCCTTGTTCTGGAGCTATTCTTCCTGTTCCGCTATCTTAATTACGCCACGCACGCTTTCTACCAATGGCTCCGCAAACGTCGCAAGAAAGACCTTCAAGGCCCGGGCAATGCTGCACTGGTCAACAATGTCATCACCATCCTCGTATGGGGCTTCTATGTCATTGCGGCAATGATGATCTTCAAAGTGTCAGGTAAAGGGATCTCCATCGTGATGGCCGGTTTGGCCACCGGTTTGGGTTTCGCTATGAAGGACCTGCTGGAGAACTTCATCTACGGCATTTCGCTCATGACCGGCCGCCTTCGCGTAGGCGACTACATTGAGTGCGATGGCGTTCAAGGCAAGGTGGAGAGCATCAATTACCAGAGCACACAACTGGTGACCCTCGACGGCAGCGTCATCGCATTCCAAAACGCCACTTTATTCAGCAAGAACTTCAAGAACCTTACCCGAAACCACGGATACGTACTGGTTAAGATTCCCGTTGGAGTGGCCTACGGCGTGAATGTGGACAAAGTTCGCCAAATGCTCATCAAAGAGCTGTCCCCACTCGTGACAAAAAACGCCGCCGGCAAGTATCCCATCGACAAGAAACAAGGATTCCAAGTGGTGTTCAACGATTTTGGCGAAAGCAGCGTTGACCTGTTCGTCGTTTGCTGGACACTGGTGGAGGAAAAGGCAGCCGTGGTGTCCAAAATCAAGGAAATCATCTATAACACATTGACTAAAAATAAGATAGAAATTCCTTTCCCTCAACAGGATATTTACGTACGTCATATCGAGTTGCCTGAACAAAAAGTAAAGAAAGAAAAAGATAATGGCAACAAAAAGAACAAGAAACGCCAGGAAGAAAAACCAACGGAAGAGTCGTCTTCCCAGACTGAAGGCTGATCCATTGTTTTTCCAAATAGTTGAACGATGAAATTCAAGATTACGAAAGGGTTGGATCTGAGGCTGGACGGCGCCGCACCGGACAAGAAACTGGATTTCGCTTTGCCAGAGACATTCCACATCTGTCCATCGGACTTCAGAGGATTAAAGCCCAAATTGCTCGTGCAGGCTGGCGACCATGTGGAAGTCGGCAGCCCGCTGTTCCACGACAAAGCGGATGAGCGTGTCGTCATCGTCTCTCCCATAGCAGGCACCGTGCAGGAGGTTGTACGCGGCGAAAAAAGGGTCATCGAAGAAATCTTGATTGCCCGCGACGTGGAGGCACCCACGGAAAGAGCCGTCCATTTCGACCCGCCCGCCGATGGGGAATCCGTCCGCAAACTATTGCTACAAAACGGTTTGTGGCCCAGTTTGCGACAGCGTCCCTACTCCATCATTCCCCATCCCGACGCGAAGCCCAAATCCGTCTTCATCTCCTGCTTCGACAGCAACCCGCTCGCCCCGGACTTCAATGTGCTGATGCGCGGCAAGGAGGAAGATTTCCGCTACGGCATCCAGATGTTGCAACTGGCCGCCGGCGACGCGACCGTACACATCTGTATGCGAGAAAGTGCTGACAACCAATTCTTTGAACCTGTTGAGAATGTTCAAAAGCACTACTTCAGCGGTCCGCACCCTGCCGGAAACGTCGGCACTCAAATTCACCGCATAGACCCCATCGACAAGGGCGAAACGGTTTGGTTCCTCGACCCGCAAGAGGTGGCCCGCATTGGCCGGTTCTTTGCGGAACGGACGCTGCAATTCGGGAAAACCGCCGCGCTAACCGGGCCCGCCGTAAAAAGCGTCGGCTACTTCAATACGGTTTACGGCGCAGATTTGTCCACACTGTTCTCCGACAATCTCACGCAGGAGAATGTCCGCGTTATCAGTGGCAGTGTACTGAGCGGCAGCAAGTTAGGAGACTCCCCCACCCTCGCTTTCCACGACCGGCAGATCACGGTAATTGCGGAGGGAGGCCAACGCGAAATCCTCGGTTGGCTGCTGCCGGGGCTGAAGAAGTGGAGCCTCTCGCACACCTTCCTCGCCTGGCTCACGCCCAAGCACCCCTATGCGGTCAACACCTCGCTTCACGGTGGCCGCCGCGCCGTCATGATGACCGACGTCTATGACAAGGTCTTCCCCTTCGACCTGATGCCTCTGCAGCTTCTCAAAGCCTGTGAGATTAAGGACGTAGAACAGATGGAAGCCCTCGGCATCTACGAGGTTGACAGCGAGGATTTCGCCCTGTGCGAGCTCGTCTGTCCCTCGAAAAAAGAATGGCAACAAATTGTATATGAAGCAATTATGGAATTATCACTGAACAATTAACGATGAAAAGAAAATACATACTATGGGGTGTGATTGTCTTGGCTATGTTAGGGAGCGCGTGCAAAGAGAAGAAGAAAGCCACAACGACAGCGGAGCCATTGCAACTACCTGTAATACATATTGTTACTGAAAAAGAAATTCCTTGGGACAAGCGCATTCCGTGTGTAATGTCAGTGGTTACGAACCACGATTCCGTGTCTTGGAGTGGGAAGGTGAAGTTTCGAGGTGGTATTTCCTCCAAATATCACAAACACTCCTATTCGGTGAAGCTCTCAGCAGCGCAATCGCTGTGTGGTATGCCCGAGAACCGCAGCTGGATTCTCAACGCAAGCTACATTGACAAGACTTTTATGCGGCACAAACTTTGTTATGACCTTTTCAACATGATGGGTGACAATGATTTAGCGCCAAAATGCGCCTACGCTCTCGTACGCGAGAACAATCAGCCGCAAGGACTTTATGTCGTTATGCAACGGCTCAACAAACATGTCTTAAATATCGACGAAGGCGATCCCGAAGCGGTCATTTTCAAGGAGCCCAAACTATTCTACCCTGACAGCAAAATGCCTGCAAAAGATCCTCTCGACGAGAACTATCACGGGCAGTCATACCCTGACTTCGAGAAAGGAGACCGCAGCGCAGTGATTGACGAGTTCCGCAACTTCATAGTCAAGACTTCAGATGAGGCATTTTACAATCATATTGGAGAATGGATTGATTTACAAAATCTTATCGACTGGCATCTGCTCATTCTCTTCACGAACAGTGGAGATGGCGTACTCAAGAATTTCTATTTGTACAAGAAAGACGCTGGCACCCCGTTCCGCATTGCCCTTTGGGACTGCGACCACAGTCTTGGCCGCGACGGCGACAACGAGAAAAACATGCTGAAGCACTTACCAGAAGAGCGTCGCAATATTTTGATAGACAGAATGATGAAGTCTGACGAATACGTTCAGCGGTTGAAAAGTCGTTACACCGAATTACGCCGATCAGGCATCTTCTCCTACGAAAACATTGAAAAGTTGATGAAAGAAAATGACCCGTACGTCCGATTGGGTTTGGAAGAAAACACCCGCCTTTGGCCTTACAATAGCGAGAACTACTACGACGACGCCACCTACGACGAAGAATACGCCTTGATTTTGGAGTTCGTGAAGCGAAGCATTGCCCGGCTTGACGCCCTTCTATCCCCCTCAAAAAAACCAGAACCTAAACTCTAAATAATTCACCCCTCTTTACGAATTAAGAATCTATGATAATAAATGTCTTCCTTAAGCAGCCTCGAAGAGGCAAGACGCGCGAAGCGCTAATAACCCCACACAAGCGCAGCGCAGTGCGGTGCCACTCATGCAAACGAAGGACATTATGGGGGGTGACTATCCTACTACTGTCGCTGTCGGCATTTGCGCAATCTCCTAGATCCGACGGACAACAGATCATCGTCGACCTCAAAAGCATATTCGTCCAGCCCACTTGGGAATCCCTCAACCAGCGCGGCTACCCGCAGTGGTTCCAAGACGCGAAACTCGGCATCTTCATCCACTGGGGGCTTTACTCCGTGCCCGCCTACGCCTCCAAAGAGGGCTACGGCGAATGGTTCTACCGCGGGCTGATGCAGAAAGTGCCCGAGCGGACGCGCATCATGAGCTACTACGCCGACACCACCAAGCCCGTCTTCGACCAATACAAGGAACTCACAAAATACTGGCACGCAGAGCTTTGGAACCCCGACGATTGGGCGCAAATGTTCAAGGATGCCGGCGCGAAATACGTGGTGTTGGTCACGAAACATCACGACGGCTACTGCCTGTGGGACAGCCAGTTCCAGCCCGAATGGAACAGTGTGGTGAGCGGTCCGGGACGCAACATCGTGGAGGAGTTGACCACCGCCGTCCGCGACAAGGGACTGCGGATGGGCTTCTACTACTCGCTGCCCGAATGGACCAACCCGCGCCACATCTGGATGGTCGATCCCGACAACGAAATCGACGACTACGTGGACAACTACATGGTGCCGCAGTTCAAGGAACTGGTGGAACGTTACAAGCCTGAGCTCCTCTTCTCCGACGGCGACTGGAACAACACGGCGGAGCAGCTGCGCTCGACGTATCTCATCAGCTGGTACTACAACACCGTGGGCGCGGACGCCATCGTGAACAACCGCTGGGGCAACGGCACGAAGCACGGCTTCCTGACACCCGAGTACAGCGCGGGCATCGCCAACACGGAGGTGCCGTGGGCAGAGTGCCGAGGTTTCGGGCGCAGCTTCGGGTTGAACCGCAACGAGGATTTGGACAACTACATGACCGACAAGGAGTTGATACAGCATTTTGTGGAGTTGGTGGCGCACGGCGGCGGCATGACCCTCAACGTGGGTCCCTACGCCGACGGCACCATCCCGCTCATCCAGCAGGAACGGCTGAGAGCTCTCGGCAAATGGCTGAAAATCAACGGCGAGGCGATATATGGGACAAGGCCGTATGAGATTCCGTGCCAACGTACAACGACCTTCGCTTCTCCTGGTTATTCAGGCCCTCTACATTTCGACTGGGTGCGCAATGCTCCACTCAGAGAAATGCCAGTGGACAACTTCGACATTCATTGGAAAGGGGTTTTCAAGGCGCCGAAGGATGGCACATATCGTTTCAAGGCTGTTGCCAACGACGAGATGACCGTTGCAGGCAATGGGGACACTATTCTCTATTACAACAGTAACTGGGCGGAGAACACGCCTTGGCATGAGGTGCACCTCGCCAACGGGGAGAATTATCAATTAGATGTATGGTATCATGAGAAAGACCTCGAGGCCACGGCCTCGCTCCTCGTGAGTGTTGACGGAGGGGATTTCGAGCCCGTATCCTCAAACTGGGTCAGCGAAATCACATGGCAAACCACCACCCGCTGCTTCACCACCAGAGAAGACAACTTCTACATTATCGAGTTCGAGCGTCCCGATCCACGCAAACCATTAGTCATCAAGGATATGCCGAAGCTAAACCCGAAAGATGGGATGATCCTGTTAGGCACAGAGTATGAGGTGGATTACCACGGCGAAAAAGGGGAAGCATACACCATGCTGAAATGGAAACAGGACAAGAAAGGCACCGTCACCATTGACTTTTCCGACATCGACACCAAGAAACTGAACGAACTGGAGAATGCCTGGGTTATCCGGGTTATCAGCTCTGAATAACCGCAAATAATCGCCGGGTCAGAACCGTTTCAGTTTCTCCAGTTCGAACGGGTCGAGCGAGAAAATCTCGTCGCTGGAGACGCGGACAACGAACAATCCCAAATTTCGGGCATACGTGTCGGCGCCTTCCTCGTAGTTGACGGCTGCGACGGCGCCGAAGACCTCCTTGTCCGCGTATTCGTCATACAGGAGCTTGAACTTCTCCATGTTGCGGAAAAACTTCTCCACATCCTTCTTGTCGCAGCTGGCCTTCACCTCCTCCACTATGACCTGCGTTTCAGTGAACAGGACCACATCCTGCTCCATCTCTAAATTCAGGCGTTTGTTCTTCCGCTTGTAGTTCTTGCACAACGAGTTGATCTTAAATCCTTTATCCTCATACATCTTAATGGCGGAAGAGCTCATAAGTCCTTCGATGATATGTCCGGTGGTGGACGAGAACCGGGTGGTCACCTCTTTGATCTTCTTGTCCGTTTCCCTCATTCGCTGATCCCATTCTTCTTTCTCTCGGAAAAAATTCTCATCCCACTCAGCCATTTTCTGGCTAAACTTTTCGTCCCGTTCCGCCATTTCCCGACTAAACTTCTCGTCCCGCTCAGCCGCTCGCAGATCCGACTCTTTTCGGATTTCGTATATATCCTTCAAAGTCTTCCGTATTTCGCGCATATCTCGGTCATGCTCCCTCTCGCCTTGCGCGACTTTTTCATTCAAATTCTGCAAGCGACTATCCTGATCCCGTTGCATTTGAGCCATCATTTGTCGGTTTTCCTGCAAACGAAGTGTATTCTCCGCAACCTTCTTCTGTACTTCCAGCAAACCCACATCCGCTTGATTTTCTGTGTTTTTCATAGTTCATATATTTGATTAAACATTTATTTTTGGACGCGACAAAGATATATTTTTTTCAATTCAATCAATCGAAAAATTATAAATGTTTTTTCAGTACATTTCTTTACAATTAACTGTTAAAATTACGGTCGAACATTACGGCATATTTACTATTTTTGCCACCGAAATAATTCTGCCCGCAGTCTAAGTTTAAGTTTAAGTTTAAGTCTAAGTCCAACTCAAAGTCAAAGTCCAAGTCCAAGTCTCACATGAGAAAATTCAACGCCTTGCTCGACGCCATGGACACGTTCCTGCGCACGCCCGCGACAGTCACGGACGGCCGTTGTCACGTGCGCGACGCAGTCGATATGAAGCGCATCATGATCACCGTGATGATCGCACTCTGCCCTGCCCTGCTCTTCGGCTGGTGGAATGTGGGCTATCAGCATTTCCTCTCAATCGGGGGACAGACTGCTCTTTGGCCTTGCCTCTGGTACGGCTTCCTGAAATGGCTGCCTTTGGTCATCGTGACCTACGTCAGCGGACTCGGGGTAGAGGTGCTCTTCGCGCAGATCCGCAAGGAGGAGGTGGCGGAGGGCTTCTTCGTCACAGGTTTCCTCATCCCGATGATCATGCCGCCTGACGTGCCGCTCTGGATCGTTGCCGTGGCCACCATCTTCGCCGTAATTTTCGGCAAGGAGGTCTTCGGTGGTACGGGTTACAACTTCCTGAACCCCGCATTGTTAGCCCGTGCATTTGTCTTCTTCGCTTACCCGTCGGTGATTTCCGGTGACAAAGTCTGGATTTCCGGTGCGGACGCAGTTACCGGCGCCACTCCCCTCGCCCTCGTCATGAACGGTCACCCCGAGGCAATGCCCTCCACATGGGAGCTGTTCCTCGGCACTATCCCCGGCTGCATCGGGGAGACCTGCAAGATCGCCATCCTCATCGGCGCAGCCATCCTTCTCTTCACGCAGGTGGCCGACTGGCGCATCATGATCTCCGTATTGACAGGCGGTTACGTCACAGCCGTAATCTGCCGTGTGACAGGACTTTGCACCATCGCGGGCTACAACCAGATCCTGATGGGCGGATTCCTCTTCGGCGCAGTCTTCATGGCCACCGACCCCGTCACCGCCGCGCACACTCAAACGGGCAAACACATCTACGGACTGCTCATCGGCATCCTCGCCATCCTCATCCGCACCCTCAACAAAGGCTATCCCGAAGGCATGATGCTCGCCATCCTGCTCATGAATATCTTCGCCCCCCTCATCGACTGGTGCGTCGTGCAAAACCACATCAAACGGAGACGCCGGACTTTGGGTTCTAATCAGTAATCACTATTCACTAAATGAAAAACTTCAGCAACACCTACATCTTCCTGTACATAACGGCATTGGTCGTGGTGATCGCCGTGGTGCTCACGCTGGTCTCCACGGGGTTGAAGCCGCGGCGCGACCTCAACAGACAAGCTGAGACATATCAGCAGATCCTGCGGGCGGCGGGCCACGATATCGACCGATCGAAGGCTGTGGATGCCTTCGCGAACCTTGCCAAGCCTCTCACCGATGACGGGCAGCAGTACCGCGTTGTCTGCGCCGACGGCTCGAAGGGCACAGCGATCCGCCTCGACGGCAAAGGGCTGTGGGGTCCGATCTGGGGTTACGCGGTGGTGTCGGAAGACGGACAGACCCTCAAAGGCGTCAGTTTCGACCACAAATCAGAGACCCCAGGTCTCGGCGCAAAAATCACCGAGGAGTCATTCATTAAAGCTTTCAAAGGCAAAAAACTCTACGATAAGGACGGCAACTTCGTATCCGTCAGGGTATTGAAACATGGAGCCTCCACCGAAATCGCCGAGGAAAACCGCGTGGACGCCATCTCTGGCGCCACACTGACCTCGAGAGGGGTGGACGAGATGTTAGGACAATTAGCTGTTGGCAGAGAAAAAATCACAACCAACCAATCGTCAAATCCTACTCCTTAACCGGCTGCTCCAACCCCACAACCCTGCTCACCGTCTTGCCGTCGATCACGAAATCGACGCGGTAGAGCTGGTAGGGCTTGCTTTTCGGCAGTTTCGGGAGGGTGATAATGTGGATGAGACCAGAAATCCCTTCACTCACAATATCGATATGATTCTGAAACACTTTCACTTTTACGGGCTTTCCCTCCGTGGCTTTTCCATTGCGGTAGGTAAGCGGTGTGGCTGTGACCGTCAGGGTGTTGTACATTTGTTTTTCCGAACTTTTAACGACAACGAAAAACTGGTTGCTCGTTTTGCTGTTCATTTCGCGCGAATAGACGACGAATAACACGTCGTCCTCGCAGCCGTATTTCAGAATGTTGTAGGCACGGAGAAAGTCGGTGATGCCGTAACCGTAGCCGTCGGTCTTGTCAGGCTCCACATAGACATTGCCGTTCATCACCACATTGCGGTCGCCGGCTTTCCGCACGGCCTCCATGATTTCGTAGTTGCTCTTTTCAGGGAAGGCCTGCCACAAACAGGCGACCATGCCGGAGAGCATCGGCGAGGAGAAGGAGGTGCCGTCGGCGATGGTGATGATGCCCGCGGGGGTACTGAGGTAGGTGTGGCGTCCCACGGCGCACGCGTCGGGCTTGATGCGGCCGTCGGCGGTGGGCCCGAAGGAGCTGAAATAGGCCCGTTTCCGTTTTACGTTGACAGCACCCACGGTGAGGATGTCCTTAGCATCGGCAGGCGTGCCGATATATTTCCACTTGCCAGCGCCCTCATTGCCGGCACTGTTGCAGATCAGCAGTCCTTTGCTGGCGGCGATGGTGGCGGCGCGAGAGGCGCGACTCACCTCACCCGTCAGGTCGGAGTAGGTGCGCTGGTTTACGCTGTCGTCAAAAGTGGTGTATCCCAACGAGGAGTTAAGCACTTGGCAACCAAGACTGTCGGCATATTCCAGACCAGCCACCCAGTTGTCCTCCTCCACCCGATCTTCGCTGCCTGATTCCTCGGTCTGCGCCACATGGACCTGCACCATTGGGGCGGTGCCCACAAGCAGACCGGGCGTGTAGGATGCGATACAGGAGAGCACCATGGTGCCGTGCGAATGCTTGCGCATCGGGTCTTTCTCAGGCTCCACAAAGTTGCGGGCACCGAGCAATCGGTGGTCATCACGCAGAACTTTGAGACAGGAAATCGTGTCGATGTTCTGGAATCCTCCGTCGAGGATCATCATCTGCATATTCTCACCGCGGAAGCCCATGCGGTGCAGCCATTGCACGTTGTTGACGCGCACCTGCTCCGCCGCCTTGCCGTAGTCGAAATCATTATTTTTTTGGATATCAGACTGATAGGAAAACAACGGCTGGCCATCACTGCCCGGAAAAACGTAAGCAGGTTTCCACGGCGGCAGCAGGGTGTCCTTGGGCACATCGGTTCGCTCCACGGAATCGACGAAAGGAAGCCGCTCGATGGCCTCTTTCATATCCTCGCGCAGGGCATAAACGGTCATACCATTGTGCCACTTGGAGGTGGTGAAGCAGCGGGCCGCGGTGTCGAGGGCGAGCACCTGCCGCACGTAGTCGGGGTTCACGGGCAGGTCGCGCTCGTCAATGGCGATACCGTGCGCCTTGCGCAGCTCGATGGCGCGGGGCGAGAGAAACGCTTCGGGTTTGTCTATGCTGTATGGCGTGCCTTTCTTGTCGGTGAAGGCCACCCAGTACTTCGCGGGGCTCTGCCCGAAGGCGGCGGCCACAAGAAAGGTGGCCAGGGTTATTAAGAGGATCTTTTTCATTGTTTCGATTATTTGTTATTGGGATATCTGCAATGGTCGTAAAGATTATATTTAATGTCCAAATTACTACCCCGCCCTTCGGGCACCCCTTCTAAAATAGAAGGGGACTCCCCTCGTTCCAGCACAGTATGCCGAAGACGAAAAATGCTGCACACGTAGATTCTGCTCAGGTTCAAATCACTAACTGCTAACTACTAATTGCTAACTACTAACTGCTAACTACTAACTGCTAACTACTAACTACTAACTGTCACCTCCTCATACTCCCGCTTGAACCACGTGATCTGCCGCTTCGCGTAGCGGCGCGTGTGCGTCTTGATGTCCGTCACCGCTTGCTCCAGCGTGCATTTGCCGTCGAAATAGTCGAACAACTCGCGGTAGCCTACCGTGTTCAGGGCGTTGAGGTCTCGGTAGGGGTACAAACCTCGCGCTTCCTCCAACAGCCCGTCGGCCATCATCTTGTCCACCCGCCGGTTGATGCGGTCGAAGAGTTCCTCCCGCGGACGGTTGAGGTACTTCTTCACGATGTGGAAGTCCCGTTGCACCTGCTTCTTGTGCAGCTGTTCGGAGTAGGGTTTGCCTGTCTGCAGGCTTACTTCTATGGCACGAATCATACGTTTTGCATCGTGCGGGTTGACCGTGGCGGCGTATGCCGGGTCGAGCAGTTGGAGTTGCGCATATAACGCTTCAACTCCATTATTATTATACAGATTGGTAACATACTGCCGCGTGACCGGATCTGGATCGGGCATATCGTCCACCCCGTGGCATACGGCATCCAGATACTGCGGACTACCGCCTGTCATGATCACCATGGGATATTCTCTGAACAGTTCTCCGAGCAACTTGAGCACGTCCTGCTCAAACATATAAACATTGTAGTAGTCATGGATGGAAAGCATCCCTACAAAAAAATGTTGCGCAGCGGCCAGCTCCTCCTCGGTGGGGAAAGCCGTGCCGATGCGCATTTCTCGATAGAACTGACGGGAGTCGGCCGAGATAATCGGCACCTGCCAGCGTTGCGCCAGCCCAATGGTGTAGGCGGTCTTACCCACGCCAGTCGGACCGGTGAGAATGTACAACGTAGGACTGCTAAAAGTCGGAGAATTCATTAAGGTCGGTGTAATCCTCCTCGTTGTAACCGTCGTCAAAACCGTCATCGTAGTCATCGTCTTCCAGCTCGTCAAGCAGCAGGGAAGCTTCATCGACATCGGGTTGGGGCATGTCCTTGGGGGTTAACCGCACGGGCATGGTGCCTTTCTGATAGGTGCAACGCGGAAATTCCTCGGGCTTCTCCGTTTGCGCCACCTTCTGGAACTCGATGTAGAACGTCTTGGTATCTACGCTGAACGTCCTCGGGTCAATGACATCGTACTCATAGAGGATATGTTGGTGCGGATCGGTGATGAAATCCTTGAGGATGGCGTCCTTCATGACAAACCTCGGCAGGCGTGTCCGCGTGCTGAAGGTGTCTTCGTCGTCATATTCGGGTTCTTCCGAAGCCGCATCGTCCTCCTCAGACGTGTCCAACAAAGTGATTTCCTTCTGCTTGTTCCATTTCTGGTCGCAGATGGAAAACACAGCAAATTCGTTCTCCTGCAAGCCCAAACACTTGTAGAGGAACAGGTGGAAGTCTTCAAAGTTGCTGTTCGCGAGCACATCCACGTCGCGCACGAAGTCCTCCACCTCGTCGTAAAACACTTTGAATTTGTAGTAGTACATTTTAATGGTTAATGGTTAATGGTTAAAGGTTAATGGTTAAAGATTGTGGATGTAGAGACGCGGTGTGCCACGTCTCTACCGTGAAATTATTCCTCTTCAGGCTCTTCCATATTATGATAGACGTTGGTGACGTCTTCGTCCTCGTTGATTTTGTCGAGCAGGAGGTTGACCTCGGCGCGTTGTTCTTCGGTGAGGGTTTTGAGTTCCTTCGGGATGCGGTCGAACTTGAAGCTCTTGATCTCGAACTTATTGTCGTCCAGATATTTCTGGATGGCCCCGAAAGCCTTATATTCGGCCATAACAAGGATCTCCTCGTCATCGGCGTCGATTTCGGCGTCGAAGTCCATCATCGCGAGTTCAAACTCCTCGATGTCGATTTCGGGGGTGCGGGCAACGGTGAAGATGCACTTGTGGTCGAAGAGGAAGTCGAGCATGCCAGAGGTGCCGAGAGAGCCGCCGAACTTGTTGAAGTAGCTGCGCACGTTGGCGACGGTGCGTTGGTTGTTGTCGGTAGCCGCCTCGATGAGAATGGCGATGCCGTGAGGTCCGCGGCCTTCATAGACCATTTCCTTGTAGTCGGACATGTCCTTCTCGAAGGCGCGTTTGATAGCGCGGTCGATGTTGTCCTTCGGCATGTTCTCGTTCTTGGCCGTTTGGATGATCAGACGGAGTTTGGTGTTCTGCTCGGGGTCGGGACCGCCGGCCTTGGCCGCCATCGTGATCTCCTTGCCCAAGCGGGTGAATGTCTTGGCCAAATATGCGTTTCTCTTGAAAATTCTTGCCTTACGGTATTCAAATGCTCTTCCCATTTTGTCTTGTTTTAATAAATGAATTAGTCTAATACGTATTTCTGAAAAACGCCGCAAAGATACAATTTTTTTTTGTGAGTTGCGAAAGGTGTTTCGCGAAACGATTGATTTATTGTGGGAGAAAGCAGGGAACAGGGGCGCATCGCCTTTACAACTGTCGGAAAATGAGGGGGAAATACTTTTTCGAAGAAAAATTTACAAAAAAAACGCGTCATGTCGCAAAAAAATATTATCTTTGCGACCTCAAATTTTGAGGCATAAAAGTTTTGTATCATTCTAAAAACCATCCAAATTATGCAGAAAAAAGGTAATAAATACGGTACCCACCGCGTGATTGAGCCCAAGGGCGTTCTCCCGCAACCCGCCAACAAGATCGACAACAACATGGACGAGATTTACGACAACGAGATCCTCATCGACGTCCAAACGTTGAACATCGACTCCGCTTCATTCACGGACATCCACAACTACGCCAAGGAGCAGGCCGGTCCCGGCGCCCCTGTCGAAAAAGTGATGGAGGAAGTGAAAAAAGAGATGCTGCTGAATGTCGAGCTGCAGGGAAAACACCGCAACCGCCGCACCGGTTCTGGCGGCATGCTCCTCGGTAAAGTCGAGAAGATCGGTGACGCGCTGAAAGGCAAAATCGATCTCAAGGAGGGCGACCGTATTGCCACCCTCGTCAGCCTCAGCCTGACCCCGCTCCGCATCGACGAGATCCTCGAGATCCGTCCCGAAGTCGATCAGGTGGACATCAAGGGCAAGGCCATCCTTTTTGAGAGCGGCATCTACGCCAAAATCCCGACCGACATGCCGGAGAAGCTCGCTTTGAGCGCCCTCGACGTGGCCGGCGCTCCCGCGCAGACCGCCAAACTGTGCCAATACGGTCAGACTGTCGTCATCCTCGGCGCAGGCGGCAAGAGCGGCATGCTCTGCTGTTACGAGGCCAAGAAACGTGTCGGCGTCACCGGCAAGGTTATCGGCATCGCCAACAGCCCGAAGAGCACCCAACGTATCAAAGACCTCGGTTTCTGCGACATCGTGGAGTCCGCCGCAGGCATGACCCCTGTTCAGGTCTATGAACTCGTCGAGAAACTCACCAACGGCAAAATGGCCGACGTCACCATCAACTGCGTCAACGTCCCCGACCAGGAGATGACCGCCGTGCTCTGCACCAAAGACGACGGTATCGTCTATTTCTTCTCCATGGCCACCAGCTTCACCAAGGCCAGCCTCGGCGCCGAAGGCATCGGAAGCGACGTGAACATGATCATGGGCAACGGATATACTAAGGGACATGCTGAGTTCACCCTCCAAGAACTGCGCGAAAGCCCCGAGCTTCGCAAAATCTTCGAGGAACTCTACGCATAAACCTTTCTATATATCACATTAGTAATAATTATCTGATGGAATAAGCGGTGTGTAACGAGCACCGCTTATTTTTTTTTGTGTATTTGAAATTTATGTATCTTTGCCCTCGTGTTTTTGGATGATTAATCTTAAATCTTAGAATATGAAAAAAGTATCTACTATGATGGTGATGTTGGCTTGCATCGCCCTGTTTGCGTCCTGCAAAAACAAGAAAACAGAGACTCCAAGCGAAGAGACCAAAAGCGAACTTCAACAGAAAGTGGAAGAGTACGCCTATTTTGATCTCACCACCGATCTCTCCAAATTGACCGACAGCGAGAAGAAACTCTTACCCATCTTCTTTGAGATAGGCCAGATCATGGACGACCTTTTCTGGGAGCAGACTTTCGGTGACAAGTCGCTCATGGACACCATCTCCGACCCCTGGATGAAAGATTACGCGATGATCAACTACGGCCCGTGGGACCGTCTCGATGCGGAAAAGCCCTTCGTGCCCGGCTACGGCGAACGCCCCGCGATGGCCAACTACTACCCGCAGGACATCACCAAGGCTGAATATGACGCTTTCGACGACCCGCTCAAATCCTCCCACTACACAATCCTCACCCGCGACGAGAACGGCAAACTCAAAACTGTCGGCTACTACGAGGCTTACAAGGAAAAACTCGACCGCGTGTGCGAACTTCTTGACCAAGCCATCGACATTGCCGACAACCCGACGATGAAGAAATATCTGGTGGAACGCAAGAAATCGTTGCAAACCAACGACTACTACCCCAGCGATATGGCATGGATGGATTTGCGCGACTCGAACATTGATTTTGTGTTCGGCCCGATCGAGAACTACGACGACGGCTTGAACTCCGTGAAGACCTCCTGGGAGGCCTTCGTGCTGGTGAAAGACGTGGAGGCCAGCAGCAAACTCGACAAGTTCGTGAAAATGCTGCCCCAGCTTCAACGTGAACTGCCCTGCGACCCCGCCCACAAATCATACGTGCCCGGCACCACCTGCGACATGAACCTCTATGACGTCGTCTTCTACGGCGGCGACTGCAATGCCGCAGGCAAAACCATCGCCATCAACCTGCCCAATGACGACAAAGTTCAGGCCAAGAAGGGTTCCCGCCGCTTCCAGCTCCGCAACGCCATGCAGGCCAAGTTCGACAAGATCATGAAGCCCATCGGCGAAATCATCATCGAGCCTTCCGAACAGAACCATATCACTTTCGACGCCTTCTTCTGGAATGTCACCTTCCACGAAGTGGCACACGGCTTGGGCGTGAAGCAGACCATCAACGGCAAAGGCAGCGTTGACGACGCCATGCAGACAGAGAACAGCAGTTGGGAAGAGGCCAAAGCCGATATCGTGGGTCTCAATCTCGTGCTCAACCTGATCGACAAGGGCGAAATCACGGACATCTCCGTGGAAGACGCTATCACCACCTATATCGTCGGTTTGCTGCGCTCCGTGCGTTTCGGTGCCTCTGAGGCCCACGGCATCGCCAATATGATGTGCTACAACTACCTCTTCGAGAACGGCGCTTTCACCCGCAACGGCAACGGCACTTACCACATCAACTACGACAAGGCACGCAAAGCCATGGAAGGCTGGATTGCACTGATTCTCAAGACCCAGGCGGAAGGCGATTTCGCTTTTGCTTCACAATACAGCAAAGACAACGGCACCATCAAGGCAGATCTCCAAAAAGACCTCGACCGCATCAACAAGTCCGGCATCCCGAGAGATATCCGGTTCAACCAAGGGTTGGATGTCTTAGGACTGAAATAGTTAGCAGTTAGTAGTTAGCAGTTGTAGAGACGCAATGCATTGCGTCTCTACAATTTTGAGCAAGTAGTTATGGAAACGAAAAAAAGTTTTGTTGCTATTGTTCTGCTTTTTATTGGTTTGACGGCCATTGCTCAGGATACTCTTTCTTTGGCGTTCAAGTGTCAGACGGTGGATGGATTATATGTTCAACCAGACAGTATCACGATTGAGAATCTGACTCAAGGATGGACGGAAACGTTAATGTATCCCGACACCCAGATTTTGCTGAATGTTGGAACAGGTATCTATGATGTAGATACGAAACGTATTCTATCTCTACAAGTTTCCCCTAATCCATTTGAAGGTATCGCCACAGTGAATCTGAATGTAACAGAGTCCAGTGTGGTTATGATTGAGGTAGTGGACATTCTAGGACGCATAGTCAAGGCGAATAGTTTTACGTCTCTACCATCTGGAACACATTTCTTCCGAGTCATTTTGTCTAACCCCGGCGCATACGTGCTGACGGCCTTTATGAACGGAAAAATGCAGTCCGCCAAATTGATGAATACCGCTAACGGCGGAAAGGACGCAATTGAATACGAAGGTAGCATTTCCGAAAAGACCCACTTTGACATGTTTGTGCAACAAGGGAAATCTTCTCCTAAAAGTATCTCACAAAACCCTTTCCAATGGGGTGATCAGATGCGTTATGTTGCATATTCCTCTATTTCAAACAGCAATGAAGTTGTCAACATCCAAAACCAAAGCGAGTTGATCACCCTGTTTTTCGATTCATTACCACCTGTTCCCGTGGATGGTCAACCATGTATAGGTGCTGACATCCTCACCGATTACGATGGAAATGTTTACAATACGGTGCAAATTGGCAGCCAATGTTGGATGAAAGAGAACCTCCGTACCACTCATTATGCTGATGGAATCAGTATTCCTGCAAATGATGTTTCAAGTAGTGAAGAACCCTGCTATTACGACTATACCTTTTCCCCTATTCCTTTAACCAGAAGGGGATATTTGTACAACTGGGAAGCTGTGATGTGTGGTGCGTCCGCAATTGACAGTGTTTCCTCTGGCGTACAAGGAGTGTGTCCTTACGGTTGGCATGTTCCCAGTGCAGCGGAATGGGATCAACTTATCAATTATGTGATTAGCCAGAACCAGTATTGGTGCGACGGAGATAGTAGTAATAATGCAAAAGCTCTGGCTGCCACAACAGACTGGAACCATCATGGTTCTATTTCTTGTATTGTAGGTAATAACTTGTCTATGAACAATGCTACAGGTTTTTCAGCAATTCCAGCTGGAATTCACAACTATAACTTCAGCAGTTCTGGGAATATAGCCGCATTTTGGAGCACTACTACTACAGACTATTCGAATTATTATGCCATTAGGTTCTCTCTCTCTTACAGCAGTTGGGAAGCGAGTATCGACGGTTACTACAAATGGGCAGGACTTTCAGTCCGCTGCCTCCGCGACTAACTTTTTCATTTCCTAACCTCCTAACCTTCTAACCCAATAATATGTACTTACGAAATATCCAACTCACTAATTTCAAGAACTACCCCGAGGCCTCTTTCACGTTCAACGACAACGTGAACGGCATCGTGGGGGCGAACGGCAGCGGCAAGACCAACCTGCTGGACGCCATCCACTACCTGTCGTTCGGGAAAAGCTGTTTTTCAGCGAAGGACGTGAGTTCGGTGCGGCTGGGAATGGACTTTTTTGCATTGCACGGCGAATTCTCGGATGAGGAGTCTGGCAACACCACACTGGTGAGCTGTGTATATAAAAACGGTGCGAAATCGTTGAAAGCCAACAAGAAGGAATATGACCGGCTGAGCGACCATGTGGGACTCTTCCCCGTGGTGATGGTGTCCCCTTACGACAGCGACATCATCAATGACGGCAACGAAGTACGGCGGAAGTTCTTCGACAAGATCATCTCGCAGTTTGACAAAATCTACCTGCAACATCTGATTCACTATAAGAAATTGTTGCTGCAGCGCAATGCCGTGCTCCGCCAGCAGCAAGAGACAGGTCATGCAGATTTCTCCTTATTACAAGTGATTGATTTACAACTTGTTGAAGACGGTGATTTACTCTATCAGCGTCGGAGACAGTTTATCGAGGACATCCGTCCGATGTTTTTGGAACATTACAAGCAACTTTCAAACGGATCGGAAGAGGTGAACATACAATATCGGTCTGAACTTGCGGAATCCCGTTATGAAGACGGACTGGCGAAGAGTTTTCCGGCGGATTCCAAATGCGGTTTCACCACTTTTGGAATACACAAGGATGACTATGACTTCACCATTGACGGTCAGCCTGTGAAGCATTTCGGGTCGCAAGGGCAGCAGAAATCATTCTCGTTGGCGTTGCGGCTCTCGCAGTTCGACTATGCTTTCGCCTTCAACAAACGCAAGCCGATCCTGCTTTTGGACGACATTTTCGACAAACTCGACCGCACCCGCATCACGGAACTGTTGAACATGGTAGGACAGGAGCATTTCGGGCAGGTGTTCATCTCGGACACAGATGAGACGCGAGTGAAGTCCATTCTCGGAGAGCACGGCATTGGACATGAAATCTTCGAAATTAAAAGGCAATAGGCAATTGTCATTAGGGGGTTGTAATGCTAAAAACACGGTGAGAATTAGCGAAAAAAAAGGCTGACAGAACATCAAAATCAAACAATTCACATATTAATATATTGATTACCAATATTATAAAATCATATCAAAAGTGGATGGGTGATAAAGAAAAAAGTGTAATTTTGCCGCCGGAAAACGGGATATAGCGTAGTCCGGTTATCGCGCCTGCTTTGGGAGCAGGAGGTCGCCTGTTCGAATCAGGCTATCCCGACTGGGCTAAGCCTACGGTTCCGTAGCTCAACTGGATAGAGCAGCTGCCTTCTAAGCAGCAGGTTCTGCGTTCGAGTCGCAGCGGAATCACAAAAAAATCCCCTCTCGCACGAGAGGGGATTTTTTGTTTTCCCTGCAGAGACGCCATGCATGGCGACTCCACAACGATTATACATAGTAATGCGACGAAATCGACGTGTTGTCTTCGACGCTGAGGATGATTTCGGACAGCAGTTTGGCCACGGAGACGACCTTCACCTTGGCGCAGGGGCGTTTGAGCGGGATGGTGTCGGTGACGAGGACTTCGTCGAGCACAGAGTTCTCGATTTTCTCCAGGGCATCGCCGGAGAAAAGTCCGTGGGCGCACATGGCGCGGACACTGAGGGCACCCATCTCCTTGATGCGGGCAGCGGCTTTGCAAAGCGTGCCAGCCGTGTCGATGATATCATCGACCAGGATCACGTTCTTGCCCTTCACGTCGCCGATGATCTGCAGCGAAGCCACCTCGTTCTGTTTCTCGCGCTGTTTGTAGCCGATGGCCAGCTCACAGTTGAGAGCCTTGGCATACGTGGAGGCGCGTTTCGTGCCGCCCGTGTCAGGAGAGGCAATGCTGATGTTCTCCCAACCGGAATTTTTCACCAACGGGATGAAGACATTGGAAGCGAAAAGATGGTCCACGGGAATCTCGAAGAAGCCCTGAATCTGGTCGGCGTGCAGGTCCATGGTGATGACACGGCTGACACCTGCAGCACTCAGCAAGTTGCACATCAGTTTCGCCCCGATGGAGGTTCTGGGTTTGTCTTTACGATCCTGACGGGCGTAGCCAAAATAGGGAACCACTGCGATGATGCTTCGCGCGGAGGCACGCTTGGCGGCATCAATGGCAATCAGCAGCTCGATGATATTGTCCGCCGGCGAGAAGGTCGGCTGAATGATGAACACATCGCGTCCGCGGATAGTCTCGTTGTAATACACCTGGATTTCACCATCCTTGAACTGCATGATATCCACAGCCAAAAGCGGTTTGTGCAGGCAATCTGCAATCTTTTTTGCCAACTCAGGGTTCGCCCGACCGGCAACCAATACGTAATCGTGATCCATATTTGCTTGATATTTAATGTTTTAAGTTTAGCATTTTCAACAAGCAAAAGTAGTCACTTTCTCTGGATTTCGGGATAAAAAGATATTATTAGTTATGAACAATATGAAACGAGAGACTTTTGAGGATCATCGAAAATGAGAAAATGATTAAAAGAATGCATATAGCTGGGGAATTTGCCAACTAAAAACAGATATTGTTAATATACATCCAACCTCCAACCCAAGTCTCAAGTCTAACGTCCTACTTCTAACGTCTCTTCAATTTCGGATTCGGACTTGCCCAGCAGGGTGAGATATTGCTGGAAAACAGGCGTGAGGGAGTCGTCGGGGAAGCGGGTGATGAAGTCGCGGTATTCGGATTCCGCGCTCCGCCAGTCACCGAGAATATCCTCATACACAATGGCACGCTGCCAATAACAAAGCTTGGCCTGTTCGAGATTGGGGAAGTTCTCCTGAAAGCGGTTGAAGATCTCCAACGCGCGCTTGGCGTTCTCCGCCTTTGAAGTTGGATTGCCGGCCGACTTGGCCAATATCATGCTGCCGATACCGGCGCGATAAAGCATGCCCGGGGCAAGGGTGTCATCGGGATGACGTTGGGCGAACTCCATAGCCCGGTCGATGAAGACCCCGAAGGCGGCCGTGTCAATACGTCCGCAAGCCGCATACAAAGAATCAGCATATTGATAGGAGCTTCGCAAAGAGTCCGATTCTTGGCGCAAGGCATTCCTTTCAGCGCGTTTCCCGCCACTACATGCCGCAAACATCGCGGCAATAATCATTATTGTGATTGTTCGTTTCATTGTCGTTTCATCATCGTTTCATTCATCGTCAATCGTCCTATGGCTCGCTTCGCTCACATTATGCTGACATACGATGCCCCTACAGGCCTTTCAAGGGATATGTTCAAAAATAGATCCTCTGTTTGACGAATCCTATCGTTGTTTGGCTTCTATAACCAATAATCTATAACCAATAACCTACTTTTTTGTTTTATATGCCGGATGGACCTTGCCGCTGGCAATGTCGTTGAGTTGGCGTTTGAGCACCATCTTCTTGATTTGCGAAAGATTGTCAGTGAAAACCTTGCCTTCGAGATGGTCGTACTCGTGCTGGATGATGCGGGCCAAGACCCCATTGATGTCACAATCGTGGTATTCCCCATTCTCATCATAATACGTGATGTGGATATCCGACTTGCGGACCACCTCCTCGTTGATGCGTGGCAGGCTGAGACAGCCTTCGGCGAAAGGAGTGTCGGTACCGAAACGGTCCGTGATCGTAGGGTTGATAAACGCACCCTTGAACGGTTCATGATCCGGATAGATTTCCTTGTAGGGTGCGGAGTCCACCACGAAGACACGGATGGATTTTCCCACTTGCGGAGCGGCGAGTCCCACGCCTTCGGCATTGTACATTGTATCATAAAGGTCGGCCACAAACGTTTTCAGCTCGGGAGAGTTGAGATCAACCTCCACGGCGGTTTTCCTCAAAACGGGGTTGCCGTACAAACAAATCGGTAATATCATTGTTTTTTATCTCTTAAAGTGATCATATCCTGTTGCTCCAAATAAGACTGTAGAATGATGGCGGCGCTCATTTTATCGACGTTGGCCTTGTTGCGACGATCCTTTTTCTTAAGTCCGATATCGATCATGGTCTGGAAAGCGATGCGCGAGGTGAAACGTTCGTCAACGCGGGCGATTTCGGTGCCCGGGGATATTTTCGGCAGTTCCTTGCGCAAGCGGTTGACAAACGGTTCGATATATCGGCACGATTCGGACGGGGAATTATCCAGCTGCCGAGCTTCACCAACTACTATCACACTGACATTTTCTTTTTGAAGGTAATCCTTCAGATAATCAAATGCTTGCGCGACAGGGATGGTTTCCAAGGCATGCGCACAAATCTGCAGTTCGTCCGTCACGGCGAACCCCACACGCTTCTGTCCGTAGTCTATGGCCATTACTCTACCCATATCTGGAATTTCAAGTTGCAAAAATACACATTTTTCGCGTACCATCCGCATTTGGCTTTCAGGTTTTGAGTGCCTGGACCAAGTACTGGACTATGGCATAATTTTTGTATATTTGCGCCAATTTTTAAACACCCCCTTTTATGGATATCAAGTATTCGGAAGAAATGAATTATATCTTGGCGGAAGCGAACGAACTGGCCAAGACATATCATTCCCAACAGATTGGATTAGAGCACCTTATGGTGTGTCTCCTCCGTTATCCCGGAGAGAGTGTCACACAAAAGATCTTCAATATTTTCCAAATAGACCTCAACGGGCTTCGCACGCGTTTGGAGCAGATGTTGGAAATGCCTGACAGTCAAGCTGACGAGCCTACTGACAAAATCCCCATGAGTGTACAGGCGCAAGGCCGTCTGCACCTCTCATTCCTTTTCTCCAAGCAGTACAAAAGCGAGGCTGTGGAATCGTACCATTTCGTCCTCGCCATCCTCAAACCGGCCCAGCTTGACAGCCAGAACACCATCAAGATGCTGTTGGCGCAGGCGGGGCTTACTTTCGAGACTTTTGAGGATGAGCTTCGTCACGAGCTTCATCTTTCCGAATCCGTCGCCTCTGCCGGACCGTTTGGCGACGAAGATGACGATAACGACCGCCGAACGACCAAGAAAGGGAAGGACACCAAGTCAGCCACCCCCATGCTCGACAGTTTCGGCAAGGACCTCACGAAGATGGCCGCCGAGGGCAAAATCGACCCTGTGGTGGGCCGCCAGAAAGAGTTGGAACGCATCGCTCAGATCTTGTGCCGCCGCAAAAAGAACAACCCCGTGCTCATCGGCGAGCCGGGTGTAGGCAAATCTGCTCTCGCAGAAGGACTTGCGTTACAGATCTCTTCCGGACACGTGTCGCGCACGCTGCTGCACAAACGTATTGTCAGCCTCGACATGGCCGGTCTCGTGGCGGGCACCAAATACCGCGGACAGTTCGAAGAGCGCGTGAAAACCATCCTCGAAGAGTTGGAGAAGAACACCGATGTCATCCTCTTCATCGACGAGTTGCACACGATGGTGGGCGCCGGCAACGCCCCCGGCAGCATGGACGCCTCCAACCTCTTCAAACCCGCCCTCGCCCGCGGCGAACTGCAATGCATCGGCGCCACCACCCTCGACGAATACCGTGAACACATTGAGAAGGATGGTGCTCTCGAACGCCGTTTCCAAAAAATCATTCTCGAACCCGCCACCCCCGAAGAGACATTAGACATTCTCAACAACATCAAAGACAAATACGAAGACCATCACGCGGTGAAGTACAACGATGACGCCATCAAAGCATGCGTTGCCATGTCAAACCGTTATATATCAGACCGTTGTCTCCCCGACAAAGCCATCGATGTGATGGACGAGGCCGGTGCGCGCCTCCATATCCAAAACATCCATGTGCCTGAAGAACTGATTGCCGTGGAGGCTTCTATTGAAGAGCAGGAGAAACTGAAAGTTGAGGCCATCCGCAACCAGCAGTACAACGAGGCCGCCAAATACCGCGACCAAATCAAGATGCTTGAAGAGGAACGCCAGCTGATCCAAAAGACTTGGGAAAACAGCGTAAACGAAAACCGCCCCTTTGTCACGGAAGACACTGTGGCTGAGGTAATTGCCATGATGACAGGGGTTCCCGTGCAACGCATCGCCAAAAACGAGGGCGAGCGCTTGATGCGCATGGCTTCCGAACTACAAGGCGTTGTCATCGGACAAGACGAGTCGGTGGTGAAGGTCGCCAAGGCCATCCGCCGCAACCGCGCCGGTCTGAAGGACCCCAACAAGCCCATCGGAACTTTCATCTTCCTCGGACCGACTGGTGTCGGCAAAACCTACTTGGCGAAAGTGCTGGCCGAGTATCTCTTTGATTCCCAAGACGCTATTATCCGCATTGACATGAGCGAGTACATGGAGAAACACACGGTTTCCCGCCTCATCGGCGCGCCTCCGGGCTACGTCGGTTACGAGGAGGGCGGTCAGCTCACCGAAAAGGTGCGCCGCAAGCCCTACTCCATCGTGTTGCTAGACGAGATCGAAAAAGCACATCACGATGTCTATAATGTACTGTTGCAGGTGTTTGACGAAGGTCAGCTCACCGACGGCATGGGCCGCAAGGTTGATTTCAAGAACACCATCATCATCATGACCTCCAACGTGGGCACACGCGAGCTCAAAGACTTCGGCACGGGCATGGGTTTCAGCACCGACGCCACCAAATCGGCAGAACAGAAGGTTGCACAAGGCATCCTCGAGAAAGCGTTGAAAGCCACCTTCGCTCCGGAATTCCTCAACCGCGTGGATGACGTCATCTATTTCAACAGTCTTGACAAAGAAGACATCGGCAAGATCATCGACATTGAGCTCAAGAAGGTGCTGCAGCGCGTCAAAGACCTCAACGTGGAGATCAGCATCACCGACAAGGCGAAGAACTTCCTGGTTGACAACGGCTGGGATGCCAACTACGGCGCACGCCCGCTGAAACGCACGATCCAGAAATACGTTGAGGACGTTCTCGCCGAGGAGATTCTCAACATGACCCTCACCTCCGGCGACTCCGTCCAACTCGACTACGACGATCTGAAAGAGGAAATGCTCGTTTCACACCAAAGTTAATCACCCACCATTACCTATTGCCTATTGCCTTTTGCCTTTTGCCTTTTGCCTATTGCCTTTTGCCTATTGCCTAAAAATTATGAAGAACTATAAAGAGAAACTGAAACATATCCGCGCCTTCATCCTCGATTTCGACGGGGTGCTGTCGAACGGGATGGTTTATGTGACAGCCGACGGCGAGCAGGTGCGCGCCACAAATGTCAAAGACGGCTACGCGCTGCATTACGCCCTCAAGAAAGGTTACAACGTGGCCGTGATTTCCGGCGGCTACGCTGAATCCATGAAACTGAGGTTCAGAGAGTTCCACGGCATGGAATTCTTCCTGCACGTGAGCGACAAGATCAAGGTCTTCAACGAGTATCTGTCCAACAACAACCTCAAGCCCGAGGAGGTGTTGGTGATGGGCGATGACATCCCCGACTACCCGATGATGAAGCTGGCCGGCGTGAAATGCTGTCCGGCGAACGCCGCCATCGAAATCCAGCAACTTGCCGACTACATTTCCATCCGCAACGGCGGAGATGGAGCCGTCCGCGACGTCATCGAGCAGACGATGCGGCTCCAAGGCACATGGTTCAACGAAGACGCCCATATCTGGTAATTTCAGTTTAGAGTTTAGAGTTTAGAGTTTAGGGTTTAGAGAGCGGGAAATTCCGTAAACTCATACCATAAACCATAAACCATAAACACTAAACCATAAACACTAAACCATAAACCATAAACACTAAACCATAAACAATGATCTTCACCATCATTTTCAGCATCATCGGCCTGTATTTAGGCGGGCTTGGCGGGGCGTTCGGCGGTTTCCTGATCGGGTCGCTGTTCGACAGCATCCGCAACAACCGCAGGGCTAGAAGAGCGCAAACAGAGTTCAACAAAGGCCGTCAAAAATACTATAGCAATCCGCAACAATTTGAAGAACAATTACTTACATTAATTGGATTTGTAGCCAAAGCCGACAGCAACCGGCTATTGCAGTCTGAGTTCGACTATTGCAAAAGATATTTCCAGGAGACTTTCCCGCACAGCGACCTCTCGCAGCTCATGCTTCATTTTCGGGACATCCTGAACAGTGACGATATCGACAGTGCTTGTCAGGAGGCATGCGAAAAGATCCGTCAGTTCGCCACCATCCACGAAAAGGTGGCCATCCTGCAGTGTCTTTTTGGTTTTGCCACCGCCGACGGCAACGCTCACCAGCAGGAGTTGGAGGCCATCCGCAGGATTTCCGGTTGGTGCGGGGTGGACAATGTCACCTATGAAGCACTCAAGATGATGTACGTCAGCTTCTCCGCGGGAAGCGGAGGCTACGGTGGGGGCTACTCCGGCGGTTACGGCGGAGGAAGCTATGGCGGAGGCGGTTACTACGACCAGTCCGGTGGCAGCAGCTACGCGCCACGCTCCGGGCCGAGCTTAGACGACTGCTACAAGATTTTGGAAGTATCTCCGGACGCCACCGACGAAGAGGTGAAGAAGGCCTACCGCAGGGCGGCCATGAAGTATCACCCCGACAAGGTGAGCCATCTCGGCGAGGACGTGCGCAAGAAGGCCGAGGAGCAGTTCGCCAAGGTGAACCAGGCCTACGACAAGATCAAGGCTGCACGCGGAATGAAATAAGCCCGGAACGACGTATTCGAAGCAATCTTATTAAAAGTCAGTCCTATGAGGAGTGACTTTTTTTTCATTTATGAAGTATTATAAAAAAATGTATTTTTGCAAAATAATCAGACTGTAAAAAATACATTAAATCTAAATTTTATGAAAAAAGTATTACTTCTCATCATTTCAGTCCTGCTGTTTTGCGGCATGACGAGGCTTCCGGCGCAGACCAACAGCACCACGGTAGCGGACGGGACCACCACGAGTTCCTACATTCCCATTTACGGGTCGTACATGAGTTCGTGGCTGCACACCCAAATCCTATATCCTGCTGAAATGCTGGGAGATATGGTCGGGGGAACCATCTCGGAAATCTCCTTCTACACCCAAGCCCCTGCTTTCAACTACGACTGGGCAGCCCCCATGCGGGTCAAGATGGGCATCTCCCCAAGCAACTCAATCGCGACCAGTGACTACCTGACCGACTCGACAGAAACCGTCTATACAGGGACTTTGTCCGTAGTGTCTGGTGTAATGAACATCGTGTTCGACTCGGCGTTCACCTACACGGGCGGCAATCTTCTCCTCGAATTTATCACAGATGTGAAAACGCCCAACTACAAAAGCGCCACATTTAAAGGGATCACCACGGAGAATTACATGAGCATCCGCGGATACAACGCCACCGGTTTGGAGAACATCGTCAACCAGACCCGCCACAAATTCATCCCCAAGACCACCTTTACCTACACGGGCGGCGTTTCGTGTCTCTCGCCCAAGGCGGTCACGGCCGAAAACGTGTCGGAATACGAGGTCACGGTTCACATCGCGCCGCGTGCCGGGCAGACTGCGTGGGAATACCTCTTGGTCACAAGCAACGAAGACACCACCGGAATGTTGTGGACACCCACCACGGACACGCTCTTCGTTTTCAACGGACTGACAGACAACACTGCCTACACCGTCTATGCGCGCACCGTCTGTGATGGAAACACCCACAGCGCCACCACATACGCGAACTTCCGCACGCCCTGCGCCTTGATCTCCGAACTGCCCATATTATGGGACTTTGAGACCGACAATGTGGAATACAGTCCTAGCTATCCCATGCCCGCCTGTTGGTCGCGGCTGCCCTCCACCGCCCAGAATCCTTACGTTTACAGCTACCTCACCACACACGGACATAGCGGCACTCACCTACTCTATTTCACCTCCACCAGTGCCGCAAATCTGGCCATTTTGCCTGAAATCGACACCACCGTGCTGCCTATCAACAACTTGCAACTCTCGTTCTACGCCAAGACGTTCACCAATGGGACCTCTATGGACCTGATTTTCGGTGTAATCTCGGATCCAACCGACAACAGCACTTTCCAGCCTTACGACACTATCCAAATCAATTCCGGTGAATATGGTAGCGAGCCTTACATCTTGATGTTTAACGAATTCGTGGGGTCAGGAAGTCATTTCGCCATAAAAGCGGACAACCCCTCCACCACGCTGATGTATGTATGTCTGGACGACCTTGAGTTAGATGAGATCCCCGAATGTCCGAAGGTGCAGAATTTGACTGTCACCTCCGTCAGCGAGTCCAGCATTGGGCTTTCCTGGACAGGTATGAACGACAGCTACGTAGCCCGATATCGTACGGATAGCGACACAGGCTGGAGCTATCAGACCACCATGACAGACACAATTGAAATCTATGGGCTGTTGTCGAACACCACCTATACGGTTGAGATCGCTCCGAATTGCGAAGAGATCACGGAGGATATGTACCGCCAGATTACCGTCATAACCGGCTGTGCGTCCACCAACGCACCCTATTTCATTGATTTCGAGACAGAAAGCATGATGCATTGCTGGACAATTGCACAGGAAGGTATCATTGAGGACTCTTATTACGGAAACATGCATTTCCCGGCATTAGAGACCTCCTCTTCCAATGCTTATTCCGGCACCAGGTATTTGGAAATCGGTGCGCAAACAGGCTACACTGCTGTTTTTGTAGCCCCAAAGATGAACCAAGACATTGAGAATTTGCGCATCAAGTTCTACACACGCGAACCTCAGTCATTTCTCTCCGCCAACGTGTTAGGCACGTTGCAGGTAGGTGTGGTGACGAGTGCGATGGATGTCGCCTCTTTCGTCCCGGTTGCCACGGTCCCCGTGTCAGGCACGAGCTACACGCTCAACACTGTCGATTTCGACCAGTCCGGTCTCACAGGCGGCGATTACTATATTGCGTTCCGCTACATCGGCAACGGCAGTGACACGGACAACGTGAGCGGTATCTTCATGGACGACATCACCATCACCATCATCACCAGTTGTCCGGAGCCGACCTCTCTGAGCGTGGCAGGCGTGACCCAGACGACCGCAGATCTCAGCTGGACCGGCACCGCCACGGACTATTTTGTTTACTACCGACGGGCCGACGAACTTGATTTCGGCTACCTGCCAGCCACTCTTTCAGGAGGCACCTACACCCTTGCCGGACTGCAGCCCTCCACGACCTACTACTGGTATGTTTCCGCCATCTGTCCGGACACTACCGAGGCACCGAGTACGGTGAGCACCTTCATGACCGAATGCGGCACCTATACTGCTTTCCCGCACCACGAAGATTTCAACAGCTACGGATCCAACATGTTCCCTAACTGCTGGGAGAGGATTGACGGTTCCACAGAGACTTCGTACACTTTCCCGATAACATTCATGAACACCACCACCTTCAAGTATGCGCACTCTTTGCCCTCCTGCATGATATTCGGTTCCAACTCGACCAACTCCGCCATCGCCATCATGCCTCATTTTTCACAGAACATACAAGGGCTGAGGGTTTCCTTCTACGCACGTCCTGAAAACTCCAATTCCGGAGTGATGCAAGTGGGCTACATCACCGACCCCACCGACAGCAGCACGTTTGTGAGTGTCTATCAAATCGTGACCTCCGCGCTCAGCGACTACAACTACCACCAGTATATTGTTGATTTCAGCAACTACACCGTCCCCGACTCCGCCCGCATCGCCTTCCGTTATATGACCAACCTCGAGTGGTATTTCATCTTAGATGACATCACGGTAAGCATTGTCCCAGACTGTTTCGCACCCCTGCAACTCTCCGCGACCGGCATCACTAGTACGACAGCCAGCCTCTCCTGGCTTTCCAATGTGGATACGCTTGAACTGTACTACAAGTACGCTGCAGAACCCGAGTGGAATGTGGTGACTGCCACATTGGACTCCACAGGTCACTTCCTTCTGACCGACCTGACACCTTCCAAAACATACACGTGGTATGTCGTCGCGCCTTGCGACGGCAATGTTTACGAGAGCGAGACCAGCACGTTCACCACCGACTGTGCGGGAATTGCCAGTGTGCCACGTACGTGGACGTTTGAAACCGGAAACTCCGGCGGCACCAGTTCCAATCCGTTGCCGCCTTGCTGGCACCGAACAGACAGCCAGTTCCCCTATTCCTACCACGCCACGCTTTTCAACTACGCCCACACAGGCGACCGTTGCCTCTTCTTCAACACTACGGGCGGCAACCTTTACGCCACCCTCCCGGCCATCGACACCAACGAATTGTCGCTGGACACGCTTCAGCTGAAATTCTACGCACGCACCTATAACACATCTCTGCCTTACACGCTGGACGTCGGAGTGATGAGCGATCCCTTGGATCCGAACACCTTCGAGTTCGTGGCAAGCTACACGCTCACTTCCGGTGTCTATCCTGCCGTGGCGTTCCGCGCCAATTTCTCCAGCTACACAGGAAACGGTTCCTTCATTGCGTTCCGCTGTTTGGCAGCCTCTCCCGCAAACGCCTATGTGGACGATGTGACTCTCCAGGCGAAACCCGACTGCGAGCCCATCGGAGACCTGACCATCACGGAAGTCACGATGACAACAGTAACCCTCACCTGGACTGAAGAAGAAGACATCAACACCTTCATCGTGGAGCACATGGAGGCGGGCGGCACAACCTGGGTCGTTGACACTGTGAACGCTTTGACTGCTGTCGTCAGCGGACTGACTCCCGGAACCACCTACACTTTCAGGGTGAAGCCTCTTTGCGACCAAGCCGTGGACTACCTTTCCACCAGTTGCCACACGCAATGCGAAGCCATCACCACTTATCCTTATTATGAAAGTTTCGAAGACGGAGCGTTTGGCTGCTGGACTCCGCAAATGATCATGGAGAACGGCAGCACCTGGCAGAACCACACCCTCAACACCCTAGCCCAGCTTCCTGCAGATGGTGCCCACTACGTCTATTACCGGCCGAGCGCCCTCAACTACTACTCGGAAGGGCTGCTCATATCGCCCGTTTTTGACTTCAGCAACACTCCTCACCCCTACATTTCATTCTTCTATGACGCTTTGTCAGATGACACTTATCGCGACACCCTTTCGCTGTTCTACCGCACCTCCCCGACTGACACTTGGCACTATCTGGACGGATGGGGCAGCCACGAGGCATTAGACATTTTCTGGAAAACGGACACCGTGGCACTTCCCTCACCTTCGGCAACCTACCAAGTAGCCTTCAAAGCCGTATCCTACCACGGTCATGGTGTTTACCTCGACAATATCTCCGTGTTGAACATTACGCCTCCCGTAATTGAACCCACTGTGGTCACCTACGAGCCCAACACCGTCACCGCATTCTCCGCTGTGCTGAACGGTGCCATCACCGATCCTGGCAACCAGACCATTTTGAACAGCGGTTTCGAATGGAAAGAGAGCGGTCCTGGAAGTTTCCAGATGGTATCCGTCACTGGAAACACGCTGGCCCACATGCTTACAGGACTAACTCCTAATACAAGTTATTCCTATAGAGCCTTCGCCACCACGACCAACGGTGCCGTTTACGGCGAACTCAAGAGTTTCACCACACTGGAGGCCACCGGCGACACTTGCCCGACCCCGACCAACCTGCAACAGGTGAGCCAAGAGACAGAACCCGGCACCATCATCGTCACGTGGACAGACAACGCCAACACTTCGCTTTGGAACCTACAATACCGCCTTCCTAACAGCTTATGGTCATCGACGATGGTTACCGGAAGCCCGACTTACACCATCACGAATTTGACGCCCGACACCGACTATGAGATTCAGGTACAGGCCATTTGCGAGAGCAGTCTGAGCCCATGGTCTGCGACGCTCTCCGCCACATCCAGTGGCAACGGCGACGACGATGGTATCGTAAGCCACTTGAACGACCGTATCCACTTGTATCCGAATCCCGCCAAAGAATATGTAGAGGTGGTATTGGACGGCAATATACTGGATATCAGTTCAATAGAAATATTTGACGTGTATGGGAAACTGATCCGCACCGAAACGGCGCAAGACCTGTCCACTTCGCAGAAAATCCGCATTTCCGTTTCCGGTCTGACTTCCGGAGTGTATTTCGTGCGACTGTCCACGTCTGCCGGAACCGCAACGAAGAACTTCGTCAAACAATAACTACCTGGTTATTAAACATCTAACGAGAATCCCAAAAGAGACGTGTTTTTGCGCGTCTCTTTTTTTTCTTTATTCAAGAAAAGTGAATGCTGTTTTTTCCCGCTGTTTTCAATATTTTTGTACTTTTGCACCTCAAAATTTTTAGGTAAAATCAATTCATTATCAATATGGCAAGCAGAAGAAAAGAACTTTTCCCCAACGTTACCGACGCTGAATGGAACGATTGGAGATGGCAGGTCCGCAACAGAGTGGAGACCCTGGAAGAACTGAAGAAATACATCGACTTGACCCCGGCAGAGGAAGAGGGCGTGAAGAAGTCCCTCGCCACCCTCCGTATGGCTATCACCCCGTATTATCTGAGTCTTATCGACCCGAACAATCCGAAGTGCCCGATCCGCCGCCAGGCCATCCCGACGGCCGCCGAGGTGCACCAGTCACCGGCCGACCTGCTCGACCCGCTGCACGAGGATGAGGACTCCCCTGTTCCCGGCCTCACCCACCGCTATCCCGACAGAGTGCTGTTCCTCATCACAGACATGTGCTCGATGTACTGCCGTCACTGCACCCGCAGACGTTTCGCCGGCCAGCACGACTGCGAGTCCACGCAGGACCGCATCCAGGCCGCTATCGACTACATCGCCCGCACCCCGCAAGTGCGCGACGTGCTGCTTTCCGGCGGTGACGCTTTGATGGTGGGCGACAAGATGCTCGAATCCATCATCCAACGCCTGCGCGCCATCCCGCATGTGGAGATCATCCGCTTGGGCTCCCGTACCCCTGTGGTTTGCCCGCAGCGTATCACCGACGATCTTGTCAACATGCTCAAGAAATACCACCCGATTTGGCTCAACACCCACTTCAACCACCCCAACGAGGTGACCGAAGAGGCGATGGCCGCTTGCGCCAAACTGGCGGATGCCGGTGTTCCGCTCGGCAACCAGACCGTGCTGTTGCGCGGCGTGAACGACGACACCGAGATTATGAAGCAGCTCGTGCACGACCTCGTGCGCATGCGCGTGCGTCCGTACTACATCTACCAATGCGACCTCTCTATGGGTCTGGAGCATTTCCGCACACCCGTTTCCAAGGGCATTGAGATCATCGAGAACCTGCGCGGACACACCTCCGGCTACTGCGTGCCAACCTTCGTGGTGGACGCTCCTGGCGGCGGCGGCAAGATTCCCGTGATGCCCCAGTACGTCATCTCCCAGAGCCCGCACAAGGTGATTCTCCGCAACTATGAAGGTGTCATCACCACCTACACCGAGCCTGAGGATTATCAGGAGAACACCTGCAGCCCGCTGCCTGACAAGAAACACGTCGAGGGCGTGGCCTCCCTCCTCCACGGCGAACAGATGGCGTTGGAGCCCAACGAGCTGGCGAGAAAGAAACGCCACAAAAAATAGGCAACGATTATTACAATGTAGGGGCGAATAATTATTCGCCCCTACGTATTTCTACAGGTACGGCGGGATGACTGCCGTACCTGTTTTTGTGTTATTCCATCGCGTGGCTCAGCTCCTCTATGAATTACCAACATCAATTGAGCAGCAAACCGTATGGTCGATAATAGGGAAACTTTCTGTCATGACTTATCAACGTACACTTATCAGCTATACTTTGCGCGATAATGATGCGATCTATCATATCAGAATGTCTATCATTGCCAATGGTCAAAATCGGAATTTCATCTAAGACCTCAAATACCTTGTCTGTGATTGGCTCGAGACCAACATTCAAAGTTTCTATTGAACTAAGAATATCCCTTGCGCTTCCATTAATCTGAATTTTACCAAGTTGCTTAAGATGAAGTAGTTCCAAAAGGACAAACTCTGAGATGACATATTGATTACCACTAGGATATTCAATATCATACCTCAGTTCTTCGTCTAATTTTGGACTATTGCTCAGAAGCCAGCCAACAATGTGAGTGTCAAGAAAATATCGAGACATATTAGTTGAGGTTGTATGGGTCCTCAGTCAACTCAACGATTTTGATGTATTTGATTTTTTTTCTAGGCCTTTTCGCCTTCTTCGCATCATCCTTCGAATTTCTTTTAGGTGCCATAACGGGTAAGTTTTACTTCGTATAAACTATTATTTTTTCAGCTGCAAAAATACATTTTATTTTGAAACAACAACATTATTTTTCAAGAAAATTTTTCATTTCATTTCTTAACTATTAATTATTAAAATCAAGAATCGCAAGTCTCGTGGAAAAATTGTATTTTCGCGACAAAAAAAACGAAAACCGCTATGATTATGCGCAAAACCACCTTGGTTCTCGCGTTTTTGGCCGCAGTATTGTGCGGCAGGGCACAGGATTTCCTCACTCCGGAGTCGTATGGGATATACAGCAGCATCAGACACGGCGATGAAACGTTGTCTCAACTATTGTTTCCGGAACACAAAAGCGACAATGTCATTTGGGACATGAAATATAAGACCTTCTTTCTCTGCGCACCCTCGTTCTCTGAGGAATATGCGTTGGAAATCGGTGAAGGCCAGTTGATATTGACCAAAGCGAACCAGAACATTTATATGGCTCTGAGCAGACATCTGAAGTATCGAACCCCGGACCCGGTAAAGGTTGTTTCCGTGGATGTCAAGAAAATGGCGGTTCCGGAAGAGACCTGCGAAAGATTATCCACACTTTTCAAGCTTGCCACTGAGACGGCCACACATTTTGAAGACACACGGCTCGGCTTCGACGGCACTTCCTACTATTTCAACCACAAGAGAAAATTGGCATCCGTATGGGAACCGGAAAAAGGCCGCACCGCCCGATTAGTTCAAATGGCCAACCGTCTCTGCTATGCTGTAAAGCACCAGGACACGGCCATATTGAACCAACAGATGGAGGTGTGCAGGACTTTGACGAAAGAATACGTAAGAGAACTTCCCGATCTGTATTTCAAACCGATTTACGGAATTCTCCGATACGGAAACACCCCTTATTGGACATGTCAGACCTACTGTGAAGACTGCATTGAACTCAAGTTTCCAATAGGCACGACAGACGAAGACACTTGTGCGATGATAGCCGCCAACTACGTGGACAGTCTTTCGGTTTGGTCGCGGGAACTTTTCCTGATGAACGACCGCCCGGAATATCCGACCGTAGTGCTTGACAACAGCCGAGACACCGCCTTCTGCGAAGCAAGGACATACGAAAATCACACAGTTCGCAAAATCACCATATCCGACAAACTTTGGCGCCGCGACGCCATCCTCTCCGCCGCGATGCTGCCGCCAGGGAGATACTATTTTGTGGACAGTCAATGGAAAAAGAAAGAATAGCCTTAAGAAAAAAATGGATTATTTTGTCAACCTATTAGTTGACATTTTTCGTATTTTTGCACGTTCGTTATTATAGTGACTGTTTTGAAACAAAGTGCAGGGCAATATATCAGCAAATTGATGGTCAGAGACCATTACAACCAGTCGGCGTTGGCAAGGGAATTGGGTATCTCACGTCAGATGCTGAGCTATATTGTGCTTGACCAAAGAGAAATAACGCTTCCATTGTCCCTGAAAATCGAATCTCTGTTTGCTCTTCCCGAAGGCAAAATCCTGAAAATCCAGAACGAATACAAAATCCGGCAATACAAGGAGAGTCTCAGACGAGAGTTGTTCGAGAGACTGGAGCAGGCACACGCTTTCTGGTCTTACGACAATGTCACGGCAAACAATCTGCCTGATGAATTGCTGATCGAAAAAGTGTTTGTGCATCTCGACATGGATGATATCGCAAAATTATTCGAACTTTTCCCTAAAAAATACATTCAAAAAGTATGGCGTGAGAATATGGCCGTCCAAGGGGAGTACCTTTTCGACCTGAATGTGATGATCGCGCTCGTCTTCTTCCACATCAAAAAACCTGAAGCGTTCCTCCACCGCCAGGAAATGTCACATCTGAAAAAAACAACTCACTATGCGTAAAGGATTAACCCCGAACATTGAAGCCATCATCGACAACGTGTCACAACTGGAATGCATCAAACCCTACACTTTGTGCGGCGGTACGGCTTTAGCCATACAGCTGGGCCACCGAATGAGTGAGGATTTGGATTTTATGCTGTCTCTACAGAGTCGATGCGTGAATTTCTGGTACAACATCTTAACGAGTGAGGATCTAAACCAACCGACTTAAACCATCGTCATGAGCAAGAAGGAATTTATCTGTCCCGTTTGCGGATATGAACATATGCCAGAGCCCCCGCACGACGAACAAGGTTGCCCGACATACGTTATTTGTCCGTGCTGTGGTTTCGAGTTCGGTTTCGACGACGACTCCGAAGGACACATCTATTCCACCTACCGGCAACATTGGATTGACCAAGGTTTTCCATTCTTCAATGCCAAGAAACGGCCTGCCAACTGGAACATTCGCACAATGAAACGGCAGCTGGACAACATCGGGAACGGGAATTTTTCCGTGAGATCCTTGTAATCCGCGGAAGTCATTTTATTCCACGGATCGCGCGAATCACGCGGAAAACATTCCGTGAGATACGAGCGATCCGAGGACCGTTACTCCACGCAAATACATGCGATACGTGGAATTCACCTTACTAGCACGGCATCGGGAACGGAGAGCTTTGCGTAGTGCTCGTTGGCGAATTTCAACGAGCAAAGAAAATACTCCTGCACACATCCTTCTGAGAATATGGACGGGAAAAGACCCGGGTTCTCGCGCAAGTACTCCTGCAGCATCTCATTATGGACCAGTCTGTCCTGATATCCCAACTGTCGGCAATCAAACGTATCGACATTTACCACCTTGTCTCCTATTTTAAAATGCTGGCAATGTCCCGACAAGGCTAACGGATAGCCTGACAACTGCACATACATCCGAGTCGTGGGGGCAACCGTAGCAACATATTCTGCCGAATTGACTTTTTCCAACGTATAATAGGAAACATTCAGTTTCGTTGTCAAAGAAATCCCTTCATGCGGAGTTAACATCAATGTGTCAAACGGGAAAACTTGCGGCTCTTGCCCCAGACGAGTTGTCTCAAGACGATTCCAAAAGTGTTTGAAAGATTGGGAATGCCAACGACCTCCATCATAGTGTAATTGACCGAGGCGAAGACTGTCGTAAAGTAGCGTAAGAGTTGAATCGGTGGTGTTCGTGATCGTAAAAGAATATTGCATCACCACATCAGACATCAGAACACAATCAAAAGGGGCGCTCATGCACTGCGGGAGTTTCTCCAAACTGACATGGTTAACACCAAGAGTGTCGAAGGAGATAGCAAGCTGAGTATATCCGAACTTCGGAACAAGATGTACAACGGCCATCAACAGCATGATTTTTCGAATAGTATTCATCGCTGAAAATAATTTATAATTCTACTTCTTCATGTTATAGATATACATTTGAAATGCACGCCGCAAAGATAGCATTTTTATTTAAGTTTCGCATGTTTGTTTTCCAATCATAAGTATCTCAGAAAAAAGCTTTTTGCTGCCACTATCGTATTGTTGGCGATGTCAACACTCTCGTTCGCACACTATTTCCGGCCACGGCACACTGTGCCGATGCGGGACAATTCCCCTTCTTTTTAAGAAGGGGTGCCTGAAAGGCGGGGTAGTAATATCAAAAATCAGAATTCCTTTTTTTATCATCCTCATGCTCATAATTATCCACAATAAAGTTCCTCAAATCCGACAGCATAATGTTCACATGCTGCAGGACATCATAATCCGTCGTGTGGAAGACTTTCAGCCCGAGTCCCTCCAGATATTTGTCCCGTTGTGCGTCATAGTCCGCTTTTTCATTGTGCGAGCCTCCGTCGATCTCTATCACAAGCCCAAGCCTCTTCACAAAGAAATCCACAATGTAGTTCCCGATGACTTTCTGCCTGTCGAAATCGAGACCATGAAACATCTTTTTGTGAACCTGTTTCCAAAACGCAATCTCGGCCATGTTGCCGGTTCTGCGATTTTCACGCGCATAGGCTAACAACTCTCTGTTTTCCGGGAGGTTGTGAACATAATGGTCTTTGATTCGAATATCGTTGATGATGGTCATTTTTCACAAGGAATTCTGATATTTTAATATTACTACCCCGCCTGCCGGCACCCCTTCTAAAATAGAAGGGGAATTGTGCTTCGGCCGCAGCTGTCCGCTGTGGCAGGGAACATTCTTCACGCACTTATTTTTCCTCTTTTTCTAGCATGCGAAACTTGAAATTTTTATTAGCATGATACAAGAAATGCAAAAGATTGCGGCTCATGCTTTCTATCCGCGGAGAACACTATCGCCGCTCCCCTTGGCCCTGGCCGGCCTGCGAGCCCTCCAGCTCCATCTTCCCGAACTTGAACGACAGCCCGAACCGCACCGTCCGCGCGCGGTAGCTCACGCGCGTGGAGTCGCTGTAACTGTAATAGGGATTGGCGTTTACGGTCGCGCTGCGGTTCCAGTCGAAGAGGTCGTCCACGTTCACCCACACCGCGATGCGCCGCTTCCAGAACTCCGCCCGCAACCCAAGGTCGATGCTGTAGCTCGGCCGAACTGTGGTGAACAGGAACACGTTCTGCGACTGATAGTTGGCGGCGGCGTTCACCTCCAAGACCTTCCACAACTTCGCCCAAAAGTTCAGCCGGAAACTATAA
>JBGUPL010000115.1:0-1913 GCA_045130275.1 Bacteroidales bacterium
CATGGTCATAGAACCACAAGCTCGCGGCGCTTGGCACGCTCACGCGCTTCTGATATGGGATATTAAACGCCCGTTCATACCTAATCCGGATTTTGCGGAAATGTGGGGTAATGGCTTCGTTAATATCAAAGGCGTTCCGGATGGGTGCGACAATATAGGCGCTTACCTTTCCGCATACCTGGGCGATTGCTCGGTAGATGAATACCAGGGCGATTTACGCGGCAAAGAAATCAAAGAAGTGAATGGGAAACGCTATGTAAAAGGCGGTAGGCTTCATATGTATCCGACCGGTATGAACATAGTGAGAGCTTCACGGGGCGTGAAAAAACCGACCGTGGAAGACATAGACCCACAGTCGGCGCACACTGAAAAAATATTATCCGGTCACCTTGTTAGCCGCTCTGTATTTGCAGTACAGAACGACAGTGTTGACAATGGCAACCTTATCGCTAAAGATTATTATAACACGAAACGACAGCTAACGCAAGGAGAAAAGCTCTTGAACCTTGCTGTACATCTCGGCATAGAGGTTTCGCCGGTCTGACTGCTCCGGCTGTGCGCTCCGTCCGTGCCTATGGCGTGAGCCGGCACGGAACGGGCGCACCGGCAGCCATTACCTAAACGCTATTAATGCATGATGTCACAGTAACGGTTTCAACGCGTTGTAAATGGGTTCATAAGGGTTAGCCGCCTCGCGTTGTTGTAATTGCATGAGCTTAGCCCGCCTTGCTCCGTGATCTGACATCAGATTAATATAGCCCTCTCAGAGCGCGATCTCTGAGGGGGCTTTGCTGTGTGCGGTTTCTCCTTGCCTGTGCTTCTCTCCTCGCCTGTGCTTCGTTCCTTTCGCCTTGTGGGTCTTGTTGGTTCGCAGATAATGCGTGTGCGCACTGAGCTTCTGTAAAAGCTCCTGTGTTTGCCTGTGGCTTCTTGCCGCTCGGTTTGTTTTAGACGCGTGACCGCCGTTCACGGCTTCTGCAAGTGATGGAGCGCCGCCTTAATCGGGATAGAACATAACAAGTTCTGCGCCGTGATGTGTTGACAAACGTCAACATGTATGATATGATTATCAAGGGGGGGTGAAAATATGGCACAAAAGAAAATACAAATATCCTTGCCGCCTGCTATTGCCAAAGAGGTGGATGACTACTGTGAACTTAACGACCTTAACCGCTCCGGCTTCTTCACTATGGCGGCTGTTTCCTACATGACCGCACGTCATGCCGTGGCGCTTTTGGGAGAGCTTCTGAATGTTATGAAGAACATACAGAGCGACGGCGCAAGTCCTGATGATTTACAGGAATTGGAAAATATAGAACGACTGCTGACCGTTCTGACAGCTCGAACGGAGTGAGAGCTTATTAACTTGATTAATTGGTAACATTGCGTCGTTCACGACACAAAAGGGGGCGAATGTCTATTAAAATAAGTAAATTAAAGTCTTCAACCAAAGTCAATGCCGGTTATTGCCGTCGCATGACTGCCGGTAACGTGGTCGAATACACGACCATGGCAAAACGTCCGACAGCTCCGTCGGTTCTCAAACTTGACAAAGACCACTATGTGAATACCAGTACCGGAGAGCTTGCCGAGTATCAGCACACACAGAACCGCTCCGAGAGCTCCGAAAACCTTTTGAAGACCTTCAAAAAAATACGCGCTCTCGTCAATGCTAACTGCACTGACACTGAGCGGCTCCACTGGGTAACGCTAACCTATGCCGAGAATATGACCGACACAAAACGGCTTTATTCTGACATTAATGCATTTTGGTGTAGGTTCAAACGATACTGCAAAAAGCACGGTTACACTGTGCCGGAATACATCATGGTCATAGAACCACAAGCTCGCGGCGCTTGGCACGCTCACGCGCTTCTGATATGGGATATTAAACGCCCGTTCATACCTAATCC
>JBGUPL010000116.1:0-2148 GCA_045130275.1 Bacteroidales bacterium
GAAGGAATATCCATCACCGAGGTGGGAGACCCCGTCCACAACCCACTCCACGGGAACGGAGTCAGGGTTATGCTCCACGAGGAGGGCGAGGGTGTCGCCGAGGCAGCGGTGGACGGTGTCGAAGTTGTGTTCGGCGATGTTAGAGTACGCATACAAGTCGGAAAGTTCATAACCGGAATAGTTGGCATAACAGTAAACCACGTACGGCAGAGGACCCCAAATGGTATAATAATAATAGGGATACTGATGAAATTTATAGCCAATTTCAAAAAGATATGCGGAAAACCCATTAGGATTCTCTATAGTTAAGTAATCGGGCAAACTATCGCTGGAATTCCAGGCGAACTGAGCCGAATAATACTCTCCATCTGTGCCTGGAAACTCGACAAAAGACGAGGCAGGAACAGACTGTCCATTCAGTAACGTGGAACCAACACCATCCGCATGAACATATATGGTCAAATCAACGTAGGTGGTGTCCAAGTAGTCCGAAGACAGATGGTATGTGTTTTTTGTAATGGGAAACTGCCACTTGTTCACCATTTTATCCATCGGATGCATCATATTGTTGCTATACCATGTCTGATTGGGAATACTGTTGAACTGTATGGTAGAGAAAACATGGTATAGGAAAGAAAGGATAGCTTTGCCACCGTTTTGAAATCTTAAGAAAGCATATTCCACAGAATCCGGTGAACCTATATCGTTATATTGGAACTGGTTATGATATGTTTGCACAATTCCAAAAGTACCATAAGAAGCAAAAGGATAACAAACAGGAATTTGGGACGGGGTGCCATTGGCCACTCTATTATAAAATACATTTTTTACGGGTCTTCTAATCAAGTAATCTTTCCCCATCAATGCGCAAGTACGAAAATTCCCAAAATAATCCCGTCCTCCCTTATAGGGTACACACACGACTTTTTTACAATTGGTATGAACGGCTCCACCCGAAAACACATAGAAATCCCCCTTGTTAAAAAAAAAGGTATCTCCGTTCAAATAAACTTCAGTATCATCCTCTGTAGCGATGAGCAAATATTTGAAAAGAAGGGAGTTGTCCAGATAATAACTGGTTTGATAATATTCAACTGGAAATACGGGTGATTTGAAGTTCCCGAATACATCCCTTGGCATACCATCCCAATCGCCAGTTTCTGTGTTTTCCAAAAGATAAGGGGATTGAACCCAAACCCGCACGTTTTTATCGGTCCGGATACATATAGTACCTGCTTGGATGACAGAGGCCACCGGAACACCCTGTTCTTCCACTGCTATCTCTTCCAATGGCAGAACCAGTGTGGTCATTTCATCGGGATGAACCTCAAAATCCAAATGATATGAAGAATGAGGGTTTTCAATGTACCCTACACAAGCATTTTGCCCTAAAATGTATATGATAATACTATCCGTACTTGGAAGATTATCATACCAATTGGAGGGAATATGTTCTGTTCCACATGAAAACCAGAACTCTTTGCCTTCGTACTGGGCGGAAAGGGTTCCACACAAAGCAAAGCAGCAGAGCACAAATATGACTATATGATGAATGGTTCTCATAACAGATTCAAATGATGCCGCAAAGATACAAATTATTGTTGTTTTGGCCAAATAGCGACACTTTTTTCAGGGTGAAGATACGATTTTTCTTTTTGCAACAGGAATGTTGAATACAATGGCGACAGTCGGCATTCCTGCCGACTCTCCTACCGCACCACCGTCACGCTCCCTTTCACCGTCTTTTCCTTCTCCCCGCGGGTCTTGTAGTACACCACCACCGCATACACGCCGTTTATCGCGTTCGCGCCGTCCCAGCCGAAGGTCTTCTCCTCCGTGCGGAACACCAGCGTGCCCCAGCGGTTGTAGATCTCCATCCGGTACTCCTCGATTTCGTCGGGGTAGCTGAACACCGGCAGGAACACCGGGTTCTCGCCGTCGCCGTTCGGCGTGAAGGCGTTGGGCAGGTACAACTCCTGCGCGCAGTGCTCGTAGTCGATGTCCACCGCATCCCAGTGGCTGAAGCACCTGTTGCTCACCTCCACGCTGTAGCTGCCCGGACCGCGCACCAGATAGGTCGGTTGCGTGCTCCCGTCCTGCCACAGATAGTCGCAGTAGGGAACTTCCGCGTTGAGGGTCAGAGTCTTG
>JBGUPL010000117.1:0-2185 GCA_045130275.1 Bacteroidales bacterium
TTCAACAAAGCCATCGATGCCGTTGAAGTTGCCAGAGCAAGTCATCCTGGCGTCCTCATGGGCGGCACCAAGATTAACTTAATGCTCTCTAACCGCGACACCAACAAAGACGAGATTGTCTTAACCCGCACCCTGAAACAGGATTAATCCCACTGTCGGCTCATTTAAAACAGATGAAAATGAAAAGACACCTGCTTATCCTGATGGCTGTATGTCTGGGCAGTCTGATAGCCATGTCCTGTAACCGTGAGAACGGCGACGACAATGGCGGCAGCGGTACCAGCGACAAAAAAATCACCATCCAGTACCAGATGAAGGACCACTTCACGCAAAATGGCCAGCAGTTGCAAATTTCCCCTTATTTCCACTATAACCTCAAATATGTTGACGCTACGGGTAAAACTGTGGAGGTGAACAACGTCTCTGCGCCTTGGACTCTCCCCGCTTTCGAAATCAAGGCTCCGTTCACCGCCAAAATCGAGGGAACTATCGTCTATAACGAGTCTGAACTCCCTGAAACGGGTACCATCATTATCGGTGCTGTCCCGAACATCCACTACATTGAGAACGGTGTGGCGAAGGACCGCGAACTCAACAATGCGCCTGTCGGTCAGTTCAGCTCGAAAGAACAATTCCTGAATTTCATCTCCACCCATCCGGATCGTCTGACGTTCACTTTGGAACACACCTTCTAATCCAAGGTTATACGATATACTATATTCCTAAAGAGACGCATTTTCTTGCGTCTCTTTTTTTTACATCCTTTCGTGCGCCCTCCTAAATCCCGAACGCCTCCCGATGACAAATAATGTAGCGGTAGGCCTTCATCAACAGGCTGAATTTCGAGAAACTATCGTCCTGCATGGAGGTTGGGGTGATCTCGCCGATGAAGCGCATGAACGGCAGACTTGTGGCAGGAAACGAACGACCGTCGCATTGAACTTGGAACGGGGTCTTATAGGGATAGTAGCCATTTCTACACGAATTGTCGGTATGGCTCACTACCAATGTTTTGCCAGCCTTGTTCCGAAAGGTGATTTCGAAAGTGCTGGAAGAGGTGCAACTCCCATCTAGGTAACTTTGGATGATTTCCGTCCAAATGCTGTCGTCGAGATGGGGAAGAACTTCCAAAACGCGCTCCTTCGTGGCGCTGTCGCACCAAGTGCTGAAATCCACCCACGTCCTGGCGTATGGGAACACAAAACGTCTGAGGGAGTCGTAATCATCCTGCGCGAATCCAAGGTCGGCCACCCTCACCGAAGCATCATACCCTGTGTTGAGTGCTTTCAGCTCTTTACGGAGCTGTTTGTCAGTGAAGGTGTGCGTGAACTCTGCTCCTTTTCTCCAGAGAGACAACTTTTTGATAACAAACTCGTTGCCTTCCTGTTGATAAAGAACCCTCTCCGAGAAGCGTTGCCCATCGCAAGGGAAGAACTTGTAAACGATGTCAACCGACTTGACCGGACTTTTCAGGAACTCTTCCAACGGACGCTCAAGACGATAAGGTGTGATTTCCGGTGTATCTATTTTTGCAAGATACTGTCGCGCACCATCGGAGAGCAGCAAGTTCCCTTCGAGTTCGTCTGTGCCGACCTGCACGTCCTCAATGAAGAAAGTCGTCTTCAAATGCCTGTACCATTTTTGGACACTTTGGTCATAAAGGATAAGATCGTGAGGGCTGTCCAAAGCAACACGGATATCACCTGACTCGACCTCCCGCTTAATGTCGCCTTTTTTATTGCTGACGTAGCAATAACGGTTTGGCCCCAGCGGTATATCTTCGGTGTAGAGTCCGCAGGAGGTCAAACCATCCGTTGAAATCCGGTACAGGCTATCTATTCGTTCCCGTCGTTCTGACTTCACGTTGTCATTATAAGTAAAACCGTAAATAGACTGATTGTCAGCATGGTTTATCTCAGCGAAATAGCAAGGGCCATTTGTGTTCACGGTGTCGAAAGTGTGCAAATCGGCACTGCGGAGCAGTTGGTTCTCCCTTGTGACAATCACCCATTCGTCATTTTCGCGATCCAAGGCAAAAGCTCGGATGTTAAGCGGGATTTCCCGCCAACAAATGGTATCTATAGAGGTCCAGAAATAGCGGTCGGCTTGCTCCATCACCATCTTGGAGCCGCAAATCGCAAAGGTGTAGAAAAAATACTTCTTCTTTATTTCGGGATGTTGGTCG
>JBGUPL010000118.1:0-7163 GCA_045130275.1 Bacteroidales bacterium
ACAGAGCTCACCGAAGCGGCGGAGACGGCCGGCCAGGTCTACGCCTCCGAGACCGCCGATGAGAGCGCTTTGATCGTGAACACGGGCGACGAGGTGACACTTGAAAACGTCACCGTCACCAAGACCGGCGATTCCAACGGCGGTGACAGCTGCAACTTCTACGGCCTGAACGCCGCGCTGCTGGTGATGGGCGGCGGCACGACCACGATCACAGGCGGCACGATCACCTCCGACGCTTCCGGCGCGAACGGCGTGTTCAGCTACGGCGGCAACGGCGGCCAGAACGGCGCGGCGGGGGACGGCACGACCGTCGTCATCTCCGACAGCACCATCACCACCACCGGCGACGGCTCCGGCGGCATCATGACCACCGGCGGCGGGGTGACCTATGCCTATGATTTGACGGTGGAGACCTCCGGCCGGTCCAGCGCTGCCATCCGCACAGATCGCGGCGGCGGCACGGTGGTCGTGGACGGCGGCAGCTACACCTCCAACGGTCTCGGCTCCCCGGCAATCTACTCCACAGCGGATATCACCGTTTCCAACGCCACGCTTACCTCCAACCTCGCCGAGGGTGTGTGCATCGAAGGCCTGAACTCCATCACGCTGAACAACTGTGATCTGACTGCGGACAACACCAAATGCAACGGTAAAGCCACCTTCTTGGACAGCATTATGATTTATCAGTCCATGTCCGGCGATGCCGACAGCGGCACGTCCTTCTTCACCATGAACGGCGGCAGCCTCACGAGCAGAAGCGGCCATGTCTTCCATGTGACGAACACCAGCGCGGTCATCACGCTGAGTGATGTTGAGATCGTCAACGAGGATGCGGAGAATATCCTGCTCTCCGTCTGTGCCGACGGCTGGAGGGGAGACAGCAACAAGGCGCTGCTCAAGGCCGCGGCGCAAACGCTCTCCGGCGGCATCAAGGTCGGCGGCGATTCCGTCCTCGCCCTGGAGCTGACGGACGGCTCCAGCTTTGAAGGCTCCATCGACGGCAGCATTGTGAACGCCTCCGGCACGGTGGTCTCCACCGAGACCGGCGCGGTCTCCGTGACGCTCGATGCCACCAGCACCTGGACGCTCACCGGCGACAGCTATGTGACGGAATTCAACGGAGATCTCTAATGTACTCCCCGTGTCAAGGACAGAATCAATCGTTTAAATCTTGTGAAATTCTGCTTCTAGATCCAGAGCCAGAGGCCCAGGATGCGTAGGACGTAGCCACGCCTTGACAGCATAGCGGAGAAAAATGCTACACTGGCTGTTCGACGGAACACACCTCCTGTCCTGCTTCTGAGTCCGTCGCCGTCGGTGCTACACATACAGCATTTTTCGGAGCGCTGTCAACGGCTGGCGGAAGGGGAGGCATAAGCCCCTCTTTGCATAATGGGTGTATTCCTGTCTGGATGTAATTATAATACTGGTTTGGTGAAAGCTTGGCGAGTTGCCATTGGTACCGATCATTGTTGTAATAATCCATCCAGTCATCTATATCGGCCTTCGCATCCAGGAAACAGGTCCATGATGGGATTTTTTCAGCAAGCTCATCTTTCATATGGCCGAAGAAGCTCTCCTGTGGGGCGTTGTCCCAACAGTTTCCACGCCGGGACATAGATTGCCTCAGATCTGCGTCTTTGACAATTTGAATAAACTTATAGCTGGTATAGTGAGCGCCTTGATCACTATGGATCAGAGCCTCAGCCGATAAGGAAATTCCATGGTCGCGGACAAGAATGTTGACCGTTTCCAGCACAAAGTCTATCTCTAAAGACTCACTCAGCACAAAAGCCAGGATCTGTTTTGTGTATGCGTCCAAGATTGTAGATAAATAGCAGAATTCTTCGTTCAAGGGTATATACGTTATGTCGGTCAAAAGAACCATCCGCGGACCGTGTGCTTCAAATTCCCTATTCAAAAGATTATCTGCCACGTTATTGGTACGCATAGCCTTGGCCATACGCCGATAGGGATTTGCCTTTCGAATAGGACAGAACAGATTGTATTTTCTCATCAGTCGCCGGATCTTCTTCGGATTCATCACAATTCCCATGTGGAGCAGACGCATGTTGATTCCACGGACGCCTTTCGCATAGCCACGAAATTCATAGGCAGCAAGGATAAGCGCAAAGTCTTCTTGATCCGCTATTTCACGGTTCTGCCGGGTTTCAGCTGAAGCCCTCCAGTTGTAATAACCTGAGCGCGATACACCAGCTAAAGTACAGAGTTCGCTTACCGAGAGCTTGTTGTCTGGCTCAGAGATTGCAGCGTGTATGATCTCAAACCTGCAATTTGGCGTTCCCATGATCATTTTCCTCACTTCGTCCCATTTGCCGTCTGCATAATTTTTTTTAGAAATTCTATCTCCTGCCGGAGATATGAAACTTCAGCCTGGAGCCGACGAAGCGTATGGGACGGAACACTTGAAGCAAGCTCGTCCTCTGTAACTTTTTTCGCAACCTTTGATATTCGCTTCCCTTCGTGGAATCCTTCGGGCGAATTGGCTTCTTTTTTGATATGATAAGCGATCCCTTCAATCCTCGATGGGCCAAGTATATCTGGATCGTATCCCAATTCAATTACTAGAGCCCTTTTGGGCTGCCCATTCTGCATCCCTTCCCACATACGTTCCTTAAATTCACGTGTAAAGGAAATAGTCTTTTCTGTAACCGTATGTGTATAAGGATTAGCACGCAGCGCCAATACCTCATCTGGAGTAAAGCCTTTCCATTTCATGATACATCCCTCCCTGCAACACAGATTATTATAGCACCTGCACTAACGATTGAAATATCCATACTATGGGTTCCTCACAATTGAGGTGTCCACAGAATGGGATTCTCACGATTAGCGTGTCCACAAAACGGGATTCTCACGATTCCAACTGTCCAGTTTACGGGGTACAGTTTACTCAATAATGTCGTTTTAAACGGTTATACCCTGTATATAAACGGGACAGCGCACAATTGAACAATTGGAGACCAATATCGGAAACGTAAAGAGGGGAATAGCGTTCAGATTGAGGTTCAGCGCTGCTGTCTTTGCTCATCTATCGTAAAAAACGGATCGGAGTCTGCACAGTTTTCGTGTGCGGCTCTGATCCGTTTTGGTTTCAACACCAGGACTTGAAAATTAATCCTTCATACAGTACAATGGTAAGCGGCTACTAACCGAATCTTTCACTCATCCTCCGGCGGAGTCAGAAGGTGGACGGCTGTGGGGTGGGTGACCCTTTTTACGCTAAGGTTAGATTATGCTAACAGGAGGCTTATATATGTTTATTAACGAGTATGGCAACAGGGACGATCCAACCATCGTTCTTCTTGCACCGATGATGGTTTCCGGATCTGACCTGTATGATCTGATGAAGCCGTATTTTAAAGGCACCTATCATGTTATTGCCCCGGATCAGGGCGGGCATGGAAAGGCGGGCGCCTATATCTCCGCAGATGAAGAGTACCACGCTCTGCGTACATTTTTGCTTGAGAACAACTGCACGGAGATCGCACTTGTATACGGCGCGTCCCTTGGTGTGGCTGTTGCCTGGCGTCTGCTTTTCGATCCCGCATTCCGCGTTGCCCATGCCTGGTTTGACGGCGTGGCGCTGGCCAGAAATGCGAGCTTTCCCGAGTGGTTCATGAAAAAGATGTTTCGGAGTCGAAAGAAAAAGTTGGCTAAAACGCACATTGATGCCTCACCGTCCCTGGTGAAGATGTACGGCTATGATTTCGCAAAGATGATGACAAAGAACTTTGAGCGGATCACGATTGCTGACATCGACAACATCTGCCATGCCTGCTGTCACTATGACCTGCGGAAGCTGAGCGATGACGAGCAGAAAAAACTGCATCTGGATTTCGGCGAGAAGGACTTTGACTGGAAGTATTCCAGGAAAACAGTGCCTGTCTACATGCCGCATGCAGATCTTGTGATCCGGCCCGGATACCAGCACTGCGGTTATATGGCGGCGGAGCCGAAGGCCTATGTGGAGCAGCTTGAAGCGTTCATGGGGAGGGGGCGCACATGAAAAACGAGAAACACTTGCCGATTTACGGCGTGGGACCGTTTTATGTGGCCGCGATCTCGGCACTGACCCTTGCAGCCGTGTTGATGAGGAATATGCCGATTTTTTCACCCGGTAAGCTAAGCGTGCTCCGTATACCCGCGCTGATCGCCGGCGTCGTTTTCATTGCCGGAGGAGTTTTCATGTGGATTTACGCTGTCCCCATCTCAAAAATTGACGACGGGATTAAGGAAAACCGGCTGGTAACCACCGGGGCTTATGCGCTTGTAAGAAATCCGATCTATTCTGCGGCAATGCTTGTCTGCACTGGCGTGATTCTCCTTGCCGGCAATGCGTGGTTTTTTATGCTGCCGCTTGTTTATTGGTTTTTCATGACTGTATTAATGAGGGCAACCGAGGAGAAATGGCTGAAGAATCTTTATGGCAAGGAATATGAGGAATACTGCAGGCAGGTCAATCGCTGCTGGCCGTGGTTTAGGAAGGGGAGATAAAGCCATGACAGCGAAGCAGATACTTCAGAAGAAAGGTGCTTTCAAGGCAGAGATGGACAGAATGATGCCCAGAGAGCAAAGCGATGCCCTGTGGCAGAAGGGGGAGGAAAGACTAGACAGAATCTTGCAACGGTACAGTTCCTTGCCAAAGGGATTGCAGATGCACACGCGAGACAGAATATTTCCGGCAGCGGCGATATATCTGACACTGAAGGATGAGCTCGGCCAGGAGAAGGCATACAAAGTGATCGAGGATTCCGCCGTCAAGGGCTGCGCTGAAATTGCGAAGAAACTCTGGAAGCTGATGAAAGTGCCGGGTATGCGCGGCCTGTTCGTGGCTGCATGGGATCCGCTGACGAAGAAGATATTCGGCGCTGACAATGGTTTTCAGAATGTGTTTTATCCAAAGGGGAAAGGAAGATACCGGATGGACATTGTTGCCTGTCCTTATAACAGATATTTCACAGAGCTTGGCTGCCCGGAATTGACAAAGATCTTTTGTGAAAATGATGAAAGGATATATGGAAAGCTTCCAGGACTGATATTTGAACGGACAGGAACGCTTGGAAAAGGAGCACAGCGTTGTGATTTCCTTATTAGAAAGCTGTAAGAGTCGAAGCTCGCCGGCTTTCTTGTGTGTACTCACTGGAAATGACAAAACAGCGGCAGGAGTGAAAGTACCCATGCCGCCGTCATTTAATTTGCTCGTTGTTTGTGGAGAAGACTCTCCCACATTTACACATCGAGACCCTTGGAGCGTGGATGGAATAGTTTCCATGATCGACTGCAATTAACATCAGCGGCAGCTCCGTATTTGTGATTCACCTTATTACACGGAGGAGAACTTGAAAGCGCAGCATATCCAGGATGCCGCTGATATCAATCAGGGAAGATCACGTTTTTTCAAGCTTCGCCTTGTCATAAGCGGTAAAGAAATCCTTTGTATCTTTTACAACCACGCTTCCGAAAAGAATCAGAGAGAAGAGGTTCGGGATTGCCATGAGACCATTGCAGACATCTGCCGCGTCCCAGAGAAGCTGCACGCTAATGAGCGCACCCAGCGCGCAGATTATAATGTGCAGAACACGATAGATTTTCACCTTGTGCGCGCCGAAGAGAAAGGCAAAGGCGGACTCGCCATAGGTATACCAGCCCAGTACCGTGGACAGGCAGAAGAGTACCAGCGACACGACAATGACGATCTGACCCAGCCCGCCCAGATTCTGCCGGAATGCTGCAGTAGCCAGCACCGTGCCGTCAGTAACACCGCTGTTCCACACACCGCTGACCATGATAATAATCGCAGTAAAGGTGCAGATCACAAAAGTATCAAAAAAGACCTCAATGATACCGTAGAGAGCCTGCTTGACCGGCACATCCACCTTGGCCGTGGCGTGGACCATGGCAGAGGAACCGGTGCCCGCTTCGTTGGAGAACACACCGCGCTGCACGCCGCGCCGGATTGCAACACTCATCGTCGCACCGGCTACGCCGCCGATCACCGCGTCTCCGGTAAAGGCAGATTTTACGATGAACCAGAGCGCCTGGGGGATCAGTGTGATGTTCAGGATTAGAATCACAAGTCCGAAGCCCAGGTAGATGATTGCCATGATCGGTGTAAGATAGGTGGTGACATCCGCGATTTTCTTCACGCCGCCGAAGATAACAAGCCCGTCGATGACAAAGATCAGAATCGCGATAACCCATGGGATTACCGTGCTGCCGCCTGCAAGGCCGCTGACTGCGCTGTTGATTGTATTGACCTGCAGCGCACCGCAGGAAACGAAGGAGACAAACACTGTAAAGACTGCGAACGCCCCACCCAGAATGCTGGCAACGGTCTTTTGCTTCATGCCCTGCGTCAGTATGTACATGACGCCGCCGCGATAGTTGCCGTCCTCATCCTGCACGCGGTAGTGCATAGCAAGGGCAATCTCCGCAAACTTTGTCGCCATGCCGCCCAGAGCCGCAACCCACATCCAGAAAATTGCGCCCGGGCCGCCCACGGCGATAGCATAGGCCACGCCGACGATGTTTCCGTTTCCGACGCAGGATGACAGCGCCGTGGCAAGCGCTTTGTAGGAGCGGATCTGCCCGATGCCCTCATCGGATTTCTTTTCCACGTTCAGTACGACTTCCCGAAAAGCTGTCCCAAAACGGGTAAACTGTATGCCTTTCAGCCGTATCGTAAAGTACAGCCCCACTCCGAAGAACACCGCCAGCATGATCGGGCCGAACAGGAATGTTCCCAGATCACTCAAGATTTTTCCGATAATGGCTTCCATTTTCTTTTCTCCTTTGCAAAAAAGTACCGGGGAACTCTATCGCGAGTTCCCCGGTTTTTGCGTCTCTGCCCATACAGGCACGGCTCAGACAGCGACGCAGGAAAGCGTGAACTCGAGAAAACGGGCGCAGTTACACATACACATGTCTGCAAACATGCGCAGCACAAAAGCGAAGCTTTTCTCGAATACAGCTTTCATAGCCCCTCCTGTTTAACCTATTGACATAATAGGTTAATTTGTTTATACTGCATTTGTTCTCCCTTGTCAAGAGGAAAAGAGAGGATTTGAGACTATGATGATTCAAGTTTCCGGAAAGAAAACAGAAGTTGAAAACGGAATAACCGTCATGCAGTTGATGGA
>JBGUPL010000119.1:0-14196 GCA_045130275.1 Bacteroidales bacterium
TCGGAACGTATCTGCTTGACGGAGGCCTCCACCTCCTTGCCGTTGATGTAGATGGTTACCCTGCGGGTGCTGCTCTTTGCCATAAACGTTAAGTTTTGGCAAAGATGGCCTAAACATCCGTCACAGTATGGGACGGTAAAAGAAAACCACAGTCGTGCTGATTGACTGTGGTTTTGTTTGCTTTAATACCGCGACAACGATTGCAACGGTTATGAGCACGTAGTGCGAAATTTGAGTGGAAAGCGTGCCCGGTCGCCCAAAAATGAGTTAAAACAATGCTGTAAGTCCTATTCTTTGGCTCTCAAATATCCTTCTATTCACAGCCAAAATATTGCAGACCATCAGCTGTTGAAATTGATGTTAGCACATTGCAATGACCTTGAGTATCTTTAAGTAGTTGGTCAATTTTCTTATTGATTGCTTCAACTTGAGCTTCCATTTTTTTGCGACTGATAGCCCCACTATTGTATTGCTGCATAACACTCGCAATTTGTTGCTCGTATTGGTATCTATCGCGATAATACTTGCACTGGCATTGTTTTGTGCATGACGTGGACAGAACAGCTATACAAATGAATACTGTCAAATAATAGATTATTTTTTTCATAAATTTGTTGCCGTTTGATTTCCTGTCGGCCCATCAGGGTTTTGATGAAAAAACTTAATGATATTGCAATAATATTATTTTTCTAAATCGCATTCCTTGTCGTCAGAAATTACGGGAATATCTCGTTCAAGTTCTTTCTTATACTTCCAAATATATCCGTATGCGGTTTTCTGTCTCCCCTCAAGGACGTTGAAGACATTGGTGATGTTCGACCGCTGCAATGTCTCTCTTATTTCGGCTGAAGAGGCATATTCTCTGACGATATTGCCATTCTTATCCATTTGGACAATATAGGCTTCGGGATGATGGTACTTCAATAACTCCTCCTTGTTCTGTTCAATAAAAATTTCAACAAGTTGGCTCAAAATGTCACCGAATCGGTCTTCCGCATAGTCGGCGGCCTCTTCCAAAAAGAACCTGGCTTCATCAGTGTTGGATTTGAGGTCTTTGAAATCGAAATGCAATTCATCGAGGGTTTCTGTAAAGATATTGTTTTCATCATGGAGTTCGGCGTTGCAGAAATCCAGTTCCTCTTGGGTTAGCGGTTCGAAAGTTTCCAAACATTTGGTGAGGACTGTTTCACATGCCGACTGCCATTGTCCCATTTTCTTTCTGAACAGCTTGTCTGCCACATCGTCAAGGACGGCATCTTTTGGCACTGCGACAAAAGCACGGTCTCTAACATTATACCCATATTCGGGGTTGGCAGCTTTGTACTTCTGAATGTACATGGTTTCCAGTCCATTAAGGACAGGCACAAGATCCTGCACTCTTTCTTCCTCAACGACTTCAAGGATTTCAAAATCGGGCATCCCTAAAGTTTCGTATGCTTCCCAAAATTTGGGGTTCAGTTTCCCAACTATTTCGTCAAAATGTTCCCGATTTCTTTCATTGGGATGGCGGCGTGTCTGTCCGATATAGACTTTGCCGTCTGGAAATGTGTATTTATAAATATAACCCTTCATAAATTAAATGTTCTTTCGTTTCAGAATTTTACCGACCGCCATAGCGAACAAGAGTGGTGGCCGGCCCCCTACTCCTGAATAATACTCTGCATCCTCATCATAATCGTGACAGTCGTAGAAGTCTTGGATGTATTTCAAACCTGTTTGACTGATTTCGAAATAGAATGTGGAAAGACATTCGACATCGAGTTCCCATGAGTTATTGTAGTTGTGGAAATGGATGCTCTTCACCTGGCGGACTATCTCGCAGGCCTCTTTTAAATCATCGGGAAGGGTGACTTGTAAATCATAATTCGTTTTATCAAGCAGTTTTCCGCAGTAAAAATCGGAAAAATCACGGAACTCAAGTTTTTTTGTTCCACTGACAATTTCCTCGGCAAACTCCCGCCTCATAATTAGATTAAGAACAGGGATAGGTTCCGGTTCTCTGTACTCGGGATACAGCTCAACAAGTTTTCTTTTCTTCAAAACAAATTGTTTGTTTGCTTCTGAAGCATTCGGATTGGTTTCCAATTCAACCAGGTATGGGTAGCGTTCTTCAAACGACATTTGTTCAGAAATAACTTTGGTCGTCTGTGGACAAGGCTTCTTTTCCTTTGCTGTGGCGGACTCCGTTGCTGTCTCATTTTGAGGTTTGTCAGTTGAAGAAGCAGCTGTTGTCGAATTGTCTGAAAAGTTTAAATGCGGAAGACTTTTCACAATCTTCATTGTCTCAATGCTGACTGTAATAATGCGCAGCAAGAGATTGAAAATATATTGAGGGTCATTGTGTTCCGTAGCCCAGTCGTTAGGGTTGTTTACGATGCCGCTGGCTTTATCCGTGGTAACGGCATAGCGTTCCATTATCCATTCTATGGCACTCTTGCCATTAACAACATACTCGTATGCCTCCAATGGGATATTGGAGATGCGGATCTGCGGGTTGTATTGAATGACGGTTTTATCCTCTTTCTTGAGGAATCGCATCTTTTCCACGTAATACGAAGGAGTATCGTTAGCATATTCAATCTCAACCCCTGCGTAAGGTTCAGCCTGTTCGTAGTTTAAATGGAGTTTGGCAAGTTCCCTTCCCGCGTTGCTGAATGCCCAAAAGGCTGCTGCACTTTCAACTAAAGGAATCCGGGGAAGCATCTTCTTCAAATCTGCCGCAAAGGTTTCTCTGTATTCCGGCGAATGCAAGAAACCATAGACATAGTAGAAAATATCTTCTTTGTTTACCTTTCCACCATATAGACTGCGAGCTTGTTTGAGGATAAAATCAGTAATGGCATCGTGGCGAGTATAATCCTCATTATCATCATCAAACAGCGACGGAGTGTTGTTTTCGTTTTTTTCATACCAATAAAGTGGAAAACACTGGCTTTTGCCGCTCAACTCGTAATCTGGTAACATATCCGACATAATGCAAGAAAAGGGTTTCGTTACACCAACTCCCGACATACATATCAATAAATTGTGATGTTTACTTGTCGGATATAGCCGGGGCAATTGATATGTGCAATTATTCAAATCTTTGTTGAAATATCCCCATACTTTATAAAATGGACGATAATGCGTTATTCTTATTGAATTTTCGTCATAGCTGTACTTAGTTCCATTCTTCAAGTCTCTTTCTTTCTGCGCTCTGTCCCACTTGAATTTATCTTCAGACCAATCAATGCAATCTTCAACTTTTACATTTGAGTCTTGTTTTCTTAACTCAACAACTACATCTACTTGAGAATTATAAAATACAATAGAGTTTCTTATCGTGTCACGTAGTTTGGCTACAGAAGCATTATAAACCCAAGAATCTCTCGCTGTAGCCAACCCACAGGATTGTGCCAAAAACCAGCTTTTTGCTTTATTATTAAACTTCTTTTCCGGTTCAATGGGAATAAATGTCGAAAATAAATCATTACGTTGATTTATCCAGTCTCCGTGTTCGTTTGGTTGGAGTACTTCCAATGGAAGTTCGAAAATATTGCCAGCCTTGGCGATGATACGAAGTTTTTCCTCTCGTGAAAGATAATCGCCGATGTCGTGATAGTGAATTATGGCCTTACCCGACTTCTCTTGTTTTTTTACTAAAATGGTGATAGCTATTGGCGTGCGACTTCCACTACCGAATATCTTGCCACCTTCTTTCCTGCTTAATTCACCACTTGTTCGTTGGTTCCCTCGCAAATTGAAAACATATATAGATGAGAACTCTTCTTGGAGGGATTTGCGAAAACCGTCAAGGCCATTACTATCAAGCCAAGAGCCATTACTGATAAAACCAATAATTCCTCCTTCTTTCTTCAAACGGTCAGTTGCCCATCGAAACGCTTTGATATAACTATCATATGCTCCCTTATTTAGATTTGCTTCACTATTCTCAACGTAATGTTTTTCTATCTGTTTTTCCAGCAACTTGTAGGTTTGATTTTGGGCATTATCATTAGCGGACTTTTGACCAGCTGAATACGGTGGGTTACCAATTATGACTGTGATGGGCGTGTTTAGTTGTTTTCTAATGCGAGCTGAATTTTCGGGGAAGTCTGGTGCAAAAGAATCGTCCCCGATTTCACCACCTTTCTTCAAAGCTTCCTTATAATACATCTGCTCACCGAGCTGGAAAGTATCAGTCAGACAGATGCCGTTAAAAGGTGTGTATTCCTCTGTTTGAATAATATCGTGGTAGGCATTTTCAATATTGATGCTGGCTATATAATAAGCCAGCAGCACAATTTCATTTGCGGTAATTTCACGTTTGAACTTACGTTCCATGTCCTCAAGTTTGATGATACCACTTTGGAGTAACCTGGTGACGAATGTTCCCGTTCCCGTAAAGGGATCGATAACATTCACATTTTCATCGGATATGGAACGTCCGAACTCTTTGTTCAGCACTTTTTCAACGGAATGGAGTATGAAATCCACACACTCAACCGGTGTGTAAACGATTCCGAGCATTTCAACCACGCGGGGAAATGCCGTTTTGAAAAACTTGTCGTAGAGTTCAATAATGATTTTTTGCTTTGCTTCAGCGTTATCAATGCCTTCTGCACGCTGGCGGACACTCTTGTAGAAGCGTTCAAGGCTTTGGGTGTCTTCTTCGTCAATGGTCTCATTCAGCAGGGAAATCATCTTGCCAAGGGACTTTGACATCGGGTTATTCTGTGCAAAAGAGTAGTTGTCAAACAAAGCCTCGAACACGGGTTGAGTAATAAGATGTTGTGCAAGCATTTCCACCGCCGTGTCTTCATCCACACTTGGATTGATGTTGCGATGCAGTCCTTTGAGAAAAGTGTCGAAGGTCTTGCGAGCCTTTTCATCAGTTGAAATCAGACTCTTAATTCTCTTAATATGGCGTTCGGCAATCTTGGCAACATCTGCCGCCCATTGCTCCCAATAGCGCTTGTCTCCAACTTTCTGAACCATACGGGCATAGATGACGCTCTGCAACTCCTCAAAACGGAGAGAAAGCTGCGTGCCCAGCTCCCTGTTCCGTTCCATGATTTCCGTATCGCCTTGATCACCATTGCCAAAAGAGACTCCTCCGACAAGAATGTTGGATGGTTTCTTCTTGTTCAATTCTATCTTATTGATTGTAGCATTGAAGCGGTCATCATGGGCGCGTAAAGCGTTAAGGACTGTCCACACCACCTTGAAACGCTCATTGTCGTTCAGTGCCTCTTCGGGCTTTATATCTGATGGAACTATGACAGGGATAATGATATATCCATACTTTTTCCCCTCTGCACGACGCATTACCCTGCCAACGGATTGGACTACATCAACCTGGCTGTTTCTTGCTGAGAGGAATAGCACTGCATCCAAGCTGGGGACATCAACGCCCTCGCTCAAACAGCGGACATTGGTGAGAATTCGGCACTTGTTCTCTGTTGCAGGGGTGTCTTTAAGCCATTGAAGCCGCATATCTCTCAATGATGCGCCCATTGTTCCGTCAACATGTTTAGCTTCCACATTCACTATTTCTTCCCGCTCCTTTTCATTGAGAATATCATAATATGCGTCTTTGCAACTATTAAACTCGGAACTGATTTGTTTGGAAATCTTGACTGTCTGACAGAATGCCACAGCTCGTCTCATTGGCTCGGGGTCCGTCTCGTTGAGAAATTTCGAGTCAAGAAGCGTCTTTTTGGATAAGGCATTGATGCAACCGATGAGTTTAGTTGCATCATCCATCTTGATTTCACTGTCTTGTCCTGCTATTGCTCGTTGTAAAGTTGGTGATATTTGAGTGTCACCCAACGTCAGCACAAGAACTTTGTAGTCGGAAAGAAGGTGCTGCTCAACAGCTTCACCAAAACCAATTCTATAAATATCATTTCCGTAGATGGCCACATCATCCATTGAGCAAAGTACAGCATCTTGTTCCCGGGCTTTGATTTGCGCATTTTCAGCATAAATACGGGGGGTGGCTGTCATATAAAGGCGTTTTTTTGCCTTTATGAAATCATTGTCGTGAACACTGACAAACTTACTTTCAATATCGTCTTTCAGCGTAACACCAGTTGTACGATGTGCTTCATCACAGATAATCAAGTCAAAGATTGCTTCATCTCCTATTTTGTGTTGGGCTTCGGCAACTTTGTCGATAGATTGGTAGGTGCTGAAAAACACCGTCATGCCTTCCTCTTTGCTCTTCTTTATTAGGTTGAACTGTTTTCGGATTTCAGCGGAACTTGTGGAGGCGGGCATGGCAAGTTCGGTGACGGAAAAGCCGTCTGTGTCATCGTCTTTGGCGCGTTTCACTTGGGAAACTTCGGAATCGGAACAAATACAGATTGCATTTATCTTTTCTTCTGCATCATAGTTCCATTCCCGAAGGGTCTGGCCAAGCAATGCAATGGAAGGAACAAGAAAGAGGATTGTTCCTTTGCCCTCGGTTTCGTTTTCAGCTATCTTTAGAGAGGTGAAAGTCTTGCCCGTCCCGCAGGCCATGATTAGCTTTCCCCTGTCATTTGTTCTGAAATATTCGTGGGCTTTGTCGATTGCCTTTTGTTGGTGTTCTCGGATTTGTTTCTTGTTAGTTAATGCTTTTGTTCCTACTATACCGTTCTCAAGTTCAAGCCAATTTATTTCAGCGTTCATCAATTCAATAAGGCCAAGGCGGCTGAATGGTATCTCTTGGTTTTGGATAGACTCCACTGCGTTCGTGTTGAACCCCTTTTCTGTGGTGTCAATCCACAGTCGGAAAGAAAAGCGGCATTCGTTTCCTTGATTGTCTGAAAAAGACCGGGCGGAAGTTGTGAGGAACGAATCTACAGCAGGCTTGTCAATGACGGCATCTGCAACATAGCATTTACATTGGACAGCCCAATATTCACCCTCGTAAGTCCTTGCCACTATATCTATGCCGAGGTCGGAACCACCCAATGACTCTTTGAATGGGAACTCATTCCAAAGCCAGACATGTTCAAGCTTGTTTCTGTACATGGGGTATGTTTGCAGAAAAGCCTGCATGAGGCGTTCGAAACGGTTGCCCTTGTCTCTCTCCGAATAGGATTGGGTTCTGTATTTTTGCAGTATTTGATTGAATTGTAAAGCACTCATTTTACTTACATATAATAACGCGCAAAAATACAAAATTACTGCTATGGAAGAGCATAGAAAAAGCACTGACGCTGTACGTCAGTGCCCATAATCGCGACAACGATAGTAGTGGTTACAAGCGGTGTGCCGCGCAGTTTGAACGGATAGCGTGCTCGGTCGCCCCAAAAATTAAGATTCTATGTCTGCCTTTAATGAAGCCAAGAAGTCTGGATTATCATACTTGTAATAATCCTTCCTCGCTTGAGTCAACTGACTAATACTCGTATTGTCGAAAGTTTTTAACTGCATTTTTGTTGTCAGATTTGCAAGATTAGTGCTGTTTGTCAGTTCCTTAATGCGCTGTCTGCAGTTTATGATTTCGCTGTCACCAAACGCATGAATTTCCACAATTTTACCCGAACAATTATTGAATATCTGTTCAAAATACCACCTATCGGAATCACCCATTGAGCAACCGAAAATGATAATCCGTTTTGCATCAGAAATAGCTTTGGAAATATCAAAGTTGTCGTATGCAGTACTGAAAGTTTTGTATAGGAAATTATATTCAGAAGCAACACTCATTGATTCATCAATTCCTAAAACAATTTTATCTCCGAAAAGATAACTGTTATCCACATTGCCGTGAACATGTTTTATCTTTGGAGTCACTTTAGTTGTCTCCTTCCACAAATCATCAAAAATTGTAGTATAGTTGAAGGACACAAATTGAATGTTCTCATCCTCGTCGTAAAGTTGTTTTAGAAAGCGCTGGATTCTCAATAATTGGTCTGAAAGTCTATCATGTCGATAGTAAGAAACGGTACCGATGTAATGATAGAGTGCCGATTTAACACTGTCGTAGTGTTCCTTGAACCTTTCTTGAGAGGAATTTGGTAGGTTTTCCATCGCATAGTTATAAAGTTCTTGTTCCAAATCTGCCCAATTTTTAATCGAAACTTTATTTTTCACATAGAGTGCAATGGAATTTTCATCTTTAATTAAATTTTCAAATTGAGCACTCTTGTAAAAATCACTATACGATGTCGCATAATCTGCAGCTATATCAAAGCCATTACCAACGAAAAATAATGTCGAATAATTCATAATTATTATTTTTGCAAAGATATAAAAACTAACGAGATTTCGAACCAAAAAAGTTGACCAGGCATTCGTCGCCCCAAAACTCGGCAGCGAGGTCGAAGAGTCGTTCAGCATTGCGGTTGATGGGTTCATCAAGCCAGTCCACCATGGATCTGCGGATGCGTGGATGCGGGTTCACGTACTTTCCTGGAACACGGGGCTGGCCATAACCCACTGCCCACTCCCGCCATATCCCATGGATGGGTATCTTGAAGCTGATACTTTCGGGGATATGGCCGGAGTGCTCGATGGAGTAGCGTATGCTGGCGGAGAGCTTGCGCTCCACCTTGCCCTCTTTCTTCCCGCTCTTGTAGGTTATGGAGGTTTGCTTCTTGCCTTTGGTGAACTGCAGGGTGTTGCGCTTGGCGGTGTTGCGCACCATGGAAGCCCAGCGGACAGCCTGCTTGTAGAACTCCTCGCTGGTGATGGTTTTGCCGTCTATGGCTGTGGTGACTGAGTGAGCCATTTTATCTTTGGGATTTGTGATTTGCTTATTTCCTTGCGGATTTCATCAATAGGGGTTTTCACGTTGATGACATAGACAAACGCGATAGTCGTTGTCCCGTCTGCTTCTTCCCCTACTTCAAGAATACGGTTCTCGGGAATGAAGTGCATCTCCCTTTCGTCTGATGTTGTTAAAACTAATTTCTTCATACTGTACTGGTTTAATAATTTGACGGCCAAACTTACGGAATTAAACCGTACAAAAAGTGCTTCAAACGATTTTGTGGAAAGTTGCACTTTTGTGGATGTTTTTGACATTAAACGACATAAAAGTTGCATTTTGGCAAAAATCAGTTCCGCACTGTGGATCTGTTTTTGACATCTGAAAGCCTTGATTTCGCATAAAAACGGCTTTCTTGCCGCAAAATCATCTTGCACTTCGCCCCTCCCGAATCACCTTGTCGAGCCTGCCGAGAATGACGTGGACGTTGGAGGCGTAGAACTTGGACTCGTCATAGAAGCGGTCGCCCATGAGGTCGCGGTGTACGGCGACCCAAGAGAAGGACGGTTCCTGCTCGTTGGGCGAAATCTTAGGACGTTTCGGGGCGCGTGCGAACACGTTGGGGTATTTCTCCTCAAGGTTGCGCCTGCGCAGCGTCTTGTAGCACAGCACAAAGGCTGTGAGCTGGTCTTCGGGGAGTGCGGCCAGCATTTTCATCCGGGTGTCCGCGCCGTAGATGGTGAACGGCACGCGGCGGTCGGTCTCGCCCGTGTAGCCGCCCCGCTGGGGACGGTAGAGCACCGCCGCCGCCTCGCGGAAACGCCCTGCCAGCATGTAGCCGTCCGCGTAGATGAACTCCTCCCACGTGGTGTTGGAGAAGGTCGGCTGGTAGCCGATGAGGCGCACACCGTCCGCCTCAATCCAGGGCAGCAGCTGGCGGGAGAATTTGGGCTCTTTCTCAAAAGCGAAGTCGAAGAGACGCATCAGGAAATAGCGTTTGCCGAACGGTATCTCCTCCCACGTCTCTTCGGGGATTCCCGACAGTGCGGAGTAAAAGGCGGATTCGGAGAGCGTGCCGCCGACTGCGGCGCAAACGGCCAAGAGCTGCTCGCGGGTCAGCTCGTCAAAGCATTCGGGCGCGTTGTGGACGGTCTGAACGCCGTCAATGTCAACCTTTATCTCGTTCATGGCCTCCAGTTTCTTGTGTCTATCTCGTTCCAAAAGGGCGCGCTGGTGGTGAACGTGTAGCGCATCCCCGCGTAGCGTTCCCGGACGTTCTGAATCGGGATGGCCGTCACCTCGTCAAGGCGGAACTCCTTGACCACCATGCAGGCGGCCTCGTACTTGTCGAGGTTCATCCTGCGGATGATCTCGTCGCCGATGCGCTCGCAGAGGTCGAAAGCCTCATAGACCGCGTCATAGTCGCCATCGTCCTCGTAGGACTGCACGACCATGAAGGAGGATTCGCGCTCCTTGAAGGCGTTGTCGGCGTTGTCCGAAGTGAAGCGCACCTCGCCGCCCTCCTGGATGAGGGCGGGGAAGTTCACGCGGTCTCTGAAGCCCGTGTAGAACTCCTCCAGCTCTCCTCTGAAGAAGTGCGGCTCTTCGGACGTGTGGTTCAGCGACTTGTGCCGTGCGGCCAAGTCCTGCAGGTAGCGGCTGAACGCCTGCGGGGAGTTGTGCAGGTCTCCCCGGTAGTCCTGTTCACATTCTCTCATATCTCTGTGGTTTGGGTTGTTTTCCTCATTCTGTCGGGGCAGTCCTTGCGGTGGCACTCGTAGGCTTGGGAGATGGTGAGCCGACGTTCCAGCTCAATTTTTTCGGCCTCGATGCGTGCGGAGTTGCGCTTGAGGGTGGCGATGAGTTCCCGCTGCTTGTCGTCAAGTTCGTCTTTCGCCTGCTCGTTGCTGATGTACTCGGCGATAAGCTGCTTCTGGTACTCAATCTGTTGGGTGAGCGCCTCGAAGCGCTGTGTCTCAAGGCTGGTCTCCTTGCTCTTCTCCTCAATCTTGCGGAGTCGCTTTTCGGAGAGCCACTGGATGATGCTCCATACCGTGGTGCCGCCCAGCAGGAAGTTGAGGACGGCGGAGCCGATGGTGATGTAGTCTAAAGGTTCCATTATGCAAAGAAGATTTTGCGGTTGGTGTTGTCGCGGCGGAATACCTCGTTCTTCGGCGCGTTGTCGCCCGCGAAAGCCCTGTATGCCGGATAGTCGGCGATGTGGGCTTTGAGGGTGGCCACAACGCTGGCCATGTACCGCTCCGCCTTTCTGCGGTACTCTGCGGCCATCTGCTCCAGCTCCTGCGGAGGCACTACGGAGACGGCGGTGTCGGAGCCGGAAGCCGCCTGCGCGGTCTCGAAGACCATGCCCTGCTCGGTGGGAAGCCTGTGGAGTTCCCCGATGCCGTCGGCCACTGACCAGAAGACGGTGAATTTCCTGACCTCCGGCAGGATCCTGGCGTAGCGTTCCTCGCTGGGGTCTGCCGTCAGAAGCTCGTCACAAAAAGCCCTGCCGAGGCGGTGGCGCAGCTCCGTCTCCTGCGTGGTGCGCACGAAGTGGCGCATCTTGAGGAACACGAGGCGCGAGCCGCCGATGTGGAAGATGTCGTTGAACTCCTTTGTCGTGCCCACGATGAGGCTCTTCGCGTCCGTGTATGCGGGGCTTTGCAGGAACTCCGGCAGCTGGTCAAGGTTGCGGTGGCACCACTCCAGCACCGAATCCAGCTGGTCGAAGCCGCCGTTCCTGAGGGCTTTCTTCAGTGCGTCTGCCTGGTACTTGTAGAGCCTGCCCTCCCCCGCGTTGTCCGCCGCGCCCTTGTCGGACATGGAGACGGAGAGCAGGTCGTAGTCCTGCCAGTATGCGAGGCGGACAACGGCGTACTGGCTGCGCTTCAGAAGCACTTCCAACAGGTCGCTGTCGTGCGTGCCAGCCTCGTAGTACGCCGCCAGCCGCTCGAAGAGCGGTTCGCCCAAGACGGGAAGCAGGTACTTGGTCTCGCACTGCGCGATGGCCGGAGCCAGCGAGCGGAACGAGCAGGTGACGTTCACGGGGAGGAACTGCTTGAACTCCTCCGCCTTGGTGTTGTTCTCGGGTGCGAAAAGTCTCGGTGTCATAATGCTACGAAAGTTTTTCCTCGGTGGACTTGCCCTTGTCGAGGGTGGTGAGTATGATGTTGCGGTACACGAGCTCCACATCGTGGATGCCGTTGTATTCCAGCATCAGTTCGATGGGGTCGAGCACCTGCTGTTTCTCTATGTAGTTGAGGATGAGGGAGACCAGCAGTCCCTCGCGGATGTCGGAGCCGCTTCCGGCGTTGCCCGCGTAGGGGCCGCCTGGCATCCCTGCGCCCAGGACACTTGGATTAACCATGAGGGAGAAGAGGATCTCGGAATTGGCGGCGGCTGACGTGGAGAGGCGGTCTTCCGCCTTTATCTCGTTCTCCAGCCGCTCGATGACCCATTTCTCCTCGGCTTTGCCGCTCTCGTTGAGGGAGAATCCCGTGGTGAGGGTCTTGGCGGGGTTCTCCTCGCTGGTCAGCTGCTCCTCGAAGCTGTCAAGGTATGCGTTGATGGCTTTCTCCCTCTCTGCGGTGGACTCGAACGACTCCTCGGGGAACTTCTTCTCCCAGTAGGTGTCGGGAATCTGGATGTGCCACATGAGGTTCATGGCGTTGGAGTACGCTTTCTTCAGGAACGTGGGTATCTTGTGCGCTATGTCTATCCAGCCGCTCTTCCAAGCGGTGTCCCAGTCGGGAAGCGCGTAGTAGTCGTTGCCGGAGTAGTAGTTGCGGATTCGCGGGAAGGCCACGCAGCGGCCTTTGAGCTTCCCCTGCTCCTTGAGGATCATAAGGTGGGTGAACGGGTCGGCCTCGTCAAGCATGGTGACGACCTTGGCGGTGTGGTCCGGGAAGCGTCTGCCGAACTCCCCGAAAAGGAGCAGTCGGGACTTGTCAATGCTTATCCTGCAATGTCGTGCGTTGACGGCCTCGGTGCGCAGGATGCGGCTTCCGTCCGCGCTGAAGACGAACACGGGGAAGCAGTTGCCCAGCTTTATGAGGTCGCGGAAAGCGGCGGTGTGGTAGCTGCGGAAGGTGTAGCCGCGCAGGAAGTTGAGCACCTCGGGGCGGTTGACGGGGGTGTAGATTTCGCGGTTCTGCTGGTCAAGCCCCGTGATGGTGGCGGGGAGGACACCTTGCCCGTAGCAGCAGCGGCACTTGTAGTTGAGGCCTGTGGAGAGGACGCCCGTCTTGCCGATGACATCGAGCGCCTCTTCCGGATAGCGGTTGGAGCTTCCCCAGCAGGCATACTCCACGTCGTTGAACGAGAATTTCTCGAAGATTTCCTCGTTCACGGTGGGTTTCTTCACGGTGCTGCCGTATGAGACCCTGCCCAGGAACAGCAGCGGCGTGCCTTTCTTGTTGAATGTTATTTCCATAATGCTAAATCACTACTTGCATTCCGTTGAACTCTCTCAGATTGTCTATGGAGACTGCGTGGATGTGCCCGATGGGGTTCCCCTCGGAATCCACGGGCTGGATCCCGCGCAGGCGGTTGCTCTTCATGTCGGCTTTCAAGCCTCTCACAACGGCTCTCGGGAACGAGACCAGCTCACCGTTTTTCAGATAGAACTGGACGGAGAAACGGGCGGCTCTGCCGCTGGACTTCTCGCGGGTTTCCATTTCCCGCAGCGCGTCGGCGCGTCTTATCTTTGTGGCCATAGGGTTGGGTTTTTTGCGCAAAGATAAGCCGCTTGCTGAAAAACGTATGGGACAGATATGGAGTAAGGGGAGAATGACGCCTCAAAGAAAGATGCTGACCTCCGGGAAGCGGCTGTCATTAACCCTTACGGAATGCCGCCGTAATTTTTTCCGCCGGATGGCGGAAAAAATTTTTTTTGGGGATATGGCACTAAAAAAGGCGCAAAAGTTCCGTTTTTCGGATCTTTGCGCCTTGCTGGGTGGGTGTTTCCGCCCTTATTGGGGCGGCTGTATTACAATTCTTTTCGGGGCGTTCAAAGTGGCGTAAACTACATATTTTCTGAATGCCTCCACCGTGGCGGCGGGTGCGTTGCTGGTCTCCAGCATTTCCGCGAGTTGTGCGCCCGTGTACTGTCCGACTTTTGGCAGGTGGTATTTTTCCGCCGTGAGTGCCTTTGTTATTCTGTCCATCATCGCCGCGCCTCCTTTCTAAAAAATGTTGATGGGTTCGGGTTCGACGATGGCGGCGGCGACCATAACGGCGGCGGCTTCCTCGGCGGGTTCTTCCTGCGGCTCTGCCGTCTCGCTTTCGGTCGGCTGGGTCGCGGCTGGTTCTCTGCGTATTACTTGCAAGTTGCTGAACAAATAACACATATTGAAACGCTCGCGCCCGCTGCGGCTTTCCTCGCCGTTGTCCTCGCCGTTGGCGTTCTCCATCATTGCGGGCGCGGGTGCGCTCTCGGTCTCGCCGTCCTGCTCTTTCTTTTTGTCGCGGCTGGTCGGCTGGCTCCATACGGGGAACGCTTTCGACCCTTT
>JBGUPL010000120.1:0-1599 GCA_045130275.1 Bacteroidales bacterium
GTCTGTTTCCATCGCCAGCCACGGAACATCTGTGCCAGGATGCCGAAGGGGAATGACAACAGCATCCAGGTCCAGTTCATCTCTTCCGTCAGCACACGACTGATGGTGGAGAGGTCTTCACCACGGTACATCCACCACAGAATCGCTCCGCCAAGTAGGAAGGGCAGAACGATTTTGACGATGTTTCCGAGTATGCTTTTCTGTTCCATTGGTGCAAAGGTACAACATTTAATTGATAAATGATAAATGATAAATGATAATTTTATGGCCATAACATCTTTTTCACGTTTTTTCGTATCTTTGAACTTCGTTCGAAGGCACTCACGTTCGGAAATTCTCAAATTCATTTGGAATTTCGCTCACTTATTCGTGTCTTTGAGCTTTGCTCGAAGGTACTCACGTTCGGAAATTCTCAAATTCATTTGGAATTTCGCTCACTTATTCGTACCTTTGTCCCCGAAATGAAGCAAGTAAGACCGAAAAAGAATCTTGGTCAGCATTTTCTGACTGACTTGAGCATCGCCAAGCGGATAGCGGATACGGTGGATGAGCCGTTTGCGGCGTTGCCTGTGCTTGAGGTGGGCCCTGGCATGGGTGTGATGACGCAGTATCTCACAGAAAAGCCGCGTCCTTTCAAGGTTGTTGAGATCGACCGTGAGAGTGTCGCTTATCTCCATGAGCATTTTCCACGCCTACATAATAATATAATAGGTGGTGACTTCCTTCGTATGGATTTGCATGAGGTCTTCGACGGGCAACAGTTCGTGTTGACGGGCAACTACCCTTATGACATCTCCTCGCAGATATTTTTCAAGATGCTCGATAACAAGGATCTGATTCCTTGTTGTACGGGTATGATCCAGCATGAGGTGGCGGTTCGTATGGCTTCGCAGCCTGGCAATAAGCAATATGGCATCCTGTCTGTGCTGATTCAGGCGTGGTATAACGTGGAATATCTCTTTACGGTCGAGCCCTCTGTTTTCAATCCGCCACCCAAGGTGCAGAGTGCCGTGATCCGTATGACGCGCAATGCTGTCACGGATCTTGGCTGCGACGAACAACTCTTCCGTCGGGTGGTTAAGGCTACCTTCAACCAGCGTCGGAAGATGCTCCGTGTCTCGCTGCGCCAGATTTTCGATGTGAATCATCCTGCGCCCGAAGGCTTTTTCGAGGATCCGATCATGACCCGTCGGCCCGAACAATTGTCGATTCCTGAGTTCGTGGAATTGACGAACAAGGTTGCAGCGGCTTTTTAGGCCGTTTTCGCACACAAAAGTAGTGTGTTCGCACACAACATATTGATTTACATCAAAAGAAATGCGGTTTTTATGCAAAAATAGGTGGTAATCCATTGCGGATTACAAAAATCGCCGTACCTTTGCATCGTCAAAAGACAAAAAGATAATCTTCAATAGAATAATTAGTTAAGGTAATAAAAGATTCGTTTCATTGTTAGTTAGAGTTAGTTAGTAGTTAATAGTTAGTAATTAGTTTTGGTTTTAAGTTGATTTAAATAGGTATTACAGTGGTAATAAAGATTTGTTTAAAAGGATAACACAACACCGTCGTGAGACGAAGTTGTTTGTTTCGAAAAAAGGT
>JBGUPL010000121.1:0-127090 GCA_045130275.1 Bacteroidales bacterium
GCCGGCCTCGGTGAAGGAGACCCCGTTCCAGCTGTACGGCAGTTCGCTTTCGCAGATGCTCCTGCTGTCGGAAACCGAGAAGGTCGGGCTGACTGCAAGGGTCATGGTGACCACCGAGTCGCAGCCTTCCGTGGTCTGCAGCGTCACGCTTTGCGTGCCGGCCTCGGCGAAGGAGACCCCGTTCCAGCTGTACGGCAGTTCGCTTTCGCAGATGCTCCTGCTGTCGGTCGTGTTCCGCGTGGGCCTCACCGTCAGAATCATAATCACTGTGGAGTCGCACCCGTCTATGGATTGCAGCGTCACAATTTGAGAGCCTGCGGCAGTGAAAGTGACCCCGTTCCAAGTGTACGGCAGCTCATTTTGACAGATGCTGTGGTTGTTGGTGGAGACGTAGGTCTGGTTTACGGACAAGATCATGGTGACCACGGAATCGCAGCCGTCCACAGTTTGCAATGTCACAGTCTGCGTGCCGGCGGTGTGGAAGATGACTCCGTTCCAGGTGTAGGGCAGTTCGTTCGGACAGACGGACTGGGTATCCGTGATGTGGTAGGTCGGGTAAACGTTGAGCGTCATCACCACCGTGGAGTCGCATCCATTGGCGGCTTCGAGAATGACGGTCTGTGTGCCGGCCTCGGAGAAGGAGGCTCCGTTCCAAGTGTAAGGAAGTTGATTTGGGCAGATTGTCATCTCATCAACGGCACTGAAGGTCGGCTTCAGGGTCAAGGTCAGGGTGATTACGCTGTCACATCCGTTTATGGTTTGCAGATGATGGGTGTAAGTTCCTGCATTTGTGATTGTTTCGCCGAAGAAGTCATAGCTGCCGCCTTCACAGATCTCGGCGGTGAGCGGCGTGTTGAATGTCGGCCATTCAGTCACTGTCACGGTTTCGGAGAGCGTGTCGTTGGAAACGGAGGTGACGGTCACGGTGTAGGTGCCCGCTCCCACGGAAATCTGTTCGCCGATCATGCCATTGCTCCAGGTGTAAGTTCCAGCCACATCCGAATTTGCGTTGAGGGAGAAAGTGTCGCCGACACAGACATTGACGGGACCCTCGATATTCACGTAAGACGGGATGATGCCGGGAGTTGTGGAAAATCTTAGCCGATCACTCCAAATGCTGGTTTCCTCAGCCCCGCAGACACTTTGAATGTCTGCTTCATAAACAGTTCCAGAAGTCAGACCGGTGAGTGTGTGAGAGCTACTGTCGGCAGTGACAGTCTGCCATTCACCAGCCTCACGAAAGTTCCCGATGATGATATCATCCAAATAGAGATTGTTTGAGCTTCCTGCAAGATACTTAAAGGATATGTATTTGGTCCCGGTGGGTATGTCGAAGGTGTCGCAAATCCATTGATCGTCGTTGGCGGTGATAGGATCTCCAAAAGTGAAAGCGCTGATGTTGCTGTTGGTGGTGCTGGTGCCGATTCTGAAAGTTAAGGCATCATAGCTCCTGAAGCAAAACACCATACGGGAATCGTCACCCAAGTCTGTCAGCACTGGTGAGATGAGGTACTGGTCGGTGATGGATTCGTTGTAAAAAGCAAAAGAGCTGTTGCCGGTATGATAGTAGGTGTGGCTGATTCCTGTGGAGCCTTGGTTGAGGACGGGCGTCCATTGTTCGAGACCGTTCTCGAAACTCTCGTTCAATTGCGAAAAGACGGTGTCAGTGGTCCTGTAGCGGATGTTGTTCAAGTCGCTGAACCCGGTCCAGCTCAGGTCGGCAGTATTGTAGCTGGTGCCGTTGACCGATGGATATATGGGCTCCGGACAACTCGGGATTAACTCGACAGTGATGTCGTCGATATAGAGACGTCGGTAGAAATAGTTAACCGAATTGGAATGGGCGGCGTCAATTTTGATAGCGATGCGGTTGCCAGTGCCTTGGTAATTGTTGAAATAAACAAGGTACTTTTGGTACTCTTCTGAAGACGGGGAAATAGATTGGATTTCAATGAAATTGTCACCCTCCATGACTCCCACCTTAAAACTGGCATCATAATGATCCCCAATGTCGTAAGGAGCCGCATAAAATACCATCCTAAGGGCGCTGAGATTATCCATGGCCGGCAGAATGGCGTATTGATCCTGCGGATCGTAAATGTTGGACCCTTCTGAATAATAAGAATAGAATTCTAAACAATGTTTGCCGGAATGGGGATTGTAAGCGTAGTCATTGATGGTTGGATATTCGGCGTATGAGGAGTAGGTGCATTGGTTTATATAATCCCAACATATAGGCAGAATAATGTTTTCGCTGGAAGTGGAGTTTGGGATGAAAGATTCGAAATCCTCTGTCCAGGGGAACGAGTTGATGGTGGAACATTCGGTGGAGAACGTGATGATTTCCGAAGAGTAGCTTTCATTTGTCTCTTCGCAAATTGCCGTCAGTCGTATTTGATAGTTGCTTGAATTATCCAAGCCTGTGAGAGTGTATGGGTTGGAGGTTATGCCGGGCACTACTGTGTAGGCGGTGTCGGTGGACTTCTTGTAGTAGATGTTCCAGACCGAGTCTCCATCGTTTGCCGTCCAACTCAGTTGGACGGATTGTGTTGTGATGGCACTGACTTCAATGTTTGTAGGTGCAGAACAGGAGGAGATTAGTTGGATGTCAATGTCGTCCACAAACCAATAGTAATTGTCCGCGTTGGCTCTCTGGAGGAAAGCAATGCGTGAACCCGCGGGAGCGTCTTCAAAGGTGGCGGACTTCTTAAGGAAGACTATATTGCTCCACTCACTGTAAGAGTAAGAGTTGACAGCAACGAACGATGAGGTGTCATTAACATCGGTCAAATATCCGACTAACAAGGAGCCGCAACGATTGTTGTTCATCTCCGGACGGCACCAGTAAGAGAGGTGCAGGGAGCTGATTTCCTCTTCGAATTCCGGAAGCACTATGAAATTCGAGAAGGACCCTTTGCTCCTCAGACAATACGTTCCGCCAGGGGTGTTGTTGTAAGATGACGTGCGGTCGCTTGTCCCAGTAGGGATTGTCCAGCATTTGAAAGGATTACTGTTTTCGAAATCGTACGTGTAGGGAATAGAAATGATGTCACATGGGGTGGAGAACGACCCTGTTGAGAGGTGCGAGCTGATGTGCGAGTCGTCGCATACCGCTTTCACGAAGAACTTATACGTGGTGTTGCCTTCCAGCCCTGTCAGGAGGTAAGGGTTGGTCGTCACGGCGGGAATCTCCGTGAAAGCATCGTCGTCGAGTTTTTTGTAATAGATATTCCATAGCGTTTCCCCATTGAGGGCTGTCCAACTTATGTTGGCGGAACTCGAGGTGACGTTTTCGGCAGTCAGAGAGGTCGGCTCCTGACAATTCGGGATTTCCTCGACGGTGATGTCATCAATAAACACGCTACGATATGCGTAATTCAGTGTGGGTGAATAAGCCGCGTCCACCTTGATGGCAATGCGACTGCCATCGCCTTGATAGGTGTCGAAATTGACAGTGTAGAGTGTGTATACGGTGGAGGTCGGCGTGAAAGTGGCTATGTTCACAAAGCCGCTGTCTTCCATTATGCCCACGTGGAAAGTGGCATCATACGAGTTGCTGGTGCTGCTGTATGCTCTGGCAAAAAGATTGATTCTTAACGTGTTGATGTTCGACATGGCAGGCAGAATGGCGTATTCGTCTTGCGGGTCGTAAACGGAAGATGTGGACACGGAAGGCGAGGCGAAGTCTGAGTAGAACCTCAGATGGTTAATGCCGGAGCGAGAAGATGAACTAGAGTTATAAACGTTAGGATATCCTTTCACATATTTGTCAATGGAGGTGTTAATGTAGTCCCAACAGAGAGGTAAGATGTTTTTGCTTCCGGAACTGTTGCCGATGATTCCGTCGAAGTTTTCCGTCCATGGGAAAGTGCGTATGGTGTCACAATCGGTGGAGAAAGTGCAAACCTCTGAGGGCTCGCTCTCGCCGTTGGCATCGCAGAAGGCTGTCACGTAGAACTGGTAGGTTGTGGAATTGTCAAGTCCGGACAGGGTGTAAGGCTTGGATGTCACCGGCACCACAGTGTAGTCGGGCTCAAGCGCCTTCTTGTAATGGACATACCAGCTCGTCTCCTCGCTTCGGGTTGACCAGTCCAATACGGCCGATTCGGTTGTGATGTCGGATGTGGTCAGCTCCCAGGGCGGAATGCACCCGGGGATACTCTCCACGGTGATGTTGTCTATGTAAATGTAACGGTAGAACGGGCTGATGGAGTCTGAATAGGCGGCGTCAACCTTGATGGCGATACGATTCCCAGGACCGTTGTAGGTATTGAAATAGACGGTGAAGGGCTGGTTGTTGGTGGATGTCGCAGACAAAGACTGGACTTCGACAAACTGATCCCCTTCCATCACACCTACCTTGAAGTCTCCGTTATAAGAGTCACTGGATGAGTTTCTTGCAACAAATGCACGAAGTCGCAGCGTGTTGATGTTTCCCATGACAGGGAGAATGGCGTATTGGTCCTGCGGGTCATAGGAGCTGTCGTTGTTGTAATAGACAGACTTGAACACTAAGCAGTTCATACCGGAATATGCCAAAGATGTGTTTTCTAATATCATGGGATATTTGGAGTAAGACGAGGAAGAGGAGTTGTTTATGAAGTCCCAGCAAACGGGAAGGAAATGAGTACTACTATATTGAGGAAATTTCCCGGGGTCATCAAAATTCTCTGACCAAGGATAGGTGTTGATGTGCTCACATTCGGTGATGAAGAAAGCCGACCGAGAGGGATTGCTGGTGTCGGATTCACTGCAAACCCCCTTCACATAAAATTCGTAACTCTTCGCGGATTCCAGCCCCGACAGGAGGTATGGGATTTCGGTCACACCGGCGATTTCGGTGAATGTGGTGTCGGAAAGACTTCTGTAGTAGATGTTCCAAACTGTCTCGTTGCTCCGGGCCGTCCAGTGCAGATTTGCCGAATGCTGGGAGAAGTCGTCGGCATGGAGATTAAAGGGTGGGATGCAGTGGTTGGTCTCTTTCACCTCCACATCGTCCAGATACCAGTAATAGGAGGATGACGTGGGGGTATGACGGAAGGCGATTCTGGCTCCGGAAGGCAGTCCCAAAAGGTATTCGGAGTTTTCGAGGAATATGTTGGAGGACCACTCGTCATACGAATAGGTGGCTACCGCAACGAATGTGGAAGTGTCCGTCAGGTCGGTGATATATCCCACCGAAAAGGTGCCACAGCTGGAATAAGTGTTGTTTTCAGGTTTTGACCAGAATGTGATTTGCAAGGGGGCACCGGTCGTTTCCAACTCCGGGAGTACCACAATGGTGTTCAAGGATTGATAAAACCTTATGCCGGAGGAACCTCCCTGGGTGTGGTTGTATGAAGCCCCGAGTACTGTTTTGCCGGATAAAGTAATCCAACATTTGTTATATGGATCCTGTTCTTCGAAATCGTAGGTGAATGGAAGAGGTTCAATTCCGCAGGGCATGGTAAATGATATGGTGGCGGAGGGATTGCTCGTGTCACCTGCGTTACAGATAGCCTTTACATACAAATCGTAGGTAGCGAGGGGCTCCAGCCCTTGCAGAAGATACGGATTTTCGGTCACTCCAGTGATTTCTGTAAAGGTGGTGCTGGTGCTTTTCTTGTAACAGATGCTCCATTCGGACTCATCATTTTGGGAGATCCATGTCAAGTTTACGGATTGAGGAGAGATGTCAGATGCCACCACTTCCAAGGGTTTTAGGCAGGTTGGGCTGAGTTCCACCTTGTAGTTGTCCGTATAGGTGCTGCTCCCGTAGAAACTCTCGCCTTGGAGAATGATATAGCAGGTCCCGCTGAAAGGAATCTGGAATTCGTAGGTGTACCAGCCTATCTTCTTTTCAGAGTTGACCACCCCGCTGTCTGTCATGGCATAGTTCCGGTACAGGAATCCTAATTCAGTGGCCCCTTCGATTTCCCCGTTCGGGCTGGCGAACACGCGTATGCCTTCAGGAACGGTTGAAGTACTCGGTGCGTTACGGTACACATCGATCGAGAATTGGTAGCCTGCGTCTCCTGGAATAAACATTTCAGGAAGAACCAGTTTAGTGATGCTCCCCGATTTCATGTCGGGAAGGTATAGTTTGCGGGAACTGTTTCCACCTATGTCGGATCCATTCACGCGGAAAATGTATAAGTTACCATACCCTGTGCCGTCCACGATGCGCTCGTTGACCCAGCAAGAATCGTTAAAGTTGTTGAGAGGTTTGCTCTCGAAGTCTTCTGTCCACGGGAATTCCGTAATTACCCCGCAATTTGTGTTGAAAGTGATACTGGTCGAGGCTATGCTGGTGTCAGCATCACCACAGATGGATTTCACGAAAAGTGTGTAAAGGGTCGATTGCTGCAGCCCTTGGAGGGTGATGGGCTTCGCGGAGGTCGTGACCGTGGTGTATCCCGATTCATTGGAACTCTTGTAGTGGATTTCCCATTGAGTGGCAGAATTGTGGACTTTCCAGTTGACTACTGCCGAATGGTCGGTGACATCAGAGACGGTGATGTCGTATGGATCGACACAGGAAGGAATCTCTTCCACGAGAATGTTGTCTAACTGAATTTGAAATATGCCGCTAGTGGACGCATTCATTTTAATGGCGATGCGGTTGCCGGAACCCTGGTAACTGTCCAAATAAACGGTATGGGATTCAAAATTGTAGTTTGTTGTAGGAAATACTGAGTCGATTTCCACAAATGTATCTTCCTCCATCACACCTATATGGAGGTATGTGCTTTCGTAATAATCGTTTTGCTTTGAATTGAATGTGAGTTTCAATCCGCTCAAATTCTCCATTACTGGCAAAATGAGGTACTGGTCTTGAGTTTCATAATAGGCATTATAATGGGAATAAAACCATACAGAATGATTCCCAGCAGAGGAAATGACCAGTGGATATTTGGGGGAGTAGATGTCGTCATAGTTGTTGATGTAGTCAAAACAGTGAGGCAGGTTGTTGGCGCTCGAAAAATGGTAGATAACTCCTTCACGGTCTTCGAAGTCTTCCGTCCACGGGAATTCGGTGACGGGCACGCATTCGGTGTAGAAGGTGCAAGTGTCCGAAAAATCGCTGATTTCCTCGTCACTACATACGGCTTTCACGCTTATGTCGTATCCATAGCCAGACTCCAGTCCGTCTAAAGTATAGTGGTTTGAGGTGATGCCGGTCACTTCGGTGAACAATGTGTCGGAAACCATTTTGTAGTAAAGGTTCCAGGCCGACTCGGAGCCGCGCGGCGTCCAGTTCAAGGTTGCCGAGTGGGCGGTTATGTTCGTGGCCGAAAGTGAAATGGGCCTGATGCACGGAGGTGCCGCGCGTACAGTCAAATCATCCACAAACCAATACCAGGAAGACTTGTTTGGGGTGTGGCGGAATGCGATGCGAGAGCCTGGGGGAGCGAAATGAAAGTATTCTGTTTTTTTCTCGAATTGATTATCGCTCCATTCGTAATAATGGTATGTGTTGACAGGAACGAAAGAGCCTGTGTCAGAGGGGTCGGTGAGATAACCTACTGAGAAAGAACCACAGTTGTCATTGTAAACAGTCTCTGGGCGGGTCCAGAATGAGAGTTCCATGGTGTTCGCCTCCTGTTCGAATTCAGGAAGCATAACGATGTTGGAGTAATTGTTCCAAAATTTTAATGAATGCAAACCTCCCGGGGTGTGGTTCTGATCGGTGTAGTTGCTGAAAGTTGTCGCACCAAAGGGTGTCCAGCAAAGGTACGGACTCTGGATTTCAAAATCATAAAAATAGGGGATGCTTGAAACGCTGCAATCGACGTCCAATAGGAGGTTGATCACACTGTCACAGCCGTGAATGCTTTGCAGGTTATAACTGTAAGAGCCCACCTCGGAAAGCGTGTCCCCGAGGAAAACGTAAGGCACGAACGGTTGTAAGATCACTTCGAGGGTGGTGTCATAGACGGGATTGACGGTCAACGTCATGGTTACGATGGAGTCACAACCATTGGAGCCGACCAAAGTGACAACCTTCGTGCCGGAATTGGTGAAGGTCTGGCCGTTCCACAAGTAGGGCAATTCGTCCTGGCATATTGTATGGCTCGCAGAGGTATAGGTTTTGGCTTTCGTCGTCACTGTGACCGAGGTGGAAAGTGACACGTCTCCGCTGGTGACAGTCAAGGAGTAGGTGCCGGGCGTGGCGAGGATCTGCTCGCTGGTGGAACCGGTATTCCAAATGTAGCTTCCCTCTACGTTAGAGAAAGCGCTTAGAATGGTGTAGCCTCCGGAGCAGACGGAGGTGTCTCCCTTGATGCCCACGGAGATGAGGGTGCTGCAGGGAAGCGTGGTGACATTGATCACGTCGCTCCAAGAACTATGATCGGACAACGAACATGACGCGCGCACCTTTACAGGATAGGTGCTGCCGGACATAAGAAACGGATAGTCGAGGGTGTTCCCGGAAACATGCTCAATCAGCGTCTCTCCGATCATCACATCGCATTCGTCTGTTTCAGCCTGCCAACTTAAGGTCACAGAGTGGGTGGTGATGTCAGAAGCGGTCAGATTGGCGGGAGTGGGACAAGCACCAGTGGTGAATGCGTAAAAGGCTCCCCACTCAGACTCGTCATAACCGCAGTGCCCCTTGACTTGGCAAACCTGATCGTGGCTGGGCAGGAGGTCGGAAAGGGAAACTGATGTGCTGCTGATGCCCGCAAGGGTCTGCCAGTTGTTACTCAGAGCCTCGTAAACCACCACGTTGTCAATGGCAATTCCGTGTCCCCAATCGTCCTTCATTTTGAAAGCGATCTGGATATTGTCGGAAAGTTCCGGAAGCAGGATGTTGACATTGGTCCAGATTTCGTGATTCTCGGTGCTGGACCATAGCAGTTGCCAACTGCCTTCGTTAGACCGGTAGTACACGAATAGGTCGTCAATATCTTCAAACCATTTGCGGTTAAGAAACCAAAAACTAAGGGTGGCATTGTTTGCTCCGTCCAGATTCATTTCCGGGGTGATGAGCATGGTCTCATATCCATAGCTCATGTGCTGGATTAAGGCATTGTGGGCGCCCGTGAATCCAGTGGTATAGGTGGTTTTGTCGCCAGTATCGACCGTCCAGAAAGAACTGCCAACCAGAGACTGGCTGCTCCAACCTGTCGGCCAGTCGCCGTCGTCAAAATCCTCGAACAGATAGACATTGGCCGGCATGTGCCGGACAGAGTAACTGTCGTTGTCTCCAGTCCAGCTGAGGTTTGCGCTGTTGAAGAGAATGTCGCTCGCGACGAGATCCTTGGGGATGGGACAGGTGTCGCTTGTCATGGTGGTCCCGGTGACTTCATATTGCCAAAAGGCGGCCGTCCTGTTGCCACTTGCCTGCATCGCGCACGGCAGGAATACTAGAGAGAGGAGTGCAAACAGGGATAGAACTTTTTTCATATTAAGAGGATTCAATTTGACTCAAAAAAGACTTGTCTCAATAAACAAAAATGATTTTGCAAAATTAATAAAAAACGAGTCTTTTTCCAAAATGAACTTTTCATTTTTTTTGAACAAGAAATCAAATGGATATTTGCTTGAATACAAGTGTTTTATCAAAAATTGCGGGGCTTGATTGTGATATTGTAGGATTTTGTATTTTTGCCTCTTAAAATTTCCACCTATGAAGAAATATGTATTATCGACATTAATCCTTTTGCTTTTAAGTGTTTGCGGCTTCTCGCAGACCAAAAAAATCACCGTTGAAGATATATGGGACAACTACTCCTTCTATCCGCGTGGCGTGGCCGGCTACACGGCTATGCCCGTGAGCGACGATTATACTGTCATTAAACGCGCCGGCATCGAACGGCACCATTTCAGTGACGGTGAAGTTGCCGGCATCCTTTTGTCGCACAGCGACTTGACGGCGGCCAGCAAAGAACGCCTCAGCGTGGCCGGCATCAGCGATTACGCCTTCTCCGCTGATGAGAAGAAAATCATGCTCGCTTTTGATATGGAGAGCATATACAGACGTTCATCGTTAGCCCATTATTATGTCTATGATATTGATAGCAAGAAGCTTACGCCGATTTCTGATACTGCCCATATGCTCCGTTTCGCAGAACTTTCCAAGGACGGCACGAAAGTAGTGTTCGCCCGCGACTGCGACCTCTACTACCAGGACTTGGGCACGGGCAAGGTGGTGCGTATCACCCGCGACGGCAAGCCCAACCACATCCTGAACGGCTTTGCGGATTGGGTTTATGAGGAGGAACTCGACATGTCGCAGGCCGCTTCCTGGTCGCCCGACGGCACCAAAATCGCCTACCTCCGCTTCGACGAGAGCCGTGTCAAGGAATACACCATCCCGATGTATGACGAACTCTATCCCACAGATTTCAAGTACAAATATCCGAAGGCCGGCGAGGACAACTCCCTCGTGGAAGTGCATATCTATGACCTTGCCACCGGTACCGACACTCGCCTCGACCTCGGTGACAACAGCAACTGCTACTTCCCGCGCGTTTATTGGCTGCCCAACAGCCGCGACGCCATCGTGCTGAAACTCAACCGCCATCAGAACCAGCTCGACTTCATCCGTTACAATACTGTCACTAAAGCGCAAGATGTTGTCTATCAAGATGTCAACGAGAAATGGCTGGATGTGACCGACAACTACTACTTCCTGAAGGACAACAACTCCATGATTGTCACCTCCGAGCGCAACGGCTTCAACCACATCTACAAGGTGACCTTTGGTGGCGAAATCAAGCAGCTGACCAACGGTGAATGGGAGGTGAATGAAATTCAGTTTGTGAATGAGGCGAAGAAGCAGATTTACTACCTCTCGAATGAATCCGGTGTGCTGAACCGAGACCTTTATGTCATCAATTATGACAGCAAGAAGATAAAGAAGCAGCTGCTGACCGCCGGCAACGGTTGGGCGAGCACGGAGTTCTGTCCGAACGGCAACTACTACCGCTTGCAGTATTCCGACCTGAACACGCTCCCGAAATACACCATCAACGAAAAGAGTGGCAAGGAGTTGCGTGTGTTGAACGACAACCAGAACGTGAAGAAAACGATGGATGAGTACGGTTTCGTGAAGCGCGAGATCATTAGTTTCACCACCGCTGACGGTGTGACGTTGTATGGATGGATGATGAAGCCCGCCAATTTTGACCCGAGCAAAAAGTATCCGGTGATGATGAACTGCTACGGCGGTCCCGGCTCGCAGCAGGTGATGAACGCCTACAGCAGCGCGATGGATCTTGCTTTCTATCAGATGCTTGCGCAGCACGGCTACATCAGCGTCTGTTTCGATGGGCGCGGCACGGCCACCCGCGGCGACGCCTTCAAGAAGGTGATCTACCAGCAGATGGGCAAGTACGAGGCCATCGACCAGATTGCCGCGGCCAACTGGCTCAAGACGCTGAGCTACGTCGATGGCGAGCGCATCGGCATCTGGGGTTGGAGTTTCGGCGGCTATCTTTCCGCCTTGTCGATGTTCCGTGGCGACGGTGCCTTCAAGATGGCCATCTCGGTGGCGCCCGTCACCAACTGGCGTTACTACGACAACATCTACACCGAGCGTTTCATGCGCACCCCGCAGGAGAACCCCGACGGCTACGACCTCAACTCCCCGACGACCTACGCCAAGGACCTGAAGGGCAAGTACTTGCTGATCCACGGCACCGCCGACGACAACGTCCATTTCCAGAACGCCATGGAGTTGGTGAAGGGGCTGAACGAGGCCGGCATCGACTACGACCAGTTCTTCTTCCCGAACAAGAATCACTTCATCATGGGCGGCAACACGAGAACGTATTTGTATAACAAGTTGGCCAAGTACATCTTTGAGAACCTCTAGTATCCGCCGCTTCCCAGTGTCGCATAGGAGCCGACACTTCCCAGCGTCGTATAGTAATTACAAAAAGGCATCGCGTAGCGGTGCCTTTTTTGTTGATCCTTTTTTTTGTCGCTTTTGCTGCGGTCCTAAACCCTTGCGAAGGCATATTGGAAGAATTAAAAGTTTGCGGGAGCGGCTGTTTAATTGCTACTCGCAGAATAATCCCCCATTTTCCATTTCTCCCTATTTTTGCCGCGTAAATATCAGTTATTCAAAAAATCATAATTTATGCCAATTTTAAAATTCAAAAACGGAGAATGGTGCGAAATGACACCGGAAGAAATCGAACAGGAAAAGATAATGGCAGAGCAGAAAAGCCAAGAGGACGAGAAAGCCCGAATGGAGAGGCAACAGGAACTGGCCAAGCAGTACGGTGCCGAAGTTTGGAATGCTTCCAAAGGAGAAAACTGCATGGAGGTCATCTATGAATCTTTTGTTACCATGGTCGAGCCCCAAACCCTGTGCATCGACATCAGTGACGGTCTGATGACCTGCGTTTGGGAAGACTACAGCAACAACGCATACAAAAGGATAGACCTGTTGTACATCGACACGCTCTCCGTGCGTCGATTGTTGAACTGTGAAAACAACACCGCCTTGTTCGAGGAGATGAATAAACGCTTCGGCAGCGAGGAGGGCATCGAGCTGATTGCCGATTGGTTGATCGAAAACGGGGTGTATTTCAAGAGGGAGGAGGAATAGATACCGCCGCCCGCCTTTTCCCCTTACCCCGTCCGGCGGCGCGCACCATTCCGTTTGACCGGACGTTACATTCGCGAAAACAGCCCGACCAGGGCTGAAAGCTCGGTAGCCGGCCACGGAGGCGTTGTCGTTTCCCGCAGGCTGGTCCGGGTCGCGGGGGTCGCGGCGCGGGGGAAAATTCCGGGCGAGGGAATTGGGTGGTTCGCCGCGAAACGGGGGATATGTTCCGGACGGGCGTGCGAGAGGGATTGAAGCGGAAATGATTTTGGCATGAGGGCGTATGCGATACACCCGTACATGTTGTGTTCGTAGGGGCGTATCGCATACGCCCATACGGTAATGGATGCCAAAATCATTGTAGCGGAAAGCCCGACGGCGCGGCGGGCGGGGACAACGTTTCCCCACGCTGGTCCGTGAGTGTGTGTTTGCGACGCCTGGAAGCGTCGCCTCCTAAGCCGCGCCGGCTCGCCCAAATAAAAAAAAAGAAATGTAAGTCCAAAAAAATGCCATATCGCGCCCCACGTATGATATTTTCGTAACTTTGCAGCGTCATATTTTCAGGTTTTGTCTAACGGATCTCGCAGGGCCTGGAGGTGTGGCGCAGAAATGGTAAAAACAGAGATCCCAACTAAAATCCCTTAAGATGAAACGATTGTTGTTGACTTCTCTTCTTTTAACAGTGTGCTTGTCTAACAGCCTGCTGTTGATGTCCCAATCGCTCACTTTGACCTTCACTGGGAAAAGTTTTGAATCAGATTATATCCCGTTAGACAGCGTTACCATCTTTAACTGGGATGCAAATTGGCAAGAAACCATCTATTTTACGGACACTGTCTTTGTGATGAGCCAGGGTGTGGGGATAACCACGCACGATCAACATCCTTCTGTTCAATTGAAGGTCTCTCCCAACCCCACGAATGGCAACGCTGTGGCACAACTCTGGCTGCCCAAAAGCGGCAATACTACGCTAACACTTGCGGATCTTTCCGGAAAAGTTCTGCATAAATGGAGTGGACATGTCGAAAAGGGTTGTCATATTTTCAACATATCCCTGTCCAACACCCAAGTCTGCCTGTTGACCGCTAAGACTTCGCAAGCTGTCGTGACAGAAAAAATCATCAATACCGGCGACGCTGGACATACTGCCATTCACTATTCCGGAATGATTTCCAAAGAAGATGGGAAAAAACAAGGCAAGGGACAATCTTCCCATTCCTTTTCCTATTATGATTGCTTCATCTGCACGGGTTATGTGACGGTTAATGGTAAAGTGTATCAAAAAAGTCTGGACTATCTGGCTTTGGAAGACAAATTTCTGCCATTCTACTTTGATGTCATCACCTCCTACGGAAACAACCCTTGTCCCGGTACCGCAACCGTGTCAGACTTTGACGGCAACGAGTATCCAACGGTCCAGATCGGATCCCAGTGCTGGCTTCAGAAAAACTTGCGGACTACCCATTATGACAATGGGGACGAGATACCCTTTAGCACTGACGTGAGTTGCACTCAGGCCTATAGGCACTATCCTGGCTTGGACAGCAACCACGTGGATCTATACGGTTACCTTTACAATTGGATGGCAGTCATTCACAGTGACACGTCCGCTGTGGTATATACTCCTTTTTCTTCAGACACGTCAGGGAGGAGAGTGCAGGGAATCTGCCCGAAAGGGTGGCACGTGCCTACCTACGATGAGTTCCAAGTGTTAAAACAGTTCTTGTCGCAAGACAGTCTTTACTACTGTGGCGATGATTCCACGCATGTTGCCAAGGCCATTTCTGCCAGAATGCTCATTTACAATACGGAAAACAGTTCCAACCCTTGCGCCCCGGAATGGTATTCCTACACCAACAATGCTTCAGGCTTTACAGGTTTGATGGCTGGCAGATATGTGGGGCCGACATGCAGCTTTTTCGGAGGAGAGGGCGAATGGTGGACCTGCACATGGAAAACTCCGCAGGGTGCTGCTGCTTTGGGAATATACAAGACATTGCCTTTCCTCTCACCCACACAGGCATTAGGGACCAACTTTAGCGAAGGTCATGCCGTCCGTTGTATCAAAGACGAAAATACTGAACGTTAGCAACGGAGACATTGTCGTTTCCCGCAGGCTGGTCCGGGTCGCGATGTTCGCGGCGCGGGGGAAAATTCCGGGCGAGGGAATTGGATGGTGCGCCGCGAAACGGGGATATGTTCCGGACGGGCGTGCGAGAGGGATTGAAGCGGAAATGGTTTTGGCGAGGGGGCGTATGCGATACACCCGTACATGTGGTGTTCGTAGGGGCGTATCGCATACGCCCTGTGGTGACGGATGGCCAAAACCATTGTAGCGGAAAGCCCGACGGCGCGGCGGGAGGGGACAGCGTTTCCCCACGTTGGGTCGTGAGTGTGTTTTTGCGACGCTTGGAAGCGTCGCCCCTAAGCCGCGCCGGCTCGCCCAAATAAAAAAGAAGATTTGTAAGTCCAAAAAAATGCCATATCGCGCCCCACGTATGATATTTTCGTAACTTTGCCGCCTCGAATTCTCAACCCCTTCTCACAAAACGAACTTGTCATTCATAATTCATAATTCTTAATTCATAATGCCCACCCCCACCTTCCTTCCGTTTCCCGTACCCCTCGCTTTCGACACCGTCTATTTTGTCGAGAGCCCCGACAATGAACCCCTGAACCAGGCCATGCAGCAGATCGCGCTGAACGAGCGGCCGCTGTTCGAGAACGCCGAGATGCAGCCCTTCCCGTTCAAGCTGCTGTACCTCACCCGCGAGGAGCTTGCCGCCGACCGACTCCACGCACGCTTCGCCGACGACTTCGACCCCGCGCTGGTGGACGACACCATTGACGCGCTGCTCGAGTGCCTCCAGACCGACACCGGCGGTACCCTCACCGCCCGCTGCCTGCCCAAATTCTCTGGCGAGGTGCGTGTGGATGACCGTGCAGTCTGCATCGTCGAGGATTTCGGCAAGACCGGTCCCGACGAGGCTCTGGAGTCCGCCCGACAGTTCGCCCGCGATGTGGCGGAGGAGAACTTCTATCGCCTCTCGGGCGACACCTATTATACGTATCAGCGTGCCAAGAAGGAGTATGGCTGCCCGCAGCGCCACTCCGGCGGTGGCAGGATGGGACTCATCATCGTGCCGCCGGATCCGAAGGAAATCATCCGGAAAATGCAGAAGCGGCTTACCGAAATCAACAGCACAATCAATGAACAGACCAACTACGATGATGTTATTGAATGGCTGAAGGCGGATTTGAAAAGACTGGAAGATAGGGGAAAGATGGCCACATTCTGCAAGTTGTTCGTTGAGGATGACAAGCTCTATTTCAAGGTTCCCGATGCGAAGAAAATGATAGTTGAATTTGGCCGCGACACCTCTAAAGCCCTGTATGTCTTTTATTTGCAACAAATTCAGCGTGCTCGGAAGAATCCAGGAGTGTTGCAGTTCCTTTCGCAAAAAGAACTTGGGGAGTATAAGGATGAACTGTTTAAAATTTATCAGTGGTTTTCAGGAAGGATCAATTGCCAAATTGAGGACATCAGCGGATTGTGGGAAGTTTCGAAAGGTTATATGTTCCGCGACGCCACCTCTTACATAAACAAGTATTTCGAAAGAGAGTTCGATGTTGACACCATCCAAAAGAAATACGGCAAGCACTATTTTTGTTCCATTCCAAATGACAAGGGCCAAAAAGGCGGTCGCCGCTACGGGGTGGACATTGACGTGGATGATTTCGACCTTGACCAGTTCAACTACAGGATTGGCCGTTAGCTTTTGGCTGTTAGCCCTTGGCATTATTACATTAGCAAAGCCAATAGCTAACAGCCAACAGCTAATAGCTAACAGCTAATAGCCAACAGCCAGCCCCCCTCACAAATCCCCCTTGAACTTCTTCACCGGATTCCCCCGCTCGAGCGTGTTGTGGTTCATCCAGACGTCGCGCTCGCGCTGGGCTCTCGCGGCCTCGTGGTCGGCGGCGAGGCGCATCAGCAGCCGCTCTTTCGCCAACTGCTTGTTGCGTAGCTGCGACCGCTCGTCGGAGGCCGTCACGCTCAGACCCGTGGGCAGGTAGGTGGCCCGCACCGCCGTCTCCACCTTGTTGACGTTCTGCCCACCCGGACCGGAGGCGCGGTGCGTCTCATAGACAATCTGCCGCTCATCGACCTGCTGCGCCTGCATCGGGGCGATGAAGTGCACCCCCACGAACCAGTTCTTGCGGCGGTGCCACGGACGGAAGGGGTTCTTCTGCGCCACCCACAGCACCGAGCCTTCCCACGCCGCCGCTAACGACTTCAGGGACTCTTCGTCGCCCTCCGCCGCCAACGTGGTTGAGAACATGCAGCCGTCGCGCAGACCGGGCTCGTAATCAATCAGTTTGCAAGTGATATTTTGGTCACCGGCCTGACGGATGAGCTTCTCCATCACCAGGACCACCACGCGGCAACATTCTTCGGGGCCGCGACCCGAGGTTATCTGTATGTAAGTCTTTTGCATAATCGTTTATTCATTGTTCATTCGTACTATACGGGGGCGTATCGTCCCCACGATTTCCACTAACGGCTCCGCCGCCGCCATCACCTCGAGCATCGGCTTGTAGGCGGCCGGTGCCTCCTCCGGGGTGCCGCCCAACAGTTCCACCCCCGCCGCTGCCAGTTGCTTCCGCAGCGCGTGGCGGCTGATGGTGTTGCGGGCTTCCTGTCGTGAGAGCACGCGCCCTGCCCCGTGGTTGGCGGAACAAAGAGCCTCCTCACAACCTTTGCCTTGGACAATATAGCCTGGCTCGGACATGTTGCCCGGGATGATGCCCAACTCACCCTTGCGGGCAGGCGTGGCCCCCTTGCGGTGGACAATGGCCTCCCGACCGTCGGGCAGCGTCTCGCGCCACGCGAAGTTGTGGTGATGGCTGATGTTGAGTAACGGCCGGAGGCGCATTCCCTGCGCCACGTTCCGATGGATGATTTCGTGGCACGCCGCGGAGTATTCCCCGGCAATCTCCATACACCGCCAATACTGTTGGCCCGCCTCCGACGACAACTCCAGCCACGCGAACGGTCCCGCCTCCCGTGGCAGCCGGCACTGCGCTTTGGCGATGGCCGTGAAATGCTCGGCGATGGCGGCTCCGAGGCCCCGGCTGCCGGAGTGCGACAGGATGGCTGTATAGCTTCCCGCCGCTAACGTCAGCGGGTTGTCGGCATCTAAACGCACCTCGCAGATATCGACGAAGTGGTTGCCGCCGCCGCTGGTGCCCAACTGCCGGATGGCCTTGTCTCTCAGCTTCTTGAGAACCGGTATGGTGCGCCATTCCTCGCGGTCGAAGAGCGGGTGGTACTGCTTGAAGGGCAGCACGCCCTCCATCCCGAAGGCGGTGTTGTCCCACAGAGCCTTCTCGATTCGGCCGTGGTGGTCGCTGATGTGGCTGCCGGGTGCATTGAGGAGGGTGAGCGACATGCGGCAGCCGATGTCGAGGCCCACGGCGTAGGGGAGCACGGCGTTGCGGGTGGCCAGCACGCCGCCCACGGGAAGTCCGTAGCCCGCGTGCGCGTCAGGCATCAGCGCGCCCGCCACGGTGACGGGCAGCCGCATGGCCGTGTCCATCTGCCGGAATGCCAGCGGGTCGATGAGGTCGCGTCCGAACACGGAGTAGGGGAGTGGACTCTCCCGCAGTTCGTGGTATTGTGCAGTTGTCACTTCCGGCGACAGCAGTTCCGCTAACGCCCGCCAGCGCGGGTTTTGGTGTTGTTTGTGTTTTTCGGGGTGCGCCACGAAGTCCTGCAGCAGCGACAAGATCTGCTCGTCGGAGAGGTGTTTGCCCTCTTGCTTCACGAACTCCAACATCCGGCTGCGGAGCACATTGTCGGTGACCCCCATTTTGGTAAGTTCTTTCTTTAAATTGCCCATTTTTCTTGCTATTAGCTATTGGCTTTTGGCTGTTGGCTGTTCACTGGCGAGGAACTAATGACCATGACCATAACTATAACTATAACTATGACTATAACTATGACTATGACTATAACTATGACCATAACCATACCTATGACCATAACCATAACTATGACTTTTGAGCATTGAACTCTAACTTTTGAACCTTGACCTTTGACCCAAGCCAGCCTTAAGCCTAAAATTTGACACGGAAATGCTATTCCGCATCGGTTAATAAAAATAAAACGTGAAAACGGCGGACACGTTCAATGTTCGCCACAATATCTGTAACAGCTTGATACAGAATTGTTTTTATCGGATGTTGTTTGTCTTTATACTCATCGTTGCGCTCCTTTCTTCTTGAAATCAGGGGTTCAACTTTCGGGCGGCAAAGATACGATTTTTTGTGAATGGTGAGCAGTGAATAGTCAGGGCTTACGCATCAACTTTTCTTTTGCTACTCGCAAATTCCGACCCCCGATTTTCTTTTTTTTCACCTTTGCCGCGTCGTTCTTTGACTAGGACTTTGGCTGTTAGCTATTGGCTATTGGCTGTTAGCTGTTAGCTGTTAGCTGTTAGCTGTTGCTAAGGTCTCCTCCCACGTCTTAAGTCTCAAATCTTAAGTCTCAAATCTCAAATCACAAGTCACAAATCACTAATAAAAATAACATCAAAATGGAAAAAAACAAACAAAAATTCAACGCCATCGCCGCCGTGACCGACATCGCCAAATTGTTGGAAGACTCCCGCTACGAGATCTTCCGCCTCTATGAACCCGCTTTGGGCAAAGCCTACGACGGGGACCTTTGCAGACGCAACAGGAAGGACCAGCCCGTGGACATCCAATACGTTGAAACGGAACTCCGTGAGGAAATCGACCACCTCAGCCGTTTCCTGAAAACCACACCCACGGAAACCATCCTTCTCGTGGCCGTCTATGCCATACGTCTCATCCGCAACAGCATGGTCGATGTCCCCGACATCTGCCGCTTTCTCGATATCACCGCCCTCGACTTTCTGCCGCTGAAGAACAGTCTCAACTCCCTGCTGCACAAACAGCTCATCCGTGTCGCCAATCAGCGGCGCAGTCAAGACGAGTATGCCGTGAGTGGCGCGCTGGAGCAGGCTCTTCTTTCCAACAAGCCGATGAAGAAACTAAAACCCTTCGAAATGGACCGTTTCAAGTTCTGCTCGGGTGTCTCCAATCTTATCGAAAACCGCAGCGAGGGCGATATCGAAACGGCCAGGCTGTTTTCGATGGTTCAGGAAAAAGAAGACCAGAATGCTCAACTCAAATTGGTTCAGGAACTGAAAAAGGTGCTCCCCGATGTGGAGGACCGCACCCTTTTCTATGAAGTTTGTGACGATTTCATGGAGGGCCGCCGTCGGCATGTTAACACCGGGGTGGAATGCACCTTGGATGATATCTATGATGACTACCGCGACCGGATTGGCACGGCCAGGGCTATCATGAACAAAAGTCATGGGACCATAGAGGCGGATTTGGTGGAACTGCTCCCCGCCCGATTTCTTGCCGAGGCCGAACTCGCGCTGACTGAAAAAGGCAAACGGCTTTTCCTGGAGGACGACTACGACCTTTTCTGTGCCAAGGGCGATTCTGACAAACGGCTGCTACCGCCCGACAAGATTCCCGCCCGCGAGCTCTTCTTTAGCGAGGAGCTGTCGGCTGACATTGATTTCGTGAAGGAAAGTCTGCAGGAGGAGAAATTCGTGGAGCTGCAGAAGCGGTTGGAGGAGAACTCGCTGCCCAAGGGTGTGGCCATGCTCTTCCACGGGCTGCCCGGTACTGGCAAGACCGCCGCGGTCGATATGATCGCCAAGGCCACCGGCCGCAGCGTCTATCACGTCGATATCGCCGCCTCCAAGACCTGCTGGTTCGGCGAGAGCGAGAAGCTCTTCAAGAGAATCTTCACCGACTACCGCCGCATGTGCGAGACCGAGGAACGCAAGCCCATCCTGCTGTTCAACGAGGCCGACGCGCTCTTCAGCAAGCGCCGCGACGTCGATTCCGGCAACTGCGCCCAGACCGAGAACGCCCTGCAGAACATTCTGTTGGAGGAGATGGAGACGCTGGACGGCATCCTCATCGCCACCACCAACCTGTGCGACAACTTTGACAGCGCCTTCGAGCGCCGCTTCCTCTTCAAGGTGAAGTTCGGGCAGCCGAACACCGACGCCAAGAAGTCCATTTGGAAGAGCAAACTCCCGTGGCTCACGGACAAGCAGAGCGCCCAGTTGGCGGCGAAATACGACCTTTCGGGCGGCGAGATCGACAACATCGTCCGCAAGAGCATGATGGAGGAGGTGCTGAGCGGCAACCGTCCCGATGTGGAGATGCTGGAGGCCTGGTGCCGTGGCGAGAAGCTGACAAGGAAGGGCGGGAAAGCGATTGGGTTTGCGTGCTGAGGATCGGTTGTTAGCTGTTTGCTCCGATGCGCGCCAACTGCCCTCGCGGGCGGGAGGTTCCGCTCGACGCTGGCGCGTCTTGCGGAATGGTGCAGCGCACTCGGGAATGAAAAGGGAAAAGACGGGCGGCGGCCGGAACGTCCCCGGCCACGGCACTATTCTCCCCACCGCCCGTCTTTTCCCCTTCCCCCGTCCGGCGGCGCGCACCATTCCGTTTGGCCAGACTGCGGTGACGGAAAGAGACGACACTAACGGACGACACTGTGCCAACGGGAAAAGGAGGAACTGATCGGCCAAACGGAATCTTCGGCTCGCAAGGAGAGGGGATTACTTGATACGGAAACCGTGGTTCTCTTCCATTATCTCGTCAATAACACGCTTTACTTGGTCCGCCCAAGGTGTCGGCTTCTCGCAAAATCCGTTTTCCGAGACTAACTCTTTCCACTCGGGATTTCTGTCGTTGATGAGTTTGATTTTTTCTGCCCTCTTCATGTTCTTTATCTCATTTTCACGCTGGATTGCAGAGTTGTAATCGGGAAACTCTTCGAAATAAACGCAATACTCGCAGTTGTAACGATCAGAGAAGGAACCTTTGTAATGATGATTCTTGTGTTGTGCCACCCGTTTGACAATGTCAACAGTGCTACCAGTGTATAACACGTTGTGGTACTTGTTGGTCATGATATATGCATATCCAGATTTCATAGTTTTTTTCGGCAAAAATAACAAAAGCTTTGATTGCGACGATAAGAAAAAAGATAAAAACCATTGGATTTCCCTCAGAAGTGTTGTACAACGTATCCTTGTGCCCTTGCGGGCAGGAGGTTCCGCTCGACGCTGGCGCGTCTTGCGGAATGGTGCAACGCACTCGGGAAAGAAATGGGAAAAGACGGGCGGCGGTCGCAATGGATCCGGCAACGGCACTATTCTCCCCGCCGCCCGTCTTTTCCCATTCCCCCGTCCGGCGGCGCGCACCATTCCGTTTGGCCAGACTGCTATGACGAAAAGGGATTGCACTGACAGATGTCACCGCACTGACGAGAGAAGGAGAAGGTGACCGGCCAAACGGAATCTCCGGCTCGCGAGGGCAGGGGAGTGACGGCATACGACCAACTGCAGGCTTGTGGTAGGCTCCATGCCTGCCATCGCGAGGGCGGGAAAAATCTGCAAATAGCAAAAAACACACCCTTGTTTCCCGATGTTGTATTTTTGCACCGAAAAAAGTAGTTTCCTGTATTTTTTGAACTTTTGCGGGTATAAACAATAAAAACATAGAATTATGACTAACGAAGAAAAAATAGCGGAACTGATTAAGGTCAGTAAAATGCCACACGAAGAAGCAATTGCTTATATGAAGAAGTCTATTGCAAAAAGCAAAAAGAAAAATACCATCAATGAGGATAATGAAAACGATGAAGGACCGATTCAAATAGGGGACAACCCCGATGAGTTTTATCGGAAACTCGGTGCTATGCCGTTTAAGGAGTTTGCAGAAAAGATATACGGTCTTAAACCCGATGAAAAATAATAAAGACTTCCGGGAGGCGTTCAAGCCGAAGAAGGATGAATTAACCGAATATCTGAACAACAAGTATAAGGGCAAGTTCAAAGAAAAAGAGAATTAACCATATCAGATTGTTATGAAAACCGTTTTTGAATTAATCAGGATTTACACCAACAGCAAGGCGCGCTATCCTGTCCGTAAAACCGATACGGACGAGTTGGGACTTTTCTCTTCTTTAGATAAAGCCCAAAAACAGATGTTCAAAGAGGTTAAGGAGTGCCAAGAGTATGAACAGGAACGGCTGAAAGACATTACCGAAAACGAAGAATTCCGCGACGACGAGAAACGGTTCGGACACGACATTGTGTTGGCATACAAGATTATAGAACTCGAACTGGACGCAAAGACATTTGAGGATGTGCAGTCGGTGCGCACCTACACCTCCGACGGGAAGCCCAACGACGAATCTCTGCTGGATTACCAATGCGAACGCCATTTCAAGGGCCGCACCCCCGAGCAGATCCGATTCCAGCCAGGCGACATCGTGGAGGTGATTGACGAATGGGGAGCGGAGCTCTGTGTGGTAGGACACGCACAGCCCACTATGGAGGACTACGCCGGTTTTCGTAAACGTTGTTGGGAAGATTGCATGAAGGATTGCCAAAAGTCATGTCGCGACAAAAGCGTTGAAGTCAAGGAGGAGAATTGCATGTTCCATTGGGACTACAGCGACGACAGCTACTTGGTTTACTCCTTAGGCGAGGGCGACACCCACTTCCACCCCGAATCACCGAATGTGTTCCGTCCCACCAAGCTAGTGCCGAAGGCGTTGCGGGAGAAACTGAAAGCGAAATACGAGGAAATGCTACGGCTTTATGGCGCAAACTAAAATCGTTCGCCAGCAAAAACCCGTCATGGTTGTAAAGAATAATTCCGATTGATTATGAACGAGAAAGAAAACGGACAGAATCGTATTACCGAATCTGAATTGGTTGAAACACTTCAGAATCTCAACAAATACAGGGAAAAAATCGCACAAATGAAGTCCGAGGATTTCAGGCCGACAGGCGAATACTTCCAAATAGAGGGAACCACATTCCAGCTGAAAATGTCCCCTGAAGCCACCCGTGGAGACCTGCTATACTTTCTTTCGTACATAAGGGATCTTGTGAAAAGGAAACTGCGAACACTGTCATCAGAAGAAGAGGATAAACCAAAAGAAAAAAAACAACAAAGCTATGGATAAAGAAAAAGTCAAAGACTATCTGTGGAACTACTTCTTCCCCATCACCTCCGCCTCGGAAGAAGAGCGGCAGGGAATGTACCGCTGTGCCATCGAGGACGGCTATCTGCTCTATGAGGACGACCTCACCGAATGGGAGCGCAAGCAGCAATGGGAGGAGTTTGACCGGCTTGTCGACGAGATGATAGAGGATTACGAGAAAAGCGTGTTTGAAAGTAGAAAGAAGGACTTCTCCCAATGTTACGACGAGCCGATGTTCTCGCCGCAACTGCGCTGGAACGAGAAATACATCACGCCTGAACTGGAGGGCTTCACCCCCGCCGCCCATATCCGTTTTTATCTTATTTTTGCCGTGTAAAAAAACATGCTATGCTTAAACTTATTTTCAGCCCCTATTACGACGGAAACTGCTATGCGGGGAATCCCGATAATAATCAATGCCTGCTCGGTGTCAAATATGTCGGGCCGCTCGGTTTGTTGAACGAACTGGAGCTGCGTGCTGGATTGAGCCGCGGGGAGAACTCCTCCATTCAGCGCTCTGTCGCCTACTGTAACGCCATCCGTGAAGTTCTGGAGAAAAAACCGTCCACTGTGCCATTCTTCCAACAATCGTTCGAGAACGACCCGCTGGGCGTCGCCCAGCAGCTGCTCAGCTGGCGCGATGCCCTGTGTATGGCGGGGTGGGACAAGAACACCTCGATTTCTGGCCTTTCCCAAGATGGTGAAAAACGTCTAAAGGATTTGCAGACGGTTGAAGATCATTTTGACAGTATCGGCATTGGCGAACGGTGGCACCAATTGTTGGCCGAAGCCCAAAAACGCAACATTCTTCCGGCAGATATATCCATCGAGGTGAATATGAAACAGGAATACTTGCCTCCCGTTATCCGTAAGGTGCTGGAAGAGATCAAAAAGAAAGGCAGAAATGTGGGCGAACCAAACGATGTTGCAATAGTTGATAAGCAATCCCTCAGTGACTATGCCGACAAGTTCATCCTTTACCAGTTCCCCGAGCAGAACGACGCCTACCAGTGGGCGGCCACACAGACGGAATACACTCCCGACGTTTTCATCAATGAGGACAACTTCACCTTCAATCAGGTGCTGAAGTCGGTGGGCAAACCGCTGGTGGATGCCTCGGTGGAGGGTGCCACAGACTTGTCGCAGCTGCTCAAGCTGGGTGTCGCGCTTTTCCGCGCCCCCGTCAACTATGGCAAGCTGATGGACTACCTCTCCATTTTCAAACACCCCATCGATCGGGAAATCCGTAGCCAATTGCGTCGCCATCTTCAACATGTGGGCGGGTTCGGCGACTTGATTGAAAAAGATGGTACTGTAGTCAAAATAGATGACATTGTCCAACCTAATCAGGACTTTTGGGGAATGTGGGAAAATTGCCAAAACGGGCAAGTCGCGGTCAAAAAGGTGAAAGGTTTCTGCGAAAATCTTTCGGATTGGACGGAAACTGCACTCAAGAATGCGGCCGCCGAACGGACTATGTCACCGATGACCGGCACGCAATTATATGCGCAAATACTTCTGCTTCAGGAACAAATCCAAACCTTGCTCGCCTTTTTGGAGAACAGAGAAGGAATTGTCGCCAATGACGAACTGGATAAAGTCACCTCCACCATCTGCCAGGGAGGAACGGTGAGTACCGACTTCGCTCGTCTCTGCTCCTGCGACATGCTGAAGGACCTCAAGGGATTGGCCGTGGGCGGGAAGACCGTGATGTGGATGGACTGCGTGCGCAAGCCGCGCCCGCGATACGAGTACGCCTTCCTGAATCCCGCTGACATAAGAACCCTCCAAGCGGTTGGGCTGTTGATTCCCGATGCTTCCTTGGAGATGCAGGCTTCTGACTTCGCCGAAAGGTTTGCCGTGAGCTGCGCTGAAAAAATCATCGCGCTGATGCCCCAGCGCAAGGACGGCGGGCGCACCGAGGAGAATCTGATCATCACCGAACTGCGGGCTCTTAACAAGATTGCAATCGGTAAACAGGGAGTCCCCAACGGTATTGCCATAACAACCACACCCGCCGACACGCAGAAAGTGGAACATAAGGTTGACCCAGCGTTGTTGGCCAATATTGACAAGCCAACCCCCAAAACGGCATCATACAGTAGTGCCGGCAAGTTTATGCCCAAGCCGGTGGGCTACCAACGCGACTACGAGAGCTTTTCGAGCTTGAATGAACTCATCAACCAACCTTTTGACTATGTGTTGGATTATATTTTCAACATGAAGGATGAAGACAGTGGCAATTTGTCCACCGTGGAAGGCAATGTGGCTCACTGGGTCATTAACCAGATGGTGGAAGATTGTAAAAAGCCAAGTGGGGAAGTGGACACCCAAAAGTTCTTGGATTATTGCAATGACAGCACGGACCTTGAAGAACGGACCGATAAAGCCATCTTTGACGTGGGCGCCCAACTGTTACAGCCGGAGAACGAGATGGAGTGCGCCATCTTTAAACGGATTTTCATCGAGAACAGCATGCCAAAATTGGCGAAAATTATCGAAAACAACGATTTGAAGGTGGTGGGAAGTGAAGTTGAGTACACCAGTGTGTTGACAGACAACAACACGCCTCCTACGGACATTTTCAAGTACTATGCTAAAATCGACTTTCTCCTGAAAAGAAAAAACAAAGAGGGCAAAGAATACGAGTATTTGATCTTCGATTTCAAATGGACGGGCAGTCCCAACAAAAGAGTGGATGAGTTGAAAGAGTGCAAGGAATTGCAATTGGCTTTGTATCAAGAAATTGCAGAGATGAATGGAAATTCGCCAGTGGCAGTGCGTGGCTATTATCTGCTGAAACAAGCGCAGCTGCTGACTGTTGACGATGACTTCAAATCGACAGAAGCAATTGTGGTCGTGCCTCGAAAAACCACATCTGAGATCTTTGAACAAGCCGTGAATTCCTATCGCGAACGCATTCAAAACCTCAAGGATGGATATATAGAGGAAGGAGAGGAAATGAAAGGGTCTGATTTCGAAAATACAGAGTTTGTTGGAAAGTATATAATCAATCCTGGTAATTACTACCTTAATAACAAGTTGAAGAAAAACAGCAGAGGGCCTGGAATGGCGGCAACAGCAAAAGAATCAACCTACGGCAAGAATACTGTATTAAAAGGCAAAATCAAGTAAATTATGAAAAACGTTCACTATATCAATGCCGGTGCGGGTGCCGGAAAGACTTACAAGTTGGTGACCATCCTGAAAGATATTCTGACTGACAAGGAAAATCCTTGCGCTCCTTCTGAAATCATCCTGACCACATACACCAAGGCTGCTGCCAAGGAGTTCCGCGAGAAGACGTTCAAGCGGTTGCTGGAAGCCCCTGCCGCCCTCGATGTGGCCAAAATCCTCGACACCGCCACCATCGGCACAGTGCATTCCGTGGCGCAGCAGTATATCCAGCGTTACTGGACGCTGCTCGGCTATTCCGGACAGTTCAACGTGATGGCCGATGTGGACAAAAAACGTTACATTAACCAATCGCTCAAAAAAGCGGTAACTCATGACGATTTGAACTCCTTTTACGAGTTTACAAGGGATTTCAACCTGACACACTATGATGCTGCGAAAGACCGAAACATCGTCGATTACGACTTTTGGAAAGAATATGTGCTGGAAATCGTTTCCAAAATGCGGGCATATAATATCAACCCATCGCAATTAACGAATTTCGCACAGCAGTCGTGCGATGTGGTGGATAGACTTTTTGTTCATGATTTCAATCTGACCACATTTCAAAGTTTGGTAAAAGATTACGTGGATTTTCTGGATAATCTAATAAAAACTGGCAAAGGAAAAACAAAAACAGCTGCTGAAGATAAGAAAAAGCAGTACGATGGTTTTTGTGCTAGCACATCGTTCTCCAATGATGTTTTTGCTACTTTTGTTAATTCAGAATCAAAATTCTATAAATATCAAAGTGGTATTAATGATTTCCAAATAAAAAGTGGAGATGATTCAAAAAAGTACATCCAGAAGTGTCTTGTGCTTAATACTACCAATGGTACAAAAGTGAAAGACTGCATCAACCGCATCTTCACCATTGCAGGGACATGGTCGCAACAATTCGAACAGTACAAACGCGACAACAATCTGCTGGATTTCGATGACTTGGAAGCCAAGTTTCTTGAACTCCTTGATAAAAAAGAAGTTCAGGATGACATCCGAAGCAGTATCAAGTACCTGTTTGTGGATGAATTTCAAGATTCGAATCCCATCCAACTGGAGATTTTCAAAAAACTGTCGGACTTGGTGCAAAAAAGCTATTGGGTAGGCGACCGGAAGCAGGCCATTTACGGTTTCCGCGGCAGCGACTCGTCGCTTACGACCGAACTGTTGAAATCGTTTCCTGACCCTCTGACGGGAAAAACTCCCGGAGTCCCCGCCGTCGGCTGTAGTTCGCAACTCATTGACATCTCGTACCGTTCCATCGAAAGTTTGGTGGAATTGGCAAATGCTGTTTTTGAGAATTCGTTCGCCACGGGTGCCTCCTCGGAGATCATTGACAATGTGCGGTTGCATGTTCATCGGGATGATAGGGGGGAAGATGGAAAGCCACGCATAGAGCATCCCATTCAGCACTGGCATTGCAACTCTGTGGACGCTTTGGCCGACCGTGTGGCGGAAATCCTCAACGGCAAAGTTGCCACATTCCCCGGCGTGTATGATGAGGATGACAACTGGGGTACGGCCATTGTCCCTGCCGACATCGCTGTCCTTTCCCGCACAAAAGCCGACTGCGCCAAAATTGAGGAGGCCCTGCGTAAAAAAGGCATTCCCGTTTCCTCGCCCGAAACTTCCATTTTGGACAAAGCGGAGGTGCGACTCGTTTTTGCCCTGCTGAAATATGTGGCCGGCATCAAACGCCGCTACGCGAAAGTGGAATTGACCAAATTGTTGGAAGATAAAGAAATAGGTGCTATTTTACAAGAGATTGCAGCTGAAAGATACGACTACAATCCTTTCTTCGACGAAGAGGTCAACGACGGGAATGAAGAAGATGCCACAACTGCCGCAACAGCGGGAACGGTGGCAGGCAAATCGGCAAAAAAAGATCCGGACTCATTCTTCGCCGACCTCAACGACAAACTACAAGGTTTGCGCGGACTCAATATCAGTGCCATTGTCAAGGGGGTGATTGCCGTGATGGATGTGCGCAACGTCGTGGCTAAATGGGGCAATGCCGAGATTCGGCAGGACAATCTCGACACGCTGATCGAGCAGGCCATCGCTTACGAACAGTCAACGGCAAATTCGGCCGAAAGCGCCACCGTCTCAGGGTTCCTTGACTATATGAAAGAAGTGGAGATCCAGTCGGAACTGGACCAAAGTGCCGAGGGCGTGAAGGTGGCCACGTATCACAAGTCCAAAGGCTTGCAGTGGAAGATCGTCATTCTGGACTCGTTGGATACTGATGAGCTGGAACTTGCATCTTTTGTGAAGAAAAACTGGTTTGGACTGAATTTGAAAGGCACATACGGCAACGCCGAACTACAGTTGATTCCTAAGTGCGGAGATGTGAACGATGAAGTTGCCAAAACTGTTTTGGCATTGTCTAAACAAAGTGCCGGCAATGACGACAACGGCTATTACGACATGCTGCACGGCAAGGTGGAAGGCGAAATCAAACGGTTGCTCTATGTGGGTGTCACCCGTGCTCGCGACTACCTCATCACCATCTCTATGCCGAGCGGTCGTCAGAACACAACCCCATCGTTGGCTTGGATTAAAAATGCCATCACAAGCTCTGCACCCGCAGTGGCTGTGCCCATAGCCCTTGATTTGCCTGCTGACCAAACTGACAAAACAAGTGTTGACCTGTGGGGAGTGCCGGCACATCCTGCATATTATGAAATACTTACAGACATCAGCCACGCCTATTCTACAGGGGCTAAAACGGCAGTCAAACTCCCAATAGCAACTGTTGACGGCACAAATGAGCCCAAGCGCATCTCCCCCAGCAACTCGCAGGAGAAATACAATGCTTCTGCTGCGCCGGTCGATGGCTTTTCATCCCAGTATATTGCGCATAAAGATATCAAAGACTCCGCCGCTTTCGGCACCTGCATCCACAATTATATGGCCGCGCACCGTTGGGATGGGACGGCAAAAATCAAAGCCAACGAGCAGGCCAATATCGCACTGGCGCAGCAAACGGTGAAGAATCACGGCATGGATAAGGTGTTGCCCCAACCGGAATTGCTGCCCCAAGCGGCGGACACTTTGTTCTCCTATCTGGAAAACACGTTCGGGCCGGGCGAATTGCTCCGTGAGACACCGTTCTCTTACCGCCGCGACAACGGTCAGTTGGTGCAGGGCGAAATCGACTTGATCTGGAAAACAGAGAAAGGGTGTGTTTTGTTGGACTACAAGAATTTCCCTGCTCCAGCTTCATATGGCAAAAACATCGTACTTGATGCAAACAACGAATTCTATGTAGGCAAGTACTTCCCGCAGTTGGGCGACTACCGCGCCGCCCTCACCGCCGCCGGCCAGAAAGTGCTGCGGGTATTTGTGTTCTATGCGGTGTTAGGGTGTTTGGTTGAGGTGTTTTTTCAGGGGTATTAGAAATGCAGTTTTTGACCTCTAATTTCCTTTTTCATTGTATCAAAAAAAATTGCATCTTTGCAGTTTGATTATTTTTGATTAGAAACATCTAACTAAATTATTCATAAAACCCAAAAAAGTATGGAAAATCTTGTAAAGTATGTATGGATTGTGTTTTGCGCATCCATTGTCGCGTTGGGTTTCGCGTTCTTCTTCTACCGCAGAATGCTGAAGGAAGATGAAGGCACTCCGACTATGCGCGAAATCGCCTCGCACGTCCGCAAGGGCGCCATGGCTTACTTGAAACAGCAGTACAAGGTGGTGACCATTGTGTTCATCGTTTTGGCCGTGCTGTTTTTCATCATGTCCATCTTCCATCTGCAGAACGGATGGGTGTGGTTCGCCTTCCTGACCGGCGGTTTCTTCTCCGGTTTGGCCGGCTTCCTGGGCATGAAGACCGCCACCTACGCCTCTGCACGTACCGCTAACGGCGCCCGCCAGACCCTCAACAAGGGCTTGCAGGTGGCTTTCCGCAGCGGTGCCGTCATGGGTCTCACCGTCGTCGGTCTGGCTCTGCTCGACGTGTCTGTGTGGTTCCTCATCCTCAACTACTTCATTCCGGAAACCAACCATCTGGTGATCATCACCACCACGATGCTGACCTTCGGTATGGGTGCTTCCACGCAGGCCTTGTTCGCTCGTGTGGGCGGTGGTATCTACACCAAAGCCGCTGACGTGGGCGCTGACCTGGTCGGCAAGACCGAGTACAACATCCCCGAGGACGACCCGCGCAACCCCGCCACCATCGCCGACAATGTGGGCGACAATGTGGGTGACGTGGCCGGTATGGGTGCCGACCTCTATGAGTCCTACGCCGGCTCCATCCTTTCCACGATGGCTCTTGGTGCTGCCGCTTTCGCCACCCTCGGCGCTGAGCTGCAGATGCGCTCCATCCTCGCTCCTATGATGATCGCCGCCGTGGGCGTGGTCCTCTCCGTGATCGGTATCTTCTTGGTCCGCACCAAGGAAGACGCTTCCATGACTGAGCTGTTGAAGGCTTTGAGCCGCGGTACCAACACCGCCGCTGTGCTGATCGCCATTGCCACTTTCGGCATTATGTACGTGCTGTTCAAAGACGCTACCGAAATCGTGTGGTGGCAGGTCTCCCTCTCTGTGGTCGTGGGTCTGCTCGCCGGCGTGATCATCGGCAAGTCAACGGAATACTACACCTCCCAATCCTACAAGCCGACCCAAAAGGTGGCCGAGTCCTCACAGACGGGTCCCGCTACCGTGATCATCTCCGGTATCGGTTTGGGTATGATTTCCACCGTGATTCCGGTGCTCACCATCGGTGTCGCGATTATTCTCGCGTATCTCTGCGCCAACGGCTTCCAGATTGCCTTCACGCCCGCGAACCTCTCGCTGGGTCTGTACGGTATCGGTATCGCTGCCGTGGGTATGCTCTCCACACTGGGTATCACCTTGGCTACCGACGCTTACGGTCCTATCGCCGACAACGCCGGTGGTAACGCCGAAATGAGCGGTTTGGAACCCGAAGTCCGTAAGCGCACAGACGCTCTCGACGCACTGGGCAACACCACCGCCGCTACCGGTAAAGGTTTCGCCATCGGTTCTGCCGCCCTGACCGCCCTCGCCCTGCTCGCTTCCTACGTGGAAGAGATCAAGATGGCTCTCGTGCGTATCGCCGAAGGTGCTAGCGATGGCCTTGCTGTTGTGGCCGATGGTATTGAGAAGACTGCTGAGGAACTGGCCGCTGCCAACCTCATCGACTTCATGACCTGGTACAACGTCTCCCTGATGAACCCGAAAGTGCTCGTGGGTGTCTTCATCGGCTCCATGATGGCCTTCCTGTTCTGCGGTCTCACGATGAACGCCGTGGGTCGCGCCGCCCAGAAGATGGTGGAAGAGGTTCGTCGCCAGTTCCGCGAAATCAAGGGCATCCTCACCGGTGAGGGTACTCCGGATTACGCACGTTGCGTGGCTATCTCCACCAAGGGTGCTCAAAGAGAAATGCTGCTGCCGTCTATCCTTGCTATTTTGGCTCCCATCCTTACGGGTGTGATCCTCGGCGTGGCTGGCGTGCTAGGTCTGCTGGTTGGCGGTCTCGGTGCCGGTTTCGTGTTGGCTATCTTCATGGCCAATGCCGGTGGTGCTTGGGACAATGCCAAGAAGTATGTCGAGGAAGGCAACTTCGGCGGCAAAGGCTCTGACAACCACAAAGCTACGGTCGTGGGCGATACCGTGGGTGATCCTTTCAAGGACACTTCCGGTCCTTCCCTGAACATCCTCATCAAATTGATGAGCATGGTGAGCATTGTGATGGCCGGCCTGACGGTTGCCATTCACCTGCTGTAATATTCAGGAACAGTGATCAATGATCTGTCGCTGTTGGCGACGGGTCTGTGATAAATTGGTCATTGAACATAAAATAAAACGGGGCATTCACAAATGCCCCGTTTTTGTTTGGTTAGTGTATAATCACAAGGTTCCCTGTTTCAACTTTTCCACATACTCGTCAACCATCTGCATCATTTCCGGAATCCGGATGCGTTGCGGACAGTGGGTGACGCACTCGCCGCAGTGAGTGCAGTGGTCGGCCTGGCGCAGCTTCGGCACGCTGCGGTCGTAACCGATGAGGAAAGCCCTCCGCATCTGCTTGTAGTCGCTTTCGTCTTGCGACGTGGCTAAATTGCCCTCCTTGATGCACTTGTTGTAATGCGAGAAGATGCCGGGGATGTCCAATCCGAATGGGCAAGGCATGCAGTACTGGCAGGCGGTGCAAGGGATGTTTTTCAGGTCGTAGATTTCTTCGGCGATTCCTTCGAGGAAGTTGAGCTCTTCCTCGGTAAGCGGCTTGAGTGGGCAGTGGGTGGCGAGGTTGTCGTCCAGATGATCCATATAGGTCATGCCGCTGAGGGAGGTGAGCACGTCGGGGTAGGTGCCGCAGAATCGGAACGCCCACGAAGCCACGCTGCGTTCTGGCTCGCGCTCCTTCATCTCCTCGACGATGTAGTCGGGCACGTTGGCGAGGCGGCCGCCCAGCAACGGTTCCATGATGACGGCCGGTATATTCCTCTTGGCCAGTTCGTTGTAGAGATATTCGGCCTCTGTGTTCGCCTCGTTGATCTCGTTGGCGAAGTGCCAGTCGAGGTAGTTCATCTCGATCTGCACGAAATCCCACTTGTACTCATCGTGGCGCGACAGCAGGTAGTCGAACACCTTGACATCGCCGTGGTAAGAGAATCCGAGGTTGCGGATAACTCCTTCCTCTCGTTTCTCCAGCAGGAAGTCGAGGATACCGTTGTCGTAGTAACGTTTGCGGAGCATTTCCATACCGTCTTCGCCTCCGCCTACGCTGTGCAAGAGCAGATAGTCGATATAGTCGGTCTGCAATTCCTTGAGGGAGTTTTTGAACATCTTGATGGACTCTTCGCGCGGCCAGGTGCTGGGCGCGAAGTTCGACATCTTGGTGGCGAGATAGTAACTGTCGCGTTTGTGCCGTGACAGCGCGATGCCGGTGGCATGCTCGCTGCGCCCCTGGCAATAGACGGGGGCGGTGTCGAAATAGTTGACACCGTATTCGATGGCCTTGTCCACCATTTTGTTGACCATTTCCTGGTCGATGGGGGCCTGTGTCTCGCGACCGGACGCGCCTTTCGGGGCATCGTTCTCGATGACGGGCAGACGCATCATGCCGAAACCCAACAACGACACTTTGTCGCCGGTCTTCGGGTTCGTGCGGTAGGTCATCTGGCCCTTCTGGGGCTTCAGGGTGCCTTTAGGGTTGAGGTCGCCGACCTTGTTCTGGCAACCGACCATCGTCGCAGCCGTCGCGACCGTACCGGCGCCTAATATCTTGAGGAAATCTCTTCGGGATAGGTCTTTCATTAATTAAGAATTAAGAATTATGAATTATGAATAGTAATTGATAGTTGTTAGTCTAAGTCTAAGTTTAAGTCTAAGTCTTTATTAGTTAATAGCCAACAGCCAATAGCCAATAGCCAACAGCTAACAGCCAACAGCCAACAGCCATCAAACCGTTCGTTGTTGTTCGATGCCGTTGACGTAGATGGCGGAGAGGGGACGGGCGGGGCAGACGTACTCGCAGGCGCCGCAGCCGACGCATTTGCTCTCGTTGACGGCTGGGATGAACAGTTTGCCGCTGTCGTCGCCGCGTTTCGGCACCATCTCGATGGCTTCGGCGGGGCAGTGACGGGCGCAGTTGCCGCAGGGTACGCCGTCGGCCACCACGATGCAGTTTTGAGCCACCCAGAAGGCTTGTCCCTTCTTGGTGACGGCCTTTTCCTCTTTGAGCAGCTTCTGTATCGCGCCGGTGGGGCACACGTCGCTGCATGCGGTGCATTCGGGACGGCACCAGCCACGCTCGTAGGACATCACCGGTTGCATCAGGTGCATCAGGTCAGTGGAGGGACGCAACACATCGTTCGGACATTGCGACACGCAGAGCTGGCAGCCCGTGCAGCGTTTCAGGAAGCGATCGAGCGTGCCTGCGCCGGCCGGCACGATGGGCGTGGTGCGTTCGGGCGCCACTTTGTCCTCGATGGCCGCTAGGCCGCCATCGACTGTCTTTTTCTCCTGTGCGAGGGCCGCCGTGCCGATGGCCACGGCCGAGCCGATCAAGAAGGCGCGTTTGGAGGTGTCAACGGTCTCAGGGTCGGGTTGTTTGTCGCCCGGTTGGGGTGAATGATTGTTCGCCTCTACAACAGCGGGATTGCCTTTAACGTGTTTGTATTCAATGGCCTCCTTCGGGCACACCGCCATGCAGTTGCCGCAGGTCACGCACCGCGAATAGTCCACGAACCCGTTCTTGCCGTCAATGCAGGAGGCCTTGCAATTTTTCGTGCAGAGACCGCATTTAATGCATTTTTCCTCATTAATGTGCATCTTGAACCAGGAGAAGCGGCTGAAAAAACTCAGGAAAGTGCCCACGGGACAGATGTTGTTGCAGTAGGTGCGGCCGTTCCGCCACGCCAAGACGACGATGACGACGAAAGTCACCGCCGCGACGATAAAGGTTGGAAGGCTGTGCAACCAAACTTCTTTTTCGTAGAATGCGTAGCTGTTGAAGTGCTTGCTGACCGCGGCGAGGCCGTTGTTGATCCACTGCCAGACTGGGGCGAAGAGGTTCTGCACGATACGTCCGTAGGCGGAGTAGGGGGCAAGCAGCGCGGCCAAAGAACTTAAACCGGCGATCAGTAACACGATGAATACCCCTAAAACAATGTATCGCAGGATGTTATGCGCTTTTGAATAGGTGTATCTGTTCTTTTTCGCCCAGTTGTGGATATGCGCCACACCATCCTGGAACACCCCGAGCGGACAGATGACGGAGCAGTAAATACGCCCGAACAACAGGGTGATGATCAGCAGGATGGCGATGACGATGAAGTTGAGCGCCAACACTGCGGGCAGGAACTGCGCCTTGGCCATCCAGCCGAGGAATTTGTGCAGCGTTCCCGTGAAGTCAAGGAACATCAGCGTGATGCCAAGGAAGAAGATGGCTGCGAGTACCCGCCGGATACATTGTAGAGTTTTTTTATGCATAATTTAATGCTGTATAGTGATGAAACAGACTGTTAATTTGCTTTTTTTATGTATTTGAAGGATGTGCCGTTCTGAATCGGCTCCCAAGTGGAGTTGGTGAAAGTCACCGTGACCGTTTCGCCTTTCAAGGAAATGAGTCCCTCGATGGGGTTCCCGGCGGCGTCTGTGGCAGTAAAAGCTATGCCGTCGTCCACCATGGTCCCGATGCCGTCGCTTAGACTCGTCAGCCTGAAGATGTCCATCTGAACGTCGTATTTGCCGTCGTTGCGGTAGTTGATGTGAAGGCTGGACTCGTTGTTGTCTTCATCCAAATAGTCCCCAACATAGGGCCAGATGGAGATTCCAATGTCCGAAAGTGAAAATCCCCCGTCATCGCGCAAGCTTACGCGGGCAGAGATAGTGGGCATGTCATCATAGCGCAGCACCTTGCCGGTCACGAAATTTACGCCGGGTATCACATATACATAAAGGTCGTCTTGTCCGATGTCGTAGGAGAGCTGCTCGCCGATCCACACGACATCATCATAGAATTCGCCCATATCCTTCACCGTGTTGGTGACAGTCGTAAGTTCACGGTCGCCGTTGAAAAGGCGTATCTTATCGCCTTTAGTAGCGTACTCCAACTCTTTGCAGAGCGCTTCTTGCATCTCGTAGGGGTCGATGGTGGCGGCGATTTGGGCGGGGCCGTCCTCAGTGAATCGGATCTTGTAGAAACGTTCCACGTGAGTGCCTGTGCCTTCGATGGAAGTGCCGGTGAACCAGAGTTCGTTTTTGCCTGCATCATAGCGGGCGAATGGCCGGTTGCCGTGGCGGATGTTGGAAAAGATGGTCGCGCGACCATCTTTCACGACCACGACTCCGAAACCATCGGAGGATTTGCCCGCATCGCAGCGCACAAGGCTCCACACGCTGACCTTCGAGACCGTGTCGTTGAGGATGTTCTCGTAATTTCCGTCAAGAACGTGCCTGTCCAGTATGTCGTTGACATGGTTGGGCGCAGCGCCCTCCTTCACGGCTTCTTCCAAAACGCCTTTGACGGGTTTGGTGGCCGGTTTCTTCCCTTTGCAGGACACCACGACAGCACCGCAAATGCTAAGCAACAAAGCAATCCATAAAATGTTTATCTGTTTCATATTAATATTGTTTATTTCAGAGATAAAAAGGATTTCCTAATGTCACGATTTCGATGTTCTTCGGTCAAATCAGTGTGCAATAAAGATTATAAGTGAATTAAATTATTTTACAAGTGTCACTGTGCCAGTCCGTTCCATATGCGTTCCATCCGTGTCAGTATATTCAATAGTCCAAATATAAACATTCATCGGGACAAGCACACCCTTGATTCGACCGTCCCAGCCTTCTTGCGGGTTGTTGGTTATGAATATGCACTCACCGGTGCGGGTGAAGATGGAAAAACGGTAGCCTTCTGCCGATACGAAGGAATTAAGCGGCTTGAACACGCTGTTGGTTGCGCCTAAGGGACGGAAGGCATTGGGTACATACATTGTGGGCGGCTGGATCACCTGCACTTGGTTCGAAATGCTCGTCTCCCCGAAACCGTATGAATTGGGTGCTTCGGAGGCTTCAATGTAATAGACGAATTTCGAGCCGGACTCGTACAAGGAGGAGATGTCGTCGCTGTAAGCGTTGATGGAACCAGGCATCACTTCGTTGATTGTGTTGAAAAGATCCTCGTTCTCCACTTTTCGGAGCACATAATAGATCGCGGTGCCGCCATCCCAGTTGTCATATCCGTTCCAGGTGAGCACATTGTTCTGCGCCGTGTTTTCGCCATGCAGCAGGATGTTGTGCGAGATGTTGGAATAACCCGATGCTGAACCGCAACTGTTTTCTATGAAAGTCCGATAGTAGTATGTCTTCCTTTTGAAGTCGGCCGTGCTGTCGTAAAAAGTGTAGTTGCTCACGCCCTGAATGAAATTCTGCGTGCGGAAATGCTCGAAGTTGACACCGTCCTCGCTTCGCTCGAGGGTGATGCTGACAAATGGTACGGTGTCCCCGCTGGTCAGAACCTTGATGAGGATATAATCGTTGTCGATGACCGACACGGAACGAATATAGGAGAAATCCTGTGTCGTCTCAGCTGTGATTTTGATGTTGACCCGATTGGAACTCGCCGTGATCGTTCCCCCGTTGTTCACCACACGGACGTACGCTAAGTAGTCTTGGTTGAAATCCAGATTCTCGATTAGGAAACTGTTGGAGGTGGTGGAACCGAGGTTCTGCCACGTTTGCCCCAAATCACTGCTGAAGAGCACCTCGTAATGGTTGATGTCATTGAATAGGTTTGTGTAACCAGACCATTGGATTTTGGCGGTCTTTAGGCAGGCATCAGTGCTATTTATGTTCAGAATCATGTTGCACTGCTGGTCGTTGGTCAACGGGGAAACATTACCGCATGAATCCATGGCGGCGATACGGTAGAGCCGGGAATCGAATCTTGGGTCGATTATCGGGTCGATCCAAACGGTCTGCCCATAAACAGTGTCTAACGGTACTGTGCCGTTGGGATTTATGTAGTAGATGATGAACGCGGTCATATAAGGATCCGTCTCGTGGAACCCAAGCATCACCTCGTTGGTCGGGGTGACCGTCACGCTGTCAAGCACCGGCTGCGCCGGACTGGTGCTGTCCACCATATGCTCAACCGTCCCGATAGTGGTCATGAACGGACATTGTGTCTGAAATGAGCCGCTCATATAGTAGTGTGAAATGCCTACCTGATAGGAGAGGGAATTGTCGCAAACATCGGACGTGTCCGTGTAATTCCGTTGGGTGTTGGGAACGGAGACAAAAGGCTCTTGGGGGAAGTCGGCCTCGAAACCGCGTTTCTTGTAAATGTCAAAAGTGCTGCCCCAGGAAGCGTCCATCGTGCTGGTCGGTGACTCCCATTGAAGGAATGCAAGGGTGTTGTTCGCTTGAGGAGTGACGGTGATGCTGAAAGAGTGTATCGTGTCAGAATGGTAGTGCACGTTGTTGGAGTCCACTGCCACGATGTAGCAAAAATATTCACTGGCAATAGGGATGTTGTTGATGTCCTGTGACCCATAGTCGCACAGCGTGAAACTCTGAGTGGCGCTGCTGTATCCAAAAAGACTGTCGCAGAGAATGTTGTTGATGTAAAAGTAGTATTTTTCGAAATGGATGCAATCTCCATTGCTGCTCCATGCCATCTTGATGCGCTGATTGTTGTTCATCAGCTTCAGACACTGCATCTTGGGAGGCTCCCAAGCGAAGCTGCTCCAAGAAAGGAGCAACAGTAAAATGACGAGAATATGACGTTTTTGCACTTTAGGATTCATTTTTATGATGAATATTTTCCAACGATAATTTTGGTGAATTTATTGTGGGAAAGATACTTCTTTGACAATATTAATATATTATCTGGCGTAACATTTTTTATATCAGTAAGATAACGGTACATTTCGGTTTCGTCCAGACCAAACAAGTGGAAGAAGGCGTACTTTTGCATCGCATTGACGTTTGTGTCAGCGGCCCGTAGTTGGATTCCAGCGATATAATTCTTGACCATTGTGAGTTCTTCGTTGCTAACAGGCTCGTTTTCAAGTCGCTGCAATTCTTCAAAACAGGATTCGATGGCGCGCTCGGTTTGATCGGCATTCACATCGCTGTTGATGGCAAAGATGGATTGGTCGCCAAAATAGGTGCTGGCGGAAGTTATGCCGTAGGTGAGCCCCTGGCGCTCGCGCAGGTTCTGCATAAGTCTCGAACTGAAATAACCCCCAACGAGTGTGTTCAAAACGGAAAAAGCAGTACGGTCTGGGTGATTGTAACCAGTTGATAATGTGCATAATATGATGGATGATTGCAGACATCCGTCAAGAGGTTGGAAGATGACTCGGTCTGGATTACTGCAGAATGGGATCTGAGGCAACTCCGGAGAGGGGACTCCATTTGGAACGGATGAGAAGAGATCCGACAGCAGACGTTCCGAATCGCTGTCCAAATTTCCAGAGACAAATACGGAGACATTTTCCGCACAGAAACTCTGCCTGTGAAAGTCCTTCAGCTGCTTTGTAGTCAAAGAGTTGAGGGTGTCAGGGGTGGCAATCTCTGAAACGGCGGGAAAAGTGTCACCTAACATTTCGTGCCACATTAACTGCCAAGACAAATAGTCGGTTTTTTGGGAGTTGTATGCCAGATTCTTTAGTTCTTTGTCTTGCATAATTCGCAGATTATCAGTACGATAATCTGGCGAAATCAGAAATTCTGCAATTACGGGCAAGATGTTCGGGATGTTGTTTTTGGGCACAGAGATCATGATCTGCACTCGCGTGAGCCCGACAACGGTGTTCACAGCGGTGCCGTAGTAATCGAGTTTTTCAGCTGTTTCCTGCGGTGACAGAGTGGGGGAACTCTCCTTAAGCAGCGTGTAGGCAAAGTTGCACACGTGTTTCGCTGGCTGATAGAGCGAACCGGTCCTCACCTGCACGAGCAGGTGGACCAAATCCAAGTTGGGGTTGCTGAAATGGAACAAAGGAATTCCGTTGCGCAACCGTTTGCGTAACGGGGTGGGGAGCGGAAAAGCCTCTATAGGATGGATGATAGGAGGGATTGCTCGGTTTGCCATACGATCACGGTACTAGAAGTATTTGTCCTTGTTTGCGTTTCTCGTTGCCTTCCCGGTCCCTGTACTTGATAAGGTAAACGTACATGCCCTGCGTCATTGTGGCGCCGTGCAGCTTGCCGTCCCATCCGGTGTTGAGGTCTCGGGTGATGAAAACCAGGTCTCCGTTGCGGTTGAAAACGGACAGTTCGTAATTTTTCGGTTCGAAGTTGGCTTTCACGTAGAAAAGGTCATTCAGGCCGTCTCCGTTGGGAGTGAAGGCCGAAGGAATGAAAAACTGGTCAGCCTCCTGCTCTGGCTCGCCGGCAGGGTCATATTTCACCGTCTCTTCGCCGTCCGCTGTGACGGAGGTCTCGATATCATTCGGAACCGCCTTGATGGCAGGAGAAGGAGACTCTTCGGTGCGGATATTCTGGAGAGGTTTCGGTTCAACGTTTTCGATTTTCGCCGGGGTGGTTTGGGCATTTTGGAGAGCCCGCTGGGCGTTGGTGGAGGATGTGGGGTCGGTGCGCAGAATCGGAGGCCAGCTTTCAGGACTTTGACTTTCAACGGTTTGCTGACGATTTGCGATAACATCGCTCATGACGAGGCGCTCGTGTTCAGCCGCTTGATTCGTGACGGAAACCGTGTTGGGAGTTGTCGCTTCCTGCTCTGTCTTTTTGGCGGTAACGGTTGAAGAAGGTGTCTCGGTCGCGTTCACAACAGTCGTGCTTTCCACTGATCCGGCGGGTGATTGGATGTTTTCGGTTTCAGGAACGAGGACTTGTGTGGTCTCTTTGTCGTGGTTCGTGAAGGTTTTGACAAGAATGGGCACGGTGACTAAAAGGGCTACGGCACCGGCGATGATGGCGGCACGTCCCCGCGGGGAGATCCCATGCTTGCGCCCGAATTTCTGCATGTAGCGCTTGTCGCTCGTGATGGACGCCCATTCCTGTTCGGAAACGGGCGAGGTCATCTCACGCAGCTCTTCTATGGGGTTGTTGCTCATATTGTTAGTATCGGTATTCTTCATTTCGCATATATTTTTCGATCTTCTGTCGCAGCATCCGTCGCGCGCGGGAGATGAGCGACCGGACGTTGGTCGGGGACTCATCCATCAGGCGGGCGATTTCCTCCTGCTCTATTTCATCGATCACATACAAGTTGAAGGCGGTTTTGTATTTTGAAGGCAGGCTGTTGATCATGCTCAGCAAAACTTGCATGGGGATGCCGTCGTAATTTTCCTTTTCCGACCCGCTAGGCTCCAGCATCAGCTGGCTCATCGGGGTGGTGTCATAGAGCCTTTTCTTCCGCAGGTGATCGATCAGTTTGTTGATGGTGATGACACGCAACCAGCCGCCGAGGTTGGTGATGCGGTCGAACTTTTCGAAATGCGTCAGAATGAAGATGAAAATGTCGTGAAACAGATCCTCGGCCTCTTGAGTATCGTCCGCGTAGCGCATGCAGACACCTTTTATCATCGGCCCATAGGTGTCGTACAACATTTTCTGACATTCGGGGTCGCCCTTGCGGCACCCCTCAATGATTACTATATCTTTTTCTGTCAGCATCTCTGATCAACGGCTATATGACGAAATCCAACGGGAATTGTGGCAATAAAAGTGATAAAAAAGTAACAAAAAAGTTTACAAGTCGAGCGAAAGCTGGTTCTTGAGATGGAAACTTTTTCTGTGATAGGGCGTTAAACCAAGTTTGTTGACGGCTTCGATATGTCTGGCGGTAGGGTAGCCCTTGTTCTTTCCCCAATCGTATTCCGGATATTCACTGGCAAGGCGGACCATGAGTGCGTCGCGGTGGGTTTTGGCAAGAATGGAGGCGGCTGCGATGGATAGGTACGTCGCGTCGCCTTTCACGATGCAACGGTAAGGAATGTGCCAATGGTCGGTGAAACGGTTGCCGTCCACGAGAATGAGTTCCGGAGTGACCGATAACTGTCCCACCGCCGTGTTCATCGCATGGATGGAGGCACGAAGGATGTTCATTTTGTCAATGTCGCTTTCGGAGACTTCCACAACAGCATAGGAAAGGGCGTCGCGAATGATGATGTCTCGAAGCTCGTTGCGCTTTTTCTCCGTAAGTTGTTTTGAATCATTGATTTCAGAGTTGGCATATCCGTAAGGGAAGATGACGGCTGCAGCGCAGACTGGTCCCGCAAGGCACCCGCGACCAGCCTCGTCACACCCGCACTCGATCGTCGGGGATGGTGAGAAGTTTGATTTCAAAGACATAACAACACGCACAAACTGACAATCAAGGAATCCACCAGGAAACGGTACCGTTTCTGCGTCACTGCCACTGACATGTAGATGGAAATGGGAGGCAGAAGATAGATTAGCGCAACGGGAAAGGGCACAATTCCTAAAAACAGGAAAAACAACATGGAAATCAACAACAGGTTGACATTGTTGAAAGCTTGACGAATAACGATTAACTTATTGTCTAACAGTTGTTTGTCTCGGAGCATCAAAACGACGGTGACGATGATGAGCCAAAGCATGGTGACATAGTCAAGAACACGAAGCGAAGTGAAACTCTTGACCGGAGCCAGGACGAAAAGATTGCGCCACGATTGGGTGAAGGTGGTTAAGTCATTGCAGATAAAGGCTATGGCGAATGCCCAAAGGTATGGGAAAGAGAGACCTATCAGGAAAATCAAAATGTCTTTGAAAGAGGTGACGTTATTGATGGCAATCATCAGAATAAGAAACAAAACAATGCCGAAAGCGCTGATATCCAGTAAGGTTGCGATAGCAATAAGAAGACCGAATGAGAAAAGTTGGTCTTTCATCCTTCCGGATTGCTCGTTGGGAGAGTAAGCTATCATGATGACGGCTATGAAGAAAACGGTCAACAGCGCGGGTGTGAAAGTGTACAGGAATTTGCCGCATTGGAGCATTAATAGCATGAAAACGCCAGGCAGATAGCTTTTGTTCTCGGAAAAGTGGTGTTTGTTGAAATTTTGGATTACGCCGACGGTCAAGGTAAGTACCAGGAGCAGGGTCAAAATGCGGACAACCAGCGCATTCCAGGTCCAAAGCTTCACGATGTATTGGAAAAGCAACATGGTGCCGTCGGCGGGGATGATGGTCATTCGGGCAAAAACGGTCCACGCGGTCCATCCTACCAGCACGAACAAGAGGAATAGCTGGAAATTGAGGTTTTTGTTTAGAAAATGGAACATATCTCCGGGAAATCTGGGATCAGTTGTTGGAAAATGGCCGACAGCGAGAATTTCTTCTGCATCGGAAAGTCTTTGGCAAAGAGGGAACGACAGACCAGTTCTCCGGCTTTGTCGAAACGGCATTGGATACACATAATCTGCTTATCTTCAATGTTGTATAGTCCGTTGTCGATGCGACAGAGGGCGTCCTCGAAGGTCATGCGGAAATAGTAGTGCATACGCTCCACGGTCAGCACTTGCGGCAGCTGAAACTCGTTGACAATCCGTTGTCTCTCGCTTTCGGAAAGCTCCGGCGACAAGGGGACGGCGGTCACTCCGCTGAACAGACAGGCCAGCAGTGCGGCGCACGAGGTGAGGTCGGGTTTCATCACGATGCCTGCACGTGTGATGCTCAAAGCGTCCAACTCGTTCATTATGGGGGCGATACGTTGCGCGAATTGCGCGTAGGAAAAGACCCGACCGTCAATTTTGGCCACGGTCTGGTCGGGGTTCTGCTCCGTCAGCCGGATGTAGGGCTCAATAACATTTTGGTAAAACATACACAGGGCGCTGTCGTTTATTGGTTTTTGGCTTTCTTTCGGTTGAATTCGTCCCGCAACATGCTGTAAACCAACACGTCTTTGAATTTTCCTTGATGGAAGTAGTGCTGTTTGAGACGGCCTTCCTTTTTGAATCCCATGCGTTCGAGCAGATTGATGATGCCCTTGTTGTCCGGGAAAACATCGCTTGTTATCTTGTTGATGTTCAATGTGTTAAATCCATATTCAATCAGCATTGCAGAAGCTTCGAAGGCCAGACCGAGTCCTTGGTACTGTTTGGGGATGCGCAGGGTCTTCCAAGTGGCGCGCTGGTGACGATAGTTGAGGTCGTAGAGCCCGACCGCACCGAGCAGCACAGGCTTTTCGCCAGCCTTTTCTTTGTAGAAGATGGACATGGCTACATCTCCGTTGCGGCAGATCTTTTCGTACCACAATTGCTGGTTGTAGGAGGATATCGGGTTGTGGATGATGAAGTCGGTGAGATCGGCGTCCCAACGCTGCTCCATGAGGTAGGGCAGGTCTTCAGGCTCGATGGGTTTCAAAATTAAGCGTTCACTTTCTAGGATTCTCATTGTTGATTGGTTTAGGGGTTAGAGTATGTTTTTTAAGGTTTAGTCAATCGTATTGTTTGTTCGTAGATTTCGTTGAGGGAGAGGATGGGGGCGTTGAGTCGTTGGGTGAGGTTGATGATTTCGGTCACGAGATCGAAGGCGCCTTTTTCCCGGTTCCGTCTGGATTCGATCATCTCTCCGCTGATATGGTTGAATTCTTCGCGGGTGAGCGAGTCCTTGATCTGCCGCATCCAGGTGATTTCGGGAGTGTTGAAGGCCATGTTGATCGGGTGGAAACTAATGACTTTCAGCCCCGGCGAGGTGAAATATTCCAGATAAGGCTTTATTGACAAGCCCAGCTTGTTATACAGAAAACTGCCCTCCTCGAAAAAAACAGGAATCTGCAACAGCTTGGATTCCAGCCAGAAAGGAGTGATTTTCGGAGCGAGTGTAGTGATGATGTTGGAGGAACATTTGAAGTGGAACTCATTGTGGAGGAGATGCTCGGTGTCGGTGACGGCGAAGGCGCGGTGCGAACGAGTGCAAGAGGCCTCCGGCGCGAACGACACGCAGGTCTCGATGACTTCGCGGAATGTGTCGCCATGCGATGAACCGGGCAGGAAGTTGGGGTGTATTCCGCGTTGTAGATTTCCTGCAAGAAACTCATTCTCAATAATTTGTGACTTGTGAGTGACGAATACGGTCAGCTTCAGCAGTTCTAATGGCAATAGCTGGAACTCGCGTTCGATCACGGCCTCGGATGCCCAGTCGATGTCCGAAGTGAAACAAAAAACGGGCTGCTCGTCCCAGATATGCGGTTCCGCAGCCTTCCCCAGCAGTCTCACCATCTCGTTGTCGATTCCTTTGTCGTTGTTCATCATATTCTTTGATGAGAAAAAGAGCGCAAAAATACAATTTTTTTGTATTTTCGCGGCCGATTTCAGAAACTAAAATAGGATAAATGTATAAACGATTGTTGTGGTTTTTCCCGGTGTTGATGATGCTGTGCTGTGGATGCCAGCGGGAAATCGACCTGGAGCTCCCTGATTACCAACCGAAACTGGTGATCGAAGGCACTATCGAAAACGGTTCCCCCGCTATGGTGATGCTTTCGAAAAGCATTCCCTATTTTTCCGAAATCAACCTGGGAATGCTGATGAACGACGTGCTCGTGGCTGGCGACAAAGCAAGAGTTTATATAACTTCCGAATCCGGCGAGACCGAAGAACTTGTCTGGGGACTCTCCCCGGAAGCTCCCTATTATGTGGCCTTCATGGGCAGCAAGGTCATTGGACGCGAACAGACGCATTACACACTGACCGTGGAATATGATGGTCACACTTATTCGGCCGAAACCTATATCCCCAAAACTTTCGATCTCGATTCGATCGGCTTCGACCAGTCGGCGGAGATGCTCAACGACTCGATGGCCTCCATCCGGATGTTGCTGTCAGATGCGGCCGATGAGGAAAACTATTACGCATTCTTCTGCAAAGTGAACTGCCCGACACTTCATGACCGCCTCTGGATCAGCGGATTGCCGGTCGCTTTTGACGACCGCACCTTCAACGGCCTTACGTTCAACTACGAACTCACCCGCGCCGGATATTCGATGCTGCTGCGCGGGATGATGGGCGACGAGGAACAGGAGAACTTCTCCCGTCTGACTTTCCGCCCCGGCGACACGGTCTATGTGAAACGCACGCAAATCGATCACGATACCTACCTCTACTTGTTGTCCGCTGGCTCCGAGGCTGCCTTTGGAAGCAATCCGTTTACAAATCCCATGCCTGCAGTCACCAACTTCAACAGCGACGAGGTGCTCGGCCATTGGAGCGGTTTCGCCGCCAAAATCGACACGCTTGTCTGGTACACGGATGCCTCCGCTCCCAAGTCCAAAAGGTAATATTCAAAGTCAAAAGTCAAAGTTAAAGTATGTTCTTCGTAAACATCTACCGGTTTTTCAAAAAACACAAGGGATTATTGTACACACTGATGTTGTTGAGTACTGCGGTTTTCGTTTTTTTCGGGCTGAAAGTGCGCTTTGAAGAAGACCTGTCGCAGCTGCTGCCGTCGTCTGAAAAGTCGGAGAGCGGGCTCGTGTTCGGGAATCTGAAAGTGAAGGACAAGATTTTCATGCAAATGACCGGTGTGGAACCGGAAGTGCTGGCAGATTATGTTGACGAACTCATGGACTCCATCTTGACGGACGACAGCGATATCGCCAATACGCTCTACCGCATGGACCTGGAAACCGGACTCAACGCGATTGACTATGCCATGGCGCATCTCCCATCTTTTGTTGACACCTCCCTGTACAGCCGGTTTGACGCGGCCATCGCTCAAGCGGACGTGACGATGGCGGACAACAACGAGCTGATCATGAACGACGAGACGGGCAATGTGACCCAAATGGTGACCACCGATCCCCTCAATCTCCGTCGTTTCCTGATACCCGACATCTCTGGCGGAACGGGTTTCTCTATCGTCAACGAACATTTGTTTTCCGCCGACAGCACCGTTGCGTTAATGTTTATATCGCCTAATTTCCAGGCATTTAACTCAGAAGCCGGGGATGCCCTCGTTTCGCGCATCAATCGTCATGTTGCGACATTTCAGGAAACGCACCCGGGAGTGGAGGTCTTGATGCATGGCGCGGTTGTCCGCTCCGGCGACAACTCCCGTGTGATGAAGCGCGATATCGGAATCACTGTCGGTATTTCGCTGTTGATTATCCTTGTCGTGCTATGCGTCAGTTTTAAGAGCGTCCACATCCTCTGGCAGAATGTCTTGCCCGTGGCCTATGGTTCGTTCTTTGCGTTGGCCTGTATGTATTGGATCAAGGGCGGCATGTCGCTGATGGCCATGGGCATAGACTCAGTAGTGCTCGGCGTCGCCATCAGTTATTGTCTTCATGTCATCATCCATCAACGTTTTGTGGGAGATGTGGAGAAAATGCTGGAAGAAGAGGCCAAACCGGTCTGTCTCGGTTGCCTCACAACGATTGGCGCTTTTCTCGGATTGCTGTTCACCCAAAGCGAGCTGCTTAAGGATTTCGGGCTGTTCGCTACTTTTGCCCTTGTCGGCAACACATTTTTCGCGCTTGTTTTCCTTCCGCATCTTTTACGAGAAAAAGATAAAAAGCATAACGATTTTATTATCAGCCGAATATCAAAAATCAACAATTATGCTTATGACAGGAATCCCTTCATCGTCGCGGTCTTGGTCATCGTCGTTGTCATCGGTTTTGTCTTCACGCCGAAAGTGCAGTTCGACAATAATCTGAAACATATCGGTTTTGAAAGCGATGCCTTGCACAAATCCGAGAACCTCTACGCTGAAAAGAACAACCATGGCGGTTTGCAACGCTATTATGCGGTGATTGCACCCACGCTGGACGAGGCGTTGGATGCAAACGTGAAGCTGTCGTCCACGTTGGACTCGCTCCGGCAGACCGGCGATTTGACGGCCTACACACCTGTTGTGTCGAAGCTGTTCCAGTCGCGACAAGAACAAGAGCGGAGGATAGAAGCGTGGAAGCGTTATTGGACACCGGAGAAAGTGAAGGGGGCAATGGCCGCTGTGCGGTCTGCTGCAGTCAAAAACGACCTCTCACCCGATATTTTTGCTCCGTTCCAAGCCATGTTGGAAACCGACTATGAGCCGGGTGATTTGTATGAGTCGGGCATTGTGCCGGCAGGCCTACTTTGCAACTTCATTGAAGAAAGTGATGGCAAATATCTGATTTTCAATTCGGTGGAAATGATCCCCGACAAGAAAACACAGCTGGACGATCTGGTTGCCTCGATGCCGCATGCCGTGGTGGTCGATCCGTTCTATTACACCGGAAACATGATTTCGCTGATTCATTCCGATTTCAACACCACGCTGCTGATCTCGTCCATCTTCGTGTTTGTGGTGCTGCTCTTCTCATTCAAAGATGTGATTCTGGCACTCATCGCCTTTATGCCGATGTTCCTCAGCTGGTATGTGGTGCAAGGATGGATGGCGATATTCGGCCTTCCCTTCAATCTCATCAACATCGTGATATCCACGTTTATCTTCGGCATAGGGGTGGATTACAGCATTTTCGTGATGCAGGGAATGATAGCGGACGTGAAAAGCGACAACCATCAGCTCTTGGAGGACCATAAAGTGGCCATTTTCTTCTCCGCTTTCGCGCTGGTGACGGTGATGTTGTCAATGTTGTGCGCTGAACATCCGGCTATTTCCTCCATCGGTATCTGCACGTTGATCGGTATGGCCTCCACCATTATGATCACCTATACACTGCAGCCTCTCTTTTTCCGTTGGGCGATGAAATGGCCGTTCCTTCGGAACAGGGTGAGCCGATGATTGCAAGACATTCACTTTTTTACTATTTTTGCCGCCCGGATCAGATAGCTGACAGTCTTGTTAAATATCTGAAAATCAGATTTTATCAATGTTATAAGCAGAAAAAAGATGAAGAAATTATTGACGATTGTTATTGCTTTGCTCGCCTTCGCTGCTTCGGCGCAAAAGGTGGAATGCCATTTCCAGCAGAGTAAATTCATCAAGGCTTCCGGCAAGACAATTTCATCCGAAGGCAACTTGAAACTCTATTCCGATGACAAGCTTGAGATGAACTACACCACTCCCGCCGGCGATTATTTTATCATCGATGGCAAGACAATCAAGATCAATGTCCGCGGTAAGAAGTCCGTGGTGGACACGGAAAAGAACACTGCGATGCGCGTGCAACGTAACACCCTGATGAATTGCATTACAGGGAATTGGAAACAGGCTGCGACTGACAATGACGCCACCACATCGGCGGTTGAAAAGGGCGGTAACAAGGTGGTGACGATCACAGCCAAGAAAGCCGGCACGCGGGGCTATGCCAAAATCGTGATCACCTACCGGAAATCCGACAACCTTCCTGTGGAGATGGTTATGGAAGAGTTCAACGGCACGGTGACCACCTATAAAATGTCCAATATTGTTAAGAAATAACCCGGACCAGTGGAATTTGGCACGCTTAAGGTCAAAGAAGGAGTCTATATTCCCGACATAGGCATTGAATACCCCACCGACGATCCGTATCGCCGGTTGGTGCACGTGGATGTGGAGGATTCTTCCCAGGGCCGTTTCACCTTTGACGAGAATTACCCTTATCTGGATGACTCTCTCCGTTTCAAGCTCAATCTCGTAGTGGGTTGGTTGGTGAAGTGGCTCTTTGTGACCGTTATCAGCCGTGCCCATTTTGGGGTTCTGATCAAGGGGAATTTACGCAAGTACAGGAAACAGCTCCGCAAAGGTGCGGTCTGTGTCTGCAACCACGTTTTCAAATTCGATGCCTTGGGGGTGCACTCGGCCTGTCAACGCTTCCGTCAGGTGCGTATTCCCATGTACGCCAAACATTTCAACGGCCGTTCCAGTTGGATTCTCAGGCAGGTTGGCGGAGTGCCGATTCCCGAGACGCGCGAAGGTGTTCACAAGTTCAACGAGGCCTTTGATGAGTTTGCTCGCCGTAAGATGTGGTTCATTGTTTTCCCGGAATCGGTGCGTTGGGATGTTTACACGCCCATCCGTCCCTTCAAGCGGGGCGCTTTTTCTATGGCCTACAAATACGACCGTCCAGTCATCCCTTTTGTTTACACGTATCGCAAACGGAAAGGACTCTACCGCTTGTTCGGGAGGAAGGAGTTCCCCTGTATGACGCTGCATGTGGGCGAGCCGATCTGGTTCGACCGGAGTGCTAACCGAAAGGATGAACTTGACCGGGTGTGTCGCGAAACGCATGAGGCGATGGTGCGCATGGCCGGTATCGAAGTCAATCCCTGGCCCTGCTCTGATTCGCTTTAGGCTCGTCGCTTGAATACACAATCTGTAAAGTAGCGGCTGACTAAAACACCAAATACGGCTTCAACTTCTCGATCAGTTCCGGATACGCGTGGGTGATCCGCTGAAGTTCGTCGAGGTCCCGAATAGCCCCGTTTTTCTCGCGGTGCTTGAGGATCAGCTTGGTGAGATAGGCATCTATGTACGGGTGCGAAACCAGTTCTTGATAGCTTGCCGTGTTAATGTTCAACTTTCTGATTTTCTGTTTGTTGATAAACAAGAAAGACTTCAGTTTCAAGGTGTCTATGTTTTGAAGTACATACACCTCCTGAAGTTGTGAAAAGCAGTAGAGCCCACCGAGTCGGTCACGGTATTCCAAGAGTTTCGCGGCGCGTTTGCTCCCGAACTGCGGCACTGTGACAAGCTGGTCGGTGTCGCAGCTGTTGATATCGAGTTTCACAACATCGTACAACGGTTTCCGTTCTTGGTTCTTGTGTGGTGGCAGCGTGTCGGCGCGGATGGCTGGGCGGGAGCGGAGAGTGGCCTCGCGCAAGGCTGCGAGCGAGTCGTCTAGCTGTTGCTGCTTGAAGGCAAATTGTTGGAAAAGAGCTTCGTACTGGTGTACGTCGCAGGACGGCTTCGGGTGGTTTTCACACACGAAATAGTAGATGTTTCCGGCTGTCATGATGGAGAGCAGGAAAAGGGCGGCCGCCCATTCGCCTCGGGTAAAGTGGAATTTCGTTTTCATGCCGCAAAGATACCATCCCGGACCAGGGGTTGTCAAGAGGGGAACCCTGTTTTTTACGAACAGACCGTTGTTGAGATCCTCCAATCGCGGAGCGCAAGGCACGATGTGAAAGGGTGTCCGGGGCGGGGCGGTGCGTTTCAAGAAAATAAAAACAAAATCATGTTTATAAAAAAGTGTAAGGTTTTGAAATATAAATACATAAGAGAATGAAAACGGTGGTTTGACGGCTATGTGGATGAAAAACGATTGAAAATTGAACAAAAAATTGTATTTTTGCAGCGTTTTTAATGGGAACGTTATGCCGTCTTTTGAAAGTTTGTACCATGAAACGGAAATGAATGTGAGAGAGGCGGTTTATCGTTTCTCGGAGCTCAAAACGAGGTTTGAGGCGTTGAGGCGAGAGAATGAAATGTTACGTGCGGAAGAGTCCAAACTTCGTGAACAGCTCGAAAAAACAGAGGAAAAATTGAAGTTGGTTGAACTGACGACTACCATAATTGAGAAAGAAGATAAGACAGAACTAAAAAAACAGATCAACGAGTGGGTGCGGGAGATAGACAGCAGTATTAAGCTTCTAAGCGGACAGTGATATGGAGGAAGGAAATGTGAAAGTGACCGTGACGATCGGTTCGAGACCTTTGACGGTCATCATCAAGAAAGAGTGGGAGCATTACTTCCGGGAAGCTGAAAAATTGATCAATGACAGTCTTTTTGACTTTGCTAAAAAATGGCAATATAAAGACCAGCAGGACCTTACGAATATGGTGATGTTGGATTTCGTGGTGAAAGGTCTTGGCGACAAGGAAAGGCTGAGGGAATATGACGAGGAACTGATTCCAATGATGGAATCGCTTAAGCAGTTGACAGAGGAGTTCCCTATTGATTAGACGTTCTTTGACAGAGAAATCCCGCATAAGTCCAGATACGTTTGTTAAACTCAACAGAATTACAAACGAAGGGGACGCTTGTCATGCCTAGAACAGGCCCAATCCGTACGGATGGCGAATAGCCCGGGGAAGCGCGAAGCACCGACTGCACCTTCGACCATATCAAGTAGGAGTTTTTCGAAACCCTATGGGACTTGTGCGGTTTTTTTATATGCTGCACACTCTTGAGAATTGGCAACTTAAATTAATATATATAAAGCACTTATGACAATTTTAGGAATTATTATAGGCATTTTGGTAGGCACTGGAATAGGACTGGGCCTCGCCTATACACTTTTAAAGAAACAACTGACGAAGGCCGGCCGCGAGGCTCTCAAGAAGGCAGAGGAGGATGGCGAGCTGATCAAGAAAGAGAAAATCCTCCAAGCCAAGGAAAAGTTCCTGCAGCTGAAGGCTGAACACGAGAAGGCGTGCAATGAACGCAACCAGCAAATCGCTGCCGCCGAGAACCGCATCAAGCAGAAAGAGAACACCCTGGGACAGAAGTTGGAAGACCTCAACCGCAAGAACAATGAAAACGCCGCGCAGAAGGAGAACCTCAACAAGCAGATGACCGCGGTGGCCCAGAAACAGAAAGAGCTGGAAGAGCAAATCGCCTCCCAAAAGACCAAGCTTGAATCCATCGCCGAGATGACCTCCGAACAAGCCAAACAACAGTTGATCAACCTGATGCAGGACGAAGCCAAAGCCGATGCCTTGGTTATGATCAAAGAAATCGTTGACGAGGCGAAGCACACGGCTAACCTTGAGGCCAAGAAAGTGGTTGTCAGCGCATTGCAAAGAACCGGAGTGGAATCCGCCATCGAAAACACCGTGTCGGTGTTCAACATCGAGAATGACGAAATCAAAGGCCGCATCATCGGTCGCGAGGGCCGTAATATCCGCACGCTGGAGAACCTTACGGGTGTGGACGTGGTCATCGATGACTCCCCCGACGCCATCCTGCTCTCCAGCTTCGACCCTGTGCGTCGTGAAATCGCCCGCCTGTCGCTCCAGAAGTTGGTTTCCGATGGACGTATCCACCCCGCCCGCATCGAGGAGGTGGTCGCCAAAACCAAGAAACAGATCGAGCAGGAAATCGCCGAATTGGGCAAACGCACCTGTATAGACCTGGGTATCAATAATATGCACCACGAGTTGATGCGTCTTGTGGGTAAGATGAAATACCGTTCATCTTACGGTCAGAACCTGCTTCAGCACGCCAAGGAGGTCGCCAACTTGAGCGCCGCCATGGCTGCCGAACTGGGCATCAACCCCAAAATCGCCCGCCGTGCCGGTCTGTTGCACGACATCGGCAAGGTGCCCGACACCGAGCCCGAACTGCCGCACGCACTCTTCGGTGCGCGTTTGGCCGAGCAGTACAAGGAACGCCCCGAGATTGTGAACGCCATCGGTTCTCACCATGACGAGATGGAGATGAAAACGCTCATCGCTCCTATCGTGCAGGTGTGCGATGCCATCTCCGGTGCCCGTCCCGGTGCCCGCAGAGAAGTGGTTGAAGCCTATATGAAACGTCTTAACGACCTTGAGAATCTGGCACTTACATATCCCGGCGTGGTCAAGACGTATGCTATCCAGGCTGGTCGTGAGTTGCGCGTGATCGTCGGTGCCGAAAAGGTTTCCGACCAGGAGGCCGACCAGATATCCCTCGACCTGTCCAAGAAGATTCAGAACGAAATGACCTATCCGGGCCAGATCAAGATCACGGTCATCCGTGAGACCCGCGCCGTCAATTACGCCCGATAAGCATTATGGAAACCACCCCGAAACCCCGCAGCCGCTTCAAGTTCTTCGCCGTGATGTACGCGTTGACACTGATTCTCTTCGCGGCTTATTTCTTCTTCCTTTCCGACCACAATCTCAAGACACACAGGGATTTGAACCGGAAAATCTCCAATCTGGAGGAGAAGATCACGAACACCAAGAACCAGGTGGGCAACGTCTATACTTACGAACAGTTGGCAGGGGATTCGGTGCTGTTGGAAAAATACGGTCGCGAGCAACTGAACATGCACAAACCCAACGAGGACATTTTTGTCATTCTGCATGAATAGTGAAAGTGGACATATTCGGTTGCTGATTGTCAACGGCGTGAACCTCGGTTGTCTGGGGACGCGCGAAGTGAACGTCTATGGCAGTGTTTCCTTCGAAGCGTATTTGGAGGGATTGCGAGCGCGCCATCCTCAGGTGGTGTTGGAGTACTTCCAGTCCGACCGCGAAGGGGAGTTGGCGGAGGCGATCACAACGGCACGGAATTTGCATGGCATTATCCTCAACGCGGGCGCCTACACGCACACGTCGGTGGTGTTGGCAGACGCGGTGAGGGCGGCGCAATGTCCTGTCGTTGAGGTGCATATCAGCAATCTCTTTGGCCGCGAGCAGTATCGCCGCAAAAGTGTTCTGTCATCCGCTTGTGCCGGTTTTGTCAGTGGGTTCGGGCTTGACGGCTACGAATTGGCCGTTGAAGCCTTCTTGATGAAAAATCGTGGGGAGGACGTTAAACCTACGGCGGTGTAGCTGGTCAAGGAATAATGGAACTTGGGTTGTGGGACGGCCTTGCGGGGGTCCACTTATAAATTTTTATAAAAGAAAAAAAACAGAAAAAAGAACATATTAAACATCAAAATTATGAAAAAAGTATTCAGTTTATTGATGATTTTGGCGTTTGTGATGGGTGGAATGGCCCAAAACGACGCAGAAAAGCCGAACAAGAAAGTGAAAACTCCGGAGATCACCTTCGAGTCCCTTGTGCATGACTATGGTCAAATCAACCAGGGTGAGAACGGCGAATGCGAGTTCGTGTTCAAGAACACTGGCAAAGCCGATCTGATTCTGACGAACTGCCGTTCCAGTTGCGGCTGCACAGTGCCGTCATGGCCAAAGGATCCCATTGCACCGGGCAAGAAGGCTGCCATCAAGGTGAAGTACAACACCCAGCGCATCGGTCAGATCAACAAATCCATCACGGTGGAATCCAACGCCGTGAACGACCGCGTGGTGTTGAAGATTATGGGCAACGTGAACCCGAAGCCCACGGAGGCGGCTCCCGAAAACAACAGCGGTGCCCCCAAGGTGAATGAATAACCCAATATCAAAGAGATGAAAAGAATATTGATTATCGTCTGTCTGGTCTGTTTCGGCATGTGTTTCCATGCCCAGGCGCAGTCGAAAGACGCAAAGGCTCCTGCCACCAAGACCGTCTATACGGGCACGGGTGCGGAGATAGAGTTCGACAAGAAGGTCGTGGATTTCGGCACGCTGAAAGTCGGCGACGTGAAGGTTGTGACGATCACGTTCAAGAACATCGGCAAGAAGCCCCTGATTTTGGACGATGTGATCTCCTCGTGCGACTGTACCGAGGTGGATTGGTCGAAGGCTCCGGTGATGCCGGGCAAGACCGGCACCATCAAGGCGACATACACGGCCAAGAACGTCGGTCTGATCAGCAAGCGTATCACGGTGTTGTCGAACGCGAACACGGACAGAGTCATATTGCAACTGAAGGGCGAGGTGAAGTGACCTCGTCCTTTCCCATGGGGTCGTCTGGTTTTGACAGCAGGTTCGTGGGAATGTAAGCAGGCCGGAATTTGTGGGCTGATTCCGTCAAAAATTAACCCTCGATGCCAAATAAATGGCGAAACTTCTTATGCATTCGCAGCGTAACCGCTGTGGATCCCGCCGCGCGGACAAGGTCCGTAGCCGCGGGTGCTCCCCCGGAAGTTTTTCGGCTCAACGTCCGGACCGGAGTATCATAAAAGGGCTGATAGCCGAGGCCGCGCTTCGAGGCTGAGGCGAAATTTTAGAAGATAAGCACCGGCCAGGTGTGTCCCGTACCATGCCGGCGCCGACAATCAAACGGAGACTAAGCTTGTAGAAAGCATCCTTGCGGCGTGTTTGGACGGGGGTTCGACTCCCCCCGGCTCCACGAAATCAACGGACTGTCAGTATGATAGCCCGTTTTGTTATTTCTGAAATAGTTATCTTGCCGTCTGAAACAGTAATTTATGAGTTTGCAAGAAATCCTGGAAAAAGACTTCCTCGAAAAGGAAGACATCATGGCCCTGCTCTCCACGCGAGATGATGAGATGAAAACACTGTTGGACAAGGCGTTGGAGGTCAAACTCCATCGTGTTGACAACTACGTGCATTTGCGCGGGTTGATAGAGCTGAGCAATGTTTGCCGAAAGTCATGCCTCTATTGCGGCGTGCGGCGCGACAATGGTCGTGTGCAGCGATATACGCTCACGGAGGATGAAGCCGTTGCGTGCGCCCGCCTTGCGAGCCAGTTGGGGTATGGATCTGTGGCCATTCAGAGCGGAGAGCGCAACGATCCCGAATTTGTGGAGATGATCACCTGTATCGTCACCCGGGTCAAGGAGATTGACAATGGCGCTTTGGGTGTCACGCTCTCCTTGGGGGAACAGAGCGAGGAGACCTACCGGCGCTGGTTTGAAGCGGGTGCGCACCGTTACCTGCTGCGCATCGAGTCGTCCAACGAGGAACTCTACTATCGTATCCATCCCCGGGACGAGCGCCATGACTTTCATCGGCGGCTTGATTGTATAGACTCGCTTATAGCGCTCGGCTACCAGACCGGCACTGGCGTGATGGTGGGGTTGCCTTTCCAAAGTTTGGAGATTTTGGCCGACGATCTGCTCTTTTTCCGCCAAAAGGATGTTGCTATGGTGGGCATGGGTCCTTATATCCCGCATCCCGATACCCCGCTGTATCAATATGCGGACCAAATTCCGCCTGTGAAGGAGCGTATGGATTTGACCCTCAAAATGATCGCCGTTTTGAGGCTTATGATGCCCGAAATCAACATGGTGGCGGCCACTGCCAACCAGACGCTGGACCCGCTTGGCCGGGAGAAGGCCATTCTGGCCGGCGCGAATGTCGTAATGCCCAACCTGACCCCCAACGAATACCGTGAGGAATATCTGATTTATCCTGACAAAGCCTGTGTCGGCGACAAGCCCGAGGAGTGTTTTTCTTGCCTTGACCTGAGGATGAGGGCGATAGGGCACGAGGTGCAGTACCGGGAATGGGGCGATTCCCCGGCATTTCTGAAAAAGCGCCGTCCTTGATGGTCGTCGGGAGGGGAATGTGTTGGCAATTAAAGAATTTGCTATTTTTGCAGCGCAAATTTTTGTCGAATGGAAAAGATTTATTTTACGGACTTTGTTGAGGCTGAACGCGGGTGTGTCCAGGACCGTTTGCGAGAACTGCAACGCAAATATCCTGCCTCGCCACTCCTGAATATGTTCTGTCTGAAGGACCTTTCCGTGAAGCTTTCGGGCCGATCGAAGACCAGGATGTTGCTGACACTTCCCGACAAACTGCGTTTCGATTCTCTGCCGTTGGAGACGGTTCCTGTGGTGGAGGCGCGGACCAAACCTCAACTCAACATCGTGGAGACCAAGACGAAGAAGGATGACACCTTGAATCCGATTTTCGTCAAGCACCCGACGCCGGATCACGAAAACCGGCAAGCGCTTATTGACCAGCTGATTGAGAAATTCTCCAAAGATGCTCCGAAAATCATCTATTCGCCCGAGGTGCATGATGCCGAGGCGGACTACGGAATTGAAAGTTCTGTGGAGGACCAAAGTATTGTAAGTGTTTCATTGGCAAATATTTACGCTGACCAAGGGTATTATGACCGGGCCATCCAGATGTTTGAAATATTGAAGTTGCATTTTCCCGAAAAAAATAGTATTTTTGCAGCCCGAATTGAAGAACTGAAAGAAATGATGTCCAAAGGCTGATTTTGGCATCGTTTTTGCAGGGAATTCAGCTCCGGTAATGGAAAAATTCAATAAAGTCATAAACTAAAAAAGTAAAAGAAGATGTTTACATTGTGTGTAGTATTAATCATTTTGGCAAGTATCGTACTGGCATTTGTCGTGTTGATTCAGAACTCCAAGGGTGGCGGTTTGGCATCCAATTTTGCCTCCTCCAACCAGGTGATGGGCGTTCGCAAAACTGCTGACGTGCTGGAGAAAACCACGTGGGGCCTTGCTGCAGGCATCATGCTGCTCTGCTTTGTCTGTGCCTTCATGGCCAAGAGCGAGTACAACAGCGTCCGCGGCATTTCCAACACCCAAGTCGAACAGACGACGACCACTGACGATGCCGCTGAAGAATAAGCGATAGAAGACAGGAAAGATAAAACATGCAACGCCTCAGGGGTGTTGTGTGTTTTTTGTTTGTAATATAAAATATTGATTGAATGAATATTAAGCACGAAAACGTTCCCGGCCAAGTGCAGGAACTGGTAATTGAGATCCAAAAAGAAGATTACGCAGAAAACGTAGATAAGGCGTTGAAGAAACAACGCCGCGAGGTCGCCGTCCCTGGCTTCCGCAAAGGCAATGCCCCGATGGGTATAGTCCAAAAAATGTATGGCAAAAACATCCTCGTGATGGAGGTTGACCGCATTGTCAACGAGCAGATCGACAAGTTCTTCAAGGACAATGAAGTGAAGTACATCTTCGAGCCCATGCCTGTGGAAGGCAAGTCAGAAGTCGATTTCGACAACCCCGACAATTTCAAGTTCACCTACGAGTATGCTCTCCGCCCCGATGTCAAGGTGGATTACAAGGCCATGCCTGCCATCACCGATTTCACCATTGTCCCGGGCGAAGAGGAAATCGACAGCCAGATTAACCAGCTCCGCGAGCGTCACGGCAAGTACACCATGCCGGAATCCATTGAAGAAAGTGACAGCATTTCCGTCGATTATGGTGGTGAAAAGGAGGCTTTCTTCTTTATCCGCGATCTCAAGGATGATGCCAAGAAGGAATTTGTGGGCAAGAAAGTGGGCGACAAGGTCTCCATGGCTATGCGCGGTGCTTTCAGTTCCGATCCTTTCTTCGCACGTGCCTTCGATCTCAAAGTCGAGCAACTCAACGCCGACGATCCGTACACCTATGAGATGACCATCAAGCGCATCGGCCGCATCGAGCCCGCCGAACTCAACGAGGACTTCTTCAAGATGGCCTTCCCCAACGGTGACGTGACCGACGAGGCGGCTATGCGCGCGACCGTGAAGAGCCAGATTGCCGAACAATACAAGCCCGATACCGAGCGCTTGTTCATGAACAAGGCTATCGAAACCTTGCTGGACAACGTGACCGTGGAACTTCCCGACGATTTCATGAAACGTTACATCAAAGCTGTCCAGAAGGATATGGACGACGAGAAGCTGGAGAAGGAGTTCGACCAGTACAAGCGTTCTTTCGCTTGGCAGATTCTGGAGAACACCATCGTGGAAGGCGAGGATGTGAACGTCACCCGCGCGGATGTGGAAAACTATTTCCGCGACTATTTCATCAAGAACTATTTCGGAAACTTCAGTCCGGACAGCATCCAGGATCAGCTCAACAAGATTGTCGCCGATGCCATGAAGAATCAGGAATATGTGAAGAATGCATACGACCTGCTGTATGACCAGAAATTGGTTGAGGTGTTGCGCAAGAAGATGAACATCGAGCACAAGGAAGGCGATTTCAAGGCTTTCATCAATGAGATTTCTCCCAAAGAAGAGAAGAAAGACGAGAATAAAGCCGAGGAGAAGCCCAAAAAGACGGCCAAGCGCAAAACCGCTGCCAAGACCGAAGAACCCGCTGCCGAAGCTGCTCCCGCCGAGGAGAAACCGAAAAAGCCGAGAGCTAAATCCACTAAAAAAACCGATAAAGAGTAATTTATGAGAGACGAATTCAGAAACTACGCGCTGAAACAGCATGGTATCAGCAGCCTGAAGATGGACCGTTACACGTCCATGACTCGCAATTACATCACTCCGTATATCATCGAGGAGCGCCCGATGAACATCACCCAGCTGGATGTGTTCTCCCGCCTGATGAAGGACAGAATCATCTTCATGGGGGTGCCGATCGATGACGACGTGGCCAACATCATCCAAGCGCAGCTCCTTTTCCTCGAATCGCAGGATTCCGAGCGCGACATCCAGATCTACATCAACAGCCCCGGAGGCATGGTCTATGCCGGACTTGGCATTTACGATACGATGCAGTATCTGAAACCTGATGTCTCCACGATTTGCACGGGCATGGCCGCCTCTATGGCCGCTGTGCTGATGTGCGCCGGTGCCAAAGGCAAGCGCTTTGCCCTCCCGCACTCCCGCGTGATGATTCACCAGCCCATGGGCGGTGCGCAGGGGCAGGCTTCCGACATTGAGATCGAGGCCCGCGAGATTCAGAAAATCAAGAAGGAACTCTATGAGATCATCGCCTACCACTCTGGCAAAGATTACGACCAAGTGTGGAAAGACAGCGACCGCGACTACTGGATGACAGCCGCCGAAGCCAAAGAGTACGGCATGATCGACCAGGTGCTGGGCCGCGACCAGCGTAAATAACCCATGTGTTTATTATTTTGAAACTGAAAAGACCGGCGTCTGGACCTTTCTGGAAGCCGGTTTTCTGTGAATAGTGAACAGTGATGCCGGACGTTTGGGATGGAAAACATTCAACACTGTTTTTTATTAAAAGAAGAATAATTCAGCGAAAAGATTAGTTAATGGCAAAAAAACAGAATATAGACAGAACTTGCAGCTTTTGCGGGCGGGAGATTCCCCGCAATCAGTTCATTATCGGTGGTTTTGATGCGATGATTTGCAGTGACTGTTTGGAAGCGGCGATGGACATCTATCACCAACATCAGTCGGAAATTGACCGCAAAGAGCTTTCCGAAATCAAGCTTAAACTACTGAAACCGAAAGAGATAAAGGCCAAGTTGGACGATTATGTCATTGGTCAGGAGGAGGCGAAGAAGGTGCTTTCAGTGGCGGTTTATAACCACTACAAACGACTTATGCAAGAAGCAGACAAGTCGGATCCCGATGTGGACATTGAGAAGTCCAATGTGTTGCTGATAGGGGAGACTGGAACGGGTAAGACCTTGTTGGCCAAAACGATAGCCACTTTGTTGGATGTGCCCTTCTGCATTGCTGACGCCACCGTCTTCACCCAGGCCGGTTATGTGGGCGAGGATGTGGAGAGCATTCTCACGCGTTTGCTGCAAGCCGCCGACTACGATGTGAAACGTGCCGAGCGCGGAATTGTCTTCATTGACGAAATCGACAAAATAGCCCGGAAAGGTTCTGAGAATCCGTCTATTACGCGCGACGTGTCGGGCGAAGGCGTGCAGCAGTCGTTGCTGAAGCTCTTGGAGGGTTCGTTGGTGAATGTGCCGCCGCAAGGGGGACGCAAACACCCCGAGCAGGAGTTCATCCAGGTCAACACCCGTCACATTCTGTTCATCGGCAGCGGTGCATTCAACAATCTGTCGAACATCATTTGCGACCGTATGAACACGCATGCCATCGGCTACAATACGAAGAATATCAACTTCAACCCGCAGGAAGCGCTGAAATATGTGAGTGCGCAGGATGTGAAGGAATTCGGGCTGATTCCCGAACTGTGCGGCCGTTTCCCGGTCATCACCTCGCTGAACGCGCTCGACCGTGACGCGCTGAAACGTATCCTCACAGAGCCGAAAAATGCGCTGGTGAAGCAGTATATAGCGCTTTTCAAGATGGATGGTATCTCGTTGAGCTTCACTGAAGATTGCCTTGACTACATCGTGGATAAGGCGGTGGAATTGCAACTCGGTGCCCGCGGGCTCCGTGCCATTGTGGAGAAAATCATGACCGACGCGATGTTCGAATTCCCGAGTCTCAACAAGAAGAAGATCGTGGTGGACAAGGCCTACGCGCAGGAGAAGTTCGAGAGTTCGATCTTCTCGTTCAAGGACAAGTAGGTTAGAAGGTTGGAAGGTTAAAGGGATGTCTGTAAAAGACATCCCTTTGTCGTTTTAAAGGATTTTCCGCCATGGTCTTGTATTCTATTTTTATGTATGTTTGCAGTTGCAATTTGCAGTGCATTTTTTGTTTGAATATATTTGGTAAAACCTTAAAATCACACAATTATGACAAATACTATTTTGTTAATCGGAATCGGAATCATTGTATTCATTGTGATAATCGCAGTCTGCTATGTGAAGGCTCCGCCGAAAGATGCATTCGTCATCTCCGGCCTTTCGCGCAAGCCCCGTATTCTCATCGGCAAGGGCGGGCTCAGAATCCCCGGTCTTGAGCGGGTTGATAAGGTGTTCCTCGGGCAGACCAGCGTCGATATCAAGACCTCGACCCCTGTCCCGACCAACGACTTCATCTCGGTCGTCGTGGATGCCGTTGCGAAGATCCGCGTCATCAACACGGACGAGGGAATCCGTCTGGCTGCCAAGAACTTCCTTAATATGACAGAGAAGGACATCGCCACGCAGATCAAGGATTCCTTGGAGGGCAATATGCGTGAGATAATCGGTACACTAGACCTTAAATCCCTCAACATTGACCGTGACGGTTTTTCCGACCAGATTGCCAAGAAGGCTGCGCCCGACATGGCGAAGCTCGGCATCGAGGTGATTTCATGCAATATCCAGAATATCACGGACAACGAGGGACTTATCAAGAACCTTGGTGCGGACAACACCTTCAAAATCCGCAAGGAGGCCGCCATCACCAAGGCGCAGGCCGAGCGTGACATCGCCATCGCCGAGTCGGAGGCCGCGAAGGAGGCCAACGACGCTCGCGTCCTCAACGAGACCATCATCGCCGAGAAGAACAACGAGCTGGCCGTGAAGAAGGCCAACCTCAAGGTGGTGGAGGACACGCAGCGCGCCAAGGCCGATGCCGCTTATGAGATCCAGAAGCAGGAGCAGCAGAAGACGGTGAACGAAAAGACCGTCGATGCTGAGGCCACCAAACAACTCTTGACGCAGGAACGGCAGAAGGAAATCAACGCCGCCGCGGTGGAAGCTGAGACCGAAAAGGCCCGCAAGCAGGAGGAACTCACCCAGGAGCAGGTTAAAATCCAGAAGAATAAGTTGGAGGCCGACATCCAGAAAACCGCTGACGCTGAGAAATACCAGAAGGAGATAGAGGCGGCGGCAGAGTTGGAGCAGCGTAAACGGAAGGCTGAAGCAGAGGCTTACGAGGCTGAACAGCGTGCCCGTGCCGTGCGTGCGCAGGCCGAGGCTGAGATGTACCGTATGGAGCAGGAATCCATCGGTAAGAAAAAACTCGCCGACGCGGAGGCTTACGCCATCGAGCAGAAGGGTATCGCGGAGGCGTCTGCCATTGAGAAACGCGGTATCGCGGAAGCCGAGGCGATGGAGAAGAAAGCCCTGGCGTTCCAGAAATACGGCGACGCTGCTAAGGCGCAGATGGTCATCGACAAGCTGCCCGAAATCGCCAAATCCGTGGCCGAACCCATCGGTGCCATCAAGGATGTGCGTATTTACGGTGGTAGCGGCGAAGGCATCGCGCAGCTCTCCGGACAGGTGCCTACCGTCATCAAGCAGACGATGGACACGGTCGCCGATGCCACCGGCGTGGATATGACCGAGATCGTGAAGCAATCGACCCTTGAGAACGCCGTGAAGCGTACATCGGGCAAGGAGAATAAGTAGCATCGCTGTCAGAAACTGCTGTCTATGAAAAGAACCGCTTTGCTCCTGCTCATCTGTCTTTTGGGGATGTCGATCCAGGCGCAGAAACATCCCCCTCAACCCAAACCCGCCGCCCCGCCGAAGCCCTACGGACCCGTGCCAACGACTGCGCAGGTGGCTTGGCAGCGGATGGAGATGAATATGTTCTGCCATTTCGGTCCCAACACATTCACCGGTTTGGAGTGGGGCGAGGGCACGGAGGCGGAGGACATCTTCAACCCCACCGCCCTCGACTGCAACCAGTGGGTTGCCGTGGCGAAGCAGGCTGGTTTCGGCGGCATCATCCTCACCGCCAAGCACCACGACGGTTTCTGCCTGTGGCCTAACCCCATGAGCACGCACACGGTGCGCGAGAGTGCGTGGCGAAACGGCAAAGGCGATGTGCTGCGCGAATTGTCCGATGCCTGCAAGAAGGGCGGCGTGAAGTTCGGGATCTACATCTCCCCGTGGGACCGCAACGCGCCCACATACGGCACCCCCGAATACAACAAAGTGTTCCTCAAGACTTTACGACATGCGCACACCCATTACGGCCCTATCTTCGAGCAATGGTTCGACGGGGCCAACGGTGAAGGTCCGAATGGCAAGAAGCAGGTCTATGACTGGAAGAAGTTCAACGGGCAGACGAAAAAGCTGCAGCCCAATGCGGTGATTTTCAGTGATGTGGGTCCCGGATGCCGTTGGGTCGGCAACGAGGAGGGAAGATGCGGGCGCACCTGCTGGTCGCGGCTGGATGTGGATGGTTTCGGTCCGGGTGCCGACGCCCCGTCGCAGGACACGCTCAACGCGGGCAACTACAACGGCGCGTGCTGGGTTCCCGCCGAGACGGACGTCTCCATCCGGCCGGGCTGGTTCTGGCGCGAGAGCGAGCACCCGAAAAGCGTGCAGGAACTGCTGGAAATCTATTACAACAGCGTGGGCCGCAATTCGTTGTTGCTGCTCAACGTGCCACCCGACAACCGCGGCCTCATCCCCGTCGAGGACTCGCTCCGGCTGATGGAGTTCCGCGCCGCGTTGGACAGTATCTTCGCGAAGGATTTGGCGAAAGTAGTTACACATATTTGTGTATCGAATATTCGTCACAAAAATAATCCTAATGATTATTGCTGGTATAATATTTCTACGAATAAGACAGTGTACGAAAAAACACTGGAATCACCAGAATTTTCAGACGTTTTCCGATATGATCCTTTTTCTTTAATATATGAAACATACGACACCTATTGGGCAACTGACGACACGGTAACCACCGCTTGGGCGGAGTTCCAGTTTGACGAGCCCCAGACCTTCAACCGCGTGATGCTGCAGGAGTACATCCCGCTGGGCCAACGTGTGGAGAAGTTCCATGTTGAGGTAGAGGACGAGAACGGCAGCTGGCGCACCATCGCCGAGGAGACCACCATTGGCTACAAGCGGATTGTGCTCACCGAGACAGTTACCACGAAAAAGGTGAGAATAGTCATTGACAGGAGTCGAGCGTGCATCGTCCTAAACAGGGTGGGGCTGTTCATGGATAACATTTACAAGGAATAACTCTCTTAGAACGGAATAACCCCGATCCCTAGTTTGACGCCGAACCAGTATGCTCCGAGGATACGGCTTCTGGCGTGGTTGTCATAGTGTATGGGATTTTTGGAGCCTTCGTCGATGTCAAAGTCGGAGAATTCGTGGTGGATTTTCGCGTTTATGACACTGTAGCCGCCGAAAGTGGTGCCGAGACTCGCGCCTAAAGTGAGTTTCAGTCGGTTCAATACGATGAAGTCATAGCCGTATTCGATTTTGAGGCCGAAAATGCTGCCTTTGTTTTCAATGATTTCTTCAAAAGGTTCCTGAACAGTGTTGATGATGCCGAGATAGACGCCGGCTGTGTCCATTTTGTAATGGTAGAAGAAGCCGTCGAAGTTGAATTTGAGGTGATGTCCTAACGGTGCAAAACCGTCGCCGAAATAGTGTTTGTAATAGACGTTGAAACCGTGTGCGGTGACGTTGCCATTGAGCTCGGCCTGTCTCCAGTCCACATAGCCGCCTTCATACACGGTTCCTTTCCTAAGCCGGGCATCGGTTCCCTTGAACGGCGAGTTGAAGTAATTGTAGCCGACGCCCACGGTGCCTTTTTTCCATGCGATGAACTCCACGCTCGGCGAAAGGAAATAGTTGAAGCCGAGGTAACGTTGCGCAGCCTCGGGAATGGTCGATATGTGCGGTGTTATCGGATTGGGGTTCAGCCACGAAGGCGAGAAATATCCCTCCATGTTCAAGACAATATGGTTGCCCATATAATTGTACATCTGGGCATTGGCCGTGCTTGCAAGACCCGCTGCGATTATGAGTAGTAGTATTGTTTTTTTCATTTTTTTAATTGTCTAAGTTATAGTTATAGTTATAGTTTAGTCTTAGTGTCTCAAGTACCGTTCGACTTCTCGGTAAACAAATCCGTTGATATAGGCTTTGCGCATGACTTCGCCTTGGCTGAAGTGTTTGGCGGATTCGATCTGGCCATCCATAATGTCGAGTATGAGGCAGTTGACATCCACATCGTAGGTGCCGAGACTGAGTGTGCCGACCACAACGGGAAGGGTGTAGGGGAAAATGGGGATAAGCCAGGGAAGGAAGATTTTTTCGGGGAAGTAGCGGCGTCCGGCGGCGTCGGTTACACTGACGTAACAGAGTTTGCGGCTGCCGAGGCCGGCGGCTACGTCATCCAGAAACTCGGAAGTGTGGTAGCGCATGTTCAACCCGATAGAATTGCCGAAATCCTCGCTCCAGTTACACATCTTTACGAAATCATTGTAGTTTTCGGTCTTGGGCTGTGAGAAATCCATGGTGAAGGTCACCGGGGTGATGCCCATGCGCTTCACGGCACGGCAGATGATCTTTTGGAGTTGTTCGGCGTGGCGGCGGTCGTTGTTGGCATTCTTGATGTGGCCGTTCCGGTCGTAGGTGTGGTAGGTCGGGGTCATGACGAGAATGGATTTCTCGTTGCCAATGTGTTTGTCGCTCACTTCATTCAAAACCGCAAGCATTTCAGCATTCACCACCGCATCGTTCACCATCGCCCGGAACAGCGAGTCGCTGTGGATGTCGGCCAGCATGTAGTTGACGGTTTTGAACTTGTCTTCGGGCAACACCTTGGAGTTGGAACTTTGTTGTTTGATGCGGTCGTATTTGGAATTGGATGCCGCCTGACGCATGGTGTCGCCGCCTGACTGTGCGATTTCCTCTAAGGTGGTGCCTTGCGGGTAGTCGCAGAAATCAACATAGCGCATCTTCTGCTTGACGAAAATGTCGGTGATGAGATCCTTTACTACGCCATGCAGGTATTCGTCATCGGGATGGCTCATCATTGCTGACCAAGCATTGCGCAGAGCCAGGACGGAATATTCCTGCCGGTTCATCTTCGACATCAGGTAGTTGACTTGCTGCCGTTCCCCTTCCACTTCGCGGTAAGGCTTCGCAATCGTGCTTGTCTGCCCGTAGTTCTTGTGCTTCGATGCGCCGTACCAAGCCGTTGTCCAGGCCCGCTCAAGGTACGGATTTTCTGGGAACGATTGCCGCATCACGTGGATGTTGTAGATGGCCATGTCGTACTGGTGGTTAATCAGAAACCTGTCGATACAGGCAAATCGGGCCACGTTGCGCAGGCGCGTGAACTGTTCCTCGGGCTGCACAAAGATCCCGCGTCCGTCGTTGGGGAAATTGCGGACAAGTCCTTTGGCCACGCTGCGTCGCCGTTCGATATTGGGGTGGGTGAGCAGTGTGTCGATGATATTCGAACGGTCGGAGATGTTTGCGACGGTTTTCAGGAAATGATTATCCGGAAATTGGTAAAAGCTAGTCTCCACCTCCGAACGTTGGAATGGGATTTCGTCGAAGGGCAGGTCGGAGTAGAGCAACACATCGAATATGCCGTCGATGACATCGTAGCTGTAGGGTGAATCCTTATAGAAAGAGAGCAACCCGACGCGGTCTGCGTCGAGTTCATGCTCGCGCGAATGCATGTGGTAGCGCATATACCGGCTTACGATATCGCGGTCCTTGCCCCGGTCTTTGTCATCTGCCTCGGCGTGGTGCTCGCTGTAGTGGGCGATCTCATGCGCCAGCACGAAGGCCAGCTCCGCCTCGTTGGTCACCTGCGCCAGCATCCCCAGGGTCACCAGGATAGTGCCGTTCGGCAGCGAGTAGGCGTTCACGATGGTGCTCTGCAGGATATAGACGTGGACTTCCTGCTGCAGCTGCGGGTGGTTGACCAACAGTTTCTCTTTGATGTTGTCGAGATATTGGTTCATCTCGGTGCCGTAAAGGATTCTGCCCTGATTGAGCATGGAGACGAGGAGAGGACTGTATTCCTTGTCCGACTTCGGGGTGTTTGCGGCCTTCTTCAGGTCGGCGGGGAAACTGCCCTGCGACTCTATCGGTGCGTAGTTGTAAACCGAGAGCTGCGGCTGGGCGAAAGTGGTCAGTGCGAAAAATGCTATAATTATGAGTGTGATTCTCTTCATTGCAGTATTTGTTTTTTTGCGGTGCAAAAATATATTTTTTCGGGTTACTGGGCTACTGGGGTTAATGCGATTGTTAGGATACGAAATGATTAGAATGGGTGCTTCAGTTTCGAGATTCGGTTCGAGACTTTATCTGAACGGCATAAAATGAGACCGTCCGGGGTGATGAAATGATGGGGAACCGATGTATTTCCTGACGATAAGGTCGGAGAGCTGTTCTTGTGCGAAAGCTGTGGTCGCGAATAGAACGCCTAATAGCAGAATCGTTTTTTTCATTTTCTTTCGAGGACCTCTAATTTACTGCTTTCACGTCACACCCAATCACTGCGAGGTCCGTTAAACAGAATCGGAAAGTGTGACGCTGCAAAACTAGCAATTTCCCTAATCTTACAGTAGGACGCAAATCTTCCGAAAGGTTGCAGTTGGTTGAAAAAATTTAGAATTGACGTTTCAATTTCGAGACAGCGCCGTACATGCCGCTGCTGTTGTAAATTAGCAGGCCGCCTTTATCGATGACTAACGGTCGGTAGATGACCGTTTTGTAATTTTGGTAATTCATGAACATGACAGGATCTGAGACGTGTCGGTCGCCATCAAGAGTGCAGTACAAACCGCATTTCTTTTTGTAGTTCGTGTTGGCAACATCAAAAAGTTGGCCGGACTTGCCCGTGTGGTTTGAGAGGTTGTCGTTGAAGAAAAGGTATAGTTGGTCGTTGTGCATGATAGTGTTGAAACAGAGAAGGACAGACTGATAGTATTTCGTGGATTTGTTGCTGTTGATGATCGACTGATTTTTGTAAATCATCTGGAATTCATCCAACTGATTGTTTTTGTCGGCGAAGGAGATGAGTGTGTTGCCGAAGAGGGTATAGGTGTAAGGGTAACTTTGCACCTCCACCCGTGCTTCGCCGAGCAGCACTTTCGTGCCGTTGCTGAATTCTTTGAAGTCAACCGCGACAGCGTCGAAATCTTCACCTTTTTTGGAGAATTTCGAATGTTTGTATTCGTAATAGGTCTGCGGGAACGATTGGGTGCTGAAACTGCCATTTTCCATCGTTTTTCCATCGAAAGTGGCAATGTACGCACCAGAGGCCTTCTGTTTGATGTTCTTTTGGTAATATCCGCCAATGGCAATATCTCCTGAGGAACATAGGAGCAGTTTCCCGTTGAGTAGAGAGCCGAAATCGGGCTGGATTTCTGCCATCCGTGTCTCTTCGGCACTGACTTCGAACAGGTGAAGGGTCTCGTTTTCCTTGGTTTTGTCAGAGGATTTCGATGTGTTATAAGAGGAGATGGCAACATACGTGTTGGAGTTGTTGTGGACGGAGATGTCGAAGATATTGATGGTGGAATTTGGAAAATCCAACTCCAGCGGTTTGGTCCACAGAAGCCCTTCATCGCCGAAAGCCATTACGCCGGACCCTTTTAGCTTGTCAGTCTGGTCGGATTGGAAGAAACCCGCTTTGTTGACTTGGAAAATGACGATGGAGGCTTTAGTTTGGTCGGGTGAAACGGCTGAGCCCATCAGAACGTCCTCTCGGCGTTCCAATTTGAACGAAATGATTTTCTCAGGATTCCACGTGCTGGTTGTCGCCTTTTTGGACACAGAGTTGAGGTATAGCACATAGGATTTTGTCGAGTTGTCGTACATGTTGTAGAGACAGTGAATTTGACTCTCACCCTCGTAAATGGCGATAAGGTTGAGGTCCATGGAGCGTTCCACAACGATTTTCCGCCCTTTAGTGCCGTTTTTCGACACGCAGGTGATGATATCTTGGGCAACGCGGGTGAAACCGTTAAGCATGGTGTAGTCGGTGCAGACGTAGTATTCGTCACCCATGCCTTTCAGAAAGGTGCAGTAGTCATAAGCGGCCACACCGGTTTTGTCCACAATCTTTGTCAAGGGTTCCTGTGCGTAGGACGCCAAAGCGAATAATGCTGTGATAATAAGGTATAATCTTTTCATAATGGTGATGTTTTTGATGCTGCAAAAATACAATTTTAATGGGAAATAGGCAATAGGCAATAGGCAAAAGGCAATAGTGAATAGTGATTGACAGTTCTACAGCACAACTGCTAACTCCTAACTTCCAACAATAATCCTTTCAGGTATTCCCCTTCCGGGTGGTAGATGCTCACCGGGTGGCATGGGGCGTGCTGCAGGCGGCTGACCACGCGGACGTTCTTGCCGGCAAGAGCGGCGGCGGAGAAGACGAGTGTCTGGAAGTCGTCGCGACTGATGGCCTGCGAGCACGAGAAGGTGAAGAGCAGCCCGCCGGGACGGATTTTCTCCATCGTCTTGCGGTTGATGTTGCGGTAGCCCTTGATGCCCTGTTCCTTCACGCGGTGGTGCTTGGCGAAGGCCGGCGGGTCGAGGACGATGAGGTCGTAATGGTGGTCGGGCATCCGGTCGAGGAAGGCGAACACGTCCTCGCAGACGGCGTTGTGGCGTTTCGCGAAGTCGCCGCCCATCAGGCGCACGTTCTCCTCCACAAGATCGATGGCCTTCTGCGAAATATCGACGGAATCCACATGCTCTGCCCCGCCGCGCAGGGCGTAGAGGGAGAAGCCGCCGGAGTAGGAGAACATGTTGAGGACAGTGTGCCCTTTTGCCAACTCGCCCACCATGGCGCGGCTCTCGCGCTGGTCGAGGAAGAAGCCGGTCTTCTGCCCGTTGAGGATGTCGATTTTGAAGAGGATGCCGTGCTCGGAGGCGATGACCTCCCCGTCGGGCTGTCCGTAAATCCAGCCGTTTTCCGTTGCAACCTCCTCGTCCTCAGTGGTCTCGATGGCGGTTTTGAGGCAGATGGCCTTCGTGTCGGGCAGCAACTCGGCGAGCAGTTCCGCGAGGGTTTCGTGCAGTCGGTACATGCCCATGGAGTGCACCTGCATGACGAGGTGGCGGTTGTAGGCGTCGATGATGAGACCGGGCATGCCGTCGCCCTCTCCGTTGACGAGGCGGTACATGTTGGTCTGCGGGTTCGGCAGCAGGATGCTTTTGCGGAACTCAATGGCGTTCAACAGCTTGCCGCGCCAGAAGTCGCGGTCGATGTCGCGCTGCTCGAAGCTGAAAACGCGCACGGCGATGGTGGTGGGTTGGTAGTGTCCGGTGGCGAGGTATTGGCGTTGCGCGTCATAGACCTCCACGATGTCGCCGTCGCGCAAGTCCTTGTCTTTGCGGGTGATGGCGCCGGAGAAGACCCACGGGTGCCGCCGTTGCAGGGATTTCTCCTTGCCGGGGCGCAGGATGATGCGGGGAAGGGTGTTCATTTTAGGGTAATTGTATTGTTATTCCACTTTTCCCAGTCTGTCTCAGCAATGTACTTTGTTATTTGATTTTTCAACACTATTAAATCCTTAGTGGCGACTTCCCATACAATAATGTCGTCCACTTGAAAGTATTCATGGACTATATAATTTCGCATTCCTTTGACCTTTTTCCATGGTGTTTCCGGATGTGATATCTGGAATGCATCGGTTATCATATTCGCAGCTTCGCCAATAATCTCAATGTTTTTCACCACTGCATAGTACATCATGTCATCTGATACGAGGTCATCAAATGATTTATTCGAAGTATAGCGCACAATACGTTCTATGGCGGCGAGAATATGCTCTAATCGTTCACGGTCTCTAAGCTGTTCTCTCATATATCAGTTGTTTGTCTTGTTCAACACTATTTCGAGCGAAAGATGCCAGCGAACGGTCTGTTACCAAGTCCACGTTGCGGCCTAATAGTTCTTTCAAATCTTCATACATGCCAAAGAATTCCATGCCTATAGGCTGTGAATAGTCCAACATGATAAGAATGTCCACATCGCTTGTCGGGGTTTCCTCCCCACGGGCGAATGAACCGAACAACCAAGCTTTCAAGACAGGTTTTGTCTTGAAATAACTGGAAATGATTTGTTTCATAGCTTCAGAGGACATGATTGATTCGTTTTAGATTTACTGCCGCGAAAATACGATTTTTTCGGGTGAAGTATAAGAGGTGCGATAATTATTCTTCTTTATTCAAAAGAATTACAATCCAAATCAAGAGACACAAAATGACAAGGTCGCTTATGATTAGTGCAATAGCAAGACTGTTAATATGTGAAGTATAAGAGGATTCAGTTAGAATATATTTTCCGTCAAGCATGGCATTTAACCACATCATAACTTCTGCTACAATAGCGATGAGCAAGGCTAAGAATGCTAATATAATAAGAATTTTACATCGTTTCATAATATAGAATACTATCGGCAAGATTCTAATGAAAACTGCGGCAATGATACGATTTTTTGCCGATAACGGCAAAATGTATTATCTCCGCTTCTTCGCATACTTCCCCTTCACAATCTCATAAGATCCTGTAACCAGCTCTTTGAGCAGTTCGTCGGCGATGGTTGGCAGGTGGATGCCGATCCAGTACTTGACGCTGAAGTGGTTGTCGGGGGGCGTCACGCCCTCGGCGGTGTCGAGCAGCTCGGGGATGCGCTCGGGCTGGCATTTCACCGCCACTCTGAGGTCGTTGAGGTCGCAGTAGCAGAAGGTGTGCCCGCTGACGTAGAACACCAGCACGGAGTCGCCGCCGGGCATCTTCGCGAAGGGCAGTTTCTCCTCCACCTCGCCCAACGAGAGGCAATATTCACGGAATTCTTCGAGGTTCATCGTCAAAACGCTCCCAATATCCACGCGATCAGCACCCCCAGATAGTTGCCCGCGGCGTAACCGGCGAGGCCGATGACGATGCCGCTGAGGAGCACCTTGCGGTTGCCCAAGGCCTCCACGATGGGCGGTACGAACGGCGGCGAGCAGAGCAGGCTGATGTGTCCCACAGTGAAGAGGTCGCCCTCCACCTTGAAGAGCTTGCAGATGATGAGGTGCAACACGATGGAGGTGAGCATCACGAAGAGGATGAACCAGAGAATCTGTAGCGAACCCTTGAGGGCGTGGATGTCGAACTTGGAGGCCACTACGATGCTGAATATCAGGATGAAGAACATGCCCAGCTCGAAGGTCTTGGGCAGGGCGCGCACCTTCGGGCTGAAGGAGGCAATGATGGCGAGGGTGGTGATGGTCAGGATGACGATGAGCTCGTTGAGCTTGCCCGTGATGAGCAGCGAGAGCCCCGCACCGACGGCCAACATCCCGAGGGAGAGCAGGAACCCGAGCATCATCTTGCCGAAAGTCTTGGGCTGCAGCATGCCATGGTAGTCTTCGAAGCTTTCCGTTTCAAATTTCTCTTCCGTTTCGGCGGCGCCGTCTTCCGTCTTGGCGGGCAGCAGCCAGCGGAAGAATTTGTAGCCGCCGGCCACGATGAAGACGATGAACGGGAAGGTGGCGATCTCTTCGAAGGTCAGCGTCAGGGTGATGAGCGACGGATCGACTTCGAGCATGGTGCCCAAAGCGGAGAAGTTCATGGTGCCGCCGGTATAGATGCCGGTCATCATGGCCGCCACGCGATCGAATTGCGGAATGCCGGCGTTGCGGAAGATGAAGAAGCCGGAAATCACGGCGATGATGATGGAGGCCAGACCGCCGAGGAGCACCGCCATGGTCTTCGGCAGCGACTTGGTCCACAGTTTGAAATCCGAGTTGAAGAGCATCAGCGGGATGGCCAACGGCACAGCGACGTTCATGAGCGTCTTCTGCATCGACTCGAGGGCCTCCGCGCCGGGTTCCGTGCCCGTAGGCAGGAAGCCGATCAGCGCCGCGATGATACCGACCGCATACGCCATAATGACGGTGCCAACGCTTTTCGCCCACTTGAAATTGTTGAATATCAAGATGATGAGGAAGGGGATGATGAAGTATCCGATAAAAGTAAGGGTTGTGACCATAAGCTTTCTGAATTTCAATTTTAAGAAATGGCAAAAATACGAAAATAATTTTGTACTTTTGCAGCCTCATTAATATTAAAAGAAAAAAGTTAATATGCGTCCTGATTTCAGCAATATCGACTTCAAGAAGCTCCCGCAAAACCCGACGGATTTCCGTCAGTGGGAGAAAGATAACAACATCATTTCCAATTGGATGACCTCCGAACAGATTCCTGTCAAGCAGGTGTATGGCGCGGACGACCTCCTCGGTATGGAGCACCTGAACTACGCGTCGGGCATCCCGCCGTATCTGCGCGGACCCTACTCGATGATGTACGTGTTCCGCCCGTGGACCATCCGCCAATACGCTGGTTTCTCCACCGCCGAGGAGTCCAACGCCTTCTACCGCCGCAACCTCGCCGCCGGTCAGAAGGGTCTCTCCGTGGCCTTCGACCTGGCTACGCACCGCGGCTACGACTCCGATCACCCGCGCGTGGTCGGTGATGTCGGTAAGGCCGGTGTCGCCATCGACTCCATCCTCGACATGAAGATCCTCTTCGACCAGATTCCGTTGGACAAGATGTCCGTCTCCATGACGATGAACGGTGCTGTGCTGCCGATCCTGGCGTTCTACATCATCGCTGCCGAGGAGCAGGGGGCCACGCTCGACCAGCTGTCGGGTACTATCCAGAACGACATCCTCAAGGAGTTCATGGTGCGTAACACCTACATTTACCCGCCGGCACACTCCATGAAGATCATCGCTGACATCTTCGAGTTCACGGCCAAGAACATGCCGAAGTTCAACTCCATCTCCATCTCCGGCTACCACATGCAGGAAGCCGGTGCCACCGACGACATCGAGTTAGCTTACACGCTCGCCGACGGTCTGGAGTACCTCCGCGCCGGTGTCAACGCGGGCATGAGCGTCGATGAGTTCGCACCGCGTCTGTCGTTCTTCTGGGCCGTGGGTATGAACCACTTCATGGAGATCGCGAAGATGCGCGCTGCCCGTATGCTGTGGGCCAAGATCGTGAAGCAGTTCAACCCGCAGAATCCGAAGTCCATGGCGTTGCGTACGCACTGCCAGACTTCCGGTTGGTCGCTCACCGAGCAGGATCCGTTCAACAACGTCTGCCGTACCTGCGTCGAGGCTATGGGTGCCGCTTTGGGACACACCCAGTCGCTGCACACCAACGCATTGGACGAGGCCATCGCGCTGCCGACCGACTTCTCGGCTCGTATTGCTCGTAACACGCAGATTTACATTCAGGAAGAGACGCAAGTGTGCCGCTCCATCGACCCGTGGGCCGGTTCCTACTATATCGAAAGCCTCACGCACCAGATCGCGCACCGCGCTTGGGAGCACATCCAGGAGGTGGAATCCCTCGGCGGCATGGCCAAGGCCATCGAGACCGGCATCCCGAAGATGCGTATCGAGGAGGCTTCCGCCCGCAAGCAGGCCCGTATCGACTCCGGCAAGGAGTCCATCATCGGCGTCAGCAAGTACAAACTCGACAAGGAATCCCCGATCGAGACCTTGGAGGTCGATAACACGACGGTCCGCGAGGCCCAGATTAAGCGTCTGGCCGAGCTGAGAGCCAACCGTAACGAGGAGGATGTGCAGGCCGCTTTGGAAGCCCTCACCGAGTGCGCCAAGACCGGCAACGGCAACCTGCTCGACCTTTCCATCAAGGCCGCGAGAGTGCGTGCTTCCTTGGGTGAAATTTCCATGGCGTTGGAGAAAGTCTATGGACGTTATAAAGCAAAAATCAACTTAATTTCAGGCGTGTACAGTAAAGAACAACAAGACAACGCCGCCTTCAAACGGGCTTGCGAGCGTTGCAACGAATTTGCCAAGAAGGAGGGCCGTCGCCCGCGTATCATGATTGCCAAGATGGGTCAGGACGGTCACGACCGCGGCGCCAAGGTGGTCGCCACCGGCTATGCCGACATCGGTTTCGACGTCGATATGGGTCCCTTGTTCCAGACTCCTGAAGAGGCCGCCAAGCAGGCCGTGGAGAACGATGTGCACTTCCTCGGTGTATCCTCATTGGCCGCTGGTCACAAGACGTTGGTCCCGCAGGTCATCGAAGAGCTCAAGAAGCTCGGCCGCGAGGACATCATCATCACCGTGGGCGGTGTGATTCCCCCGCAGGACTACCAGTTCCTGTACGACTGCGGTGTCGCCGCCATTTTCGGTCCCGGCACGCGTATTGCGGATTCCGCAAATGCGATGCTGGACATCATCATGAATGAGTAATTGATAATTGATAATTGATAATGGGAGTGGGGATTTGGACCTGCTCCCATTTTTTGTTTCAGGTTTCAGGTTTCAAGTGAGATTGCGATGAGAATTCCGTGCCGATCCGCACGATACATGGAGATAAAAATCTCCACGGATCACTCGTATCTGCGCGTAAAAAATCTCTTTCCTATTTCGTTATCAATTTTGAAGGAAGAATCCGGTCAATCATTACCATGTCGTCCTCAATGTGAAAGATATAGACCCAACGTTTGTTATGCGACACCATGCGGCGGGCATGAGGGTGATAACGCCGAATATCTGCGTAATGGCTGGGAGGATATATATCAGCCAAAATAGATAAGGAAAGAATCTCGTTTGTAATCATATCAATATAACGATTCGCCCCATCACGCGACATTACAGAGATGAGGAAACCGAACATATCTCTTAAATCGGATTCTGCCGATTTGTCAATTCTGACCTTGTATGTCGTCATAATAGGCATTTACCATGTAACGAAGTTTCCCGAAATACTCTTCCACTGTCATAAGCTCCTTGTTGCCGAATTTTTCATCGGCTTCCGCTTTCAGCTTGGCATAACAGGCGTCAAACCCTTCTGGCTTGTCGCCCAAGGATTCAGATGACAGATCGGGAATGATAGTGTCGTTACTATTGGCAGCCGTTGGACTGTAAGTGGCAACGGGCTCTTCCGCTTTGGGTAGAGACTTTTCTTTGGATTTGTACTTTTTTGCCTTCACGTCAAGTTTAAATTTTTAGGGTGCAAAAATAAAAAAATTTCAGAAATAGCTAAGACTGGCAACTTTCTTTACCTTAAAATAATATCTGCGGGAATTGTATCTTTGCAAATTCTAATTAAGTAAAAAAGAAATGGGGAAGGGATGTTTTTTCGTGAAGATACGAGAAATACACGGAGATTAAAGTCGGAACGATACCGGCACCTGGTAATAGCATTGCACCGGTTTCCCCATGTTTTTTCCTGGCTTCCATTTCGGCATGGACATGACGGCACGACATGCCTCCTTATCGCATTCGGGGAAGAGAGGGACTTTCACCTTGGCGTTGGTCACACGCCCGTCCTTCTCCACAACGAACTCAATCAAGACCGTGCCTGTGATGCCATTATCCTTCGCCACCTGAGGATATTGAATCTCCCTTGCCAAAAAGGATTGCAAGGAATCTATTCCTCCAGGGAATTCTGGCATCTCCTCTACGAACATCATCGGAGAATTCTCGAAATATACATCGTCTTCGACGTCACCTACCACTATCCCCTCGGTAGTCTCCCAATCATCTGGATCAGCCAGCTGTGAAGGTATTTGTGTGCAGCGGTTCGGGGAGGACTCGGACGAATTTTCCGGGATGTCTGGTATTTCGCCCACTTCTTCTATGATACCGTCCGCCACATACGGATCGGATTGTCTGGGAGGCGGTGGAACTTCTTGTCCCTCTGTCGTCTCCGGAACTTGCTGAGAGCTGGCCTCCACGGCAGGCTCGGGTTCGTTGCCGATGGCGGGCTCTGGTGCCTTCGGACTGTGGCATGCGCCCATCATCATGGAGGAGACGGCGATGCCTGCTACCGCGACGGCTTTCCCCAAACTCTTGCGGCGTTGCAGCTCCCGCTCCAAGTAGCGCACTTCGGCCTCGCAGTAGGGACACGTACCGCGACAGTCCCCTTCGTGGGTGCATTCGCGCTCCACCAACGGGATGTCATTCTCTTGCGCGACCTTCCGCCGCACGTCCTTCAGGATTTCGCAGGTTCGTTTGCCCTTTTTCATAATGTAGAATGTAGAATGATGAATATCGGGTACAAAGATACTTTTTTATAGAAACGAAAGAGTTGATTGTTTAGTATACTTTCTAAGGTGTAATTTTTCACCTAAAAATATCTGCGGTGATCAGCGAGTTCTGCGGGAATAATTTTATATCTTTGCGACCTGAATAAACGTAAAAATGAACATCAAGATCACAGCCATACGGAAGGCGGACTATCGCGATTTGCAGGCGCGGTTCGAGAACCCCATCGAGCACGCGTGCGACGTGCAGGAGGGGCAGACATGGATTTCGGTCGATGGCGCGCAGCCCGAGGGGATGTGCGACAGCGCCTGGGAGTCGATGCGGTGGTTCGTGCAGGAACTGGCCGCCGGCCGCGGCAACTTTTACGACGGCTGGATGAAGAACCCGCACTCCGCCATGATCAGCTGCAACGACGGCTTCAGGCCGGTGAGCTTCTATATTGAGTTAGCAGTTAGTAGTTAGCAGTTAGTAGTTGGTCGGTGCTTTTGTAGGGTAGAACGTAAGAGGTGGCATTATTTAAAAACATAATTCCTTGAACCGCCCCAGAGGGGCAAGAGCTCGGTAGCCCAAGGTAAGGCCGCAACCCTGGGATTAATGGTCAAATTAATAAACAAACAATAGACAATGGACAGAATCGTGTTTCCGAAAAAGATAGCGATGGCAATGTTGTTCGTCAGCGCCCTGCTCCTGACCTCCTGCTACAGCGGCGGCAAGTTGACAGGCGACAGTGTCAGGACCGTTTCGGACAGCCTTTGGGCGTACAGCCTCCGACATCCCGACGGCTTCACGATGGACATCACCACGATGACGGAGCCTGCGGAGGGCGTTGTCGTGGCATACGCCGCCACTCAGGGATGCCACTCCCGCAAACAGCTTGGCAGGGTGGTGCGCCACGCACTCCGCCACGACGGTTACGTGGGCGGCTGGCTCGACACCACCGACAGCCTCTACTACTTCGACAGCTCCCGCCTCTTCCCCGAGGACTCCCTCGCCGCCGCCATCCGCTTCGGCATCGAGAACGGACAGATTGCGGTTTTTATCCTGTCGGAAGGGCGCGAGGTGCGGCTGGAGAGATGATTGTCGTACCATTACGAATATCACTAAAGCATTCGTCGTTCTGATTTTTCACAAAATAGCAAACAACATAATAAACTCCCAGCTCTCGCGTTTCAAAAAAAGGTATTTTCGCACATTTATCTGACTATGACTATAACTATAACTATGACTTAGACTATGAACTTAGACTATAACCATTCACCTACTTCACTAATCACTGTTCACTGTTCACCAATCACTAATCACCATTATGAAAAAGGGCAAACGGACTTGCGAAATCCTGAAGGATGTGCGGCGGAAGATCGCACAAGAGAATGACATCCCGTTGGTGGAACGCGAATGCACGCACGAGGGCGACTGCCGGGGCACGTGTCCCTATTGCGAATCAGAGGTGCGCTACTTGGAACGGGAACTCTCCAAACGCCGGGCGCTCGGCAAGGCCGTCACTGTGGCGGGCATCGCCGTCTCCACTATGATGATGGGCGCGTGCCATAGTCCGAAAACGCCTGCGACGCCCGCCGGCAGCGAACCCGAGCCCACACCCGTCAACACGCTGTCGCAAGCTGCAGAACCGTCCCATGAATCATCCCCCGAGCCTGCCGGCGAACCGGCAAACTCACCCACCAACGGCAATCGGCCCGCACCCGCCCCGAAAGAGGAGATCCTGCGAATCGTGGAAAATGGCCTTTGTGTATCAACAGATGTACCCGATTTTTGGGAGCTTGACAGTACTGACGTCTATGAGGGGGTTGTGGAAGTCGATGAATACTACGATGAACCGCCGATAATGGGTCTTGCGTTTACTGAGGAAATGCCTGAATTTCCGGGAGGACCAGATTCCTTGAACGCCTTTTTGTCAAAGGAGATTCAATATCCTCTGGTGGCGAAGGATAACGGCATCACGGGCACGGTCCTGGTCGAGTTCGTGGTGGAGGAGGACGGACAGGTAAGCAATGCCAAGGTGAAAGTCCCGCTCTTCCCCGAATGCGATAAGGAGGCGGTGCGCGGGGTGATGTCGATGCCGAAGTGGAAACCCGGCAAAAACATGGGGAAGCCGGTGCGCTGCTATTACCAGGTGCCGGTGACGTTCAAGAATTAAGAATTATGAATTATGAATGAGGAGAGGCATCGACAACACATTAACCATTAACCGTTAACCGTTAACCCTGTACGTAAATCGGTCGAAATTCCCGAACCCTAACCCTTGCAAACGTTCCACGCTGCGCTCTCTGTCCTCATCGGTGTTGAACTCTGGGATCAACGGCACGCGGAGGAAGACGTGCTCGCGGTCGTAGTTCGCGGCGAGCCACGCTAAGTTCTCCCACACCTGCGCGTTCGATTTTCCCGTGTATGCCTTGTAAATCTCGTCGTTGGCGTCCTTGATGTCGATGATGAAGTCGTTGACGAGCGGTGTGACCGTCTGCAGGGATTTCAGCGGCACGTTGAGAGACGTCTCGAGGGTGATTTTCCAGCGGCCGGCGCAGAGGGCGTGGAACTCGCGGATGAACTCCGGACGCAGCAGCGGCTCCCCGCCGCCGAAACAGACCCCGCCGCCCGTGGCCACGAAGTAGAGGTCGTCGATCAACAACTGCTGGTAAAGACTTTCCGGGGTGAACCGATGCACGCGGGCGTCCGCATCCAAACAACTGGGGTTCAGACAATAACGACATCTTAGCGGACAACCATGGAAAGCTGCCAAGGTGGTCACACCCTCGCCGTCCACCCCGATGCGGTGGCGGTTGACGCCGATGAAGGGGGCCTCGTTAAGGATTTCGTCGCCACTAATGCCGGTTGCTCGCATCGTTACCGAATCACTGTTACTTTCTTCGTTATGCTATCGCCAGTGCGCACCACATAGATGCCACTGCTTGAGACTGTGAACACGCTATGGGCGGACTCGTTTCGCTCAATTCGAGTGACCAGCCGTCCGGCGGCATCGAATATCTCCACCGACAACCCTTCCGCACCGTTCACCACAATCTTGTCCCCGTAGCTGTAAATCTTCACATTGGAAAAATCAAAATCGTCAATGCCGATAGTGGAATTAAATTCAGCGGTGTAGGTGGTGGTGCCCGTCACGGTTATCGTCCTTGGGTTGTTGGTGTTGCCATCGCTCCAGCGTGTGAAGACGCAGTTTGCGTAAGGCGTTGCCGTAATCTGGACGTTTGTGCCGTAGTTGTAGGTGCCGCTGCCAGATGTCGTGCCCATGCTCGGGTTGGCACTGTTGACAGTGATCTGGTGCTGGTCAAGAGCGAAATTGGCGATGTATAAGGCATCTCCAGAAACCGTGATTGAGCGCGGATTCGTCATGTTGCCGTCGTTCCAGCCCGTGAAGTGGTGGTGTGCGGCAGCAGTTGCCGTGAGCGTGACCTCAGTTCCGGCATCATATACTCCGCCGCCCGTCACACTGCCCATGGCGCTGTTGGAGGAGACGGCGGTGATGGTGTATTGCTGCACGGGAGTGCTACCGTTACTTAGCACTGCGCGAATCATCCAAGTGTTGTGGAATCCGTAGTCGAAGACAGAAGCCCACGAGGAACCGTTGGTGGAGACCCAAGATCCATCGGGGGTGCCGGCATAGTTGCTCGCAATGGCAGGGTAGGAGACACCAGAATTGTGGATGACGATCCATAGCGGTTGCGAGTGGTTGATGGTGACGGGAGAAGAGAGGATGGCGTCGGACCAGTATTGCGAACCGTTGAACTGGTAGCTTTGGCTTGCGACTAAGGTTCCGGGGGCGGTGGTGCCGCCTTCGTAGATTTGCAGCTCGTAGGTGCCGGCGTAGTTTTCCCAAATGCGTACCGCGGAAAGGGTGCTGTAGGGAGACAAAGTGCCTGCAGGGAAGCGGATGCCCCAATAAAGTTCACCGCCAGCACCGATGGAGGTGGCGTATGCCCCGTTGTCGTAGTGCCGTTCGCTGTCCCCTAAGTTGGCGAAATTGGCGGTGTAGGTGGCGTTGCCGGTCACAGCGACGTAGTGCGGGTTTTCGGAGGAACCGTCGTCCCAATTGGTAAACCGGTAGCCGGTGTTGGCCGTGGCGCTCAGCATAGCTGTATCTCCCTCATAGTAATTGCCGCCGCCCGTCACACTGCCCATGGCGCTGTTGGAGGAGACGGCGGTGATGGTGTAGGTGCCGCTGCACGGCTGAGAGACAGTATAGCTGCCCATCGGCGTGTCGCCGACACTGAGCAACAGCGTGCCGCCGCTGGTGTAAAGAGAAAAAGAACATTCGGTATCCCAACTTCCTGAAGTCCAGTTAAGGGTGAGTTCAGCAGGACAGACAGATATCTGCTGTGTGGAAGAGGCTCCCTGACAGGTGGCGGTGCCATAGACGAATCCATTGCTGGAAGTGAGTGTGAGGTAGGCACCATTCCAACCGTCACCGTAACTGTCGCTCATATCCAGCACAACAGTGCACTGGTCGCTGGCATTGCAAGAACTCTGCAAAACTTGAACAGTGCAGGATTGTGTGCCTTGTGAAACGGTGATGATGGCCGTGCGATCGTTGCCGGTGTTGTTTGGAGCAGCGGTGACGGTCACATCCACAGGGCCGGAGGAGGAATTTCCTGACGTGCTCGAGAGGGTTAGCCAAGACTGATTGCTCACCGCTTGCCAATTGGAACTGGAAGTGTTGTTTGGAGTGATGTTGACGGTGCCGGTGCCACCTTCCTGTGTGAATGTGAGCATCTGTGGATAGCAGGTTAACAGGCCGTTGGGCGAGATGCCCACGACGATGGCCACACCTTCATTGAAAGTGTATCCGTCGTTCCCGCCAGTTCCGCCTTGTCCGGGGTTCAACGCGTTGTGGGCGAAATACCCGTCCATATAGCTACTCCAACCCCAATTGATGTGGAACAGGCCGTTGTTGTCGTATCCATCGCATACAAAGGCGTGACCGCCTCCGTCGCCGCTGCCTCTCTCAAGCACGGGACGCCCGGCGTCAAGTTCGTTTGTGAGTGTGGAAATCCAGTCTGCATCTGATGTTTGGTCCTTATAGACACTGTGCAGCGAACCTTTGTATCGAAAATAATTTTTCAATGCGTTCTCTCCGCACGCTATGGAAGAATACCCGTAGGAATTCAACAAGGCAGCGCTTCCGCCAAGCCCATAGTCCATCTCCACAGCCACACCCACATGATATATCAAAGTGGCTACAGCATCTACCTCCGCGCTGGTGCTGAGAGAATTCAGGGCTGTGGGCATTGTTGACCAGTTGTAGGTGGTGCCGCCGAAATTCGCCGACTGGTATCCGAAATTGTCGTCCGTATAGCTGTGCGACCCCAATCCTGTTGTGGGCCAGTTCCAAAATTTCATCACTTGGGCAACGGCAGTGGCGACACATCCTGCGACCGCATGCACCCCAGAAGAGTCTGGACAAAGGTTGTTGTAGTACGGACTCTGGTCCCATGTGGTAGTCAGCAGCGGACTAACCGAGGTGGTCGTCTGAGGACTGAAAGTTCCTTCTATCAAGCTACTCCAAGCCAGTTCTATCTCTTCGGTGGCAGGGGTGTTGTTCGTCCTGTGATAGGCTATTTCCTGCTCGTATCTGTTCAGGAAGGAACGTATGTGTGCGGGCAGGGGGGAAGGAATTCTGGTTGTCGTGGAATAACCTAAGATGGGCTGTACGCAATCGTCAGCGGAAATGATGACGAATCCGATCCCGTCCTCTTTCTCGAAAATGTAGAACTCCTGGAAATCAGTCTGAGAGGTGACGTCCATCCACCTGACGGCTTCCGTTCCCGTGACAGAAGCCCAAAAATTGCTGGCGGCTTCTTTGGCAATGGCGGGGTCCACGGGATGACAATATATACAGGATGATATGGCTGTCAATATAAGAACGGCGATAAGAGAGAGTGTCTTTTTCATAAAAAAAAATAGGAAATAAAATACGCAGCAAAGATACAAATTTTATGCTATTAAAGTGACTGCGCATAGAGCCTTATTTGACCGGTAGGGTGCTTTTTTGTAAAAGAAAAAAGGGAACCTTTAGGGTTCCCTTGATTATCTGCACGCAGCAAATGTTCTGTTAGTTCTGCTTGCGGGCGTTGATCTTGTCGTTCAGCTCTTGCGGGATAGGCAACAGATTCAACTGCACTTTCATCTCGCGGAGGATCAAGTTGTTCTCGAGATTGTCGGAATCCACCTCGTAAGCTTTTTCGCACCACTCGTGCGCATTCTGCATGGCGGCTTTGCGCTCCTCGCTTTGGAAAATGCGGGTGGCTTCCTCGTACTGACGGGAGTTCATGGCTTTCTGACGGCGGTCCATGATGTCGTAGTATTCCATTGCGTAGCGGTATCCCATGCCCTTGAGCAACTTGAAGTTTTTGGGATCTTTAGCAAGAGCGTCTCTCAAGACTTGCTCCGCTTTGGCATAAGACTTGGCGTTCGTGAGGTAGGTGCCGCAGTCGGCAATCATGTCGATATCGCCCGTGGCAATGGCTTTGTCGCAAAGGGCAAGCAACTTGTCGTTGTCGCCGACCGTGGAGTAATATCTCATCATGGTGGAGTACAGCACAGCCATTTGTTCCTCGTTCTCTCCGAAAGCCTTCTGGGCCTTGGCGATGATTTCTCCGCATTTGACAGTGTCTTTTGAATCTTCGTAGTTCTCATACAGCTGTTTGTAGGCCAGCGGAGAAAGTGTGGGCATGATGTTGATGCTCTTTTCCAGCATCTTCGTGCAGTTCTCCTTGTCATTCATGGAAATGTAAACGACAGCCATATCGAAGTACATGACAGCAGCGTTGATCTTTTCTGCGCTCAGTTCATAGCATTTTGCGGCGTAACCGTAATACTTCAACGCTTCCTCCATTTTGCCTTTGTCCTTAGCCTTGTTGGCCATGTCTTTGAAGGGGTCGGCGAGAACCTGCTGGCCCTCTTTCGGACCGAACATGCCGGTCTTTGCCGTCACATTCTTGTCAAGCGACACAGCCTTCAGGAAGGCGTTGTATGCATCTTCCACGGCGTTAGGGTAGCGCGGTGCAAGGTTGGGGTCTTTCTCAATGCGTTCCAGATCGTAGCGGTACTGGTAAACGTTGACGTTGGCCTGCATCAGCCATACGGATGCATTGTCAGGGTTCTCCGACATGCAAGCATCCATAAATTTCTTTGCTTTAGGCACTTGGTTGCTTCTGAGGCATTGCCAAACATCGTCAAGGCAAGATTGCGAGAAAGCACTGACGCTCAAAAAGAGCGTGACTAAAACAAGCATCCATTTTTTCATTTTCTCGAATTTTAAGTGATTTATTAATTTGACTAACTATCTTTCTAATTGTTTAATAAGAGAATCGATTTCATCGGCCTTTGGAGACTGCTGGCGAACGTAGATGGCGCGGAGCGTGTTCAGAAGGTTCAAGTCGTCAGGTTGCATCGCTCTTGCCTGTTCAAAGTATTCGGCAGCCTTCTTCAAATATTGCTCGGAATTCGCTTTTGCCGCTTTGATCTCGTCAGGGTTTCCCTGTTGGATGGCAAGCTGGTTCTGACGGTTGAAGAAGTATTCCGAGAAACTGTAATAACAGACTCCCAGATTGTAGAGAATCACGAAATTGTTCGGGCTGATGGCGTTGGCGCGGCTCAGAAGACGCTCTGCATTTTCGTAACGTTTCTCCTTGATGTGGAAATTAGCTACGTTCACCATTTCATCGACGGTCGTCAGCATATGGTCGTCAATCTGGCTCAAGAGCGTTTTGGCCTTGGCGCTGTCTCCCGTCCAATAAGCGTAATCGATTTCCAACAACTTTATACTCATGTCGTTAGGATTCTTCTGCTTGGCTATGGCCAACGTCTTTTCCGCATTAGCACGGTCATTTTGAACTTTGTATTGGTCGATGAGTTTGGCGAAAACGTATGCGTTCTGGGAACCGTCTTCAAGTGCCTTTCGGTAGTATTTCATCATTTCCTCTGTCTCGCCGAGATTTTCCAAGGTGTAGGCGTAGTAGTAGTAGAGATCGCCGTTCATGGGATACTGCGGAGTGTCCATTTCGTAGCTTTTGATGCCTTTGGCGAGGGTTCGCTTCGCACTGGCATAGTCCTTGGCGATCAGTTGGTCCACACCGTGCACCAGCAAGTATGGGTAAAGCTGCTTCAAGGCGTCGTTGGCGTTCATCATGTCCAAAGCTTCGATCTTGGGATTGATGGAGAGGGCTCTCTCAAAAGCGTCGAAGGCGTCTTCGGGTGCGTTCGGGTAGCGGATTTGGTAACTCTCGTCCTTCTGCTTGGCACTGTATTCTCGGTTGGCAAGCAGAAACTCGATGTTGCCTTTGTAGAGCCAAGTCTGGGCCTTCTCGGCAAGTTTCTCATCCGCTGTGCACAAGTCGATCTGTTCCTTGGCCTTGTCGTAGTCCTTGTCATAGAAGTTGTTGTACGCTTTTGTCAGAGACGGTTTCTGCGCATGCAGGACCGACAGGACCAGGACGCAAACGGTGAGCAGAGCATATTTTTTCATCGTGATTCGATTTTGGTTTTTAAGATTCAGACTCGGGTTGTTCGGTCTCGTTTAAGGAAGGGGTTTCGGAGGTGCCAGTGTTCTCCGTCATTTCTTCGTTTTCGTCATATTCTTCCTCATCCTCCTGACGCGGAACCTCGCAAACGGCGGCGATCGTGTCCTTGCCGCGAAGATCTATCAATCTCACACCCTGAGTGTTACGGCCCAAGATGCGCAATTGGTCCACGTGCAGACGGATGGCGATGCCTGAACGGTTGATGATCATCAAGTCATCATCGTCGGTCACGGCCTTGATGGCAATGAGTTTGCCGGTGCGTTCGGTAATCTTGATGGTGCTGACACCCTTGCCGCCACGGTGCGTGATTCTGTAATCCTCCAACAGAGAACGTTTTCCGTAACCGTTTTCGGAAACAATCAATACGTTACTGCGATCGTTGTCAATGGCTAACATACCGATCACGCGGTCATTTTCGTCTTCCAAGCTGATGCCGCGCACGCCGGCAGCAGTGCGGCCAATGGAACGCAACTCCTCGTTCTCGTGGAAGCGGATGGCGCGGCCTGAGTGCAGAGCCATCATGATGTCGCTGTTGCCATCGGTGAAACGGGCAGCTAACAAGCGGTCGCCTTCGCGCACGTTGATGGCGATGATGCCCTTCTTACGCGGGCGCGAGTAGGCCTCAATGGAGGTTTTCTTGATGATACCCTTCTCGGTGCACAATATGATATAGTGATTGTTGATGAAATCGGGCTCGTCGATGCTCTTGAGGTTGATGATGGAGGTGATTTTGTCGCCTTCCTCGATCTGGAGCAGGTTCTGGATGGCGCGACCTTTGGAGGTCTTCATGCCTTCCGGAATCTCGAACACTCTCATCCAGAAGCACTTGCCTTTCTCTGTGAAGAAGAGCAGGTAGTTGTGGTTGGTGGCCATATAGAGGTGTTCGATGAAGTCCTCGTCGCGGGAGCTGCTGCCACGGGAACCCTTTCCGCCGCGGTTCTGCACTTTGTATTCGGCCAGCGGCGTACGCTTGATGTAGCCCAAGTGCGAAATGGTGATCACCACCTCCTCGTCGGCGATGGTATCCTCCACGCGGAACTCTGAGGAGCTGTACTCAATGGGCGAGCGGCGCTCGTCGCCGAAACGCTTCTTGATGTCCTGCAGTTCGTCCTTGATGATGCCCATGCGGAGGTTCACGTCGGCGAGCACATCCTGCAAGTGCGCGATGAGCTTCATCAACTCGTCGTATTCGTCCTGCAACTTCTGGCGCTCCATGCCAGTGAGTTGGCGCAGACGCATCTCCACGATCGCTTTCGCCTGAATCTCAGAGAAATCCCAATTGGTCATCAATCCCTGCTGCGCCTCTTGCACGGTTTGAGATGCGCGGATGAGGGCGATGATCTCGTCGATAATGTCGAGAGCTTTGAGAAAACCTTCGAGGATGTGGGCGCGCTCCTGGGCCTTCTTGAGGTCATATTGGGTGCGGCGGATCACCACATCGTGACGGTGTTTCACGTACTGCACAATCATATCCTTGAGGTTCAGCGTCATCGGGCGGCCGTTGACCAGCGCGACGTTGTTGACGCTGAAGGAGGATTGCAGGGCGGTCATTTGATAGAGCTTGTTAAGCACGACTTCGGGCACTACATCTTTCTTGAGTTCATAGACGATGCGGGTGCCGTTGCGCTTGTTGGTGAGGTTCTGCACATCGGTGATACCGGCGATCTTGCCCTCCTTGACGAGTTCCACGGTGTGGCTGATCATGTCAGAGGGGTTGGTCATGTAGGGCAGGGTAGTGACCACGATGCAATTGTGGTTCTTTTCGGTCTCAATCTCGGCATGACCGCGCATCACAATGCGGCCGCGGCCGGTAAGGAAGGCATCCTGAACGCCCTTGTAGCCGTAGATGATACAGCCGGAGGGAAAGTCGGGGGCCTTGATGGTGTGCATCAGTTCCTCGATGGTGATGTCGTTGTTGTCGATGTAGGCGCAGATGCCGTCGCACACCTCGCTGAGGTTGTGGGGCGCCATGTTGGTGGCCATACCGACGGCGATGCCGGAGGAGCCGTTTACAAGCAGGTTGGGTATTTTGGCGGGTAACACGGTGGGTTCCGGAATGGAATCGTCGAAGTTGAGCACCATGTCAACCGTATCTTTCTCAATGTCAGCCACCATCTCCTCGGAGGAGCGGCGGAGGCGGGCTTCGGTGTAACGCATGGCGGCGGGGCTGTCGCCATCGACCGAACCGAAGTTACCCTGTCCATCGACGAAGGGGTAGCGGAGGGTCCAGGGCTGGGCCATACGCACGAGGGCGTCATACACGGCCTTGTCGCCGTGCGGGTGGTACTTACCCAGCACCTCACCGACGATACGGGCGCACTTACGATAAGGACCGCTTTCGGTGATGTTCATGTCCCACATGGCGTAGATGATGCGGCGCTGCACGGGCTTCAGACCGTCGCGCACATCGGGCAGGGCGCGGGATACGATGACGGACATCGAATAGTCGATGTATGCCGTCTTCATCAGGTTTTCGATGTTATACGGAACAATTTTCTCGTCTAAAATCTCATTCTCTTCCATTTCTTGTCTTCTATTAAATCTCTAACTGTCTTAAAATGAAAAGTTTATCCTTTTTTGCAATAAAAAGCCAAAATACACTTTTTTTTGATATTTTGTCTTAAAATATCTCACAAAATATCAACAGTGAAAAACAGGCAAAACGCGGAAAAAGGGCGTTAAAACGCGTTGTGGGGGAAATGTCGTTTTTTTTCTTTTTCTTTGGGCGTTCCGGCGCGGCGGCGGTTTGATTGTGCCCTTTCGGTAGGGGCGAATAATTATTCGCCCCTACCGGTTACGGTAATCGTTTCTTAATCTCCTCCAATTCCCGGAACAAATCCGGCAGCTTGCGCATCATCGCCATCTCGCGCCATTTAGCGTTGGCGTCGCCGGCAGGCATTCCGAAGAGGGTTCTGCCCTCCTCTTTGACGTCTTTGTCGATGGCGGACAAAGCCAGCAGCACGGTGCCTTTGGCGATGTAGAGGTCTTTGTTCACAGCGGCTTTGGCCCAGATTTTGCAGTCGTCGTCGATATAGGTGCAGCCCGCCACGCCGCATTGGGCGCCCAAGAGCGTGCGCTTGCCGATGTGCGTGTCGTGACCCACTTGCACCAGGTTGTCGAAAATACAGCCATCACCAATGTAGGTGGTGCCGGAAACACCGCGGTCGATGCAGCAGTTGCAGCCAATCTCCACGTTGTTGCCGATGTAGGTGTCACCGCACGAAGTCAGCTTCACCCAGCCGTCAGGACGTTTCTGGAAATAGCAGGCGTCGGCGCCGATAGTGCTGTTGGAGTGGATGACCACATTGTCGCCGATGACGGTGTCGGCGTAGATGCTCACGTTGGAGTGGACGATGCAGTTTTTGCCGATGCGCACATTCTCGCCGATGAAAACAAAGGGTTGTATGATCGTGCCTTCACCGATGACGGCGCTTGGATGGATGGGAGTGTTTTGCGGTGTGAAATGTACAAAATGCTCCACGACAGCAAGATAGTCGCGGAGCGGATCCTCAGAAACAAGCAAAACCTTACCGGCAGGGCATTCCACTTCCGCACTGTTGATGAGGATTGCGGATGCCTCGCTTTGCAGGATTCGAAGGTAATACTTCTCGTTGTCCACAAAGGTGAGGTCTCCTTTGTGGATGGAGTGCAACTCATTGATTCCCGTCACCTTAAGAGTGGAATCACCCTTAACGGCAACGGGATGACCAATCAGTTGAATTAATTCGTCGATGCTAAGCGACTGACGCAGAATCATGCGGATAACGCTTATTCCTTGACGCGTTCAGAATACTTGTTGGTGCGGGTGTCGACTTTGATTTTCTCACCCACATTGATGAAAAGGGGAACATAGACATCTGCGCCGGTTTCCACCACAGCACGCTTGAGGGAGTTGGTGGCGGTGTCGCCCTTCACGCCGGGATCGGCCTCGATGACTTCCAGGTCAACAAACGGAGGAAGTTCGCAGGTGAGCGGAGTGTCGGAATCGGTGTCATAGTTGATTTCCACCTCTTGGCCTTCCTTGAGCAGGTCGGGGTTGTTGATAAGATCCTTCTCGATAGGAAGTTGCTCGTAGGTTTCGGTGTGCATGAAAATGTAGGTGGTATCGCCTTCCTTATAGAGGAATTGGTATGGGCGGCGCTCCACACGGGCAAGGTCAATCTTGACGCCGGCGTCGAATCTGAACTCCTGAACTCTACCGTTTTTGAGGTTTTTGAGTTTCGTGCGGACAAAGGTGTTGCCCTTGCCGGGTTTCACGTGCAGGAATTCCACGATTGACCAAATCTCGTTGTTGTGAACAATACAGAGGCCGTTCTTAAAATCAGCAGTTGTTGCCATACAATTGGTTTTTAGTTAGAAAAAATCGGCTGCAAAGATACAATTTTTTTTGTTCAAAGTTCAAGGGTCAAAGTTCAAAGTTCAAAGTTCAAGGCGCAAGGCAGAGGTGAGATGATTTGTGTCCCTACCAATCCTCCTCTTCGGTAATCATCTCCAATTTCGTGGCCGTTTTGTAGTATTGCAAGAATATTTCCGCGCCGTGGCGTAAAGGAGGGGGAGTATTCGGATTCTGCTTCAGCTCCTCGCAGTACTTGAATATCTTCTCGTTGGCGAGCACCACGCATTTCACTCGGGCGCGGGTGAGCGCCACGTTCAGTCGGTTCGGACTGTAGAAAAACTCCAGATGGTCTTCCACCTCCGCAGGATTGGAGTTGGACATACTATATATAATGTAGTCTTTTTCCTGTCCTTGCATCCGTTCCACCGTATCGACGAAGATGGTTTGCGCTATTTCCGCGCCGGCCTTTTCCAACAACGCCCGTCTGATTTCGCGGATCTGTGCCCGGTAGGGACTCATGATGCCAATCTCGTTGACTGGCACACCGTTGCGTAGCAGGTCGGTCACAATGTCGGCGGTGAGGTTGGCCTCGTAGGGGGAACGGCCGAGCGAGTCGAATTCGTGATGAATGACTAACAACTCGTTAGAGGGGTGTCTGACGATTTGCGGCGCGGCGGGGCAGTCAAAATCGGTATAGGGCTGCTGCAGCGCATGTTTTGCGGCAATGCGTCCGCTGTAGAACAGCTGGTTAGGGATGCTGATCAGGTTTTCGTTGAGGCGGTACGATTGGTCTAAAAGGGTGATGTCTTGCGGGTAGAGGTCGGCGAGCAGTTTGAAGATGCTGCCGTCGAAGAAGCGGTTGCCGGTGTCCTGCGGCACGATGGGGTCGAGCTGTTGGTGGTCGCCGACGAAGATGAGCCGCGAGCCGCGCATGATAGCGGGTAGCGCGAGCGGGATGCTCATTTGCGCCGCCTCATCCATAATCACGTAGTCGAAGAGCCAGCCGTCCAGCTTTTTGGACGCGGGCGCGCAGAGGGCGAAAGGGGTGCCGCCCACCACGAATCCATCCTGCGAGAGCTCTTGATCGTGCTTGTATTCGTAACATTTTAGCGACTTTTTTCGTGTGATGTGCGGATTGTGTACGATTTCGTCCGCCTGATGCCGCTCCCCGACTTTCACTACCATACTTTTGTCCTGCAGCTCGTTGGCGATGGCGTTGAGACAGTTGTTGATGGCCGTGTGGGTGGGTGCGGTCACGAAAACCTTCTTACCCATTTTCATCAGGTAATAGACGATTTTCGCGATGGTGAAGGTCTTGCCTGTGCCCGGCGGCCCTTGGATCAGATGGAAATAGCTGCAAACGAAGGACTTGCGGATGGCTTCGTCCTGCGAAGGGTTGCCGCAGTCGGGCGATGGTGATTCGCGGTACTGGTTGTGGAACTGTCCGGTGAGGAAACGTTCGAGGTGCTCGCAGTAGTCGGGGTTGCCGTAGAGGTTCTCCCACGTGGCGCGGAGCAGTCGCTGTGTGATGTTGGAGTTTATAGCATTCACTTCCCAGCCGTCGTGCGGGTAGGAAGTGATATCCAGCATGTTGTGTTGGTATTCGTAACTGCTGGAGCGCAGCACGAAGTCGTTCACATCGTCCTGTTCGATCTCCATGATGAAAGAGTGCGGGCCGTGACTGAGCCGCACTTGCGTCCCTTCGCGGAATTTGGAGATGTTGTATTCACAGTGGATGTGGACGCGGTTGATGTAGCGTAGGGTGCCGGTCGGAGCGGGTATCCACCGGGAGGGTGCCCCGTCGTAGAACTCGAACTCCGCGTGTAGGTTGGTCATCGTGTAGCCCCGGCTCACGCGCTCGCGCAACGGTCGTTCCATCAGCTCGTTATATTCCTGGTCCTGCCGCTGCTGCTGGATGTCGATGGCGTCGGAAAGCTTTTCGAGAAAATATGTCATAATTGTAAGATCTAGAGTGTATAGTTATAAGGCAAAAGGCAAAAGGCAATAGTGATTAGGATAATTGTTGGTGAAGTTTGTTGATGATAGAGGTTAGCATTTTTTTTATTTCGGAAATAGTGGCCGTTAATGATTCAACGATTCCCGATGATAATGAATGAATTTTCTGGCATAAGAGTATTTGGGTTTCCAATTCGTATGCGGAACCTCTTGCAATGGTTAGAAATTGGGCATAGCTTTTTGGCGTTTGTCGCCCATATCCTTCAGCGATATTTGAAGGAATAGAAACTGCGGCTCTTCTCATTTGATCAGACAAACCGTAGGCCTCTTCTTTGGGTAGCATTTTAGTGGTTTTATATACGTCAACCACTAAATTCATGGCTTTTTGCCACACTAATAAATCTTTGTAATCATTAATCTTACTCATAATATAATGTTCTGGTTTTAAATATGACTTTTGTTTTTTGTTTTTTGTTTTCTGTTGCCTGTTGCCTATTGCCTGTTGCCTGTTGCCTTTTTTCTGTTTCCTATTGCCTGATACTTATAGAAATAAGCGCAACAATCATTTCACGAACTTCCTGAACGCGGTAGTCGGAAAGTTTGATCGTGTAGTAACGGTCATAATCGGGGTGAAGCACGCAGAGGATCATGGAGGAGACCTTCATGCCGTATTCGTTTTCGAGGATATACTTGTAGAAACTTTGTTGTAACTCGTAATGGTAGTAGCTGGAGTTGTCGAGGTGGGAGAGGATGGAAAGTCCGCGGCCGATGCCGTATTTCTTGGGATAGCCGTCGATTATGAGGTTCTTGCTGCGCTTCCAATCCACCATCACGAAGCTGCCGTCGGGTTTGCGAAAGAGCGCATCGACGGTGCCGGCGATGCCATACTGCGGGAGCGTGACGATCTTCTCCGCATCGTAAAATTCGAGCCCGCGCTTGAGAATCTGCTCTTCGTGGAACTTGCGGAAGAGCTGGAATTCCTTGGAATCCTCTTCGTGCGTTTTCCCTTTCAGGAAGTATTCGATTTGCTGGTGCATGTAAGTGCCGCGCTCGGAAGGTTCAAGCATCTTACGGATGACCTCCTCGCGGGTTTTGCCTGATTCTGCCATGAAATGCTCGATATATGCCTCCTCGTCAAATAAAGGGAAGAATTTCTCGATGAGGGTGGTCACGGAAGTGTAGTCGGCGGAACCGGTCAAATTTCTGGCGTCGGCATACGTGTGTGTGGATTCTTGGAAGACAATGTCAGGGTGATTAGTCTTTTGCCCGGCATCCCTCACAACGGCTTCGCGTAGAGAGGGCAGGAATTCTGGCTGCACGAAAGCCTGGATGCCAAGATACTTTTCCCGAGAGAGATCCCGCTCCATTGCAACGGCCTCTCTGAGCGTCCATCGTTTTTCGGAGACAACAGGAGATTCCCATTGTAATGAATCTCCTTTCAACTTATTGACAATCAGATGTAAAAGTTGTACGCAAGCCGCGGATTGGGTTTGAATCTGCCGTTCGGAGAAACGCACCACAGTCCAACCGCATTCGTTGAACCAGCGGTCGCGTACGTCATCTTTGCCTTCGGTGAAATGCATCGGGAACCGGTACCAGCCATGGTATGGCACGTCAATTTCCACATCAATGAAGATGCCGGAATCCTCGTCCACCAGCGCGATGGCGGGCTCATAAGGGATGGCGCGGCAGGGAACGGGCAGCGACACCTCGCAGCGGAGCATGGACTCCAGCTCGCTACTGCGAATGGCGCTCAAGAGATGCATGTCGGAATACCCGCGAACATCAGAGCGTTCATGTAGCGGGAGTATGGTCTCCGCGTGTTCCGTTGGCCAGGAGATGATCGGGTATGATGGTGTTATAGGTTTCGTTGTCATTGGTCTCACACTACGGCTTATACCTTTTGTGGGGTTATTTACGCTTCGCACGTTTTGTCCCTCCGGGACTGCTCAAAGAATTCTTTATGTATGATTTCCGGTACAACTGCTAACTGTCTTCGTACTTTTCCAACACAATCCCGAAACTCTCGATGCCCTCCACGACATCGTCACGCATACCTTGCGTGACGGTAAACGTGTATTCGCCGTTAAAGGGGAAGCGCACTTTGGGTTGGAAGAGGAACTTGTTGTCCTTCAATCGTCCCTGGCCGCGGCCGGTCCAGTTGCCGAACTTGTCGCACAGGATGAATCCGAGGGTGTCCTGTTCGCTATGACCGTCGGGATATTTCGTTTTCATAAACACATAAAAATTCTGAGTTTCAAAATCGGTGGTGTTTCGCAGATGGATGTACATGTTGAAATATTGCATGGAATCTTCTATGTCCATCTTGAACGTCAACGGTTTGTCCATCGACCACTTTTCGTGTGGGATCTGCTGGATGTCGCTGTAATAGGTTTTCGAACTGCAGCCTGCACATAACAGCAGCACAAAACAACTGATTGTCAAGAATATCTGTTTCATATTTATGCGTCTGCGATGTGTTTGAGTTCTTCGGCGCTGACGTTGTTGTTCTCTTCCATCTTTTTCTGGTTGACGACTGCGAAACTCTCCAGACTTTCCGGCATTTTGCCCTGTTCATTCATTTTGATGATGTGTTTCACGCGTTCCAAGGGGATGGAGAATATCGTGGAGGGATCATCTTCATAGGAATACCACACGATTTTCTTGAAGATGTCGATCTTGTTGTATATGCCTTTGCCTTTCTGGGTTTTGAGGACCACGTGGGAGGAAGGGAACTCTTTGAGTTCGCGTTGGTAGGTTTCCTGCTCGAAATTAAGGCAGCATTTGAGTTTTCCGCACATGCCGGCGAGCTTCTGCGGGTTGAGGGAGAGCTGCTGGGTGCGGGCGGTGCTGGTGGAGACGGACTGGAAGTTGGTGAGCCATTGCGAGCAGCAGAGTTCGCGGCCGCAGGAGCCGATGCCGCCGAGTCGGGCCGCCTCTTGGCGCACGCCGATCTGCCGCATCTCAATACGGATGTGGAACTGCTCGGCCAAGATTTTGATGAGCTCGCGGAAGTCCACCCGTTCCTCGGCAGAGTAGTAGAAGATGGCCTTCGTGCCGTCGCCCTGATATTCCACGTCGTTGACCTTCATTTTCAGGTCAAGGTCCCAGGCGGTGTAGCGTGAGGAGAGCATGGTGGCATACTCCTTGTCCACGGTGGCAATCCACTCCTCGATGTCGGCATAACGGGCGTGCCGGTACAGTTTCTTGGTGACGTTCTCCACTTTGATGTGCTTGGCCTGCATCTGCCGCTGCACCTGCAGTCCCAGCATGGAAACGATGCCGATGTCATGTCCCGGACTGGCCTCCACCGCCACGATATCGCCCACCCTGAAGGTGATGCCGGGAGGCATCAGGTAGAAATCCTTGTGGCTGTTTTTGAAGCGCACTTCGGCGATGGGGAACTCCAAATGGTCGAGACTGATGTCGAGGCCGTCCATCCAGTTGTAGGACGGCAGTTTGCACGATTGGTACTGGTATTGCGAGCAATGCGCATGCTCCGGGTTGGGAAGTCCAGCCAGACCACGGGTGTGGAAGATGTTGGCGGCGATTTCGCCGGCTTCCCGGGAAACTCCTGTACGGATGTCCATGTCGAGATACGGTTCCCAGTCTTCACCGGCGGGCACGTTGCTTTCCAGGTCTTGCTTGTCCACGGCGGCGGTCTTTTTCCGCATCATCTTCGTTACTTCCTCCAACTCTTCAGCGGTGAGGGTGTCGAAATACTCGCGATCATCTTCAGATTCGTTGTCGGTATGATCCAAAGTGGGGTCTTTCAGCAGTCGCTCGCCGCTGACTTTCGTCTTCTTGCGACCGTTGTCCTTGCGTTTGTGATTCTGGGCGTTTGGTTTGTCCTCCTGCTTCGGATCAGCGCTGTCAGAAGCAGCGTTTTGCGATTCGACAGGCTTGTTCTCGGTTTTGTCCACGGTTTGTTCGACGGGGGTTCGAGATTCTGAACCTTCTCTTCTTCTGTGATTTCTATGTCTGTTATTATCGTTTCTCATTTCAAAAAATTAAGCGGCAAAGATACAATTTTTTTGTGATTTGTGATTGGCAAATAGTGATCAGTGAATAGTGATCAGTGAATAGTGATCAGTGAATAGTGAATAGTGATTAGTGATTAGTGCATGGTCATAGTTATAGTCATAGTCATAGATAGTTGTGTCAACATGAATTCGCATAATTCGCAAAAATCACCGACGAAAAAGGGGAGTCTTACCGACTCCCCTCATCGTATCTAAATGAAATTGAACTTACTTTTTCAGTTCCTCTTTTCTGTCGGACTTTTTGTCTTTTTTAAGTCTGAGCAGATCGTATGCCAACGGGTTGGACACGAAGATACCGGAATAGGTACCGAACGCGATACCGATGAACATGGCGAACACGAAACCGCGGATCACCTCGCCGCCGAAGATGAAGATCACCAACAGGGTGACCAAGGTGGTGGCGGCGGTGTTCACGTTACGACCCAACGTGCCGTTGATGGCGGCGTTGAAGTTGTCGTAGTTGCTGCGTTTCGGATAGAGGGCCAAGTTCTCACGAACACGGTCGAAAATGACCACCACGTTGTTGATGGAGTAACCGATGACCGTCAGGATAGCGGCGATGAAGTTCTGGTCAATCTCCATGGTGAACGGCATGATCTTGTAAAGCAGGGAGAACATACCGATGGTCAGGAAGGAGTCGTGGAACAGGGCGAAGACACCGGCCATACCGAACTGCCAGTTGCGGAAACGGATGGCGATGTAGATGAAGATGAGCACCAGGGAGGCAAGCACTGCCCAGAAAGCGTTGCGCAACAGCTCGCGGGCAACGGTCGGCTGGATCTTCGATGACGACTGAATACCACGGACATCGTTGGTCAGATGCGTGAAGTCGTATTCGGACAAGTTCTGCTTGTCGTAGAAGCCCTTCAAGGCGTTGTAGAGTTTCTTCTCGCAAAGTTCGTCGTCCTTCACATCGTTGCTCTCGATCTTGTAGTTGGTCACGATACGCACTTGGTTGTTGCTACCGAAGGTCTTGACCTCGGGAGAACCGCCGAATTCCTTGATGACAGCCTCACGGACATCCTTCGTCACCACATCCTTGTCGAAACGCACCACATAGCTGCGGCCGCCGGTGAAGTCAACGCCGGGTTGCAGACCGAGGGTGAAGAAAGAGATGAGGGAAATGACGATCAACGTGCCGGAAAGGATATAGAAGAACTTTCTGGTGCTGAGGAAGTCGAAATGGGTGTTGGTGAAGGCGTTGATGGTCAGCGGGGTGCCCACGGAGAAATCTTTGCCTTTCTTGAGACGGGCCTCGATAATCACGCGGGAAACGAGGATGGCGGTGAACAGAGAGGAGAAGATACCGATGATCAACGTGGTGGCGAAACCTTGGATAGGACCGGAACCGAAGATGTAGAGCACGAAGGCGGTGATCAAGGTGGTGATGTTACCGTCGAGGATAGCGGAGTAGGAGTGTTTGAAACCTTCGTCCACGGCCACGCGCATGCCCTTGCCGGCGCGTACCTCTTCGCGGATACGCTCGTAGATAATCACGTTCGCGTCAACAGCCATACCCAACGTCAGGACGATACCGGCGATACCAGGCAGGGTGAGGACGGCGCCCATGGAGGCGAGCACACCGATGATGAAGAAAACGTTCAGCAGCAGGGCGAGGTCAGCGACCAAACCGGCGCGGCTGTAGTAGAAGAACATATAGATGATGACCAACAGGAATGCGCCGAGGAAGGAGAGCAAACCGGAGCGGATGGACTCCTTACCAAGAGTAGGTCCGACGATTTCGGATTGGACGATGTTGACGCCAGCTTCCAGGTTGCCGGAGTTCAGCACAGTGGCAAGGTCCTTGGCTTCTTCGATGGAGAAGTTACCGGAGATTTCGGAATTGCCGTTCGGGATCTCACCGCGCACGCTCGGTGCGGAATAGACGAATTGGTCAAGCACAATGGCGATGCAGGTGGGGTTGTCGTTCGTGCCCTTGGCGGCAGCCTCGCGGGTGATCTTGCGCCACTCGTCAGCGGCTTGGTCTTCCATGGACATGGTGACGACCACGCGGTTGTTCTGGTCAACGTCCTGACGGGCGGTGCGCACCACGCGGTTACCACCGATGGTTTCAGAGCTCAACAGCGGTCCGATACGGTCGTTTTTCTTCTTCAGAGGATAAAGCGGGTAAGCGGTGCCGACGTTGTTCAGTTTCTCGGGAGAACCCCAGTAGAACACAACATTGGGATCGCCGAGTATTTTCTCCAAAGTGGGGAGCATTTGGTCGATCTTCGGCATGTCGGCTTCCTTGAAATAGGCGATGACGTTGAAGCCACCAGTGACGGCATGGCTGAGGATCGCGCCTTCGCCGATCTCAGCGTCTTCTTCTTCCTCGTCCTCCTCGTCCTCCGCAGGCTGGGTGTTTTCAGCGGCGGCCAGTTCGGTGTTGGCGTTCAAAGCAGCGTCCAGCGCGGTGTCGGCCTCGGTTTGGGGCTCGGCTTCTTTCGTGTTCTTCAGTTGCTCGGCCAGCTTGGCGTCAGCTTCCATGAAGCGTTGTTGGATGGACTTGCCGCCCACGACATCTCTGTACACTTCCCAGAATTCCAGTTTGGCGGTGCTCTTCAGCAGGTCGGTGACACGCTCGGGCTCCTTCACGCCAGGCAGCTCCACGAGGATACGTCCGCCTTGCAGCATCTGCAGGTTGGGCTGGGCCACGCCGAAACGGTCGATACGGGTGCGCAGGATCTTGAAAGTGCGGTCCACGATCTCGTTGCTCTCCTTGCGGATGAAGCTGATGATGTCGGCGTCGGAGGCGTTTTTCAGACCGGAGCGCTCACCGAAATAGGTGCGCAGGTTGGCGTTGTTCAGGTTCAGCGCCTTCTTCTCCGCGTTGAAATTCTTCACGAAAATATCGATAAAGTCACCATTCACGGTCTTGGCATATTCAGCCTGAGCCTTCTCGAAAGCGTTCTTGAACAGTTGGTCCTCGGTGTTGGTGGCCAGGCTCTTCACAGCGTCGGGCATGGAAATCTCCAATGTCACGTTCATACCGCCCTTCAGGTCCAGACCCAGGTTCAGCTCTTTGTACTTACACTGTTTGTAAGTGTTTCCGAGATAGATGGTTGAGTCGTTCATCCCGGTCAGATACTGGCGCGTGCGTGCGTCCACCAAAGAGTCAACCAAATGTTTTTCGAGCATAACGTCACCGTTAGCCGCTTTCTTTACTTCAGCGATGGCAGCGGGGTCGTTGGCGAACTTGGCCGCCTTGTTTTCCACCCTCCAGGAAGCGAAGGAGAAGGACAAACAATAGATACATACCAGCGCAATTAGAATGGTAAAGAATAAAATCAGTCCTTTGTTTTTCATCTCTTTTTTATTAATGTTTTGATTTATAAATATTTATAACTTTCTAAACCTAATTTTTTTAAGGTTGCAAATATACACTTTTTATGGTATCATTTACATCGGTTGATATTTTGTTGATTTTATGGGTTGAAAGGTTGCTGGGTTAATGGGTTAGGTGGTTAATGATTAATGATGCTTATTGTAAATGATGTGACAAGGAATGGTGGTCAAAAGGATGTCAAAGTCCATGACAATATTTAATGATAAAGCCAAAAAAATAGTATCTTTGCCCCACTTTTAAAAACTCCAAACTTCATCTAACCCTTTAACCTTCTAACCTCCTAATCTCCTAACCTTCTAACCTTCTAACCTTCTAATCTCCTAACCTTCTAACCTTCTAACCTTTTAACCTTCAAACCTTTAATCCAAATGGCAGACGACAAGAAAATCATTTTCTCGATGGTGAACGTCAGCAAGACGTATCCGCCTCAAAAACAAGTGCTTAAGAACATTTACCTCTCCTTCTTCTACGGAGCGAAGATCGGCGTGTTGGGTCTCAACGGCGCGGGAAAGTCTTCGCTGCTGAAAATCATCGCCGGTCTCGACAAGTCCTATCAGGGCGAGGTGGTGTTCTCCCCCGGGTATTCGGTGGGATACCTGCCGCAGGAACCGCAAATCGATGATAATCTGACAGTCAAGGAGGTGGTGATGCAGGGCGTTCAGCCCATTGTGGATATATTAAAGGAATATGAGGAGGTGAACATGAAGTTCTCGGAACCGATGAGCGATGACGAGATGAACAAGCTCATCGAGCGGCAGGGCGAGCTCACCGACCTCATCGAGCAATACGACGCGTGGGAGCTGGACTCCAAATTGGAGCGTGCGATGGATGCGTTGCGCTGTCCCGACGGTGACACGCCCGCCAAGAACCTTTCCGGAGGCGAGCGCCGCCGCGTGGCCCTCTGCCGGTTGCTCCTCACGGAACCCGACATTCTCCTCCTCGACGAGCCGACCAACCATCTCGATGCCGAGTCGGTGGAGTGGCTGGAAGCTCATTTACAGCAATATAAAGGCACGGTCATCGCCGTCACTCACGACCGCTACTTCCTCGACCATGTGGCCGGCTGGATTCTCGAACTCGACCGCGGCGAGGGAATCCCGTGGCAGGGCAACTACTCTTCCTGGCTGGAGCAGAAGGCCAACCGCCTCGCCATGGAGCAGAAACAGGAGAGCAAGCGCATGAAGACGTTGGAGCGCGAGTTGGAGTGGGTGCGTATGGCCCCGAAGGCTCGTCACGCCAAGTCGAAAGCCCGTTTGAGCGCATACGACAAACTGCTCAACGAAGATGTGAAGGAAAAGGAGGAAAAACTGCAGATTTTCATCCCCAACGGACCGCGCTTGGGCAACAACGTCATCGAGGCGTGCCACGTGCGCAAGGCTTTCGGCGACAAGCTGCTCTTTGACGACCTTAACTTCAATCTGCCGCCCAATGGCATTGTCGGTGTCATCGGTCCCAACGGTGCTGGCAAGACAACGCTTTTCCGTCTCATCATGGGTTTGGAAACACCCGACAGCGGTGACTTCAAGGTCGGCGAGACGGTGAAAGTGGGGTATGTCGATCAGCAACACACGGTCATCGACCCCGAAAAGAGCGTCTGGGAGGTGGTTTCCGAGGGCAACGAGCAGATCATGATGGGCGGCCGGCTCATCAACTCGCGCGCTTATTTGTCGCGGTTCAACTTCAGCGGCACCGACCAGAGCAAGAAGGCCGGGGTGCTTTCCGGCGGTGAACGCAACCGTCTGCATCTCGCGCTGACGCTTAAGTCGGAAGCCAACGTGCTGCTCCTGGACGAGCCCACCAACGACATCGATGTCAACACGTTGCGGGCTTTGGAGGAGGGCTTGGAGAACTTCGCGGGTTGCGCGGTGGTCATCTCCCATGACCGTTGGTTTCTTGACCGCATCTGCACGCACATCCTCGCCTTCGAGGGCGACTCCCAAGTCTATTTTTACGAGGGCAGCTACACGGAATACGAGGAGAACAAAAAGATGCGATTGGGTAACGAAGCCCCGAAACGGATTCGATACAAAAAGATCACGGTGATATAAAAAGAAATTGTATTTTTGCAGGTTTTAATTATTATAAATTATGAAGCGTAAATGTTGGATTTTTGTATTGGCATGTGTCGGATTACTGCTGCTGTCATGTCACAACGGCCAAAAGGACACGCCGGAGGCTGCCACTGAAAACTTCGCCAAGGCATTCTACACCGCGGACTTCACGCACATGTACCAATACACGAGCAAAAAATCACATGTGATTGTCAAAACCTTACAAAATGGCATGAAAGAGAACACCGCCCGGCTTGACGAGATGAAAAACAACAAAGTCGAGATTGTGGAAACCAAGGTGGTCAGCCAGACGGACACTTCCGCCACATGCACTTGTCAGGTTCTGATCAACAGTGAACCGCGTCAGGACAGTTGGGATCTTGTCCGGGAAGATGAAATCTGGAAAGTGACCCTTGTCATGCCTTGAAAATCCGCAAATACCTTGAATCTAAACCTTTAAACCTTAAATCCTAAACCAAAACATGAATTTCGTAGAAGAATTGAGATGGCGTGGCATGTTGCATGACATCATGCCTGGAACGGAAGAATTATTCAACAAAGAAGTGTGTTCCGTCTATTTGGGCATCGACCCGACGGCGGATTCCCTGCATATCGGCCATTTGGTGGGCATCATGATGCTGTCCCACCTGCAGCGCTGCGGCCACCGGCCCATCGCCCTGCTGGGCGGCGCCACCGGCATGATCGGCGATCCCTCAGGAAAGAGCCAAGAACGAAACCTTTTGGATGAGGCTACGTTACGTCACAACCAAGAGTGTATCAAGAAGCAGTTGAGCAAGTTCCTCGACTTCGACAGCAAGGAACCCAACGCCGCCCTGCTGGTCAACAACTACGACTGGATGAGCAAGTTCTCCTTCCTGGAGTTCATCCGCGATGTCGGCAAACACCTGACGGTCAACTACATGATGGCCAAGGATTCCGTGAAGAAGCGTTTCAACGGCGAGGGCGACGGTATGTCGTTCACCGAATTTTCCTACCAGTTGGTGCAGGGCTACGATTTCCTGCATCTTTATCAGACGCAGAACTGCAAGGTGCAGATGGGCGGTTCCGACCAGTGGGGTAACATCACCACCGGCACGGAACTTATCCGTCGTATGCTCAACGGCGAGGCTTACGCACTTACCTGTCCGCTCATCACCAAGGCCGACGGCGGCAAGTTCGGCAAGACAGAGAAAGGCAACGTCTGGCTCGATCCCGCCCGCACCTCCCCGTACGCCTTCTACCAGTTCTGGCTCAATTGCTCCGACGATGACAGTAAGCGCTACATCCGCATCTTCACCCACTTCACGAAAGAGGAGATCGAAGAGATGGAGCGTCAGCACGATGCCGAACCGCACTTGCGTATCCTCCAGAAGGCCCTCGCCAAGGACCTTACCGTGCGCGTGCACTCTCAGGAGGATTATGACGCGGCTGTCAACGCCTCTGAAATCCTTTTCGGCAAAGGTACCGCCGAGAACCTTGCCGCCCTTTCCGAAGAGATGTTCCTCTCTGTCTTTGAAGGTGTCCCGCAGTTCGAGGTGCCGATGACCGTTTTGGATGAGACTTGCGGCGTGGTCGATTTCCTAGCAAAGCACACCCAGGTCTTCAACTCCAACGGCGAAGCCCGACGCATGCTCAAAGACAACGGCGTCGCCATCAACAAGACCAAGGTGAAAGAGGACAAGACCGTCACCAAGGACGACCTCCTCAACGGGAAATACATCCTCGTCCAAAAAGGCAAAAAGAACTACTACATCGTAAAGTTCGTGTAATTCGGCTGTTGGCTGTTAGCTGTTAGCTGTTGGCTGTTGGCTGTTGGCTGTTAGCTGTTCGCTTGCGAGGAACTGATGCCTTTTGGCAATGACAATGACTATGACTATAGACAATGACTTTCGCGAACACTGTTGCCTATTGTCTAAACTCTAACCCCTAAACCCTAAACTCTAAACCCTAAACTTCTAACCTTTAACCCTTAACCTTTAACCCTTAACCTTTAACCTTTAACCTTTAACCTTTAACCTTTAACCATTACAATGGGCTATATATCCTTAATCCTCCTCATCCTCCTGGGTATCGTTCTGATGATCCTGGATTTCCTCGTCATCCCCGGTGGGGTGGTGGCCATCATCGGGGTGCTGTGCATGATCGGTGGTGTGGTGACTGCGTTTGTGCAGTTCGGCACGACAGTGGGTTTCCTGACGCTTGTGCTCACCGCCATCCTGACTTTCGGCTTTTTCTGGCTGATGATGCGGACGAAGACGTGGCGAAAGCTACAGCTTAAAACACAGATTGACAGTAAGATGAATGAAGTTGACGAATCCAAGTTGAAGGAGGGGATGGAAGGTGTGGCGATTTCCCGTCTTGCACCAACCGGTACCGGCCTCTTCGGTGATGTCGAGGTGGAGGTGGTCTCCATGCAGGGCTTCATCGACGAGAATTCGCCCATTGTGGTTCATAAAATTGAAGGAAGCAAAGTAATTGTTGAAATTTCACATCAAAATTAATACATTATGCCTCAAACAATTATCACCATTGTGATCGTACTGGCGCTGGTCATCCTTTTCTTCTGGATGGTGCCGTTGCGCCTGTGGTTCATCGCCATCTTGAACGGTGTCCACGTCTCCTTAGTGCAACTCATCCTGATGCGCTGGCGTCGCGTTCCGCCGGATATGATTGTGAACTCGATGATTACGGCTTCCAAGGCGGGTATCTCCATCAGTCGCGACCAACTGGAAGCCCACTATTTAGCCGGCGGCCACGTGAAACCTGTCGTCAATGCGCTGATTTCGGCCGACAAGGCCAATATCACCCTCGATTTCAAGGCCGCCACCGCCATTGATTTGGCCGGCCGTAACGTGCTGGAGGCCATCCAGACCTCCGTCAATCCGAAGGTCATCAACACACCTCCCGTGGCGGCTGTCGCCAAGGACGGTATCCAGTTGATCGCCAAGGCGAGAGTGACCGTGCGTACGAACATCCGCCAGTTGGTGGGTGGTGCCGGCGAAGAGACCATCATCGCCCGTGTGGGTGAGGGTATTGTCTCCGCCATCGGTTCCGCCGACACCCACAAGTCGGTGCTCGAGAACCCGGATTCCATCTCCAAACTCGTGTTGACCAAGGGTTTGGACTCCGGCACCGCGTTCGAAATCCTCTCCATCGACATTGCGGACGTGGATGTGGGTAAAAACATCGGTGCTATGTTACAGATGGACCAGGCCAACGCCGACAAGAACATCGCGCAAGCCAAGGCCGAGGAGCGTCGTGCCATGGCTGTGGCCCAGGAGCAGGAGATGAAGGCCAAGGCCCAGGAGGCCCGCGCCCAGGTCATCCTTGCCGAAGCCGAAGTGCCGAGAGCTCTCGCTGACGCCTTCCGCAGCGGAAACCTCGGCGTGATGGACTACTACAAACTCGAGAACATCAAAGCTGACACCTCCATGCGCGACGGAATCAGCAAGATGGGGCAGGGTGGACAAAATCCTCTGAAAAAATAGGGGGATGAACATCAGAACATTTTTTGTATGCATTATTTTGAGCATAGCCTTTTGGGGCTATGCTCAAAATGTTTCTGCCCCGAAGTACAGGTATCACTACAAGATGGTGAGCATCGACTCCACCTACGACTCGAAAGTGGATCCGAAGCTGGCCAGATATGTGGACAAAAAACATCGGCAGATGGATAAGCAGATGCGGTTGGTGGTGGCGCATAGCGAGACTGAGTTGGAGTCCTACGCACCCGAAAGCCCGCTTTCCAACTTCCTGACGGACATATTGTTGAATGAATCATCCAAGTATGCCAAAGACACCACATTCGACAACCTTGACTTTTCTATGCTCAATTTCGGGGGTATCCGCACTTCGATGCCCGCCGGCGATGTGACTGTCGGCGACATTTACAGAATTGCCCCATTTGACAATTACCTTACCTTCATTGTGTTGAAGGGCAGTGAATTAGAGAAAGCATTGGAGCGTTTCACGGACAAGTTCAACGCCCCATATTCCGGTGCGGTCATTATATATGAAAACAGCCAAAAAGAATGGACTCCTTTGTTCATCGGTGTCAACGGCATACCGCTTGACGACAACCGTCTCTACAAGCTCGTCACGCTCAATTTCATTGCTGACGGCGGCGACCATCTGTTGGAAGGCATTCAGTATGAAAAGATTGTCTATACCACCATCACCTTCCGCGACTTTCTTATTGCCGAATTAAAGGCGATGACAGCGCGTGGGGAGATGGTGAAAGGGGAAAAGGACGGACGAGCGTTTTTCCCGGAGGAATAGTATTCTCAGAAGTTTTTAATTAAAATGAATACTTCACATGCAGCAGAATTTGCCATGTGGAGAGGAGATTGTTGTAGTCCGACCAGTTAGGTTGGGTGAACGTGTATTCGTTGTTTCTGTAACTGAGCAGCTCGTTGTTGTCAAGGATTTGGTAGGTACCCCATTTCCGGCAAAGCAGGTTGGCGAGGTTGTTGATATCCATACCCACATCAAGGGTCTGGCGGTGGCCGGAGATGTTGAAATAGAATTCCTGTGAGATTCTGAAGTTGATGCGGTTTATCCACGGGGCAAGAGCGCCGTTACGTTTGGAATATTCGCCTCTGTGTTTGCTCAAATAACGGTCGCTGTTAATGTATTCGTCGAAGGCTTTGCGGTTCGACTCGGAAGAGAAGGGCATTCCGGCCAGTTCTTCAGCCGTGGGGATATACATCAACTGCGAGGTGCCCAGTTCATTGGCATTGTCGATGAGATAGGAGTGTCGGGTGATGAAGTGTCCGCCGTAGAAACCCATGTTAAGGCCTTCATAGAAGAGTCCGAGTTTGGTGGCGGTATGTTCCCCTTCCTTGATGTTGTAGCCTATACCGGCGATCACGCGGTGCGGGGCCACGTATGCGGAATAGCCAAGTTCGGGAGTGTTAAAGCCGTTCACGGTGGGGGTGTTCGAGAGGGAAGAAACTTGGTCGTTCAATGCGTCGGAGACGTTCGTGGCGTAGCTGAAGGTGTAAGCGGCCATAAGGTCGAGACCGAAGCGGAATTCCTTGCTCATCTGGGCGGAGAGGGAGAAATACTGGCCGTGCAGTTTCTTCACATTGTGAAGATAGTATCCGCTCATGATTTCCCCACTTCTGTTCTGAATGTTCTCGCTGGTGTAGTGGGTGCGCGCGGCGGGCTCGCCGGGAAGTTCGATGGCGCCGTCTTCCCGATAACCAAGAACGGTGGTGTAAATTTCGTTGAGATTTAATGAATAGATTCCTTCAACAGTTGTTTTGATGCCGCCAGGAATGAGAATGTCGAGGGCGAGGGATGTTTTCCAACTCGTCGGCATCTTCAGGTTTTTAGCCAGAATGGTGGCGTTGGTCGGGGCGGGCAGCCCTTGACGGCTGTAGTTGTGCCCGAAATAGAGGCTGTTGATGATGTCTGTTCGGTTTTCGTTGAATTCCACCACATTGGCCATGGTGTGGCTGTTGGCGATGTATTGGTATTGCAGGCAGTTGGCGTTGCCGATGGCACTGATGAGCCAAACATTGGGAATGCGACCGGTGAAAAGTCCCGTTCCTCCACGGAGGATGAGCTGGCGTTTGTGGGTGATATCCCAGTTGAACCCGACACGGGGCGAGAAGTGAAGGTCAAATTCGGGATGGTCGGCTGTGCTGAGGCCGCCGAAGGAACTGTAGGGATGCGCGGAAGCAATCTGGTCGAATTCAGCGTTTCTGTTGTCATGCAGGAAGCGGATGAAGGGTACTTCCAGACGCAGGCCCGCTGTGAGTTTGAAGAATTTGCTGAAGAGTATTTCGTCTTGCGCATAGAGGGAGATTTGAGTATGATTGAAAGTGGGGAAGACTTGTTTGTCCGGGGTCTCGGTGTTGGCGTGGGTAATCATGAACATTGACGGGCCGGCGCCTTCCGTGCCATTGACGTCGTTTACGAACGACTGCCATGAATCATAGACGTACCAGCCGGCACCACCCTGCATAAAACCGTTCTTGATGTTGTTCCATTCGAGTTGCAAACCAGCGAGGATGGAGTGGATGCCTGTCTTGTAGGAGAACTCGTCGGTGGCGGAAAGGGTGTTGACACGGCGCATGTTGCCGTAAGTGAACGGGTCGGGACCGAAGGTGGTGAAGAAGGCCATCTGCGTGGGGTCGTTTATGTCGGTCGGCTCCAGAATATCCACAGTCGGGAATTCACCGCCAAAGAAGGCGCGCGGTTCATTCTGTAACGACCAGGCGAGACGGACTACGTTGTCACTTTTCCCGTCCTGCAGTCGCGTATTCAGTTCGGCGGCCACAGTCGTGAAATCCAAGACCTGGTTGTAACGCACCGATTCGAACGGCAGCGCATATTGTGAAGTTCGTCCGGCATTGTAGCGGTTCACCGTGTACGTGCCGCTATTGGTGGTGATCTCGATGTTGTCGCCACTCAGCGGACTCATAGAGGAAGATCCAGACTGAGGCTCGCTGACGTGGGAGTGGCTAACTCTGACGTTGAAAAAGTTGTAGTCGTTGATGCGCCAGTCTAAACGGGCGAAAAGTTTGTAGTCCGGGGTCTTTATCGTGTAGTTCTGATAGCGGCCGGGGTCATATCCGAATTTGTCGATCAGGAACTGCCGGATCCCGTCCATCTCCGACACGGTCGGTCGGGCGTATCCGGTGGCGCCGCCATAGGCATAACTCTCGTCTGGACGGGCCTGGATGCTGGAACCCGCGGCATTGTCCACGATATATTCCCCGTTGAGGAAAAGGAAGAGCTTGTTCTTGATCAGCGGGCCGCCCACAGTGAATCCCGTAGTGTTATTCAGGGTCTTGGAACTGGTCAAGTTGTAGTCGCCGACCTTTTGCCCCTGCAATGCGCTGGCGGTGAAATAATCATAGACTGACCCTCTCCATTCGTTGGTGCCCTGCTTGGTGGTCATGTTGATGGAACTTCCCTGAAATCCGCTGTGGCGGACATTGAAAGGGGTGATGTTGACATCCAGCCGGTTGATGGCTTCCAATGAAATGGGGGTGCCTCCCGCAGGCAGGCTTGACCCGATGCCAAAGGTGTTGTTGAAGCTGGCACCGTCCACGCTGACCACCGAACTGCGGTAGTTGCCGCCGCCGACGGAGAAACCATCGCCGGTGCTGATGCTTTGAGGCGTGAGCCTCAGTATGTCATTCAATTTGCGATCCACATTGGGTACTAGCTCCATCGTATGGGGACCGAGATGTACACCTGCTCCTGAACGGTTGACATTCATTTTGGAGCCATTGTCAGACACTGTTACCTCCTCCAGACGAATGGAAGCGGGGGAGAGTTCTACATCCACGACAACCGCCTCTCCTAACGGAGCTTCTATGTCTTTGATAATCAAAGTATTATAGTTCTGCCGTTCCACTCGCATGGTGTAGGGGCCGCCTGCTATAATGTCGTTGATCACATAATTGCCTCTGTTATTGGTGATGGCATAATATGAGATGCCGCTCTGATCGTGCACAACAGTCACTATGGCAGTGGATATCGGTTGGCTACCGTCGCTCACGTTTCCGATAATGTTGGAAGTGGTGATCTGAGCGAAGGCAGGAATGACTGTGGCGATGCAAAGGATCACGGTCATTGTGAAAATCAAAAGGGCATTGGATGCACTTTTATGATTTTGAAGCAAAGGTGTAGATTGTTTCATAAGCAAGAATCATTTATGAAAAAACGAACAGATAATCTTCAAAGTGACGATTATTTTGTCGTGATAAATCTTGAGGTTATTTTACCGCATCACTTGTTGCCGCGCGACCGGATGATGCTGCCCGTCTTGGCCTTACCGACGCGGATCATATCCAGAATCGGACGGTTGGAGGGACAGATGAACGAACAGGAACCGCATTCGATACAGTTCATGATGCCATATTTCTCCGTGTCGTCCCAGCGTTTCAAGTCGGTGAAGGTGTGCAGCATGTAGGGTTCAAGTCCCATCGGGCAGACGCTTACGCACTTGCCGCAGCGCAGGCAGGGGTGCACTTCGCCGCGCACGCTCTCCGCATCGTTCATGAACAGGAGGCTCGACATGCCTTTGGCGGTGTAGGCGCCGAGGTTGGCGATAGCCTTGCCCATCATCGGTCCGCCGGAGATGATCTTGCCGGTGTCCTCGGGGATGCCCACCGACTGCAGCACGCTCAGGATCGGGGTGCCGATGCGCAGGCGGTAGTTCTTGCACTGGTCGGGACGCAGCGAGCGGCCGGAGACGGTCGTGTAGGTTTGCACGATCGGTTTGTTCTTCTGCACAGCCAGGTAAATGGTGTACATTGTGGTGATGTTGTTGACGATGCAGCCCACGGATATCGGCAGTGCGCCATTGGGGACACTTCTGCCGGTGATAGCTTTGATCAGTTGTTTTTCAGCGCCTTGCGGATATTTGATGTTCAGCGGTTGCACCTCGATGTTGGGGTAACGTTTGGCCGTTTCCATCAGTTTGGCGATGGCGCGGGGCTTGTTCTCCTCGATGCCGATGATGGCCTTCGGGGCGCCTGACGCGATGAGCGCGATCTCAATGCCGATCATGCACTGCTCGCAACGCTCCAGAATGACGCGGTTGTCGGTGGAAATATAGGGCTCGCACTCGGCGGCGTTGATGATCAGGTATTCGCACTTCTGGTCAGGTTTCAACATGTATTTGATGTGGGTCGGGAAACAGGCTCCGCCCAGACCCACGATGCCGCGGTCTTTCATGCGCTCGATGATTTCCTCTTTAGTCTTGAGCTTGATGTCGTGGATGATGTCCAGCGAGGTGTCGATGCTCTCGTCCCATTCGTCGCCTTCGCGTTTGATGACCACGGCAGGCTTCTTGTAGCCTGTGATGTCGGCCACCTGGTCGATTTTGACAACGGTGCCGGAAATGGGGGCGTGGATGTTGGCGCAGACAAACGATTCTGCCTTACCGATGAGCTGTCCAACCTTCACCTTGTCGCCTTTTTGCACGACGGGTGTGGCGGGGGCGCCGAGGTGTTGGGTCATATAGACGACCGCCTCGTCGGGCAGCGGGAAAGTCTCCACAGGTGCGGAGTGCGCGAACTTGTTGGCGTCGGGGTGGACACCACCCATGTGGAAAGTCTTGCGGTTCAGCTTTTTGATCTGCTTGGCGCTTTCTTTGATGTTGTCTTCTATTCTTTGCTCTATAGATGCGACTGTATTTTCCATTTACTTTGACTTTTGACTTTGACTGTTTCCCCGGCACTTCGGCTGCGCCTTGTGCCGGTAACGAGCTTTTGCCCTTGCCGGGGCTGCTCAATGAATATTTTTATTACGCTTGGGCGGGTTCGGCCACAGGTTCTGCCACTGCTTCGGGCTTCGGGGCCTCTTTCTTGGGCGGGAAGCCGACGGTGAGGATGGCGCCGGACGGGCATTCATCGACGCACTTGCGGCATGCCTTGCATTTGTGGTAGTCGATGTAGGCGAGGTTGTTCTCCACGGTGATAGCCTCGAAGGGGCACACTTTGGCGCACTTGCCGCAGCCGATGCAGGCCGAGGAGCAGTTCTTCTTGGCCACTGCGCCTTTCTCCTTGTTGTTGCAGGCCACATAGACACGGCGGTGGTTCTTGCCCTTGTCGCGGATTTCGAGAACCCCGCGCGGGCAGGCGTTGGCGCAGGCCTTGCATCCCACACAAAGCTCTTCGACGACTTCGGGAAGGTGTGTCTCGGGGTTGAGGTGGATGGCGTCGAACTGGCAGGCATTCACACAGTCGCCGCAGCCCAGACAGCCGAAGGGGCAGGCTTTCTCGCCGGCAAACAGCGAGTTGGCGAAGGCACAGGTGAGTGCGGAGTCGTAAAACGACTTCATGGGGGCATGCTCGCAAGTGCCGTTGCAGCGCACCACAGAGACCTGCGGCTCGTGCTCGACAGCGTTAAGGTGCATGATTTCAGCGATTTTCGCGGTGTCGCTGCCGGGACAATAGGCCACATTGAGGTCGTTGTTTTTCACGATTGCCTCTGCCATGGCGCGGCAGCCGGCAAAACCGCATCCGCCGCAGTTGGCGTTCGGCAGACACGCTTGTACCAAATCGATGCGCGGATCTTCTTCCACATGGAAAAATTTCGACACAAAATACAAAATCACAGCGGCGATAAGACCCGTAAGTCCCACTGTCACAGCTGCATACAGAATGGTTGTTGTTGCCATAAGCTCGTTGTTTTTTCAAACTGCAAAGGTAAGAAAATTTCTTATATGTTTTGATGGAATTAAAAATACTATCTTTGCGGCCCGAAAAAATTACTTAAATCATAGACTCAAAGGCCTCCTTTTTTGAGCATTTTTTATATTTATAAACTCTAATAATTATTATGAGAATCAATTATTTATTCCAAAAATCATTGCTGCTGTTGGCTTTGATTGCCTTGTGTGGGGGAGCATTTGCCCAAAGCACGCAAGCGTATGGAGCAGAGCGCAACAAGTTCTGGATTGACCTCAATGCGGGCATCGGCAGCACCACCTGCTTCGACGAGAGCGTCATCCCGTTCCATTACCGAGGGTTCCACAACACGGAGCAGATTGGTTTCACCGACGAGTGGAAACGTTGCCATATCCAGCTCCTCGGGTCGCGCTATAAAACCAAGTTGCCCACGGTAGGCGGAAACTCCAGCTGCTATTCCGTGAAATTGGAGTTCCTCTACAGTTGCTTGAACCCGACGGTCAGACGGTGGCATTTCTGGAGCGGCGTTTCCACGAACAACATTCTGGAATGGAAGAGAATGGAAGAGCTCCAGAACGCATCCCTCACGCTCTCTTTCTTCCACGAACTCATTGCGGAGGAGTTGGTGCAGTGTGATTTCGCTTACGACAAGAAAGACGCCACGCATCCCTGGTTGTCCGCCTTCTTCCGGCTCTCCCTGCCGCTGTACACCATTGCTTCCCGCCCCGATTTCGCCTACGTGGTGGACCCCCTGAACAACACTTTCAACCTTCTGTTCGGTGCTAACGGACCGGTATTCAAGTTCTTGCCCGGCTGCACCACCGACATCGGATTCAACCTGAACCTCCGGAACGGCAACGTCATCGGCCTCTCCTACGCCTGGGACTATCTCACGACAGGCAAGAAAGGGTATTATCGCTATGACAACGCTTTCCACACCGTCAAATTATCCTTCATGTTCAAAATCCAATAATGAAGACTATGAAAAAGATCAATACAATCATACTGATATGCCTCACAGCCATTGCTTTCACCTCCTGTGAGCGCGCCTTCATGAAACCGGACGAGAGTGACGACCCGGTCAACGTGTTCGAATATCTTTGGAACAGGGTTGACCAGCTGTACACCTATTTTGACGTTAAAGGGGTCGATTGGGATTCCGTTCATGCGGTCTATCGTCCGATGGTCTATGACGGGATGTCCGATGACAGTCTCTTCAGTGTTTGTGCGGCCATGCTCAACACGCTTCGCGACGGTCACACCAATCTCTTCAGTGATTTCGACGTTATGCGCAGCGATACCATCTCCTATTGGATGAGCGAGTACAATTGTTACGATCCGGATGTGGTCTTGCAGCACTATCTGACCCTGGCTTTTCACCAGACCGGCTCCATCAAGCACAATGCCATCCGTAACGGCAAGGTGGCTTACCTCCGCTATTCCTCCTTCTCGTCAACAATCACGGAAGAGGATCTGAAGTATATCATGGAGCGCTATAAGGATTGTGACGGCCTTATTCTCGACCTCCGGCAGAACGGCGGCGGCAGTATGTCGAACATGCACCTTTTGGTCAGCCTGTTCGACTGCCACGAGCAGCCGCTCTACACGATGCAGCGCAAGGCGGGTCCCGCCCACAACGACTTCACTGCGCCGCAGACTTGTTTCGCCCCCTCCTCCAGCTGTCTGGAGAAGCCCTATACCAAGCCGGTGGCGGTGCTCATCGATCGCGGCTCTTTCAGCGCAACCTCCCACTTTGCGATCTGCGCCCAAGCATTCGACAATCTGAAAACCTTCGGCGACTATTCCGGTGGCGGCCTGGGTCTGCCCAACGGCGGCCTGCTGCCCAACGGCTGGATTTACCGTTTCAGTTGTTCCCGCTCCATCGCCCTTGACGGCGGCAACTACGAGAACGGTGTTCCGCCCGATGTGCGTGTGCTCCTCGACCCCGCGGCCGTGGCCCAGGGCAAGGACAACATCATCGAAACCGCGGCCGACTGGATCCAAACCGGCGGCAGTCCGATTGCAACACGATAAAACGAAAAAGAGTTTCCGATTGGAAACTCTTTTTTGTTGTCTTAAGACTTTTTCCTAGAATTTGAACGTCCACATCACCGACGGGATGATCGGGAAGAGGCTCATCTGGTAGGCGTGGTTCTGCATGGAGAAGGTCGTCAAGTTTCCGTTTTCCGTATTGACTGAGGTCTCAAAAAAGACCAAGAACGGGTTCTTACGGTTATACACATTGTAAACCGAGAAATTCAATCCCGTCTCGAACTTGGCGGTCTTTTTGATGGTCCAATCCAACGCTATGTCTAACCGGTGGTAAGGATTCACACGATATTCGTTGCGTCCGCTGTACTCCGTCACCACCGACCCCATGTAAAGGTAGTAACCGAGCGGAACAGTCATCGTGTTGCCCGATTGATAGACCCACAATGCCGAAACACTCAGTTTGTTACGAAGGATTTCGTAGGTCAGGCTGATGGAGACGTCGTGACGGCGGTCGTACTTGGCCCAGTAGGGCTTCCCACCGTTGAGGTCGTCGAACTGGCGGCGCGTGAAACCGAGTGTGTAACCGATGAATCCGGTGAAACGCCCTTTCGATTTTTTGACGAAAAACTCCGCTCCCGCCGACCAGCCTTTCCCAAATACATACAACTGGTCAGGATTGATGGTGAAAACGCTGAAATCTAATCCGTCACGATATTCGGCGAGATTGTACATCTGTTTGTAATAGAGGTCGATGTATGTTTCGAACATGTCTTGGCGGAAGTTTTTAAAGACCCCCAGCGTGTATTGGAACACCGTCTGCGGTTTCAGCAGGTCGGTGGAGGGCATCCAGACATCCGTGGGCAGTGATATGCTGGCGATGGAAATCTGATGCATGAATTGGTAATTCAATGTGGCAGAGGCTTTTATGGAGGTCGATGAGTCAATGAGCCAGCGTACGGCCAAACGCGGTTCAGCCCGGTTATACTGGCAGACGGATGCAGCGGGTTTGTAGAGGATGGAGTCGCACACATGTCCCAGTTCGTCGAGCACAAAGCGAGTGAAGGGACCAAGGTGCTGGAAATTCGTGTATCGCACTCCGAAATTGATTTTCCAGTGCGGGGTGATGTCCCACTCGTCATGCGCATAGAGGCTCAGTTCGTTGCCGATATAGTGCTGCACTGGAGGCAGGGCAAAACTGTTGCCTATGCCTGCTTCCACAGCATATTGCCCCGGGATGCAGTCGTGCACGATGTCATGAAAGCCGAAACGGACGTTGTGCTTCGGGGTGGGGATCCACGTCAACTCGCTTTTCAAGCTGTAGTCGCGCACGCCTGAAGTCAGGTCCAAAGAGTAGGGGTCGATTTTCAGTTCCGTGCCGAAGTTGTAGTAACTGAACGTGGCAGAGGTGTTTAGAAACATGCGACCGCCGATGATATAGTTCCAACGCGCAGACGCAGCTGCGTTACCCCACTGGAAGGTCATTTTCGTCTGCTGTGAATTAGACTTGAAGCCATAGACATCGTTACCGTAGTAGGCGCCGAAGTAGAGGCGATGTTTTGAATTGACGACGATGTTGAACTTGGCGTTGAGGTCGTAGAAGTAGAAATTGGTGCCCTTCATCGGCGAACTTTTCTTGAGAAACGGCTGGATGAGCACGTCGGCGTAGGTCCGGCGGGCAGAAATAAGGAAGGAGGCGCGGTTCTTCTTGAAGGGTCCCTGCACGGTGAGATGCGAGAAAATGAGCCCGAGGCCGCCGTCCACCTCATATTTTTTGAGATTGCCTTCTTTTTGGTAAACGTTCAGGATTGACGCCGCGCGCCCGCCGAAGTAGGCCGGCATCCCGGACTTGATGAGGTCGATGCTCTTCACGGCATCGGCGTTGAAGATGGAAAAGAAGCCGAAAAGGTGGTCGGCGTTGTAGATGGTGGCTTCGTCAAGAAGAATGAGGTTCTGGTCGGTGCCGCTGCCCCGAACGTAGAATCCGGAGTTTCCCTCTCCTGCCGACTGCACTCCGGGCAGCAGTTGTACCGACTTGATGACATCGGCCTCGCCCATCAGTGCGGGCAGCGCCTTGATGGTCTGGATGCTCATCTCCATGCGTCCGACATCCCCGCTGCTCACGTTGGCATTGCCCCGTTCGCCTTGAATCACCACCTCTTCGCCCGTGATTGCTGAGGAATTCAGCTCAAAACGCCGCGAAACGTTTTTGCTGAGCAAAATGGTGTCTTCTATAGAGCTGTATCCAAGATAGTTGACGGTTATTTTGTAGCTTCCGGCCGGCACGGTCACCGAGTAGTAACCGGCCTGGTTGGTGACACATCCCTGCACATTTGAAGGGGCGGCGATATCGGTCAGGATCACATACGCGCCCAGCAATGACTCTCCATTCGAGGCGTCTGTTACCGTGCCCGACAGCGTCACACGGGGGGATTGCGCCGACATCGTGGCCGCGCTGACGACCAGTAGCATCGTGCATAGTAGGATATGGAGCGTTTTATACATATTATAGTTTGTTTTGCTTGACCCCACACTGCGCTCCTTCGTCGCTTATGTGGGGTTATAGAGCTCTAACGAGCACTTGTCCCTTCGGGACTGCTTAAGGAAGTATTTTTAAATAAACATTCTTAATTCTTCATTTTTAATTCTTAATTTTTAATTTGAGTTGGCTGAACGTCACACCGGCGACAATCACCAAGATTCCCCAAAACTTTGTGGAGGTAAAGGTTTCTTGTCCGATGGCGGTGGCGGCGAGTAGGGTGACGATGGGGATAAGGTTGGTGAAGACGCTTGTTTTGCTGACTGTCAGTTGTTTGACGGAGTAGGAATAAAGCATGTATGCGCAGGCAGAGCAGAGCAGGGCGAGGCAGACCAGGCTGAGAATCGCGCTGGCGTCCCAGGTCAGGGCGGGCCACTGCTTGACATCAAAGATCAGGATGAAGGGGATGTAGAACGGGATGGCGATGAAGTTCTGCCAGGTGGTCACCGAAGCAGGAGTGTACTTCCGCAGCAGCCGTGTAAGTTGCACGCTGTAGCCGGCGGCGGCCAGTACCGCGAGCCCGAGCAGCAGGGTGCCTTTCAGACTGAAAGAGATTTGTCCGTTTGGACTCATGGTCAGCATCAGCACACCGGCCACGGAGACGAGCGTTCCGACTACAAATTCCCACCGGATGGGCGCGCGTTCGGCAAAATACATGGTGATGGAAATCACGATCGGAATCAAGGCGATGATGACGGCGGCATAGCTGGCGTCCACATACTTCAGCCCGAAATCCTCTCCGATGAAATAGAGGAATGGCTCGAAGAAAGCCAATAACAGGAAATGCTTGAAGTCAGCACGCTCGATTTTCTCCAGTTTCTTGCTGCATTTCAGCAGGGTGATGAACACTGCAGATGCTAAAGCCAACCGGATGAAAACGATGGTGAAAACAGGGAAATTGTTGTTCAGCAGTTGTTTGATCCAAACAAAACTGAATCCCCAAAAGAGCATGGCGAGCAGTATGGAAAGGTATCCTAACCCTTTTTTTTGAGTGTCTTTTTTCATGGCGGCAAAAATCCGAAAAATTTTCGAAACATGCAATATATTTCTGCAATTATCGTTATGCGGATGTTGATTTTTTACTATGAAGAAGTATATATACTTGGTTATAAGCATAATAACGGCTGTTCTTTTTTTGAATTCCTGCAAAAAACCGGATTTGACGCCGGTGTATATCCATGTGACCCCTGAAGATTTCGAGAACTGCATTGATGTCAGCAATTTCAATGAGACACACAACCAGAATTTCGATCAGGAACAGCTGGAAGCTCTTACCCGTCATAAGTTCACGCACGTCAATGTGTATGTGAACAACAAGAACCTGGGTTGTTGGGAACTGCCCTGCAAGGTGCCCGTGTTGGATATCAACAGTAACGATACCAGTACTTTGGTGCTGATTCCTGCCTTCCCGATGACGGGGATGGGTAATACAATCCAGGGCTATCCGTTCTTGAACATCTGCCGCCAAAAGGTGGTTCTGCAGAAGGGCACCACTTACGAGGTCTCTCAAAATCCGCCCAAATACGTTTATAGCGAATATGCGAGGTTTCCGTATTTCGAGACGTTCTCCAACAGCACCTCTTTCACGGCGAGTTACCCCAACCGGACGCCGCTGACTTTTCTGCCCGTTTCTGTGGAAGGGAAAAATGTGGGTGAAATCATCATGAGCGACGACACTTATCAGAGTTTCGATGTGTATTCCTCTCCCATAATAGCGCCCGTGGGCAGCTATCGGGTCTTGTTGGAGGTGCGTTACAAATCCGACTGCAATGTGGATGTTTCGCTGAAGATGTCAACGGCTTTCAACCCCAACACCGCTTATTCCGTGGGCGGTTTCTTCAAATCCCCTGATGAATGGAAGACCATACATTTCGATCTGTCTAGCACGATAAACGCTTATCATAGTTCGGCAGGCAATAGCACTGAAATGACCTTGGTGCTCATGGGGGCCGGCAAGGCCGGACAGGTCAACCATGTGTACATTGACGACATTAAAGTTATTTATATCCGAACAGCATAGCCCATCCGCATGAACAAAACCAAATTAACCTGCCTGTACTTGTTTTTCGATGTCTTGGCTGCCCTGCTCACGTGGGTCAGCCTGTACATATACCGCAAGCATGTGGGTGAGTCTGCTGACTTTGAGACCATTATGACGGCTCTGCGTGCCGACTCCAAGTTTTGGCTCGGGATGCTCCTGTATCCTTCCTACTGGCTGGTCATCCACGCCTTTTTCGGCTATTACAACAAGATTATCCGCAAGTCCCGCTTGGACGAACTGGTGACCACGGTCGGCGTTACCCTGTTCGGCTGTCTCCTCTTTTTCTTCGTTTTCATTCTCGATGATATTGTCACCTCGCCGCATGATTATTTGAAATACCTGATTTTCCTGTTTTTCACCCAATTTCTGCTGACTTATATCCCGAGGCTCTGCATCACTTCGTATGTCAACAACCGGATCCATGACGGCAGGATCGGATTCTACACGATCATCGTCGGTCATGACGAGATGGCCCTGAAAGCCTATGAGACAGTGCTGAAACAGAGCAAGCGCTCGGGCCATTTTTTTGTCGGGTACATTCGCGTGGACGAGCAGAAGTCCGACATGATGGCGGGCAAGTTACCGTGTGTGGGCAATATTTCTGATATGGGACAAGTGGTTGATGATCAGCATATTGAAGAGATAGTCGTGGCCTTGCACAACGGTCAGCGGAAATATCTCCAGCAAGTGTTAGCGCTCGTGCGTCGAAACCACAACCTGACTGTCAGTCTGGTCCCGCAGGAACACGATGTCCTGTTGGGCTCGGTGAAGACCTCCTCGGTCCTGGATGAGCCGCTGATTTCCATTTCGCCGGAGTACCTGCCCACTTGGCAACGTTTCCTGAAGCGCGGGTTCGACATTCTGCTTTCTGCAGTGGCCATCATTTTGCTCACACCGCTGTACATCTGTCTGGCCATCGGGGTGAAACGATCCTCCCCGGGACCTGTGTTTTACCGTCAGGAGCGAATCGGCTATCTGGGAAAACCGTTCAATATCATCAAATTCCGCTCTATGTGCGAGAATGCTGAGGCTGACGGGCCGATGCTCTCCTCCCAGAATGACAGTCGAATCACCCCGTTCGGGAAGTTCATGCGACAATACCGTTTGGATGAGACCCCGCAGTTCTTCAATGTTCTGCGTGGCGACATGTCGCTCGTGGGACCCCGTCCCGAACGCCAGTACTACATCGACCAGATTATGGAACGCGCGCCGTATTATCAGCTGCTGCTCGGCATAAAGCCCGGTATCACTTCCTGGGGACAGGTGCGTTTCGGCTATGCCGAAAATGTCGATGAGATGGTGGAGCGCCTTCGCTGGGACATTCTCTATATCGAGAACATGTCCATCCAGATGGATATCAAGATTATGATATATACGGTGTTGATTATCCTGAAACGCGAAGGGAAGTAGAGTCGCAAAATTTTGCGTCCCTACCGTTATATATTTGCAATCCTGTTGTTCTGCAAATCCTAAGCAAAAAAATATTATTTTTGCCATTTCGTTTGAAAACGCATATTTTTATATATGATAGAATACAATACTAAACGTAACAAACTTATTATCAGAGAATACGGTAGAAATATCCAAAAGTTGGTTGAGGATTGTGTGAAGATTGAGGATAGGGAGAAGCGCACGCGTACCGCGTATGCGGTCGTGCGGATCATGAGTGATGTCGTCAATTCCAAGGAAAACAGCATCGAGTCCAACCGCAACAATGACGATTTCTGGAACAAATTGTGGGATCATCTGTTCATTATGTCAGATTATCAGTTAGATGTGGATTCACCGTATCCAAAACCTGTTCCGGACACTTCTCAGAAAGAGTTTGTAAAACCCTCCTACAATAACAAGAATCGAGTGAAATTCCGCACGTACGGGGTGAACATGCAGAATCTGATCCACAAGATATCCGAATATCCGGAAGATGTGCGTCGGCAGTTCGCGCCTTCATTAGCCAACCATCTGAAAATGATGTATTTGACCTACAACCGGAATTCTGTCAATGACTTGTTGATTCGCCATCAGCTGTCGGAGCTTTCGAACGACAAGATCACGCTGCCGGAGGATTTCACCTTTGTGAACACCAAGGAATTGTTGAACCTCGCCAATTCCAATCAGGCCTTTTACGTGGCGCCACAATCCGGCACCAAGAAAAAGAAAAAGAAGAAAAAGAAGAAAAACAACAACGCTTCCGTATGAATATAGTTGATGTACAGCGAATCACGAAGTATTATTCGGACTTTGCCGCGCTGAACGATGTCTCCCTTTCCGTGCCCCAAGGTTGTGTTTTCGGTCTTTTGGGGCCCAATGGTGCCGGAAAAACGACCTTGATCCGCATCCTGATGCGCATTTCGTATCCCGATAGGGGAGAGATCCTTTTCAAAGGCCATCCCTTGAAAGGCTCCGACATTTTCGATATGGGTTACTTGCCGGAGGAACGCGGTCTCTATAAGAAGATGAAAACCGGAGAGCAGGCCATGTATTTGGCTCGTTTGAAGGGACTTGACCGTCAGGAGGCATACAAGCGCTTACGCGAGAAGTTCGAGCAGTTTGAAATCATGGAATGGTGGAACAAGCCGGTGGAGGAACTCTCCAAGGGCATGCAGCAGAAAGTGCAGTTCATCACCACCATCCTGCACAAACCCTCTTTTCTGATTCTCGACGAGCCTTTCAGCGGTTTCGACCCCATAAACGCCAATCTGCTGAAAGACGAGATCCTGAAACTCAAGCGGGAAGGCACCACCATTGTGCTTTCCACACACAACATGCCCTCGGTGGAGGAGATCTGCGACCATATCGCTCTCATAAACCGTTCCCGGAAAATTCTGGAAGGTGATATCTTTGAGGTGAAAAACCGTTTCAAGAAGAACATTTATGCCATAGAAATCGCCCGTGGCAACGAAGATGTCACCCAAATAGTCAAGGAACAGCAGTTTGAGATATGCTCGCAACAATCCAACGACTATTTCACGCGTTATGAAATCAGGATCCCTGACACGAAAAACGCCAACGACTTGCTGAGTTGTTTTATGCAACACGCTGATATCCATTCTTTTAATGAAATATTACCCACCATGGGCGAGATATTCATCGAGCAGGTGGAGAAAGCTAACCAACAGCCGGGCCATGAAGAATAACACACTCCTTATCATTTCGCGCGAGTATCTGACGCGCATTCAGAAGAAATCTTTCATCATCATCACCATCCTGATGCCAATCCTGCTGGTGGCCATGATTGTGCTGCCCGTGCTGCTGATCTCCCTCAGCGAGAAAAAACAGTTCACCAAAGTTCTGGTGGTGGATGAAAGCGAGATATTCATCAACAATTTCAAAGACAACGACCATTACGCCTTCAGCTACCGCTCAGGGGACATTGAGCAGATTAAGAAAGAGGCCTTCGACCAGGATTTTGATGTGGTGTTGCAGATTTTGGGCAATTCCCAAGCGATGAAATCGAACATTTACTACAAAAAGAGCCTTCCGTCAGGACTGCAATCCACTGTGGAGAACCAGATGGACGACATCTTTTTCAACCAGTTGCTGAAGGATTCCCTGCACATTGATCCGGTCAAGTTCGAGAACATGCAACGGATGGCGAAATCGGAAACGGTCACCATCCAAATAGATGACAAAGGAATAGAAAAAGAGCACGATGCCGAGGTCAACCAGATTTTTGGCATGATGTGCGGCATTATCATATATTTCATTATTATAATGTTCGCGAGCCAGGTGCTGCGCGGCGTGCTGGAAGAGAAGTCGAACCGCATTGTGGAGGTGTTGATCTCGTCGGTGAAGCCCGCGCAGTTGCTTATCGGCAAGATAGTGGGCATCGCGCTGGTGGGGCTCACCCAGCTGGCGATATGGGTGGTCCTCTCTGTCGGTATCCTGTTGGGCGTGCAGCTCGCTGCCCCCAACCTTTTCCGCCCCGACACGGTGGAAACGATTGCGGAGACCCCGGGTGTCAATCTGCCCAACACGGCGTCCATAGATGTCGCGCCGGACAACATCTTCCAGATGATCCAGAACTACTTCACGGTCTCGTTCGGCGTCATTATCTTTGCATTCATCTTTTTCTTCATCGTGGGCTATCTTATTTATTCAACCCTCTACGCGGCTACCGGTTCTGTGGTGGATAACGAGTCTGACTCTCAACAATATACGATGCCTATCACCATTCCGTTGATCCTGGCCATCGTGTTCGTGCCGACGATTTCCACCAACCCGGACGGCGCACTGGCGTTCTGGCTCTCCATGATTCCGCTTACCTCGCCCATCGCCATGATGGTGCGGCTTCCTTCCGGCGTGCAAGCCTGGGAACTGCTCCTTTCGATGGGACTCGCGCTCGCCTTCCTCGTCTTCTGCGTCTGGTTCGCGGCCAAAGTCTATCGCATCGGCATCATGACTTACGGCAAGAAACCGTCGTGGGGCACGATTTTCAAGTGGCTGCGGGAGTGACAGACTGGCAACTGCAAATTTTGGTCTCCCTCTTTTAAGGGGGCCAGGGGGGATTCCTTGACATAGACAAACGACTTAAACTTAGACTTAGACTTAGACAATGACTATTCATTCTTAATTCTTAATTCTGAATTACAATAATGACCACTCAAGACAACAACAGAGGTTTCACCTCGAACATAGGAGCGATTTTGGCGGCGGCGGGCGGTGCCGTCGGTCTGGGCAACATTTGGCGCTATCCCTATATGCTGGGACAGAACGGCGGCGGGGCATTCCTGCTCGTCAACCTGTTGTTCGTGCTGATGATCGGCATTCCGTTGATGATGACGGAGTTCGTTATCGGGCGACGTACCCAAAGCAACGTCGTCGGCGCTTACAAGAAACTGCAACGCCAGAAGGGGTGGGTCACAATCGGTTATTTCAGCATTCTGGCAGCCGTCCTCATCTATGCCTTCTACAGCGTGGTGGCGGGTTGGACGCTCAACTACATCGTCTTGGCATGCACCAACCGTCTGTCGGGACTGACACCCAACGAGGTTGCAGACGCTTTCGCCTCTTTCACCGCCGGTTCGTTCTGGCCGCTGCTCTACCAACTGTGTTTTCTGATTATTACCGCGTTGGTGATTTCTTTCGGCGTGCAGAAGGGCATCGAGAAGATCTCCAAGATTCTGATGCCGGTGCTTTTCATTCTGCTGTTGCTGATGGTTGTCCGTTCATTGACGCTGCCCGGCGCGAAAGAGGGACTGGAGTTCCTCTTCAGGCCCGATTTCAGCAAACTGACCGGTGATGGCGTGCTCGGTGCGTTGGGACAGTCGTTTTTCTCGCTCAGCCTCGGCATGGGCGCGATGGTGACCTACGGTTCTTATATCCGCAAAGAAGACTCGCTGTTCAAGACAAGCCTGTGGATTTCCGTTTGTGATCTTATGGTGGCTGTATTGGCCGGCGTGGTGATTTTCCCCGCGGTCTTCTCCTTCGGGATGGATCCCGCCGGCGGTCCGCAACTCGTCTATGTGGTGTTGCCCAATGTTTTCAACAGTATGCCGATGGGCGGATTGTTCGCCACTGTCTTCTTCCTCTTGTTGGGTATTGCCGCACTCACCTCTACCATTTCCCTGCAGGAAATCATCGTGGCATTCAATGTGGAGGAATTGCACTGGAATCGTCGCAAAAGCTCGATTATCAGCATGATCAGCATCTTTGTCATCGGCATTTTCTGCACTCTGTCGTTCGGACCGATCAAGCACTGGACTCTCTTCAACCGAACCATTTTCGATCTCTTCGACCTCATCACTGCCTCCTACCTGATGCCTATCGGTGCGCTGGCGACGACCATCTTCCTCGGCTGGTTCTACCCGAAAGTCGAAGTCAAAGACGAAATCACCAACGGCGGCGCGCTGAAAGGGAAACTTTTCGAGCTTTACTACTTCATCCTTCGCTTCGTCGCCCCGCTCGCCCTGATCGTGATTCTGTTGTCGGGAATAATTGGATAATACAGGGCGTGTTCGATACGTTCCTAATACAGGGCGTATTCGATACGCCCCTAACCATTTAACCCTCTAACCTTCTAACCCTCCGCACAAACATCCTGCATCACCAATCCGGCGAGTGTGAAGCCGAAGATGGCGGTGATGTGGGAGGTGGTGCCGTTGATTTGTGCTTTGGAGGAGCACCATTCGTGGTTGATAAGGTCGGGGTTGCCTGCCGCGATGATGGCTTTCGGACAGAGGCAGGCGTTGGTGCCGCAGGTCGTCACGGTGCCTTTGTTGGGCAGCACTTCGGGTGAATAGACGCATGGGAACTTTTTGCGCGGGTACTCGCCTATCCGTTTGAACCGTTTGCGCAGGGCACGTGCCAGCGGGCATCCCTGCACTTTCCAGAACTCGGTCACCGACACCTTGGTGGGGTCCATCTTGAGGGCGGCTCCCATGGCGGAGTAGAACTTGCCCGGACATTCAGTGGCGTGCAGGATCAGCCGTGCCTTGTGCTCCAAGCTGTCGATGGCGTCGATGATGTAGTCGTAGGTTTCCAGATGGAATTGCGCGGCGTTCTCGGCGGAGTAGATTTCCTGGACGGCGTTGATTTCCGCCTGCGGGTTGATGTCGAGCAGCCGTTCCTTGAGCGTTTCGACCTTGACCTGTCCCACCGTCTTGGTGGTGGCCTGGAGCTGTCGGTTGACGTTGGTGACGCACACGCGGTCGCTATCGACGATGGAGAGGTGGCGGATGCCGTTGCGCACCAAGCTCTCGGCGCACCAGCTCCCGACGCCGCCCACGCCGAAGACGATGACCCGTTGGTTGGCGATGCGTTCCATCGCCGTCTCCCCAACGAGCAGGGTTATGCGGTTGAATATGGCGTTTTCTATGCCCATGCGATTTCGCGGACTCCTCTGTTTGCCGAACAATGACCGCAGCGCCGCCATGCGGAGTCCGTTGAACATGGCCGGCCTGCAATCGCCGCGCAAAAATAACATAATTTTCGATAATCGCGATGACGGCGTGAATGGGTTGTGGCGGGCACGTTCCGTTGCCCCCGTTGAACCCCGTCAGGGGTTCCATGTCTGTAGCCCGGTGCGGTTCCCCACGATGTTCCGCAGAACCCCGTCAGGGGTTCCATGTCCGTATGGGTTCCATCGATATTTTAAAATGCAACGAAACAAAACAACGCAGCATATCGCAGATAAAATTTACAATTAATTGTAAATAAATATTTGATTATCAATATGTTATGAAATTTTGTATTTTTGCGGCAAATTAAAAAAATAAAAAATTATGGCAAATACGTATTCTCAGATTTACCACCATTACATTTTCGCTGTACAGCACAGACAATGTCTTATCCAACCCGACTGGAAGGAAGAATTGTACAAATACATGACGGGGTGCATCACCAATCACGGATGCAAGCTGTTGAGCATTGGCGGAGTGGCAGATCATATCCATATTTTGACGGGTATGAACCCAGATGTTTCCTGTGCCATGTTGATGGCTGATGTGAAACGTAGCTCCACCTTGTGGATTAACAAGAAATTCTATCGTCCAGGTTGGTTTTCCTGGCAGAACGGGTACGGGGTTTTCAGCTACGCCAGATCCGCCATCCCGAATGTGGCGAAATATATTGAAAATCAGGTCCGGCATCACAAAAAGAAGACATTCCAGGAGGAATATGTCAAAATTCTAAATGATTTTGGCGTCGAATACGACGAACGGTTTATTTTCCATCCTGTGTTGTGATAACCGTTGCCACAAACGTGCAACCCCTATCGGGGTTGTGGCGGGCACAATTTGCATCCCGTTGCTACAGACATGGAACCCCTGACGGGGTTGTGTGGGCGCACCGACACGGCTCCGGCTACAGAGATGTATCCCCTACGGGGATGATGGCGGGTTCGTTCCGTCATCCCCATGAACCCCGTCAGGGGTTCAATGTCTGTAGCCCGGTGTGGTCCCCTACGATGTTCCGCAGAACCCCGTCAGGGGTTCCATGTCTGTAGCCCGGTGCGGTTCCCCACGATGTTCCGCAGAACCCCGTCA
>JBGUPL010000122.1:0-38807 GCA_045130275.1 Bacteroidales bacterium
AAACAGATATGGAACAGTACGAAGACATCAAAAGCGAACTGCAGCAGGAACTGCAAGACCTGCAGCAGAATGTGGAGCAGCACAGCACCTTCAACAGGGAAGTGTGGCAACGTGCGGTGAAACGATACAGCAAACATCTCTATTGGCAGAATGTGGCTTCCGTGATATTGTCGCTGACTTTAATGACCGTTTCTAACATCATACTCGTCATAGACAATGTGTTGCCATGGTGGTTCGCAGTCATATTAGATTTATTCATCGGCTGGCTTCTGTTGGAAAGCCTTATTGTCACCAACGGTCTCCGAAAGGCCAATGTGCAGGACCGTGAGGGGCTTCTCTCCCTACGGGAAAGTGTACGCAAAAGCACCACCGTTTCAAAACGCAAACGCATCATTTTGATAAGTGTTGGATTGATATTGTTGATTGTTGTGAATGTTTTCTTCTTTTTACACCAACAATATTCGTTTATCTTCATACTCATCGGTCTCCTTATTGCCATCCCTATAACACGAAAGCGCGTTATGCAGGCCAAAGAACAATACAACGACCTTGGTGAGGAGATTGACGAGTTGCTGAAGGAGTAAAAACGCAATTAAAGACCACACCTCCGCCAAAATTCGCCTCCTGTGAGTTTGGCGGAGGCCGGTGTTGCGGGAATTCGTATCTTTGCCGCGTCAAAATCACTTATCAATAAATAGATTTATAATTATGTGGAGCACAGTTATTTACATTATTTTACTTATTCTCGGAATCATTGGAATGGCGTACTACCTTTATAACGGCATTCGCAATAAAAAGCTGAAAGAAGAAGGCAAAGAAGGAAAGGACAATTTATGGCTCATGGGTGTCTCTATCGCTCTGATGACCGTGCCTATTACGCATTTGACGGAAAAATGGCTTTCCCCACACATCACCAGCGAGATTGCCCTTTATTTCTTGCAGACACTGATCCTCATCTTTCTCATGTTGGTCATCATCCTATTCGTCAAATGTATTGCAAAGAGGAATCACATTTCTGATTAAATGTAATATTTTATGAAACGCTTTACCCTTTTCTTCCTCCTGCTGACCACCCTCGCCTTCAGCAGCATCTTCGCTCAGCCGTCGTTCGAGGGCAGGCTGACATACGTGCAAAAAACGTCGGGAGGGATGGCCTCTGAATCGAAGTTTGTGGAATATTATAAAGGGGATAATGTCGTGTCTGACATGCCCGATATAAAATCAAAAATCATCTATAAGGGTGATTCACAAGAGCTTGTGAGCATCCAATCCATGATGGGAACTCCGATTGTCACCAGAAAGACGATGGAAAAAAGCTCCGACGACACGCCACTGCTGTTTTCTGACACCCTTGTTCCCGTCAACGGATACTCCTGTCTCCGGGTGGAATACGAGATTGAAACGGAAATGATGCAAGGGAAAAGCACCGTTTGGATCGACACCTCTTTCAAGATACCTTTCAATTATGGGGTTTTCGCAGACCTTCAATATGGGCTCGTGGTGAAATCGGTATCCGAGCTGACGATGAAAGGGATAAGGATGCGCACCTCCAAGGAGTTACAGGACTTGCGCTACGGAGATGTGGATATGGCGCTGTTCGCCCTTCCCGACGAGGAGAAGGCCATTGTCATCACTTGGGACGAGGAGGGTAACATTGTCTATCGTGAATGCGACAGCTTGAAAATCAACGAGATGCTCACCCAGAAAGAGGGAAAGTATGTGGAAAAGATCTCCGATGAGGTTTTCGACAAGAAGGTGAAGAAGGGATACGTGCTGTTGGATTTCGGGGCGAGATGGTGCGGTCCGTGCCGGCTGCTGGAACCACGCTTGGAGAACCTTGCTCGCCAGCACCGCAAGACGGTTGCCTTCTTCAAAATCGACATTGACGAGTCCCCCGTGACCGCAAACCGCTTTGGCGTAAAAGTAGTGCCGACCGTCGTTTTGCTGAAAGACGGTGTCGAAATCAACCGCTTTGAGGGCGGCGGCCTTTCGGAATCGGAAATCGGGAAGTGGATTGAGGAGAATGCGAGGTAATTATGAATGATGAATGAAATAATACACGAAGATACGTGTAGATAATATTGGCAATCGAAAATCTTCCAAAATGAACCCCACCGCAAAACTTTTCGCCCTATTCAGCGCACTGGCGCTCCTGCTCCCCGCGTGCGTCACCGTGCGCGACTGCGACGGAAACCGATACCGCACGCTGAAAATCAACGGGATGCGATGGATGGCGGAGAACCTGCGGACGACCCATTACGCTGACGGGAGTCCGATTGTGATTGGCGAGGTGGCCGACAAGGAAGCAACGGGAGCATGCTATTTCGACGACTGGAACAGCCAGGATTCCGTGCGGAAGTACGGACTGCTCTACACCTGGGCGGCAGCGGTGCGCGATACGGGGATGACCACAGCAAGTGTGCAGGGCGTTTGTCCCGACGGGTGGCACCTGCCGGACGATGCGGAGTGGACGGCGATGACACAGGGCTGCGTCGCTGAAGGCTACCAGTACCGTATTCCCTTCTCAGCCAAAAACATGCGGATTATCAAACGGTTTGTGCGTCCTCCCCGCAGTGGCTATCGCTATCCTGGCAACTACTCGAAAGTGGGCGAAGAGTCCTTCTGGTGGAGCTCCACTCCCTCAAGCGACGGCACCGCTACGGGCCGATATTTGGAGAACTTCAACTATCCCTGCCCGTACGTCTGCTTCGGGAAGGTGTATAACGGATACAGTGTGCGCTGCGTGCAAAACGGGGCGAAAGTCACCACCCCGAAACTTAAAGTCAAGAAACGGAAAAAAGAAAACGTGCGGGATGTGTCGCAGTTGGACACATTCACCATCCCGCACGAAACGATCATGCCCCGCTCTTTCTACTCCTTTGCTGAAAAAACGCAAGTGAACACATGGTTCCATACGGAAGAAAAACAGGTTGTCCTGAACTACTGCATAAATGGACTGAAACCGTTCTCCACATTCCAGAACCCCGGCTACCTCACCTACTATTTTTCACTCGACCGAAACAATCTGATTTACAACTGCGTCTTTGATTCTCTCACATATCTTGTTGACAATCATTCAGATGCAAAAAGAACAGTCAAAATGAATCTATGGACAGAAGACGGGGACAGTGTGGTTGTTCACAATTTCAATTTTCATTACTATGTGCCGATTTCTTCGGATTCGGGATTGCTTTATTGCTGTACTTTTCTGAAAAACGTCTTCGACTATCGGCATGACACGCGAATCAGGATGTTTTCACGTCCGATGTTCCATGTTTTTTCGTATAAAGACGGGCAGCTCAATCCGATTCGGGGCTTAGGCACTTATCCGGCCATTCACCGCAGCAAGGACAACACACGCTACAACTACCATTTCACCTCCACCATGAACAAAGACACGGATTTGGTGGCGATATACTCCTTCATCGATTCGCTGTATGTCATCCACCGCGACGGCACGCAAGAGCAGCACTATATCCACAGTAAACACCAACGGCATATCCAGGAAGAATTTGATACGGCCAACACGTACAATTACACGGAATTAGCCCGCACGGAAAGTGCCAAAACCTCCTACCTTGATGTGGTTTATGACAGTTACCGGAACCTGTACTACATTACCGTTTCCAGACCGATGCCCTACGAGAACAGGGACGGTACCCGAAACAAAATCTCCGACAAACCTTGGTCGCTGCTGGTGCTGGACTCCTCTTTCCGGCAAATTGCGGAGATGGACATGCCCGACTGTTTGAGCAAGCATGAGCTCATGGTGGTACCGAAGGGGATTGCCTTAGCCGACAAGCGGCTGTCCGACGATGAAAAAACCTGTTTTGTGATATTGAGATACAATGAAAAAGACCTGTATAATACTGACATTGCTGCTGTTCGGAGGCATTCTCGCGGCGCAAACAAACGGAAATGACCTGAAACGGCATACCCGCTTTTTCAAGTCCTACATGCACGAGACATTCCCGGATTTCAAGATCCGCGACGGGGAGTACCTGTTCATCCTGCCAACGGGCTGCCGGAACTGTGTCGAGCAGGCAACTGACTATCTGAGTGCGCATTTGGACCTGATAACGGGAAAGTACCAAGCGATGCTCGTCTCTGCCGCCACCGTGAAAAAGCTGCCCTCCAACATCCGCGAAAAGGTGCCGAACCTGCTTTGTGACCCTACCAACAAGCTTGACCGCATGTCGTTCGGCATCGACGGGGTTTCGGTGCTGAAAATCAAGAACGGGAAGATTGTAGCCTGCAAGAGCATGACTCCGGAAGATTTGAAGAAGGATCCTGCGGCATTCTTCGTACCGATTGAAACGGCAAAATGATTCTCGGCGAATAGGGTGAATTATTCGATAATTATTCCCGTTGCAACCAAAGACTCATGATTGGATCCGATAAAAATATCTTTTTGTCTTCAATTACAATGAGATCCTTGTCCAATAGGGATTTCTTGATGATGTTGACGTTGGCGGATGATCCTAAATGGTAGTCTTGTATGATTTTGGCAGAAGACAAACCAGTGTGATTTCCATCTGCCACGGCCCGCAGGAAATTCATTTGATAGGCAGTCAGTTCATCGGTTTTGGCTTCGAAAACATCATTGCATTGATCCACTAACTCTTGGAGTGCATCAGCAAGTATGTTTTCCGACACTTTTCGTGTGGTTCTCTGGAATACATACCAAGATAGCTGCTGTACGTACGAAGAGTTCCCATCAACGTGTTCCACAATCCACAACGCCTGGTTCTTTGAAATGACTTTCCCCTCCTGTTTGAATTTGTCTTTGATGTATTTCACCCAATAATTGACTGGAATTCGTTGCAGATAGAGAATGTCCCCGAATTTGTAAAATGGCTTTGTGTTGTCGTCGAAAAGGGCCTCCATCATGTGTTTCCTGCTCCCGAACAAGCAGTAGGAGGTTCTCTCGTGGTGCTGCCAAATCGAACGAAGTTCGGTTTGAAACTGCAACGAGTCAGGGTAGTTCCCAATTTGCTGAAACTCATCCACACATACCACGATTTGAATGTCTTTGCGTTGTGCTATCCTTTCCGGCAATTGGAGCAAATCGTCCATAGAATGATCTTGTGGCGAAAGCTGTAACTTGATGGTCATTTCACTCATCGGGTCTGCAGAAGCGTTCACACCAAAGCTAAAACGACTGAGAAAGTTTTTGGCATTCTCCATCCATTCCTCCATCTTGTTGGCCGTTTGGGATAACACCGCAGAAGCAAGCTTTTCACAAAATTCCTCCCTGTTGCGACACTTCTGCACATCAACATACACGACTTTCAATGACTTATTCTCTGTCAACCCTTTCACTTTTTTCACCAAAGATGTTTTACCCCATCGGCGTGGAGATACAATGAAAGTGTTCACGCCATATTGAAAGTTAGAAACCAACTTGGTTGTTTCTTTCTCTCTGTCAGTAAATGTGTTACCACTAACAGTCTTCCCAAAAACGAACAATTTTTCCATATATTAAACTAATAAGGTTATAACTAATAAACGTATTAGTTATAAGATTATTGCATGAAAATCAAAAAAATGCATAATATACTGACAATCAACAATTAAAGACATATTTACACTTGTCACCCGCTCCTTTCTATTGCCATCGCCCATAACCAATAAACCATAACCCAGCTTCTATAACCCATAACCTATAACCCATAACCATTAAAAATACTATCTTTGCCGCATCAAATTAAAACCTACCAACTATGGCAATCTTAGTAAAAAACATAAAGCAATTAGTGCAGGCGGAACCCAAATCCATCAAGTTCCGCGCCGGCAAGGAGATGCAGAACCTCCCCGTCATCGACAACGCCTACCTCCTCACCGAGGGCGACAAAATCAAGGAGTTCGGAAAGATGGAGGACTTCAACCCCGACATCCTGAAGAAAATAAAGGAGCCCATCGAGGAAATCGACGCCACGGGCAAGTTCGTGTTCCCCTCCTTCTGCGACTCCCACACGCACATCGTCTATGCAGGCAGCCGCGAGGTCGAGTACATCGACAAGATCAAGGGTCTGAGCTACGAGGAGATTTTCAAACGCGGTGGCGGCATCCTCAACTCCGCGAAACGGCTGCACGAAACCTCCGAAGAAGAGCTCTACGACCAGGCCTGGCAACGGTTGGAGGAGATGGCCTCCTTCGGCACGGGCGCGTGCGAGATCAAGAGCGGCTACGGCCTCACCACCGAGGACGAACTCAAGATGCTGCGCGTCATCCGCAAGCTCAAAGAGAACTCCCCGCTCACCATCAAGGCCAACTTCCTCGGCGCACACGCGGTACCGCTGCTCTACAAGGACAACCCCGACGGCTACGTCGATCTCATCATCAACGAGATGATTCCGATGGTGGCTGCCGAGGAGCTCGCCGACTTCGTGGACGTCTTCTGCGACAAGGGCTTCTTCACCACCGAGCAGACCGAGCGCATCCTGATGCAAGGCATCAAGTACGGTCTGCGTCCGAAAATCCACGCTAACGAGATGGCCTGCTCTGGCGGTATCCAAGTCGGCGTGAAATACAATGCATTGTCGGTTGACCACTTGGAATACACGGGCGATGAGGAGATTGCGGCTCTCTACAAGAGTGAGACGATGCCCACTGTGCTGCCCGGCGCGGCCTTCTTCCTCGGGATGCAGTGCGCCCCCATCCGCAAGATGATCGAAGGCGGTCTGCCCGTCGCGCTGGCCTCCGACTTCAACCCCGGCTCCTGCCCGTCCGGCAACATGCAGTTGGTCTTCGCTATGGGTTCCGTGATGTACAAGATGCTGCCCGAAGAGACCGTCAACGCCACCACCATCAACACGGCCTACGCTATGGACGTCTGGCGCGAGCTGGGCACCATCACGAAAGGCAAAATCGCCAACTTCTTCATCACCAAGCCGATGGATACGCTCTACTACATGAACTACGCCTTCGGAAGCAACAAGGTGGAGCAGATTTTCCTGAACGGGAAGAGAAGGTAAAAACAGACTTATACGGCAATTGATTTGTTGTTGATTTTATTTAATACAAAATTGCATTCCCGATAATTATGAAAAAAATATTTATCGTATTTGCTTCTTTATTCATTGTTAATCAATGTTTTGCACAGTGGGTTTCTCCAGGAAACGGACAATCCTACACGCTCGAATCATTATGCACAGCAGCTCCTTCGGCAGTGCAGGCCAGCACTTCGGGACATTATACGATTTCACAAAATTTAACCTTATCTGCGAATGACACGCTAACGCTGGAATCTTCGGCGGCGGCAGTTGTCGTGAACAGCGATGTCACCCTAACCATTAGCGGCTCTTTGCAAACGGGACCGAGAAACCAAAAACTTGTTTTCCAGGGAGACTCAACAGATAATAACTATTTTGAACTCCGTTTTGAGGATGCTTCCCTGAACAATTTGTCGAATATCCATTTTCGTTACTGTCAAGGAATCAAGTTGATAGGCAGTGATATGACCATTGATTCCTGTGAATTTGACTATTTCTCGAATCACGTCATCAGCTACATGAACTGCAATCCTATTATTCGGGATAGTTATTTCCACGACAACCAAGCCTGCGCTATCCAATCGGCCATCAACGCCGATGGTAGTCCGAAAATTCTGAACAATATCTTCTATAACAATGTTTTAGCTAATACCAATAATCCTCAAATCAATATCGGACCAGGCACAACAGACACCATTTTCATCATCGGCAACCGCATAGAGGGTGTGGCCAGCACCATGTCGGGTGGCATCGGGATCATGAATATGTACAATCCGGGAGTCACAAAAGTGCTTTTGAAAGACAATATCATCACAAACAACCGCTACGGCTACACGCAGAACGGCTATCGTATTTCCGCCGAAATTTTAGATAACCAATTTATAGACAACAACTTGGAAGTGAATCCGAATAACGGTGGCAGCGGAATCAGCATTTACGGTTACGACACGAGCTGCGCTGCCAAGCTGCGTCGCAACCTCATCACCGGAAACCTTTGGGGTGTCACCGCCATCTATTACCACCATTTAGATATGGGCACGGCAGAGGATTACGGCTACAATGTGCTGTACAACAATGGCAACGGCGGTGTGGATTACGAACTATACAATAATGCCAACAGCGATATGGATGCCGTTGGCAACTATTGGGGGCACGCCGACGCCGACTCAGTCGAAGATGTTATTTTCCATAAGCCAGATAACGACAGTTACGGTTTGGTCACATACATCCCTTTCTGTGTATCGCAACCGGAAGCTACGCATGACAATGTTTTAACAAAAATTAACCTGTTCCCAAACCCCATCACACACGGCTTCTTCACGTTGGAAAATCCTTCGGAAAAAAATCTGAAATGGCAAATTTTCTCCTTGTCGGGACAATGCGTGATGTCAGGTGAGGCACAACCTGGAGATAATCACATTGTCACAAAAATATTAAAATCGGGAACGTATCTTGTTTACATACAAGAAGATAATATGTATATTACCAAAAAATTGATAGTCAGATAATGTTGAGACGATGTGTGCAGAGACGCAAAGCATTGCGTCTCTACATTAATGCATCCTTCACGTAATCTACAAACTTCTTCAGATTGGTCTTCCCATACAGCCAAATCACCCGCTCTTTATCGCCTAACCGTGTGACAACCACAAAGTTGGAGCAGCCTTTACTGTCTTTTTCAGAAGCACATACCTTCAAGATGTAGTCAGAATCGTTGAGTTCGAAGACAATGTTGAAGTCTTCCATCGATTTGCGAATGTCCTGATTGAACTTTTTGTATTTACGAGTGTGAGGATTGGCATCACAGGAGATGATTTTCACGAAGGAGGCGTTATGTGCGATCAAATTCAGCCAAATAGGTTTCTGCGCACCATATTCGAACTTTTCGAAATGGCGCTTGCTGTCGTATTTGCTGAACAATTTGTCCATATCGGCGGACTGGGCGAAAGCACCGCTGAAAAACCCTGCGAATAACAGGCAAAAAAAGATTTTCTTCAAAACACTTTTCATCATTTTGATTTATTGGTGAATCAACGTGTATAAACGGTTTTAATGGTTAAAAGTTTAATTTGTTTCAGGTTTCAAGTTCTCGAAAGTACAAAGCTAAAAGCCAAAAGCTAAAAGCTAATACTCCCTTATCCTATTCTCTATCGCCACAATCGCGTCGCGGTATTCGGCGGCTTTCTCGAAATCCAGCTCCTTCACCGCCTTCTCCATCTCTTTCCTGTACTGTTTTTTCTTCTTTTCCAGCTGCTCCATGTTGTACATCGCCAAATCCTCCGCCGCCACCGAATGTTTTTTCTCCTTTTGAACGTATTGCACCCCCTTTTTATTTTGCTTGCCGTTGTCGCCCGACATACCCGTGAGCAACATATCCTCCGATTTCACCACGCCTTTCGGCACAATGTGATGTGCTTCGTTGTAGGCTATCTGCTTGGAACGACGTCTGTTGGTTTCGTCAATGGTAGCCTGCATCGATTTGGTGATTTTGTTGGCGTAGAAGATCACCCGGCCGTTTACGTGGCGCGCGGCGCGGCCGGCCGTCTGCGTGAGCGAACGCACGTTGCGCAGGAAACCCTCCTTGTCGGCATCCATGATGGCCACCAGCGAGACCTCCGGCAAATCCAAACCCTCACGCAACAAATTCACGCCCACCAACACGTCGATGGCACCGGCTCGCAAGTTTTGCAAGATCTCTACCCTATCCAACGTCTCTACATCGGAATGGATGTAACAAGCTCTTACTCCGATATTTATGAGATACGTGTTCAACTCTTCGGCCATGCGCTTGGTCAACGTGGTCACCAAAACACGCTCTCCTTTATCCACCGTGTCCTCAATCTCGTTGAGCAAATCATCCACCTGGTTGGTGGCCGGGCGTACCTCTATAGGCGGATCCAACAGTCCCGTGGGCCGCACCACCTGCTCGACCACTACCCCACCCGACTGCTCCAGCTCGTAGTCCGCGGGGGTTGCGCTCATGTAGATGGTCTGCCCTACCAACGCCTCGAACTCGTCGAATTTCAGCGGACGGTTGTCCAAAGCGGCGGGCAACCGGAAACCGTACTCCACCAAGTTGATCTTGCGGGAACGGTCACCGCCGTACATGGCCCCAATCTGCGGCACCGTGACGTGACTCTCGTCGATCACCAGCACGAAATCGTCGGGGAAAAAGTCGAGAATACAGAACGGACGCATCCCCGGCTCACGCTTGTCGAAATAACGCGAATAGTTCTCAATGCCAGAACAATAGCCCAACTCCTTCATCATCTCCACATCATACGTCACGCGATCTTCCAAACGCTTGGCTTCCAGATGTTTACCGATGGATTTCAAGTAATCGCGTTGCTCGCCCAAATCCAGCACAATCTGGTTGATGGCGTCGTTCATGCTCTGCTGGGAGGTCACGAAAAGGCTGGCTGGATAAATCACAATCTTCTCCTCCTTAGTAATGACCCCGCCGGTAGCCGCTTCTATAATCGACAGTGTTTCAATCTCATCGTCCCAGAAAATGATACGATAGGCATGTTCGGAATAGGGCGGGAAAATATCCACCGTATCGCCTTTGACACGGAACTGTCCGGGCTGCAAGTCAAGTTCGGTGCGCGAGTAGAGACTAGCTACGAACTTCAGCAACAGCGCATTGCGGTCAATCTGCATTCCGGTGTGCAAATGGATGACATTTTTGGCGAAATCGTCCGGATTGCCGATACCGTAAATACAAGATACTGAAGCCACTACAATCACATCTCGCCGTCCCGACATCAACGCAGCCGTCGTGTGCAAACGCAACTTCTCAATCTCATCGTTAATGGAAAGATCCTTCTCAATATACGTGTTTGTGGTCGGGATATAAGCTTCGGGCTGGTAGTAATCGTAGTAGGAAACGTAGTATTCCACGGCGTTTTCGGGGAAAAACTGCTTGAATTCACTGTAGAGCTGCGCGGCTAGCGTTTTGTTGTGACTCAACACGAGTGCGGGACGGTTCACCCGATTCAACACGTTAGCAATAGTGAACGTCTTGCCGGAGCCTGTCACGCCAAGCAACGTCTGCGCTTTTTCGCCGTTGTTCAGCCCTTCCACCAATTTCTCGATAGCTTCAGGCTGGTCCCCCGACGGTTCGTATGAAGATGTGAGTTTGAAGTTCATTCGGTTTTCGGTTTACGATTTACGATTATTGGATCTGTTCACTATTCATTGATCACTATTCACAATACAACAAACGCCGATTATAAAAACCGGCGTTTGTTTAATCTGTAAAAGTTACCTTTTTTAGAATCTGTATCGAATACCCAACGCCACGCCGGTGAAGTTGTAGTAAAGCGGATAGGTGTTCCCTCTAACAAAGCTGAGGACATTCACCATTGGACGCCAGTCCAAGCTGAGATTCAAGGGAATGTCAAATTGGTATTCTATACCGATTTGGGCACCCACATTCAGACGAAACGGTATGTAGTCATTATCATGCCACCATTTACCGTAGCCAAAACCGACACCCAAGCCGGGACCTACGTACCAATTCCAGCCGCTGCCACCGATATTGAACACCCAGTCGAACATGGCATTCACATCAGCATATGCCCAACCGTTCCAGGGGTTGGAAACACCAGCCGTGAGGTCCACCATGAAACCGTCACCTATTCCATGCTGATAAGAGAATTCCAAGTTGTAACCCAGACGAGCACCGATGGCGCGGGGTTGTGCAAAACTTACGCTCACAATCGCGAACATAATGAACAAAGTGGTGAAAATCTTTTTCATAATTATAAATTTTTAAAGTTAGAAAGTGCAAAATTAATTTTTATTAACATTTATATTTTGGTCATTACAAACAATTTATAAACAGAATAATGTAAATAATTCGATATTGTAAACAAGTAATACAGTTCTTCAAAAAAGGGAAAAACATATGTCCGTACATATTCGTAATTTGTGTACCTTTGCTTTTTGGCTCATTTTATAAATAATAACCACTAAAATATTGATAATATGAAAGATATAAAACGCTACACGGTTACTTCCGCACTGCCTTACGCTAACGGACCCGTCCATATCGGACATCTTGCCGGTGTGTATGTACCTGCCGACATTTACGTCCGCTATCTTCGCAACAACGGCAAAGAGGTGCTCTTTATCGGTGGCTCCGATGAACACGGTGTGCCCATCACCATCAAGGCCCGCAAAGAGGGGGTGACACCTCAAGACATTGTGGACAGATACCATAATATCATCAAGAAATCATTCGCAGAACTCGGCATCTCGTTCGACATATATTCCCGCACTTCAAATCCCACCCACCATGAAACGGCGGCTGAATTCTTCAAATACCTTTATGACAACGGAAAATTGATCGAAAAGGTCTCCCAACAATACTACGACGAGGAGGCGCACGAGTTCCTCGCTGACCGGTACATTACCGGTACCTGCCCCCATTGCAACAACGAACACGCATACGGCGACCAGTGCGAAGCGTGCGGCACCTCGCTCAGCGCCACCGATCTCATCAACCCGAAATCGGCACTCAGCGGCAACACCCCCGTATTGAAAGAAACTAAACACTGGTATCTTCCCCTTAATGAGTATGATGCATGGTTAAGAGAATGGATTTTGCAAGGGCATAAAGAGGACTGGCGCCCAACCGTGTACGGACAGTGTAAATCGTGGATTGAGCAAGGACTTCAGCCCCGCGCCGTCACCCGCGACCTCTCTTGGGGAGTGAAAGTTCCCCTCGAAAATGCGGAAGGCAAAGTCCTCTACGTCTGGTTCGACGCACCCATTGGCTATATCTCCGCCACGAAAGAATGGGCCGAAGAGCATCACACCGACTGGAAATCGTGGTGGCAGGATGAAAGCTCAAAACTCGTGCATTTCATCGGAAAAGACAACATCGTGTTCCATTGCATCATTTTCCCTTGCATGCTGAAAGCACACGGTGACTACATCATGCCTTCCAACGTTCCCGCAAACGAGTTTTTGAACCTCGAAGGCGACAAAATCTCCACCTCGCGGAACTGGGCTGTCTGGGCTCATGAATACATTGAAGACTTTCCTGGCAAACAAGATGTTTTACGCTATACGTTGACTTCCATCGCGCCCGAAACAAAAGACGCAGATTTCACTTGGGCGGATTTCCAAGCCAAAAACAACAATGAGCTGCTCGCCATTTTCGGAAATTTTGTGAACAGAACCGTGGTTTTGTCCCATAAATATTACGGCGGAATCATTCCGGAATGCGGTGAAATGACCGATTATGAGAAAGAAATCATCGAAAAGATGGCAGAATTTCCGAATAGGATAGGGAAGTGCATTGAACATTACAAGTTCCGTGAAGCGCAGGCGGAACTGATGAACTTGGCCCGCCTCGGCAACAAATATCTCACCGATACGGAACCCTGGAAAAAACAAAAGGAGAATCCTGACTATGTGAAGACCATTTTGCATGTTTCATTGCAGATTTGTGCCTCTTTATCCATTCTTTGTGAACCATTTTTGCCTTTCACTGCCCAAAAATTACAGAAAATATTGAATTTGGACAATAATAATTGGGCTGATGGTGCAAAACATGATCTTCTTAAAGCTGGAAAACAACTCAATCCTGCAGAATATCTCTTTGAAAAAATCGAGGATGAAACCATTGCCAAGCAGGTGAAAAAACTGGAAGACACAAAAAAACAAAACGAAATGGCTAATACGGATACTGTTCCCGCCAAGGAAGATGTATCTTTCGATGATTTCCAGAAAATGGATATCAGAGTGGTGACCGTACTCGCAGCTGAAAAGGTGGCCAAAACAAAAAAACTGTTGAAACTCAAGGTGAACACAGGCGTTGACACCCGCGAAATCATTTCCGGAATTGCCGAATACTACCAACCCGAGGAATTAATAGGCAAACAGGTGCTTATGCTCATCAATCTCGCGCCAAAGAACATCAAAGGCGTTGATTCCCATGGTATGGTGCTTATGGCCGAAAATGCCGACGGAAGCCTCTCCATCATGCAACCGCAAAAAAATATGAAAGAGGGAAGCACGGTAAAATAATTGACTTTCATAATGGATTTTTTCCAAGAAGTAGAGACGCAAAATTTGCGTCTCTACACTTTTATATATAACCCGTTTATATGCAACTAATTATGACGAAAACTCCCTATTTTAGGGAGTTTTGAAGGATATGAACAAAAAAATGAGTATGAGAAAATTACAAGGTTACCAACATCTAAAAGTTAATAAATCGGCTTTTTTTCCAAATAATGCGAGTTACGATTTGAAATCTTGGTGAATAAAAAAAGGATATCTTTTAATTTCACTTTTCGCCTGTTTTTTGAACATATTTTTTGAACTTTTTGGCCATGTTAAAAACCCACTTTTTTTCAACTAATAAAAATTTGAAAGAAAATGTCGGGCGAATATCTTTCCTTGTAATCTGACAGTTATAATTAACATCATTCTGATCCAGCTGTTGAATACTTTTAATAAGTCATATTTCCAAATTTTGGATGATAATTGTTTCAACAAATGAACATCCATAATCATCATAGAGATATAAAATTTAAACTTTTTGATAGAGAATAGTCGGCTAAAAAATGAAGAGTTGGTTGCATCCCTACATTTATCTTTTTTGTATTTTTGCAGCCAATAATTAGCTGTTGAAGATATGAAGATATACATTGGATCAGATCACGCTGGAGTTGAACTTAAATCATTGATAAAGAGTAACTTCGGTGACAAGTTTGAAATTGAAGACATGGGACCTTTCACCACTGAAAGTGTGGATTATCCTGATTTCGCGCATGTTGTGGCGCAAAAGGTTTTGGAAGATGAAAATTCGCTCGGAATTCTCATTTGCGGGACAGGAAACGGAATGGCCATCACAGCCAACAAACACGCCGGCATTCGTGCCGCTCTGTGTTGGTCACCTGAAATTGCCGCGCTGGCCAAACAGCATAACAATGCAAATATAGTTGTACTTCCGGCACGCTTTATCGCTCCCGAGTTGGCCATTTCAACGCTTACCGCTTTTTTAAACGCCTCTTTTGAGGGTGGAAGACACCAGCGAAGAATAGACAAAATCAATTTGTGATCATGAAATATCCTCTCTTCGACAAGGATTTTGAAAGCATCAGGAAAAGAGCTTATGCCCTTCGTCATAACTACTTTGACGATATGGAGAAGCATTTGCTCAATCTTGAGTCGGCATTGATGCTGAAAGGCATGAATGTCACTTGGATTAAGGATAACAATTCTTTACTGGAATATGTTGATTCCAAGATAGAAAGCTTGAATGTACGTCGGATTTCCTTCGACTCGCGGATTCCGATGGATTCTGCTTTTCATTCAAAGGCTGAGGTAGTTCCTGTTGAGGCTGCCGAAACTTCTTCCGATGACATTGATCTGATGGTCATTGATGCTGATTTTGCTGTATGTGACACAGGTTCCCTCGTTCTTACGGACAAAAAATCAGCCTGTTGTTTCAACAAAATCAAGAATTTGTTGGTTTTGGTCAATATAGACCAATGTGTGGTTAGTGAAAAGGATCTTTCTTTCTTTTTGTCTCTTAAATATGGGAATAAAGAACGCAAAATGCCTTTGGATTTGAAGATTTTGCAGGATAAAATGCAATATATTTATCCTTCCGATTTTACCTATCTCTCTGACCAAATGTTCTCTCAGGAGGAAGTCAATATTACTGTTGTTTTCTGTTTGAATGAAATCGAGGAACTGCTTACATCGGAAATTTTGAAGGAATCACTCTATTGCATCCAATGCGGGCGTTGCCTTGATGTTTGTCCAGTTGCCGCTGCAAATGACAACATTTCTCCTATTGATTTGGTTAAAATGAATTGTCTGGATAAATATAACCAGTCTCATCACATTTTCTCCCATACTACGCTTTGTGGAGCGTGTGAGGATGTTTGTCCTGTGAATATTCCTTTGGTAAGACTGATGCTTGCTGAAATGCAGGTTTCAAATATGGTGGTTAACCACCCGCGCACAAAACAACTTTATTCGCTTTTCGCCAAAAGGAGCAAACTCAATAAAGCGAACAATTCTTTCTTCAGATTTTTCTTTGTTAAGCGTTTCTTTGGAAAAAACAAGGTTTTGAGTCGTTATTTTTCCAATCAGAACGCCGATTTCTTCAACGTTTCTTATCAACCTCCTCACGAAGATAATCCTAATGAGCTCATCAAAGATTCAGATTTTGAATGATAAGATCAGGAATTTCCTCAAGAAATACTACCTGAACAAACTTTACAAAGGAATTGTTTTCTTTGTCATTATTCTATTGGCTACATTTATAGCGTTTTCCCTGTTTGAGTACTTTTCCTATTCCAATACTATTGTACGTTCTGTTCTCTTTTACTCTTTTATTGCACTCGCCGCCGGTATAGGTGTCGCTTACATCCTTATTCCTGCTTTGAAAATAGGCGGTCTTGGAAAACAGTTGAGCAATGAGGAAATTGCAAAGATCATCGGTGATCATTTTGAACAAATTGATGATAAACTTTTGAATCTATTTGAGTTACAAAAGCAAATGGAGCGCGGTGACTATGTCAGTTACGATCTTCTTTCCGCTGCTATTGACAGTAAAATAGATTCTTTCAAGGCTTATTCTTTTGTGCAAGCCATTCCAGTCCAGAAAACAAAGCGTTTTGCTTTGTGGATGTTGCTGCCTATTGCTATTTTTATTCTGCTTTTCTCCATTAAAAAGGAACTATTTACGGAATCTACAAAGCGAATTGTACACTATTCTGAGGTCTATGAAAAACCTGCCCCGTATTCTTTTGTTATTACAAATGATTCATTGAAAGCATTCCAATATGAGGATTATACTGTGAATGTGAAAGTGGAAGGCAGTGAGGTGCCCGATGAGGTTTATATCAAATACAAAAACAGAAATTATAAATGTCAGAAAAACGCGAATTCTGAATTTTCTTATACCTTTTCAAATCTGCAGCAAAATATTGATTTTCAAATCAATACAGATGAAGTTTCCTCTACGGTCTATCAAATAGAAGTATTGCCGAAACCTGTTATGCTGGGCTTCAATATTTCCTTGCATTATCCTTCCTATTTGAATAAACCAGATGAAGTATTGGAAAATGTGAGCAATCTGACCGTTCCGGAAGGCACCAAGATCACCTGGAATTTCATTACCCGAAATTCTGAAAATCTTATTTTGATTGTCGATGATAATGAAAAGGTAATTAGTTCTGATAAAGATAATTATCTTGTTAATGTTACTGCTAAAAACTCGTTTACTTATTCTATTTTGAATAAAAACAAGTTTATGACAGGAAAAGACACCTTAACGGATGAGGTTACTGTCATAAAAGATTTATATCCTGATATTTATGTACAGTCTCAACAAGATTCGGCCTATCACGACCGGGTATATTTCAAAGGCAATATCAAGGATGATTATGGTTTCACAAAATTGTCATTTGTTTATAATAAGCTCAATAAGGACGGAAAAGTCATCAGTTCCGGTATTACTGTTCCCATAAAGATTCAAAATAACGTCACTATTCAGGATTTTTATTACTATTTCGACCAAAGTATGTTAAATCTCAATCCTGGTGAACAGATAGAGTATTATTTTCAGGTTTATGACAATGACGGTGTGAACGGTGCTAAATCCACTAAATCTACAGTTCAATCCTATCGGGTTCGTACCATGGATGAGATTGAACATGATTTGCAGCAAGCTGAAGAGCAAACGAAATCAGAATATAGCGATTTGCTGAAAGAATCTCATGATTTGGAGAAGGAAATAGAAAAAATGCAGCAAAAAATGCGTCAGGAGAAAGAGCTTTCTTGGCAGGATAAGAAAAATCTTGAAAAACTGATGAAGGATTATCAAAAGCTGCAAGATCAGATCAATGAATTGAAACAACAACAGGAAAACCACCAACAGGTGGAAAACCAGTATAAAAATGTAGATGAGGATATTCTGCGTAAACAAGAGGAGTTGCAGAAGCGAATGGATGAAATTCTTTCCGATGAGATGAAGCAGATGCTGAAAGAGCTTGAAAAGATGATGCAGAATATGAACAAGGACCAAATCCAGCAACAGATGGAAAAAATGAAACTTTCCACTAAAGATATCAATGAGTCCTTGGATCAGCAGTTACAACTCTACAAACAACTTGAAGTCGAGAAAAAGCTCAATGAAACTGTACAGAATATGCGTAATTTAGCTGATGAGTTGCGCAAAAATGCTGAAAAGACCGAAAATAAGCAGAATTCCAACGAGTCGCTTCAAAAGTCTCATCAGAACTTGCAGAAGAAGTATGATGATATCAAGAAAGATATCGAGGAATTGAAAAAAATGAATAATGAGTTGGAAGATCCAACCAAGTTCAAAGACACTCAAGAATTGCAGAAGGATGCTGATAAGAATATGCAGCAAAGTCAGCAGAATTTAGAGAAGAACAATCGATCCAAATCTGCCGATAATCAAAAGAAGGCTGCTGATGACATTGAGCAGATGGCCGAGCAGATGGAGCAGGATTTCAATGAAAGTGAGTTGGAAAGTATTACGGAGGATATTGCCACAGTACGTCAAATTTTGGATAATCTGGTCAAGGTTTCTTTCGATCAAGAGGATATTATGAAACGATCTCAAAAAATATCCTCGAACTCTTCGCAAGTTTCCGACTTGATGAAGAAACAGTTTGAGGTGCGCCAGAATATGACCCATATTGAAGATTCATTGAATGCATTAGCCAGACGGCAGGCTGCAGTGAAGCCTTTCATTCAAAAAGAGGTCACTAAAATTCAGAGCAATATTGAGAGTGCGCAGTCTGAGATGCAAAACCGTAGAATCTCCAATGCTTCTAAAAATCAGCAATTTGCGTTAACTTCGATGAACAATCTCGCTTTAATGCTGATGGAATCTATGAAAAATATGCAGGAGCAGCAACAAAAAAGTCAGTCAAAATGTAACAAATCCGGCAATGGATCGTGTAATAAACCAGGAGGGACTGGAAAGTCGAAGAAGACATCGGCAAGAGAGTTGCAGCAGCAGTTGAATAGGCAGATGGAAGCGATGAAGAAGTCTATGGAGCAGCAGAACAAGCTTGGTCAGACCGGTCAGCAGCAGAAGATGAGCGAGCAGTTCGCGAAGATGGCGGCTCAGCAAGAGGCTATACGAAAAATGTTGCAGGATTATCAATCTGAACTTAAGCAACAGAATGGGGTAGGGGACAAGGCGCTGGATAAGATCATAGAGGATATGCAGAAGACGGAGCGAGAGCTTGTGAATCGCCAAATCACCCAGCAGACCATCACCAGGCAGAAAGACATTACTACCCGGATGTTGCAAAGTGAGCGGGCTGAGCAGGAGCGAGAGAAAGACAAGGAGCGTAAGTCCAATGAGGCACGTCAAGTGCCGAATGTCAATCCGCCGAAGGATTGGAATTTTGACCGTCAGCAAATTCAACAGAACGAGATGCTGCGTTCGGTGCCTGCGAACTTGAATTATTATTACAAGTCGAAGGCGAATAACTATTTTTATAATATTGAGTAAAAAAACTGTTTATGATTGAGATTATACTAACTGAATTAAACCAGGAAAACTTTTACGAGGAGACGCTGAAAACGATCGAGCGCCTTTGTGATGACTATGCCATCGAGGAACAGTTTGGCACGTTGTCCATGGCTAATCAGATGGTGTGCGACTATTTGGAATCTCAGTCATCTGTTTCGGCCGATGTGGCTTTCCGTGTAGATAATGACGAAGTGTCGTTTGAGTATTCACTTCACAATGGTGATTTCCGTGCTTTTTCCCAGACGGACGACGAAGCCAATACAGGAATGTTCGTTTTAAATCGTTTGGCTGACGAAATTTTGTTCTCTACTGATTACGATACTCTTACAACTACTTTCCACGTGAAAACTCGAATTACAGTGCATCGTAATATGCAAAGAGTGGGGGTTAAAAATAAAATTTTCAGTTAATACATGAAAAAGCTCATATCGATTTTTTTTTTCCTGATATGTTTTGTTTGGGCAAACGCTCAATCGAACAGGATTCTCTTCATTGGTAACAGTTATACTTCTGTCAATAATCTTCCTGATTTAATTTCCCAAATATATTCGTCTGCCGGAGAAACGCTCGATTACACCATGAGTGCTCCTGGCGGTTGTACTTTTCAGCAGCACTGCAGCGCCTCCTTGCCCTATATTCAACAGGGTGGTTGGGACTATGTAGTACTACAGGAGCAGAGTCAGCTTCCTTCTTTTCCTATAGGCCAGTTCATGCAGGAGTCTTATCCTTACGCGCAAGAATTGTGTTCACTGATCCGCCAGTACAGTCCTGATGCCAAGATTGTCTTCTATATGACCTGGGGTCGAAAGAACGGTGACCCTCAAAACGGACAGTATTATCCGCCTTTGGACACCTATGAGGGTATGGACAGTTTGTTACATGCGCGTTATTTGATGATGGCGGAAGACAATGATGCTTGTGTTTCGCCTGTGGGAGCCGTGTGGCACATTATTCGTGACCACTATCCTGATATGGAACTTTATCAATCTGACGGCAGTCACCCGTCCTACTTCGGATCCTACGTGGCCGCCTGTTCTTTTTATACTACCTTTACCGGCCGAAATCCGCTCGATATTCAATGGAATGGCACATTGGACGGTGAAATGGCCAATGTCGTCAAAAACGCCGTTAAAAGGGTGGTTTATGATTCTTTATCGAAATGGTGTTTCGAGGAAGACACCATGCAGAACGACTCCACGCCGGTTAAGGTAAATTCTGTGGATTCTGTCTATTTGTATCCGAACCCAGCGAGCTCTATTCTTCACATTCATGTACCTGCCGATTTGTGTTCCGGTTCTTTGATGATTATGGGTGAAAACGGTATCGCATATCAACAAGTGGGACTGTTTCCCGACATGACATTGGATGTTTCCCGTTTTCCTGCCGGTTACTATCATGCTGTTTTTAATCTTGGAGGATTTAAGCGAGCTTTAAGATCGTTCATCATATCTCGTTAGTTATGATAAGTTTCGAATTTGTTTGTGAGAGCAGTTTTAAGCCGTCGGTAAGTCATAAGATATGGCTTCAGCAGGTAATTCGGAAAGAGGGAAAAGTGCCGGGTGACATTGCGTACATTTTCTGCGATGACGAATACATGTTGGAGCGCAATTTGGCTTTTTTGAACCACGACACCTATACGGATATCATCACCTTTGACGAGTGTGTCGGGAACATTGTTTCCGGCAGCATTTTGATCAGTTTAGACAGGGTGGGGGAGAATGCGGAGTCTTTCGACAAGTCTTTCGAAAACGAATTCCTGCGTGTCATGGTTCACGGAACGCTGCACTTGTGCGGATACAAAGACAAGACCGATAACGAGGCAAAACTAATGCGCCAAAAGGAGGACGAGTCTTTGGCCTTGTTGACGTGTTAAAGTTCATAACAAATTTATAATCAGAAAATAGCGGACGGTTTTCACGTGAAAAGTATGGAAAATAATTACGATATTATAGTGGTGGGTGCAGGTCATGCCGGGTGCGAAGCGGCTGTGGTTTCGGCTCGGCTGGGACAGCAGGTGCTGCTTATTACTATGAACCTGTCGCTGGTTGCACAGATGTCTTGCAACCCTGCCATCGGTGGTATCGCAAAAGGTCAGATCGTACGTGAAATCGATGCGCTTGGCGGTATGACCGGAATCGTGACAGACCATACCATGATTCAGTTCAGAATGCTGAATCGTTCTAAGGGACCCGCCATGTGGAGTCCGCGTGCACAATGTGATAAAACCGCTTTTTCACTATATTGGAAAAGTGTTTTGGAGTTCACCCCGAATTTGCATCTTCGTCAGGACACCGTGACTGAACTTCTTTTGGATGGGAACAAGGTAGTGGGCGTAAAAACTCAATTGGGTAAAGAAATATACTCCTCTGCCGTCATTCTCACTAACGGTACATTTCTCAATGGTAGGATCCATGTGGGCGAGGTCAACTTCTCCGGTGGCCGAATAGGGGAGAGTGCGTCATTCACCCTTTCCGACCAACTGAAACAATGTGGAATCTTCACCAAAAAACTGAAAACAGGTACCCCTGTCAGAATTGACGGTCGCACGGTGGATTTTTCCAAAATGGAAGAACAGCCCGGTGAGAACCCGCCTGGTCGTTTTTCCTTTTCCAATACTCCGGAGCTGCGCCAACAACTCAGCTGTTGGATTACCTATACAAACGAAGAGGTGCATCGAGTTCTGGAAAAAGGCTTCGAAAAATCCCCTATGTTTCAAGGGAGGATACAAGGCGTCGGCCCGAGGTATTGTCCTTCTATCGAAGACAAGATCGTACGCTTTGCCGACCGTACCCGTCACCAACTGTTCCTCGAACCCGAAGGCCGACGTACCAATGAGTATTATCTGAACGGTTTTTCTTCATCACTGCCCGAGGAAATTCAGTTGGAAGCCATCCATCTGATCTCCGGACTTGATAAAGCGGAAATCTACCGCCCTGGCTATGCCATCGAATATGATTATTTCGATCCCACGCAGTTGAAATATACGCTGGAGTCTAAGGTTGTGGACCATCTTTATCTTGCGGGTCAGGTGAATGGCACCACTGGCTACGAAGAAGCTGCTTGCCAAGGACTGATGGCCGGTATTAACGCACATCTTGCATTAACGGGCAAGGAACCGTTGATCCTGACTCGCTCGCAGGCCTACATTGGTGTTCTTATTGATGACTTGGTCACGAAAGGAGTCCAAGACCCGTACCGTATGTTCACTTCTCGTGCCGAATATAGAATTCTTCTCCGTCAGGATAATGCCGATTTCAGACTTACACCTATCGGTAGGCAGTTGGGCTTGATCGATGACGATCATTATGTGCATTTTTTGAACAAGTATGACATTCAGCAGCAGATCATCGACTATCTACGTCATCATACTACACAATTTCAAAAGATGAACGAATTGTTGGAAAAACGCGAAACATCACCCCTGACTCAAAATGTGAAATTGGAGAATGTACTGCTTCGTCCACAAATATCCATTCGTGACATTATGGATTACGATTATGATTTTGCACAATTTCTTCATGAAATTGCGGCAGACTCGGAGCAGATATCCAATGCTGAAACATACATTAAGTATAACAGTTATATTCAGAAAGAGGAAGAATTGGTTCAACACCTTTCCAATTTGGACACCATAAAATTGCCTGATGATATGAATTATGATAATATTCAGTCGTTATCGAAAGAGGCACGCGAAAAACTTTCCAAATTGAAACCTGTCAATTTGGGACAGGCCTCTCGGGTGAGTGGGGTCAGTCCGGCAGACATCACTGCGCTGATGATTTATCTTAGGACTTGTGATTAGTGATTAGAGATTTGTGATGTGTGATTTGTGAGCGTGGGAGATTATTATGATAAAAGAAAATCTACTTTGTTTTGGTTGTAATATATTGATAATCAATAATATATTATAAAATCATCGATTTTATTAGAGATAATTGAAAAAAGGTGTTCTGTCTTTAAAAATCATAAAAAGGCTTAAATTCAGCGATTTTTTCTAAACTATATTGATTATCAATGATTTACAATATACATCCTTTTGGAATGATCTTTGCCAAAAAATATTTTGTTCATTTCGCTCACATGAATTGAAAAATACGTAATTTTGCATTCCCTTTTTTAGGGGTTATCAAAAGAGAATCTATCAACAATTACAAAAGGATACCATTATGGAATTAAAAGGATCACAAACGGAAAAGAATCTGCAGACTGCTTTCGCCGGCGAGTCGCAGGCCCGAAACAAATACTCCTACTATGCTTCCAAAGCAAAGAAGGACGGATATAACCAAATTGCCGCTATTTTTGAGGAGACGGCTGCCAATGAGAAGGAGCACGCCAAAATTTGGTTCAAACTTCTGCACGACGGCAAAGTGCCCGACACGGTGACCAACTTGAAAGATGCTGCGGCGGGTGAAAACTACGAGTGGACCGATATGTACGCCGGTTTCGCTAAAACTGCCAAAGAAGAAGGTTTCGACCATATTGCCGCACTGTTCAAGATGGTCGGTGAGATCGAGAGACATCACGAGGAGCGTTACAAAAAACTGCTCGCCAACATTGAGGGCGGTCTTGTCTTCTCCCGCGACAACGATATGGTTTGGCAATGCGCCAACTGTGGTCACATCGTCATCGGCAAAAAAGCCCCTGAAATCTGCCCGGTTTGCGACCATCCGCAGTCATATTTCCAGATCAAAGCGGAGAACTTTTAGCTATCTAATAACTAACTATAACTAATAACTATGACTATGACTATGGTTTAGTCAAAAGGAAAAATTTAGGGACAGTTTTAGAACATAAATAAAAACATTTTTAATCAACAACAAATCAAACCATTATGAAGAAAAAATTCGTATGTACCGTGTGCGGTTATGTACACGAAGGTGATACCCCTCCTGAGAGATGTCCGCAGTGCAAGCAACCCGCTTCCAAGTTCAAAGAGCTGGTGGAGGACGGTGGTCTGTCATTTGTCACCGAGCACGTTTTGGGCGTGGCCAAGGACAGCGACGAGGAGATGATCAAAGACCTCAACGCGCATTTCATGGGCGAAGCGACGGAAGTGGGCATGTATTTGGCCATGAGCCGTCAGGCCGACCGCGAGGGTTATCCCGAGGTGGCCGAGGCGTTCAAACGCTATGCCTTCGAGGAAGCCGAGCATTGCGCCAAATTCGCCGAGTTATTGGGCGAGGTGGTCTGGGATACCAAGACCAATCTTGAAAAGCGTATGATGGCCGAAAGCGGCGCTTGTGCGGACAAAATGCGCATCGCCAAACGTGCCAAGGAGATGAACTGGGATGCCATCCACGACACGGTTCACGAAATGGCCAAGGATGAGGCCCGCCACGGACAGGGTTTCGAGGGTCTTTTCAACCGCTATTTCAAGAAATAAGCGCATTATTTCCGAAAAAAGAAACGGAGTCATCGTCTGGTGACTCCGTTTTTTGTATCCTTTGACAAGGCGGAAAACAGCATTCTACTGTCTGTCTGTATCCGTTTCTGTCTCGGTGTTCGTTGCGGATGGGGGTGTCGCTCGGTAACCGCCACTGCGCTTGTTGCCGACGTGTTGGATGAGCTGCTGTTTGCGAAGCTCGGCGATGCAGCGTTCGACAGTGCTCAATGAAAAGGCTGTTTTGGCGGTGATGTCCGTCGCGTTGCAGTCGGGATTCGCCTGAATGCAGGAAAGGACAGCGCCGATTTTCTCTTGAGGGGGAACAGCAGGTTTGCGCTTCGGTTTTGACCGTTTTTGCGATTTCTGGCTGTTCTTGACCTGTCTTTCGGCTTTGCTTTCAAGAAGGTATCCTATAATCCATTCTGCGACTGGCTCGTCTTTTATGGGATCCAGAATGAAAGAAATCGGTTCCTTAGTCCATGGCATCTTTTTCAGGAACACCTCGCTGCCGTTGCACGACCAGATGTACTGATACGGAACCAAAACGGTGGGCGAAATTCGGACAAAATCCTCTTCCCCAAACAGTTGCACAAGATGTTTCATAGAGCCAAGCCGTGTAAACCAGCGATCATCCACCGTATAGATGCGGGTGAAGTTCCCGTCCTGGACACAATAGTAGATGTCATCTTTGGGAATCATGAGCAGGTTGCTCTCGTGGTCAACGACATCCACCATTTGAGTGTCGCGATAGACCACCTGCACCTCCGCATCCAAGGCCTTTCGCAATTCCTGCCGTTCGCGGAAGATAAACGGAAAAGCATTTAAGGTCACGTTTCGAATTACTATAAGTTTGTAATGCTCGGAGAAGAAACGAAAAGCACCGATTTCTTCAATTATCGCGCTATTGCAATACATCATAAAGCGATGGGCGATTGCAAAGTCAACTGCTGCGGCTATGATACAAAGGCTGACCAATACCACCCAATAAACCACCGGGTGCTTTTTATGGAGTTTCGGATAGAGAAGGAAATAGTTGGCATACAGGGTAATCAGCAGGATCAGTCCCGCCAAGAATTCCCTGGTTTTGCTACCCGCAAACGGGCGGAGAAAGGAGTTATTGGTGGTAAACCAAAGTATGTAAGCACAGAACAAGACATTCAGCAAAACGATAACGATGGTTCTTCGGTGTTTCATAATCGGACTTCAATATTTGTTTATTATTATGCTTCTTGTTTTCGGGTCCATAAGTCGCGGCAAAGATAGTGAAATAATCCAAATGAGACTCCAAATAAAGCCCCATTCCCTCACAGAAAAGCCCTCTAAAACCCTCACAACAGCACAAAAATCAGATATTTATATAACACGTTGAAAATCAGATTTTTACCCCCCCCCGAAATATCCGTTCAAAAAAAGTAATCTGGTCATATTTTTGCTGTGAAGGAACATATTTTTCGTGTGAGGGATATAAAAGTGTTGCGAAAGATAGTATCTTTGCCGCCAGAAACTGATATAATTGAATGATTTCGTCATGAAAAAGTTATTTATTATCCAATGGTTGATGTTGATTTCAATTCTGACCGTTGTGGCACAGGAGCCTGCTCTTCCCTACACGGCCACTTTTTCCACGTCGGAAGGGTGGGTGCTGAACAATGGTGATGCCCAGAATTACTGGATATTAGGTACCTCTGGCAGTAACAATGCACTCCTTGTGACCAACAACGGTGCCACCCCCACCTATTCCTACACCCGGAGTAATGTTGCTGCCGAAAAGACATTTGTGGTCGGGGATGCTGACAAGATTATTGTCTCTTTCGACTTGAAATGCGGCGGCAAGTACAACAAAGACTTTCTGAAGATGTTTTTGGCTCCTCCTTCCCAAATCTACGAGGGTGGAATCGCCTACTCGTGGGGTGTCAGCACGGATTCCGTCTATGCAGCCAACTTCAGCGACCACTTCGATATGACCAACACGCCAAACTATCCTTATATTATCAATTTGACAGATGGCAAAACTATCCATTTGGATGTTCGGATGAACAATCCGATTGCCAATCCCGATACCAACTCAATTGCAAAACTGGTTTTTGGATGGGTTAATGACTACGGCAGCACCTACGATCACGGAATCCAGCCCGCACCTACAATCACCAATTTGCGTTTGAAAAGAGAGACCTGTACCCCTCTTACGGGATTGTCCGTCTCCAACATCCAGAGCCATTCAGTAGAGTTGTCGTGGAATATGCCTGAGGGTGGCGCCTCTGATTATATTGTCCAATATGCTAAAGATGGACAGAATTGGGACGATGCCTATATCACCACCGTGAACGTGCAAGACACGTCTGTGACGTTGACTGGTTTGCAGTCTATAACGAAATATTGGGTAAGGGTGGCACGCAATTGCGGTAGCGATACCAGTGTCTGGATCAAACAATCCTTCACTACACTTTGTGAATATATTGACACCCTTCCTTACATCTGCGACTTATCTCTTGTTTCAAGTACTATGCATCCGATTCCTGTTTGTTGGGAAAGAGGCCCAGGAAGCTGCTGCGACCCTGTTATTAGCTATGGTGCTATCAATCTTTGGATTCCCAACACCATCTCGATGCCGCATTTGAACAGACAGCTCATTGATATAAATACTGTGGAGGTTTCCTTTTCCGCCAGAAGTGAAACGAACAATGGCACCTTGATCATTGGTGTGATGACCGATGCCAATGCAGACTCCACGTTTGTGGCTGTTGACACGCTGAGCCTGACTACATCATACGAGACTTATGTGGTTCCGATAAACGGTTACACCGGAGTTGGTGACAGAGTCTCTTTCAAATGTATCGACCACAGCGACATATACGTGAAAGATGTGATCCTTGACTATACGCTTTCGTGTCCAAGGCCATACGATTTGGAATCGTCCAGTCCTACGCATAACAGTATTGATTTGAGTTGGGCGGGAACGAGTTCTTTCTGCAATGTTTACTATAAAGCGGATGGTGATGAATCCTATTCGGTGGCATCCAATATTACGGCGGGTATCGGTCAGCCGTTCACCTTGTCGGGATTGGCTTCCAGTACAATTTACCAGTGGTATGTGGCGGCTCAGTGCTATGACAGCACCGAAGCAGCAAGCCACGAGCTCAGCTTTTTCGAGACCCTTTGCGACCCTATCAACCAACTGCCTGTGACCTGGGACTTTGAATACTATAATAATGAAACAAAGATGCCTTTGTGTTGGAAAAACATAGGTGATGCAGATATTAGAGATGGGAATGCCCATAGCGGGACGCATTCAATGCGTTTATACAGCAATAATTCTCCGTGTTTTGTTGTGTTGCCGAAAGTGGAAAATAATCTATATCCTATTGATAATATGCAGATTAGATTCTTTGCAATGAATACGGGTACGGTCAGCGATTTTCATGTTCGGGTCATTGGCGGGGTGATTACGAATCCAGAAAATAGTGCTACCTTTATTCCTAACGATACAATAGATGTGATTGGTGCGGCAGGTGGAAGTTTCCAGGAATATACGTTACGATTATCTGACTATTACTATTACCCCAATGATGCTTATCCTGCGATAAAGTTTGTGGGAATTAACGGCACATGGCTTTTGATAGATGACCTTACTTTGGAAGTCGTTGATTCGGCCCTTCTTCCAGCCTGTCCTTCGTTGACAACTCTGGAGACAACCAATATTAGTCAGACGACCGCCACGCTGAATGCTGCCTTTGAAAATTCTGACAACATGTCTGTCTCTGCCGTGGGATTCAGATGGAAGGATATTTCGAGCACTGCCTATACACAGGTTGATTGTTCCGTCTCGAATAACGTTTTTGTGACCGAACTGGACGGTTTGACTGCAAATACGACTTACGCATACAAAGCATTTGTCACTTACTACGGAATAACAGTTCTTAGTGAGGAAACAATCTTCACCACCCTGCCCGAAAATGACACCATCGAAGACCATGTTGAAGAGTATTTGCTAAGCAGCATCAAACTATATCCCAATCCGGCAAATGAGTATATCGATGTACAATGTACAATGAACGATGTACAATTGGAGGGCATTGAGGTGATAGATGTTTACGGCAAGGTAGTCTGTACCATTGTAGGTGCGAATAATCATTCGCCCATACAGACCCGCATCAACATTTCAGGATTGGCCGGTGGCATCTATTTTGTGCGTTTGACCACCGATAAAGGCATGGTGATAAAGAAATTTGTGAAGAAATAGCTCTGTTTATATACAAATAATGATTTGCTATGAAAAAGTCTTGTATAATATGGTGTTTGCTTTTAATGGCCGCATTGTCTTTGCAAACACAAAAATTGCAAGCGCAATTTCCTTGTCCTCCCGTAAGTGGCATCACATTGTCGTCCGTGACGGAGCACACGGCCGAAATCACGTGGACAGCCGGTGGAAACGAAACACAATGGCTCTATCTGGTTGTGGAAGGAGATTCCACCAGTCCGTCGGTTTCGGATGACGCGTGGGTGCTAACCTCATCCAACACGTTATATCTTGACTCGCTTTCCGAAGGTCGCTTTTACAGGATTTGGATCAAAGCGGATTGTGGAAACGGTCTTATGAGCAATGCCAATCATGTTGATTTAGCCCTTGGCCGTCTTCATTTGACATTTTAATTCGTCATACAACACATAAAAAAGGAGCCACTGCAAAGTGACTCCTTTTTTCGTGTTCCAGCTGGGGCTCGAACCCAGGACCCCATCCTTAAAAGGGATGTGCTCTACCTGCTGAGCTACTGAAACTCCTCTCTAATTTTGAGGCTGCAAAAATACACTTTTTTTAGATACAATCCTCTTTTTCTTCATTATTTTTTATGTTAATATAAAACATTGATAATCAAAATGATACAAAAAATCATCAAAAATTTGTATTTGGACTGTATAATGTGATAAATTATCTATATTTGCATTGTATCATGTTGATTATAAAGATGTTAAAAATAAAAAATGATCAATACAAAAAAGATGTCCATTTCGCAGAAAAGAATGCGGAATGTGTCATTTTATATAAATATTGGGTCTTAAGTGTAATCCTAACCAAAAAATGATAAAATGAAAAAGTTGATTTTAACGCCCCAAAAAGACACCCTTACGATCTGTTTGCCCCAAGAATGGGTTGGCAAGCCGTTGGTATGCATTTTGCGGCATCCTGACGAAAAAAGTGCGTACCCTTTGCAGTCGGAGTTTGTTTCCGAGGTCCGTGAAAGCAGGATTGGTTACGACGTTTACCGGTACAAGCAGAAGAGGAGACCGAGGAAAAAGAGACTGCGCAAAAAAAAAGGAGGGCAAAACAAGCCGTTATAGCTTGTTTTACCCGGGAACTTGTCTATTTTACTTTATTCGTTTGTCAATGCAGGTCGGCACCGATGAGGTGCATGAATTCTTGGCGGGTGTTCTCGTTTTTGAGGAATGCGCCGGTGAATTCCGACGTGGTGGTCACCGAGTTTTGCTTTTGGATGCCACGCATGGACATGCAGAGGTGCTGAGCCTCAATGACAACGGCTACACCGATAGGGTTCAGAACTTCCTGCAGGCAGTCTTTGATTTGCGAAGTGAGACGTTCCTGCAATTGGAGCCGGCGTGCGAAGCATTCCACCACTCTCGGAATTTTGCTCAGTCCCACAATTGTGCCGTTTGGGATATAACCGACATGAGCCTTGCCGAAAAATGGCAGCATGTGATGTTCACACAGGGAGTAGATTTCGATATCTTTCACCACCACGATTTGTTTGTAATCTTCATGAAACAAGGCGCTTTCGAGGATCGACTTCGGGTCCTGCCGGTAGCCGTGGGTCAAGAAATCCATGGCTTTGGCCACGCGGATAGGAGTTTTCACCAAGCCTTCGCGTTCGGGGTTTTCACCCAATCCTTTCAAAATTTCCTTGTAATGGAATGCTAATTTTTCTAAATTCTCCTCTGAAAACGTAGGAACTTTACTCATTTTTATACTGTTAATATTTCTAAATTTCGTTGTTTATGATATATCTCTTATTGGATATACGGGTTTTCTCGCCGTTCCTGTCCCACTGTGGTGAGGTCTCCGTGTCCTGAAAGGATGGTCACCTCATCGGGAAGTGGGAGGATTTTTTCACGGATGCTCTGTTGTAGTATCGCCTCGTTGCCGGTGGGCAGGTCGCTGCGTCCGACACAATGTTCGAAAATCAGGTCTCCAGTAAAAATCACCTGGTTTTCAGCGCTATACAGGCATATACTGCCAGCGCAGTGGCCGGGTGTATAAAGAACTTTGAGCTGTTGTTTCCCGAACGTCACATTGTCGCCTTCTTTCAGAAATCGGTCGGGGGCCGGCATGCCTGCCACTTCCAGTCCGAAAGCGGCGGCATAAGCATAAGCTTGGTTATAAATGGGCAGTCCGACTTCGTGCATCAGCAATTCAGGGTGATATTCTGACACGCACCAAGGATTGCCGGCAATGTGGTCGATATGGGGATGAGTGTTGATGATGTATTTTATGCTCAGTTTTTTAGAAGAGACATAATCTCGAATCTGCTCATCTTCATAGATACGGCAGTTGCCAGGATCCACAATCACGGCTTCGCCGGTTTCATCCGATAGAATATAGGTGTTGACCATTATCGGATTGAAATGGAACGCCTTGATGTCCATATTCACCATTTTTAATAGGGATTGTCCAACCATCTCATTCAACGTTTTGTGTTTTTTTAACACATGATCCCGCATTATTCCCATGCCTGGTCAGAAGGGTCTTTTTTGAGGGTCTGCGGCATATATTTCCTTCACCTTGCGACCGTTTTCAAAGATGACACTATAGAAAAGCTTGCCTTGCGGGGTCCAGCTCGACCATTTGCCATGGCGCAGGCGGTTCTTGAAAGCGCCTTGCGTGTGCTTCACGCCGTTGTCGTAGTATTCTGTAAATGCACCTTCGGGCACGTCGTGCACAAAATTCTGCTCGCGGACGACTTTTTCGTGCATATTATAGAAAACCCATTTTCCCTCTTTCAAATCTTTGGAATATTTTCCTTTCGAAAGGATATGGCCGTTTTGCGCGTACTCGTTCCACATGCCGTTTTTCAGGTCGGCAACATATTTTCCGTGACTGCGCATCTTGCCTGATTCCGCCCAATAATGGGTGGACATGCCGTTCAACTTGCCGTTTTTGAAATTGTTCTCATATTTTTTATAGCCATTTTCATACCATCCTTCCCAAAAACCATCCATCACGGCATCCTTGAACGTTCCTTGGTCTTTGATTTTGCCGTTTTGGTAGTAGGCCGTCCATTTTCCGTTTTCCATATCATTTACGAACGAACCTTCGCGTTGGAGTTTGCCGTCCTCATACCATGCTTTCCATACGCCCTCACGCTGTCCGTTCACATAATTGCCTTTACGCCAAACTTTTCCATTTTCATAGAAATATGTCCAAGTGCCGTTTTGCAACCCATTGTCAAAGTTCCCTTCGCTGCCAAGGCGACCCTCTTCATCGTAGAATTTCCACTGTCCTTGTTGCAATCCGTGCACTAACTTGCCTTCCATATCTTTTTTCCCGCCGCGGTTCCACCAAATGGCATCGCCCTCAAGCAGTCCCATGTCGTAAGTGCCTTCGAAATATTTTTCGCCGTTGTCGAAATATTCAATCACGTGCCCGTGAACGCTGTCTGCCTTGTAAATGACTTTCTTAAACAGTTGACCATTAGGATGATAGAAAACCCATTCGCCATCGCGTTGGCTATCCTTGAACTGACCTTCAGACTCCACTCTTCCCGACTGGAACCAGCTTTTGAACGGGCCGTTGTCCGCGTGATATTCCTGTCCGAGTTTTCCGTCATCGTACCAAACCTTCCACACGCCCACCTTGATGCCGTCCTTATAGTCACCTTCCGTCCATTTGGAGCCATTATGGTGATAATAAATCCAATGTCCCTGTTCTAGGCCTTTTTTCTGCACGCCGATAGACATCAGCTTACCGTTTTTCCAATAGGTTTTAGTCGTATCTTGTGCTGTCAAACTGCCTGCCAGCATGACACAAAGCCATAACGCGAATAACTTTTTCATCTTGAATGATTTTAAAGTGCAAAAATACATTTTTTTAGGCAACAGGCAATAGGCAATAGGCAATAGGCAACAGGCAACAGGCAATAGGCAACAGGCAATAGGCAATAGGCAATAGAAAAAGGGAACATCGATCATAGATGTTCCCTTCTTTCCATATCTTAAAAAAGGTTACTTTATAATCACTTGCTTGGTAACAGTTCCGTTGGAGGCGGTCACTTTTACGGCATAGGTGCCGGGAGCCATCCCGGAGGTGGGAATGACGACATGGGAGTCGCTGTAGAGTTGTTCGAACACCAGTTGTCCCATCATGTTATAAACCTCCACACGTTGGATCTGGTCGGAGGTGATTTGCATGTAGTCGTTGGCGGGGTTCGGATAAACAGAGACTTCGATCAGGTTGTGCTCGTTGACGGAAACAGTAATGACGTTCAAGGTGATGGGCACGGCCACCTCACTGTGGTCGATGTCACTGGAATAGCAGTGCAGTGTTGCCGAATAGTTGTCGTTGACGTTCATTCCGGCGGTGTTGGCAGTGACGGTCACGTTTGTCGTTGCGCCGGCATTAATGCTGCCGCTGGCAGGGCTCTCGGTCAGCCACGGAGTGATGGGCGTGCCGTTGATTTTGCCGCCGAGACAGAGGTTGTAGTCGTAAGAGGTACCGGAGAAACGGTTGTACCATGTGGATCCTCTCTTGTACCAGCAGCTGTAGTCGTTCGGAAGAGCGCCATCCAAAGGAGCGAGGTAAGAGCCTTCAGGCTGTATGAGCCAGACACCGAACCAGAGGTCGCTGCCGTCAATCAGGAAAGGAGTGGTAAGCGGGATGGAGTTCCAGCCGCTGTCGGGGGTGAAAGTTTGTTCGTAGAGGACAGCTCCGGGACCGGGGTGCAGGAGGGAATTGTTCATTCCATAGACACGTACCTTAGCGGTGGGAAGCGCCTCGTGCATGAAGAAATGAATTTCATTCAGTGTTTTGCCGATGTGCTGTTGGAGAGCAGAGGAAGGGAATCCGATAGCAAATTCCACTTCTGCGGCTTCGCCATTCCAACCCACGTATGTGTAAGGATCATCAAGGTAGTATTTCAATGTCGTTTCAGTGGTGGGGGTGGTGTTCGGGTTCGGGATGTTGTAGGTGGCTATGGTGTAGAAGTCAGTGCCGCCAGTGCCGGGGTTGCTCAATGCAACGGTTTGCGAAGCGGTGGTGTTGGGTGCCATGGAGAAGGCGAGATTTTCGGGGGTGACAGCAAATTGGCCGACGAGGGCTGCCGAAACCTCAGTCACTACGAAATCGTCCACATAATAGGAACCGCTGGCATTGTTGGGGGCACCGGCATAGAAGTTAATGCCCGCCAGTTGGTTAACGCCATTGGTGTTGCCCTGTTGATAGCTGAACGGCCAAGTGTGGACGAGCTCATTGTTGACCGTGAGCGTAGCCTGGTCGTTGTCCATGTCCACGTCAAATTCCATCGGGAACCAGGCGTCGGTGGGAGAGGTGAAGTTGTACTCGGTGCCACCCACGCTGAGGTATCCGCCGCCAGTGCTGTTGAAGTAGCACTCCAGCGCCCATTGTTGCAATAGTATGTGCTGGATGTTGAAGTAGGCGCCGTTGCCGGAAGAGGGAACGTAATAGTTGAAGGTAAGGGTGTAGTGCCCCGTCGTGTAGTTGCCGAAAGGATAGACTTGGTCGTTGCTTCCGGAAATATACAGCGAGTTGGGGGCGGAGGCAGCCTGTGCGGAAGAAATCACACCGTCCTCGCTACCACCGGGGGCGTTGTTCCACGTGGTCCATGCAGAATTTGACTGAGCCAGATGGCTGCCGGCCGTGTAGGTGTCAAAGTTGTCACTGAAGACAACAGTTTGCGCAAACATCAAGGAAGTTGCGGCAAACATGAACAATAAAGAAAGTAAAATTTTTTTCATAAGCATTTGATTTTATATTCACCCGCAAAAGTAGAAAAAATATTATTGCGGTGGAACAAAAAATCTCTTGCTATTTTTTCACAATCTTATGGTGATAAATATTCCCGTCTGTGTCGGTCACGAGCAACACGTATATGCCTGCGGGAAGGGATTTTACATTCAAGGTGGCGGTACCGCTCTGTAGAGACGCGCCATTGCACGTCTCTACAATTCGTGCCTGCAGGTCGTAGAGCATCATATTCGCGATTTCCGTCCCTCCGTCCAATGCGACGTACACCATCTCGTCGGCAGGGTTCGGATAGGCGCGCAGTTGTCTGGTCTCCCGTTCCGTCACGCCCACTTCATTGGAGAGGGTGAAGAGGTGCGGGTCGGCAGCCCCGATGTACGGATGTTTCTCCACCCGGCCCGACTCGTCCTTTGCGTAGATGTAGTACTCCACGGTGTCGCCCGTCTGCCAGGGGTAGTTCACAGAGGTGAATGAGAACGAATACTCGTCATCGGAGACATGCTGCAGATGGCCGTAGGACCATTCGCCATGGTTGACGCGGAAGCAGACCAAAAGCGAGTCGGTAACCAGATTGGCACCGCTCAACGCTTTGATTTTCACAGAGAGCGTCATCATGTTATCCATGAGATCATCCAGATTCTTCTCTCCGAGAAGCGGATAGTGCTTCAGGTAGAGCATTCCGAGGTCGGCGAGCTCATGGGTGCGGCAGTGCAGGGCATCGGTGCTGTACCACGGCGTGTAGTCGCTCTGCATAATGGGCACGATGGTATAGCCGGGCATGGCTTGTTGATAGGCGGCGATGGCCTCGTTGTCGTGGGAGTTACCCGTGACGGGAACAAACACGTGGTCATTGAGAATCAAGGAGTTGGTGTAGGGAGTGGCGTGGTTGGCGTTCGGGTTGGCATAGACGCGGAACACTTGGTAGTGGTTGCCCCAGGGGGAGATGGCGTTCGCGAATGTTTGTGCCACATCCTCGTAGTTGCTGTATCGTGGGTCGTAGGCCGGCACCCGTCCGATGAGCACTTTATCGACATCGAGGAATTTGCCCCAGCAGTCAATGTGCGCGATGTACTCGCCCAGCGGGTCAGGGAGGATCATGTAGTTGTCGATGCCGAGGTAGTTTTGGACCATGGATAAGATGGAGGGTTCCGTTTCGGCGGGGTTTTCCTGCAGCACCAACATGGTGGAGGCTGCCGTGCCGTAACCGTCAACCATGTAGTTGCCGCCGGTGTGCACCAGAGGCATCTCGTAACGGCTGACCCCTAAGCGTTCGGTCACCGCCTCTAACGCTGCGTCGTCGTTCGGGCGCACCGGACGGTTATAGACGAAATCGATTACATTCACCGAGTCATGTCCGTCGATGACAAACCACGGGCCGTAATCACGGGTCCAGTAAGAGTCGTGCTCGATGAGCCAGAACTGCACATTAGCCATGTTGACCTGGTGGCTGCTGAAATAAGAGTTTGCCTGCGAACTGTCAGAAGGGGAGTCCACAAGCACTTTCACCTGGGTGATTTGTGACAGTTCGCGCACGAGCGACACGGGGATGCCGAGCGGGTAGGCGATCATCACGCCGCTCATCGGCTGGAACTCGGCCACGGCCGTGACGGGCGCGGCGGGATAAACGGCATCGCGGAGATGTGCTTGCTGCGACAGCCAGGGAATCATCTGCTGTTCCTCTGCAGTGGCATGGTGCGGGAACTTCGGATGGATGTCGTAGTGGATTTGCTCGTTCTGGGCCATAACAGCACCTAAGAGCAACAGGGTCATACTGGTGAGGAAGAGTTTTCTCATATTTTTTTCGTTGTCTAAAATCGGCCGCAAAAGTACATTTTTTGTTTAATTGTGAGTTGTGATAGATGACAAGTGTAGATGTCATGAATCCACCCTCACTATTATTTAGCATTTCACATTAAAAAAAAAAATCGTAACTTTGCGGCGTCATTTAAGATCAACAGGTTGTTATAATTCATGAGAAACCTCCATCATATAGTCATATTTCTGCTCTGCTGCATGTTCGCGTGCGGGAAACTCTCCGCCCAAAGCCAAAGCATCTCAGGGCGGGATTTCTGGGTGATATTACGTCACTGGGAACCCCGTGTGTTGTCAGATACCATTCTATTCTATGCTTACGGGGATACGGCCACAGTTGGAACAATAGAGAACGAACATTATAATTATCATGTTGACTTTCAAGTAATTCCAGGACAGTTGACACTGATAAAAGTTCCATCTTCCATGGTGGTTTTTGATGGACTTGATCATTGTTTCCAAGTTTCATATAGAGGAGTCAGAATCCGCTCATCCCATAACATATTCTTATATATGCAGAGCGTAACCACAATACCGGATTCGATAATGACCATTTATGGGAGTACACATTATTATGATTCTTATTGGGGCAATGGATGTCTTTATTACATATTATCACCCTTATTGTTAAACCAAATACATTCAGAAAAGACCCCACTGCTACCTCTTGATATACATGTGAGGACACGTTTTCCCGAACCCGATGAAGACTGGTGGTTTTTTCACCCAGACGGGTTCCAAGTGGGTAGTGCCGGTTCTGCTCCTATTCCAGGAAGATATTATGATCATCATTACGTTACGGCAATGGAAGACAGTACAGTGGTGTATTTCACTCTTGAGGCAATTGTCCAAGGGTATGATAATTATGCAGACTCTATCATGTTAAGCAAAGGAGAAAGTGTTTGTATTGCCCCTCCTGTAAGTTTTATTGGTCCTATAGTGAAATTTCATACAAATTGCAAACCTGTAATTAGCATGACAGGATCACATTTTTCACGCGATTTAAATGGGGATGGAGTTCAAGAGGCGTGTTGGACATCCTATTTCCCATTTGTGCAATCGTATGCATATCGGGGAAAAGACTACTTGTGTAAAAAACCAGAAAACAACAGGTTTGACAAGGGAGTCGCTTATTGCAAAGCTTATAATAATACCTTGTGGAATGATAGCGCCAGCAGATATTTATACAATGTCATATTTTCCCAAGCAGGAATGGATTCAACGGTGAATCAATTAAGTTTTTATACTACTCCGTTCTCCAAGGCGTTATTTCGGAAATACAATATGATCACAGGGAATCACCGGGGGCTTTGGGGAAGTATCATCCAGTATGTGAGTGTTCCTTATACTTTCCTGCGCTCCTCTACACCAATACACTTTTTCGAAGCAAACGGGCCCTATTATTTCTTTTATAAAGAGAGTGCTCCTGGGTATCCTCATTTTGGCTATTTGAAGGATTCGTTAGGCTGTGCCAAAATAATGCACTACAACGCCTTCATCTCCGCGCAACCCACCGACCGCATGGTCAAGGATTGGGTGTATCCGACCACGCGCAACAATGTGAAGCGCAAGATACATTACGAGGACGCGGAGTCATTGAATATAGACACCGTTTATGCGGATGTGCAGATCTATGTGCATGAAAACGGCTTGAACACCACCTACTTCAACGGGCAGCTGTTGCCGGCAGAGGTCTTCGACTCGTTTCCGATGACCAACGGCGACTACTACGTCACCCAGATGGCGTTCTACAACGAGGACATCCCCGAGATTATCCGCATCACCAACGAGAACGGTTTCTCGGCCTACGTGGATGAGTTCGGTTACAATGTGCTGCCCGCGCCTGGCGGTCACCCCGAAATCAACGACATCACAAAAGTCTATTACGACCATCACGGGGCTTCCGGCTGTTTCTATATGGACTACCCAAGCGGAAGTATCAACATCGCCGAACACAACTTCGACACCGTCCACCGCTGCCTCGGCGACACCCTTGCCCTCCTCGTGGAGCATAACCCTGACTCCGTTCCCGTGGAGTGGGTTGTGGACGGGGTCTCCCACCTCGGTGATGGATATTCCTTC
>JBGUPL010000123.1:0-18203 GCA_045130275.1 Bacteroidales bacterium
CGGCCTTCCGATGGGTTGAGGACCATGTTTTCGATGATGGTGCCGTCGTCGTTGTAGGTGATGACACGTATCCTGCCACGCAACACAACAAATGTCTCATCTTTCTCCGGATGGCGATGAATGGGGATGTTTGCACCCTGTTCCACGGCATTCAGAAAACGGTGGCACTTCTCATCCAGACTCTGATGAAAGTTAAGATTCATCCGCAGCCGGGGCGATGCCTTGGCCTGAGCGGTCAAGCTGTCAAGTATCTTATTGTCTATAATCATGTTGGTCTTCCCCTTATTTTGTACCATACAATTGGCAAAAATAAAAATTTTTCTTATTCTGTCACTATGCACCCTAAAATATTTGTCCTCTTTGAGATAAGATATTCACCATACATCTTCCGTCTATCATTTCGCGATTTCCTCGGATTGGTCAGCGGTGACAAAGTGCCCGACGCGCCTTTTGTTTTATATAATTCACAATTTGCAATGAATATATAAACAAAAAATTATATATTTGCCATGTTATAATAGATAGCAGATTATCTGTCTATTTAACTGAACACAAATTATTTATAAAACAAAAAAACTATGACAACAGAAACAGGATTTATCCCGTCTCACGGCAACTACACTGAGTTGCTCTCTTACAAGAAATCGCTTATCGTCTATTCCGGCACGGTGCTTTTCTGCGAACGCTTCCTAAACAAGCGCGACCGCACCGTTGACCAGATGGTGCAGGCGGCGCGTTCCGGCAAACAGAACATCATCGAAGGCTCAATGGCCTCGGCCACATCCAAAGAAACCGAAATCAAACTGACCAACGTGGCAAGGGCCAGTCAAGAGGAACTGTTGGAAGATTACAAGGACTACATCCGCAACAACCGGGGTGTCATTTGGAAAAAAGACAGCAAAGAGGCCTTGTTCGTCAGGCGGTTGGCTTACCGGAAGGACGAGTCGTTCGAAACCTACCGCGAGTTCTTGGAAACGCGGGACGGCATCGTCTGCGCCAACATTATGATTTGTCTCGTGAACCAGTGCAACTTCCTCTTGGACAGGCAAATCAGGAGGTTGGAGCGGGATTTCGTCAAGTTTGGTGGGCTACGCGAGAGGATGAGCCAAGCAAGGAGGAATTATCGGAAATATTAGAGGTACGAGGAGGGTGTCCTATAGGTCCTATGGGTCTTATAAGTCTTATAGGACCTATAGGACAACTCCCGAAGGATTTACCTACAGGCACTCTGCTGCGGCCTTACGGCCATGCGGTCCCCAAAGACTGATGACATTGTTTCCCTCACCCGCAGCAAATGCACGTTACTTTTATTAGAATTGCGTTTCACATTCCAAAAATGAGTATCTTTGCGGCTGGAATTATCTTTTTGAAATAACAAATGAACCGCATCAAATTATTCCTCAGCAGCGTGCAGGTGATGTTGTTCAAAGACCGCTTGGAAGTTTGGAACCCAGGCAAACTTCCACAAGGAATGACTATCGCGAAATTGAACAAGGAGCACACTTCCAATCCTGTCAATCCCGTTCTTGCCCATCCCGTTTATCTTTCCGGCTATATAGAACAAATGGGAACGGGCACCACCGATATAATCGACCATTGTTTGGACTATGGACTCCGTAAACCGGAATTCCACCAAGATGATGATTTTCGGGTTGTTCTTTGGCGACCAGAAGTACAAGAAAGAGTACAAGAAGGAGGTGAAGTAAGAGGTGAAGTAAGAGGTGAAGTAAGAGGTGAAGTATATGGTAAGATAAAAAAGGTGATTTTGACAATTCGTGGGAATACAATTTCTGCTAATGAAATAATGGTATCTCTTCAATTAAAAGGAGAGGATAATTTCCGCAAACGTTATCTTGTTCCATCTATAGAAAACGGTTATGTTCAAATGCTCTATCCTGATGCGCCGAAACGCCCAGACCAAGCCTATTACCTTACTGAAAAAGGATTGGCACTTTACGCTGAGATTTCGAAAAGACAATGATTTCAGGGATGGGGCTGCTTTTATAAACGTTTAATCAAAAACACTATGTCAAAAGCACAATACTACGCCATACATCCAGACCTCAAACATTGGTAGATGTGTACGGAACCCCCGTAGAGACGTTTCATGAAACGTCTCTACAATCCCCAACCGGGCGTTGACCCATCGCGGTCAACACCCGGGTTTTTCGTGTATAGATTTGTATTTTTTTCTTTATTGCGTCACAAACACCCGCCAGCTGCATAGGAGACTTTTTTTACAACATTTTCTGTCTCATTCACCCATTTGGCGAAAATTTGATGTGGCAGTTAGGTTTATTCCAAAACATATATTCCAAAATCTCATAATTTATTACTGCCAAATATTCCAAATCCTCACTTTTTTTACTCTTCACTTGTACCAGCTCCAAAAAGTGGACTCATCAAAGAGAGGTCCCACTGGGAGAAGTGGAAAACGATGTTGGAACGGATGATGAGGTGACTTTGATAGCAAAGAGCCCGGCCGAAGCCAAGGAGTTGTTCGCCAAGACCGAGCAGTTCGCGAAACTCCGTTATGAGGGTTACAAGAAATTAAATGACGGAAAATAAAATCATCCGTTGACCCGTAGGGGCGAATAATCATTCGCCCCTGCGCACCCCAAAAACCGGGCGTTGACCCATCGCGGTCGGCGCCCGGTTTCTCGTGTCGGAATATTTCCTATCTTTGCCATCCAAATTTTTACGTGTATGAAAATGCTCTTGATTCTTCTCGCCGTCTCTTTGGCGGTTTCAGCCGTGGGCTGGAAATATTTCATCTACTTCTTCAGCCTCGGCTACGGTTACGGTGTGGCAGCCTTGGCAGTTGCTCTTCTCTGCCTGTATGGCGGAACGCTCACCTGGTCCGCCGTCGCGCTTTGCGCAATGCTGATCCTTTTCGGCTGCCGCCTCGGCACCTACCTGCTGCTGCGCGAGAAGCGCACCGCCGCATACCGCAAGATCCTCTACGATCCCTCGCTGCAAAAAAAGAAGCCCGTCGGCGTCATCATTACCGTGTGGCTCTTCTGCGCCATCCTGTATGTGCTGCAGGTGAGTCCCGTGGCATTCCGCATGGACAATGCCGCGAAGGGGGTGGAAGTGAGCGAGCTGTGGGCATGGATCGGGGCCGCCGTCATGCTTTGCGGCATCCTGCTGGAAGCCGTCAGTGATGCGCAGAAGTCGGCCGCCAAGAAGCGCAACCCCAAACGTTTTGTCGATACAGGGCTTTACCGTATCGTGCGCTGCCCCAACTATTTGGGCGAGGTGGTCATCTGGACGGGCGCGTTGCTCAGCGGCATCGGCGCGGGTCTGGCCGCATGGCAATGGATCATAGCCATAATCGGCTACATCGGCATCGTGTATGTCATGTTCAGCGGCGCACGCCGTCTTGAAATCCGCCAAAACGAGGTCTATGGCAACGACCCCGAATATCAGAAGTACGCCAAAAGCACCCCTATTCTGATACCGTTGCTGCCTCTTTACAGCGTTGAGAAGTACAAGTGGCTGCAGGCGTAATATACTCTACAGAACCTCCAACAAAAGTCTGGCAGCCAAGTCACCTTGGTGCTGTAAATTCTCCAGTGATCTTAACGCACATTGTTTCACCGTATCATCCTCATTTTCAGAATGATTGAGGATAAGATGGCGTTCGTAATCCACCGTGAATTCGGGATGGCCTTGGAAGGTGAGGATGTGGCGGCCGATGCGGAAACCCTCGTAACGGCAGAAGTCGCTGGTGGCGAGGGGGATGGCACCTTCCGGCAGTTGCATTACCTGGTCGTGGTGGTTGACGATAAGGCGCATTTTCTTGTCGGAGAAATAGGAGAGCAAGTCCGCATCCAAAACCTCCATTTCGCGGATGCCCACGCCCCAGCCACCGGGGAAACGCTCCACCCGTCCGCCCAGCGCCTGCGCGATGACCTGGTGCCCGAAGCAGATGCCGACAAGAGGGATTTGCTGCTCTGCGGCCCTCCGAATCCATTCCTGTAAGTCCAGAATCCACGGCAGGTCGTCGTAGGCGGCGTTGTTGGAGCCCGTGATGAGGTAAATTTCATCGGGAACGGGATGTTCCGGCAATTCGCCGTCCAGCGTACGAAACACCTTGAAGATGATGTTTTGGTTCACGGAATGGAACCGCTTCTCGAACAAATATTCGTGGCTCGGGATGCTCTCCGGCAGCAGTCCGGGGAACGTGTCGCAAAGCAGGATGTTGATGACGGGGTAGTGCATGGGTCTGTAAATGCCGCTATCCCAATATCTGCGCCGTGTGCGCCTTGGTGTTCACCTTCCCGATGGCGTCGATGATAACGCCTTGCTCGTCAATGACGTAGGTGGTGCGCAGCGTGCCTTCGGTCACCTTGCCGTACATTTTCTTCTCGCCCCAAGCTTCGTAGGCCTTCAAGATGGTGAGATCCGTGTCGGCGATGAGGTGGAAGGGCAGCTCGTATTTGGCGATGAACCGTTGGTGCGAGGCGGCGGAATCGCGGCTCACGCCCAGCACCTCGTAGCCCAAGGCGAGGAACCGCTGGTAGTTGTCGCGCAGGTCGCAGGCTTCGGCGGTGCAGCCGGGCGTGCTGTCTTTGGGGTAGAAGTAGAGCACGAGCTTCTTTCCGGCGAAGTCGCTCAGTTTCACGGGATTCCCGTTTTCGTCAACGCCCTCGAAATAGGGGGCTTTTGTTCCAATTTGCAACATAGTATTGGTGTTTTTGAAATGAAAGGGCAAAGGTACAATTTTATTTTGGATGTTGTTTTGTCGGATAACACTTGAAAAAAAATTGCCGCGCCTGCAACCTTTTGGTTTTTCTGTATCATACATATAAATAAAGATGTTATTTTTGCGACGTCATATTTCCAGATTTCGATTAACGATAGGGGACTATGACGCAAGTTCAATGCAGTAAATAATAGGAAGGAAAAAATGGAAAATTCCCAGTCCGAAACATATCCGCAGTATGTCAGAACCATCCGTCGGAGCAAACGGAAATATCCGATTGCAGTCCAGTTTTACCTTCGTATGGTATGGCTGTTTTCAGCATCCTTTTTGATGGCGTCCGCCATCTTTCTTTTTTCCGAGTCTTTTCACTTCTTTCTTGACCATTTGCTTGCTGTATTTCTCTTTGCTTTTGGTTTTGCATTGTTTCTCTCCTTCTTGGGAAAAGGAAGTTTGGTGGAGGCTGTCTATGTAGATTATAAAAAGCTGGAAATCAGAGTTCTGCGATATGACTTGTTGAAACGTCAGTACAAGATCGTGATTCCGTTCGAAGGTTTTTCGTGGGATATGTTGAACGGCGGCGGACGTGGTCCTGATCGTCTTAGAATGTTTCAACCGAATGGAAAGAGGGTAGTAATATGTGAAGGGGTGTTGGGTTGGACAATTGAGGATTTCCAGCATTTGAAGTCCGCATTGTCAAAGGTTGTTGCGGAGGATGATTGGGTGGTCAAGGGGTTTTAAGTGGGAATGATATTCGGGAAAATTTGTACCTTTGCCCGAAAAAAAACGAATTTATCATGTCAACATTCACTATTCGCGCGGCGCGAGAGAACGAGGCCGCCACTGTTTTGGAATTTATCAAGAAACTGGCAGAATATGAAAAACTTGCCCATGAAGTAGAGGCCACCGAGGAGGGACTTCACGCGGCACTCTTCGTTCGCCACGAGGCGGAGGTGGTGTTCGCCGAGGAGGATGGTGTGATTGTCGGATTCGCCCTCTTCTTCCACAATTTCTCCACTTTTGTGGGGCACAAAGGCCTCTATTTGGAGGATCTTTTCGTTCTGCCCGAGAAGCGCGGTATCGGCTATGGCAAGGCGTTGCTGCAGCATCTGGCCAAATTAGCGCTGGAGCGACACTGCGGCCGCATGGAGTGGGTTTGCCTCGATTGGAACCAACCCTCCATCGACTTCTATAAGAGCATCGGAGCCGTTCCTATGGAGGATTGGACGATTTACCGTCTGACGGAAAAGAAACTGAAGGATTTCGCTTTTTCAAAATAGCATTATGATGAATACTACAATCGAAAAATCTTTGGATTACCAATGTTATCTGCTCGGAATCATTGTCTTTTGGATGTTTGAAGTTGTTTGGGCATCGTTTTCTTCGTTTTTCTTTTTCTTGGAAAACTTACCTATGAATCCGATTGCGGTGGTTGTCGGAAAATCGGTATTGTATTTACTAATCTTCTACCTTCTGTTTAGAAAGCCGAAAATGCTCAACATCAAGTGGGTACATATTGCGATAATGGTCGGTTTCCTTGTTCTGATGAATGTGCTGGATTATTTTCTGATAAACCGCTTGTTTGATAAACTCAATGACACTAGGGAGCTCTGTGATGTTCCCGACTATGTCTTGCGAAGCGTGCGGAAGTGGGCGAATTTGGTCACATCTTTTCTTACTATCGGGTTCTTGTGGTGGCGTTACGATTCGGAGGCGACTGACTCCGACATGGAAATATCAGCTGTCGAATCGCGAAGTTATTACGGTGGAATACTCTTTTATATCACTTTCGGATATATCCTTTATTTGATTAACACAATTGGTGGCTTTTGCTGGGAATTTGTCCCTCATCCGATTTTAGAGGAGGTAATCACCTGTTTGCTGCTCGTTCTCTTTACGATAGGAACCATCTACCTGCTTGTGAAAAAACGCCTTGTGGTGCTTCCCGTTGTAGCAATTTTATCCATCGTGCTCGTACACTTTTTTTCCACTAATTATTTGCATGGTATCTTGATAGAACATCTTGATGCAGACCTTTCCGCTATCGCGCAAATGGTTTTATTCGCCCCTGTCTCTTCGATTTGCGACTGGGCGATTCCCATCACCGCTTTTGTCCTCTATCGTAAGGAGTTAAAACATCAAACTTTGTAGAGACGCTATGCATTCGGGAAGCAGTCCGGGACATATGTCGCACATCAAGATTTTCACTTTTCGGATTGCTTTCTGGGTCATCTCACTTTTTTGAACTTCAAGCGGCAATAATACGATGTTTTATTATAACACTAGGCTTTGGTGCGGGAAAATTTGTACTTTTGCGCTTTCAAACAATACCCATTATGAGTAAGAAATTCAACATTTTATGCATTGTAATGATGCTTTTTGCCTTTGGCGCCCGCGCGGACGAAGGCATGTGGTTGCCCTATTCCATCAATGGGCAGAATTTAGCTGATATGCAGCGACTTGGCTGCAAGTTGACGGCCGAACAAATCTTCAGCTTCAACCAACCCAGCCTCAAGGATGCCATCGTGCAGTTCGGTGGCGGCTGCACCGGTGAGCTGATTTCTCCCGAAGGACTGCTGCTCACCAACCACCACTGCGGTCTCGGCCAGGTGCAGGCGCACTCTTCCGTGGAACACGACTACCTGCAGGACGGCTTCTGGGCTCGCAGCAAGGCAGAAGAGCTCCCCAACGAAGGACTTACCGTCTCCTTCCTCGCCTATATCGAGGATGTCACCACAGCCATCTTGAAGGGTGTCACCAATGACATGTCCGAGGCCGACCGTGCCGCGAAAATCTCGGAGAACGGCAAGAAATTGACCCTCGAACGCAAAGGCAAACGCGATGTGGAGGTGGAAATCGTGCCGTTTTACCACGGCAACCAATACATTTTGTTCGAATACGACGTCTATAGGGATGTCCGCCTCGTGGCCTGCCCGCCGTGGGGTATCGGCAAATTCGGTGCCGACACCGACAACTGGACGTGGCCGCGCCACAAGGGCGACTTCTGCATCTTCCGCGTCTATACCGCCCCTGACGGCTCCCCCGCCAAGTACAGCAAGGACAACATCCCGATGAAGTCCAAACACTACCTGCCGATTTCGCTGAAGGGCGTGCAACCCGGCGACTACACGATGATTCTCGGCTATCCCGGCAGCACCGACCGCTACTCCGCCTCCGGTGCCGTGAAGAACGTCATTGAACTCGAAGGACCCGCCATCGTGGATTGCCGTACCACCAAGTTAGAGCAGTACCGCAAGCACATGGATGCCGACCCTGCCGTCTTCATACAGTACGCCTCCAAACAGGCCAGCGTCAGCAACTATTGGAAATATTACATCGGTCAGGTGAAACAGCTGAAACGCAACAAAGTGTATGAGAAACGTTTGGAGCAGGAGCAGGCTTTCCGCCAGTGGGCCGCGCAGGACAAAAACCGCAAAGCCAAATATGACGGCATTTTCGACGAAATGAACAACTACTGGAACCACCAGTCCAAATACCAGAAGGCGCTGATCTATCACCGTGAAGCCGGCTGGCACGGTGGCGAAGCCGTCACATTCGCCCTGCGGTTCAGACAGCTGAACAGCATTATAGAGAACAAAACCGCCACCCCGAATGCCATCAAAGAGCGCGCCAACGGAATGAAGAAATCTGTTCAGGATTTCTTCAAAGACTACAACAAAGCGCTCGACCGCGACGTCACCATCGCCCTGCTGAACCTGTTTTACAAAGATGTGAACCCCGCCCAGCTGCCCGCCACCATCAAAAAAGTGGGTGACAAGAACCACGGCGATTTCACCGCTTTTGTAGATAACGCTTTCTCCAAATCCATCTTCGTGGATCAGGCAAAGATGGAAGCTTGGTTGAACAATCCCAAATCTCTGTCGAAAGACCCTATCTATGCCCTGATGTACGACATCCTGCAGTCATATTGGAATTTGAGCGATCAGGCCGAAAAAGTGGAATGCGGCCGCGCTAACCGCCTCTATATGGAAGGGTTGATGGAGATGCAAAAGGATCGCAATTTCTATCCCGACGCCAACTTCACGATGCGCCTCACTTACGGTAGCGTGCAGGACTGCCAGCCGGCGGACGCCATCACCTACAACTACATCACCACCCTGGATGGCGTGATGGCCAAGTATAAACCCGGCAACTGGGAGTTTGACGTGCCGCAAGACCTCATCAAGCTTTGGGAGAACCACGATTACGGCCGCTATGCCGACAAGAACGGCGACCTGGTCGTCAACTTCATCACCACCAACGATATCACGGGAGGTAACTCCGGCAGCCCCGTCATCGATGCGCAAGGCAACCTCATTGGACTCGCCTTCGATGGCAACTGGGAAGCCATGAGCGGTGACATCGCTTTCGAGAACGAAGTCCAGCGCACCATCTGCATGGATATGCGTTACCTGCTCTTCATCATCGATAAGATGGCCAACGCCCAGAACCTGATGAAAGAGCTGAAAATTGTGGAATAAAGGAGAGCGAGTCCGCGAAAGAGCTATTCTGAATAGCTACTTTTGTGTACGTGATTCTTGTGGTCAATATAAAACAGATTATTATACCGGATATGGAATGTTTTCATGTCCGGTATTTTTATATCCAATGACCGGATTTCCATGGGTAATAGCGCTGTGGGCAAGGTGTAAGTGTATAAGTTTTTGTCTTTCAGATAAATGATTTTGTCTTTCATCAGTTGCATTGCGGTTATGCCGGGAATTGGGATTTCGCGTTCGAAAGTGCCGTAGAAGTCGAAGAGGCAAATACCGTGAAGCGTGTCAAGCAGGGCAATCCGGTGATCGGGAACTACCTGCATGTCCGTCGGGTGGAACTCCCCGGGGAAGGTGATGTGTGATTGGCTGAGTATGTTCAGGTTGAGGTCGGTGAGAATGAGATTTTGGTTGGCTTCGTCATATAACACGATTTTGATGGGGTTGCCCATGGCCGCCAGCGAAAAGGTCATCTGCGATTTTTCGAATAGTTTCAAAGGACTCCCGATAGGGGATAACTCGTTGTTAAGCAGTATGATGGTGCCGCTTTCCCGGTAGAAAACGAGAATTTTGGATGCAATGCCCGCGTCCACGCTTGTGATGTCACCGAAGGAAGGGTTGCTGTAGTTCAGATGCTTCGTGCCGTCGGCGGAGAACATATCCAAATTGGCACCGTGCGAGAGGTAAACGTTACCCTGCAAGTCGGTGGTGATGCTTTCACATGGAGCGTCAAAAAAAAGTCGCTCCTGGGCGTTTGTGAAGCCCAGGGCGACTGAAAATAGAAATAAGAAGAGTGTTTTTCTCATCAAAACTTAGAACTTGAAGCCTAAAGTGGCTACAACGTTGTGGGCTTTGGCGGCGGTGAAACCAGGCTCGCCGACGGGATCGTAGAGCCAGTAGGCGTCCTTGTTCAAGCGGAGTACATAAGCCAAGTCCACAAACATGAATTTACCTCTGAATCCAAGGCCTGCTGAGACGAAGTGGGTGGTGTTGTCATACTCCGTGGTCGGGCGCTTGTAGGGTGAAGTCTTCAGGCGGTAGCCGGCACGGAGGGCAAAACCTTCCGCGATGTTCACCTCACCGCCAACTCTAATGCTGTGGGAAATACCATATTTTGCCCGGATGGCGTCATTTTCAGTAATATAATCGTAATTGTCGTTGTAAAGGGTGGCCATTCCGTAGTCTTGGAACTCATATTCGGCGGAGACGAAGGCGCGTTTGGCGATGAGGAATGATGCGCTGATGTTGGCCTTCAACGGTGTGGTAAGGGTGAAGCGGTTGTAGTTGTTGTAAGAATTGTTCGCGTTATTTCCACTGGTGTAGTGGGTGTTGATCTCACGGTAGAAGTTGTCGCTGACCCTCCGGTAGTAGGTGGGCGTGTGGAAAGCAACTCCTAAGCGTACAAAAGAGGCAGGTTGGTAGATGAGACCCAATTTCAGGTTGACGCCAACGGCTGAGTTTTTCTGCTCTGAGTAGAGCGTGTAGTCGGTGATCCCGGCAATGTCAGGAGTGGTGGCGGGCTCTTCCATGAAACTGGTGACCTCTTTGAAATCGAGGAACGGGACGCCAAGCGTGGCACCGATGTACAGCTTGTCGGCGTAATTTCCGCCGAAAGAGAATATCATTTCGTCAACGGAGCCACTTCTCGTGACTACGGCTTTCTGCTCCAGGTTTTTGTCGGTTAAATAGCTATAATACTGATTAGTAGTACCGGGTAGCGTGTCGATAAGCCAGCTGTTCCATGCCAAGTAGCCGTCACCGGAGAGATTGTTGAAGTTTATACCCTGCACGTTGTCTAACACCATGTTCATCAGCGTGTTGTTGACGTTTGCAGCATAACGTGAAGTGCCGTTGAAGTCCATGATGCGGTTGTAGCCGAAGCCGAACTGCCAGAATTTCCATCCGCTGTCGCGGTGAATGCCATTGGCCATCACAACACCTGCCTGCGGGACGGTGTATTTGAATTTCTGCGCGGAATTGTGATTCCCGTAGTAGTAGCTGTCGGAGTATCCAAAGGAAAGGGCCATGGGCGTGATGGTGACCTCGTGGCGCTTGAACAGCCCTATGGATGCAGGATTGGTACAAAGCGCTGAGAAATCGCCGCCTGTCGCGCCGAATGCGCCGCCGGCACCCATGAATCGAGCTGTGCCTAAATAGTCAGCCTGCGAGAAGGTGAACGCCTCATAGTCGCCCTGAGCGCTGGCCAGTCCGAAAATGCCCATTATCACGATGATGAAAGTTGCTATCTTTTTCATTAATTTACGATTTATAATTACAAATTTCTAACTACTAACTGCTAACTACTAACTGATTATCGTCTTCCGCCGGAGTGGGAGCTGGAGCTGCTGCTACTGCTGTGCGAGGATCCGCTGTAGGAAGAACGGCTGCTACTGCTCGAGGAAGAACTGAAAGAAGACCGGATGCTGCTTGACGGGGAGCTGTAGGAAGACCGACTGCTGCTCGACGGAGTGCTGTAAGAAGATCTGCTTTCACTTCTTGAAGGTGTACTGTAGGAGGGACGGCTGCTGTTCGACGGAGCAGTGTAGGAGGACCGGCTGTTGCTGCTGCTCGACGGAGTGCTGTAAGCAGGACGGCTATTGTTTGCCGGCCGATTGTAATCTCTTGAATAAGAGGATGATGGCTGATTTGAAATCGTTGCGGGTCTGGTGACGGTCCTACTGGTGCCACTCGAAGTTGCCGGTCTGGTAGTCACACGGGAAGGCGTGACTACGGTACGGGTCACAGTGCCGCTCTGATTCGTGGTGGCCGGTCTGGAGTTGGTGACAGTGGTCGTGGTGGCCGGTCTGGAGTTGGTGACGGTCGTTGTGGTGGCCGGTCTGGAGTTGGTGACAGTAGTTGTGGTGGCCGGTCTGGAGTTGGTGACAGTCGTTGTGGTAGTCGGTCTGGAAGTGGATGCGTTGTTGGAAATAGGAGTGGGGGTGGAGGGCTGTACGTTGTTGTTTGCGGGTTTTGTAACATCAGGGACATCTGTACGCGCTCCAGTGACCACTTTGCTGGTGCCGCTGTTGTTGAACGAACTACCCGTGCCAGTGGTGCCTGCCACGAGGTTGTCGTAGCGTTGGTTGAAACTGGCGGGAGTGGAGGTCACTGAATAGTGGTTGTTGGTTTCACCGTTTCCGTAACCACCTGCTACAGAACCGTTTCCATATCCTTCGGGACGTTCGCCACGGTCGTTGTCGCTGCCATTGCCCACGGAGGGTCCAATGTTGTTGCGGTGGCCATAGTAATAGCTGTGGTTCTGGTCGTGGTGGTTGTGATAGTAGTCGATAGGATCATATCCATAGTGGTGGTGATGATGATGGTACCACGGATCATAGTATGCCCAGCTGTAGTAAGGACTGTGCCAACCCCATCCGTAGTGGAATCCATAATCATACCAGTAAGGAGAATAATAGTAAGGGCGGTAGTAGTAGCTCGGCCACCACCAATTATAACCCATGTAAATGCTTAATCCCCAGCTGGATGGATAATAATCATACCAATACATGTTGGTGAAATAGGGGTCGTAGTAATTCCAACCGGTATAATAGTTGTTGTGGAACCGGCGGATGCGGGAACTGTAGGCATAGTCGTAGTAATCATCGGGATCATACGAGTAGCTGCTGCCGGCGCTGGAGACAGGAGCGGACGTCGTCTCATCCACCACTTCCATGTACGTAGTGACAACGGGTTCAGAGCTGCCGGGATAGTATGTCAGCGTGCGGAGCAGGTTGCCGTTTTCATCGGTTTCATAAACAATGGAATCGGCCTCGACAGTGGCGTTTTTGGCGGCCGTTTCTGCGGGGGTCGTCTTCACTGTTGCGGCCTTTTTTTCGCTCGATGATGTATAAATGTCATCATAGTAAGCGAAGTTTGCCGTTGAACAGGCTGCTAATAAGCAAGTTATGGCACTCGCAAGGATTAAAAATTGTTTCTTCATATTGTCCTCCTTATCTCTTATTTTTTTATTTTTGCGCTTTAATTTTCTAATAGACGGCAAAAGTACTAAAAAGTTAATTTATATAAGATTTTATGGCAAAAAATTTTTGTTCAAGAGCAGAGAATTATTCGCAGTGGTATAATGACATTGTGAAGAAAGCGGATTTGGCGGAGAACTCCTCCGTGCGTGGTTGTATGGTGATTAAACCCTACGGGTATGCGATTTGGGAGAAAATGCAACGTCAATTAGACCAAATGTTTAAAGATACGGGCCATTCGAATGCCTATTTCCCGATTTTTATTCCGAAGTCTTTCTTCAGCCGCGAAGCCAGCCATGTGGAAGGCTTCGCCAAGGAATGTGCGGTGGTCACCCATTACCGTCTGAAAAATGACCCCAATGGTGGCGGTGTGGTGGTTGACCCCGATGCAAAATTGGAAGAAGAACTCATCGTGCGCCCCACTTCTGAAACCATCATTTGGGATACCTATAAAAACTGGATCCAGTCGTACCGCGACCTGCCGATCCTCTGCAATCAGTGGGCGAATGTGGTCCGTTGGGAGATGCGCACGCGCCTCTTCCTCCGCACCGCCGAATTTCTGTGGCAGGAGGGACATACCGCACACGCCACCCGAGAGGAGGCTCTCGAAGAAACCGACAAAATGATTCATGTTTATGCCGATTTCGCAGAAAAACACATGGCAATCCCGGTCATCATGGGTGTGAAATCCCCGAACGAACGCTTCGGCGGCGCCCTTGACACCTATTGCATTGAAGCCCTCATGCAAGATGGCAAGGCTCTGCAGGCGGGTACCTCCCACTTCCTCGGACAGAACTTCGCCAAGGCTTTTGATGTGAAGTTCCTCAATCAGAAGAATGAGCAGGAATATGTGTGGGCTACCTCTTGGGGCGTCTCCACCCGCCTTATCGGTGCGCTCATCATGACCCACTCCGACGACAACGGTCTTGTGCTGCCGCCGGTTCTCGCTCCCATCCAAGTGGTTATCGTGCCGATTTACAAAACTGACGAACAGCGCGAACAAATTGCAGCTAAGGCAGATACGCTTGTCCAGAAACTTAAAGCCCTCGGTATCGCGGTGAAGTTCGACAATGACGACACCAAGCGTTCCGGTTGGAAGTTCAACGAGTATGAACTCAAGGGTGTGCCCGTGCGCGTGGCCATCGGACCGAAAGATATGGAAAACAACGAAGCCGAGGTCGCCCGTCGCGACACCATGGAGAAGTACAACGTCTCCTTCGACACCCTCGTGGAGCATATCCAGAAACTTCTGGACGAAATCCAGCAGAATCTGTTCAACAAAGCGTTGAAATTCCGTGAAGAACACACCTATAAGGCTGACACTTGGGACGAATTTGTCGATTTGCTCGACAACAAGCCCGGTTTCGTGTATGCCCACTGGGACGGCACGCCTGAAACGGAAGAGAAAATCAAGGATCTCTGCAAGGCGACCATCCGTTGCATACCGTTTAACAATCCGCAAGAGGAGGGCAAGTGCATCCTGACAGGCAAGCCGTCACATCAACGCGTTCTTTTTGCAAGAGCGTACTAACAACAACTTAGACTTAAACTTAGACTTAGGCAATGGTTCTGAGTCTAAGTCTAAGTCATTAGTCATAGTGAGAAATGAACCAAACCGACAAATACGCGGACGCGCTCGCTGGTTTCCGGCATCTGCTTGAAATCATGGACGAGTTGCGCGAGAAATGCCCCTGGGATCGTGAACAAACCTTTGACAGCTTGCGAAATCTGACTGTTGAGGAGACCTTCGAACTCGCTGATGCTATTTTCCAGAAAGATTACCCGGATGTATGCAAGGAACTTGGCGATTTGATGCTGCATATAGTTTTTTATTCAAAAATCGCATCCGAGCAACAATTATTTGACGTGAAAGACGTTCTTAATCAGTTGTGTGATAAATTGATCCGGAGACATCCACACATTTATGGCGAAATGAAAGCCGACTCGGCCAACCAGGTGCACGAGAACTGGGAGAAGATCAAGTTGCAGACGGAAGGTAACCGTTCGGTGCTTGGCGGTATCCCTTCCGGAATGCCCGCTATCACCAAGGCTTACCGCATTCAAGACAAGGTAAGCGGTGTTGGTTTCGACTGGGACAATAAAGAGGATGTGTGGAACAAGGTGCAGGAGGAACTCGGGGAGTTGAAGGCTGAAGTTGAAGCCGACAACCAGGAGCGCATCGAAGACGAACTTGGCGACGTGCTTTTCTCGCTCGTCAATTATTCCCGCTTTCTCAATGTCCATCCGGAAGACGCGCTCGAAAAAACTAACCGCAAGTTCATGCGCCGCTTCCAGCATCTCGAACAGATGGTGAGGTCCGATGGCAAAAAACTCATTGATATGTCCCTCCCCGAGATGGACGAGTATTGGAACCGAGCGAAATCGGAAGAAAACCATAAATCGTAAACCGCAAACAGTAAACCGCTAATCCAATGCAAATGAAATTAAATATAGTATATATTATATTAATGTCTGTTTTGGTGCTCCTCGAACCGGCACAGATGTCTGCCCAAAAAGGCTCCAAGGCTGCGGCGTTGTGCGAAAAAGCCAAGCAATGTCTGAAAAGCAATGACTTTGACAAGGCGTTGTCCTATCTTTACCAGGCCCAGGCCAAGGATCCCAACTATTCAGACATCTATATCATGAAAGGCGACATCTACAATTTCCGTTTGCGTTCAGATTCGGCGATGAATAATTACCAACGAGCCATTGAATTGATTGGCGATCCTGATCCGATGCTCTATTTCATTGCGGGCAACGAGGGTGCTAAGTGCGGTGCTTATGATTATGCTCTCAAAACACTGCAGATTTTTTTGCAAAAAGGGTTGCAATATGCTGATGTCCTTCCAGATGCGCAAAAAACAATCGCCAACTGCCGTTTTGCTATTGAGGCGATGAAGAGCCCGCGCAGTTTTCAACTGGTGAACCTCGGCAGTGGTATAAATTCCGAGTGGGATGAATACCTCGCGGCCATCACTGCCGATGACGAGCGGATTGTCTTCACCGTTAAACGTCCGCGTGACAATGGCACGGTCTGTGCGTTCTGTCTCAACGAGGAGGATTTGTACGCGAGCCGCAAGGTCGGCGACAACTGGCAGCCCCGCGAGCCGCTTGGCGCGCCTGTCAAGACTGGCTATAACGAAGGGGCGCAGTGCTTGTCACCCGATGGCAAATATCTGCTTTACACGATGTGCGATGCCGACTACGGCATGGGAAGTTGCGACCTCTATTGGGCCAAACGCATTGGGGAGCGGTGGTCGCGCCCCCGCAATTTCGGTGCCCCGGTGAATTCCCAGGCATGGGAGAGCCAACCCACGATTGCCGCTGATGGCATGACCGTCTATTTCGCGTCCAACCGTTCGGGTGGTTTCGGAGGGATGGATATTTGGAAATGCACTATGACCGCCGAAGGCGAGTTCTCCATTCCCGAGAACCTCGGTCCTGCCGTCAACACACCCGGTGACGATGCCGCGCCGTTCATCCATAGCGACGGGCGCACGCTCTACTTCGCCTCCAACGGTCGAACCGGTATGGGAGGTTATGACCTCTACTATACGACGCTGCAGCCTGACGGCAGCTGGAGCGAGCCCCGTAACATGGGATACCCCATCAATTCTCCCGCCGATGAGATCAATATCTTCATCAATGCTGCGGGCACTATGGCCTATATCTCCTCCGACAAGGACGGTGGTTACGGCGGACTCGACCTTTACAGCTTCGTACTCGATGATGCGCTCCGTCCTAATCCTGTTACCTATATCAAGGGTAGGGTGCAGGACGCTTTCACGCACGAGCCATTGGCAGCGCGCATCGAAATGATCGACCTGAGCACCAAGCAACTGCTTACTTCCACCACGTCTGACGCACAGACCGGTGGTTATCTGGCGTGCATACATGCTGGCAGCAACGTACTGCTCAACGTTTCCCATCCCGACTACCCATTCTACTCCGAGAATTTCCAGGTGGAGAAGTCCTACTCGGAGCTTTCGCCATATTTGAAAGACATCCTCCTGCAGCCCACCGATGTGGGCACAGTTGTCACGCTCAAGAACGTCTTCTTTGATTTCGACAAGACGGAACTGAAGCCCGAGTCGTTTGTCGAGTTGGACAAGCTGGTGGAGTATCTTCGAAACAATGGGGAACTGCGGATCGAGATTGGCGGGCACACCGATGACCAAGGAACAGACGAGTACAATGATCGTTTGTCCGAAAACCGCGCCAAGTCGGTGTATGACTATCTGGTGGGCAAGGGCATCTCGGCCGACCGCTTGAAGTACAAAGGTTATGGCAAACGGATGCCGGTGGTCGCCAATGACACCGAGGAAGGTCGCGCCGCCAACCGCCGCACCGAATTCAAGATCATCAAGTAGTTGTTTTATCACGTTTATGTTCTTGAAATCATTAACCTATAACTATAACCTATAACTATAACTATAACTATAACTATAACTATAACCTATAACCATTAACCATCAATCTTTAACCTTTAACCTTTAACCTTTAACCTTTAACCTTACAATATATATATAGGGAACCTCGCGTCGGCTGAAAAGTGCGGCGCGATTTTGTTATGGTGAGGAGCCGGAACGTAACAATCCGGGTCCAACATCGTATAAAAAGGTAGGGAGGAGGAGTATATCCTCTGCAACAGCCTTTGGGGGGAGTCTAAAAAAGGGGGTGAAAAGGCACTTTTTGGAGAGTTGTGTGAAAGAAAGAACGATTGTTGAGAGGTGTTGATAGGTGTTGAAAAAAAAGTTCTGCAAGCACAATATTTGTATAATACTGATATTCAGTATATTGTGTTTTGTATCAAAAAAAAATGAAAAAAATAAGATTGAAGGATAAACAATAAAAAAAAAATGTATTTTTGCAGGTTAAAAATTATGTATAATGTAAAGTAATGTATAGTGTTGAAATAAAGGCTAAAAACGAATCGGATAAAGAAAAATAAATAATATAAATTACAAATTAAACAAAAACAGTATGAAAAAACTATTATCAATTTGCTTTCTAAGCATTCTGCTGGGG
>JBGUPL010000124.1:0-23025 GCA_045130275.1 Bacteroidales bacterium
CATCTAAAACTTTACTTTGTCGGCCCCGGCTTTCGCCCTGCGATGGTCACCGCCGGTTTGGAATACTAACTTTTTAAAGTGGACTCAATATTTTTTTCATTATCGTTCCATTTCTAAGGATTTTCCCGTCGAGAGGTCAACAAGCATCTCGTCATTTCGCCTCGGGTTGGAAAGGTCGTTCGACGCATCCACAAGTTTCTTGAACTCAGCCTCTATCTCGGTGACAGATTCCAGTCCACATAGACGCGGGTCGCGGAACATTTTCTCGTGCCCATTGATGTCAAACATTCCGTACTCCGGATGGAACCTGTTTCCATATTCACAAGCCTTGTAGGCAAAGTGAGGGACACCGTGAAGCCTGCCGATAAACCGCAGTTGCTGCACCACGTCAAAGTTCCGGAGCGGCGTGTTGATTCGCTTATCATTCTCATCGACCACGGAAACAGAGCCGTCCTCATAGCGGATGAAGTAGATTCCCTGGCAGGGATAATCGACCTTGCTCACTTCCGGGTCGCGCAAATACTTCTCGATATTCATAACGGAATCACGATTTCAGGCCCATCCTGCCAGCCTCCTTCATTGCTTGTCTGCCCGTCATGGCCGGCTTGACCAGCAATCTCATCCGGCTGTTCCACCTTGGCAACGCCATTCTGCTGCAGTGCGCCCTCAGTCCAGAAGTTGAACCACCTGGGCTCTTCCAGATTGGTGTCATCCAGCAGGGTGTCAACGATGATATAGGGGTCCGTCAGCGTGACGATGTAGTTCAGCTTCGCTTTGTGCGGAGTGAAGGGAGCCGGATTGTAGCTTGGCCCGGCGGACAGTCCATACAGATAATCCTGCTGTTCGCTGCAATCCATCAGTTCCGAATGGTCAAGCGTCCCGGACACATCCAGCGTTCCGCTGTACGTTGGCAGGGCGATGGATTCAACGTTGTTTGCGTCATTCCACGGCCAGCCATAAAGCTCACCAGCAATATATACCTGGGCCGAAAGCCCATCATAAGTATGCTCCTTCACAGAGAATCCAGCCATCCCATTCAGGGGACAGTATTCCGTCTCCAGCATCAGATGGCCGAAAACATACACCAGGTACCGGTACTCAAAAACGTCACCGGCTCCGGTAGTTACGGCCAGATTCAGCCAGGTTCGTCCCGGTTTTCCAGTCTTGAGCATCCAGCTCTCCGACCCGGTCCGAACCAGATGAAGGATTTTTCCGTCATCGGCCTTGACCGAATAAGTCGCCCGGGCCTCATCGCTGGACACATTCAGAATCAGGTCCAGTGCGTCATCGGTCACGAAAGCCGTGTCTTCGGCCAGAACTTTCTTGGCATTGATGTCGGTCCCGGGCGCAACGTTCATGGTGACGACCGGTCTCGTGGGCTTCACGCGACTGTCCACCAGTGTGAACTCTTCCGTTACCGTCCTCTCGACGGTCCAGTTATTCCCGGCTTGACCGGGAATCTCACCATGTCCAGCAGCCACAGCCGTCACAATCAGTTTCCCTTCACCGTTAGCAGTAACCTTGAACTGGTTGGGAAGTTCTCCCGCCTTGATTACCACAATCTCCGGATTGGAGACCTGCAGATCGAACCTGTCGCAGATGGCCGTCTTGGGATTGGGCACAATGGTGAAAAGGCGCTCCTCTCCGTACTCCCACTTCTGGGCATCGTTGCTGATCTGCAAGGCGATGCTTTTCAGCTCGCTGGTATCCGTCACCACCAGTTCCTTCGGATTGCACGAAGCCAGGGCTAGCGCCGCCGTGGCCACCGCCACAGCTATAAACAACTGTTTCATATGATTTTACCTTTTTGCGTCATACCCGGCGTGACCGGGTATCTTCTAGAAAATATACACCAGCGACAGTATCACTTCATTGGGCAGAATGAACCATTTCTGCCCCTCATCAACCACCTTCCCACAACTCGGACACGCATAGGTGGTGTATTTGGTCCAGCCACCCCAGAGGCCAAGGCCGAAGTCCAGGTTGATGTGCTCCTTCAGCATCAAGGAATACCCGCCGGATATGGCAGCGCCAAAGGCATCACCTTCCTCGGATGTCTTGGTGATAATGCCGCCGTGATTGTATTCCTGATACTGGGCCTTTCCTCCGACCCACCACCCGGAATACACATTCCATGGCCACCAGCGGGCACCGATGGCGTATGCCTGTTTGCGGTCCTGCTTCTGATCCGGATTCGGCTCAGAAAAGAGGCCGTTGAAAGTATCCTTCTTTCCGAAGGTCCAGGGGTTGAACTTCGCTCCGGCATGAATGCTCCAGTGCTGCGCGACGGCAGCGGACCCTTCGACGCCGATGGTACCCAGGTCAATCATATCGGCTGCATTTGCCGCCACCGCCCAGGTCTGGGCTGCGGCCATATGGCCACCGGCTATCAGTAGAGTAATAACGAATTGAATTAAAAATAACTTTTTCATATTGAGTGAATTAAAGATTTCAAAGGGAATCCGCTCTCTCCTGCGGAGCTGCCATCTCTCAGCCTCAATCATTCTCACTGGCAGCCCCTTGGCGCAGGAGAGAGTTTCATCCCGGATTATAAGAAGTCGCCACGACTATCTCTCCGTGCGGGCCTACACCGTTGATGTGTTTGCCTGCATAGAATGCATCGCCGGCATCGAAATTAGCCTTGGGAATTATCATCATCCACGGCGCTTTTACACCAGACAGGTATTCCTTCAACACCACATACTCCTCATCAGTGTATGTGTGATTGCCAACGGTCTTGAACATCTTTCCCAGCGGCGGATCCAGGACGATGAAGTCATCCTCCTTCGGCCGGATCCTTTGCATGAAAGTAACAGCATCCTCACCGGAGAATTTCGTCTTGGCCATCCGCTCCTTGAATTCCTGAGATTTCATCATGGCAATTTTTCCGTCCAAGGAGTGTCGGTTGAGTCCGCGGCCTCCGTATGTCGGCCGGAACACGCCATGCTTGTCAAACGTAAACTGGCCGTTGCTCGAATACTCAAGCAGGAACATCAGGATGGCATTCTCCTGGTCGCCGGTGTATTTTCCGGAGGCATAAAGCTCGGTGAAATACGAATACACCGACATCTTCATAGCCGTAAAGACATATTCCTTTAGAAGTGATTCATCATCCGGAGGATTCTTCTGCAGCCGCCAGAACATCTTTGAATACTGGAAGCGCTTCTCCATCTCGAAGGAGTAATCCTCAGTGTATCTCACCGGAAACACTTCGACATACTTCACGCTCCGCATCAGCCTGTCAACCCGCTCGACAAATTCGCCATAGCGGTTCTGCATGTCGCGGAACTCCAGATACGGCGCAATCAACTCTTCCTCCCGTGCGCGAAAGACTTTGCCGATGTTCCACCAAGCGGTGTTTATCTGTTTCAGCGCAGACCTGACCGGGCAGCATCTCTCCTGAACCCCGGTGTAAAGCGCGAATAGCTGAGGACACAGATCATTGACATAGTACCGCCCGAAACCATCGGCATTCAGGAACAGGGAGCCCCCGCCTGCAAACGGTTCGATATAGCGCTTCCCGCCCTTCGGCATCAGGGGAAGAATCCTGTCCAGATATTTTCCCTTACCTCCAATCCACGTGACAAGTGATTCCATACGCATTATCATTTAGAGGACAATCTTGATTCCGGCGCCGACGTTCCAGCGAAGTACGCTGCCGTATGAATTGAATACCATAGGGACGCTTCCGTGAAAGACCATCCCTACGCGCTGGCTCCAGAACCATTCGGCGCAGAGCCTCGCGTATATTCCATATATAAAGTCAACCGCTTTTGCTCCGGAGGATATGTAATCAGGAATCTCCTTGAGGGGATCCACGAGTTCGGCACCGGCGAGGATTCCGCCGCCGGCATATAGATTCAGACTCCGGCTCCGTGTTGCGGCCAGGCGATGCATATATCCGCCCGCGGCAGTAAGGTCCGCTACCTTGACGGACAGATTCCCGGCAGGGAGGGCGAAGTTGTTGGTTGTCACTCCCGCATCCCAGTATCCTCCAAGGGTATATCTTTCATAGAAAGCCTCAGCGCAGACGGACCGGCCATTGAAGAGCGAGGAGGCTCGGAGCGAAGATTGGCCAGACATTGTCCGCTGCGCTGAAGCGTAGTGTGCAGTGAATATCACCAGCAAGGCAGTGAAAATGATTCGTGTTTTGTAGTTCATTTTGCTATCCGTTGGTAAGCATTACTGAACGCAAAATAAGTTGAAATTTTTGTCACCTCCAAATTTTTCCATACTTTTGTGGAAAGTAATACTTATCGGAGGTGAGCGAAGGAGACATGAAAATGGCGCCGGAAAATACCCAAAAAGGCGTGGTACAGAGCGATGAACTGTACCATGTAAACGGCGTTGTTTACATAGAAGCAAACCTGAAAATCAATGAGTTGCGCATACTGATGGCCATTGTACAGCATCTCCAGGGAGCCATCCTCTTCAAGGTGCGCCGAAGGGTCCAAAAGGGGCCTCTGCCCGAGGTCTTTTTACCCGAGCGAAAAGTTGTACCCGATCTCCCGGATGTCCGCGTAGTCACCATACCTGTTTTGGATTTTCACTTCGGTCTGAACAACGGAAAACGGCTCCGTGAGTGCCTGGAAGCCCTTTGTCACACCCGAATCGCTTTCCCCGAAGGAAGAAAAAACGACACCGCCGGCTCCCTCATAGTAAACAATTTTCCCGGGCTCATCAGCGGCTTTTCCTTTCCTCCATACGCATCCTTTGTGGACGTGTACCTTTCCGACCCGCTCATTGAGCGTCTTCTGCTAACGGAAGAAGGCTATAGCCACTACTCACGTTCCAGGGCCCTGAGCATAACCAACAAATACACGGTCAGGGTCTATTGGCTCATCTGTTCCTGGCGCAGCAAAGGCGGCTTCTGCATCAGTCTCGATGGATTCCGCAAATTGTTATCCCTTGGAAAGGGATACGACAAGCCAAGCAACATCGTCGCCAGGATACTTGAACCTTCAAAAGCTGACTTCGAGAGCGCTTTCCCCATCAGTTTCCAGTACAGATTCCATGAGAGCGATGGCGGCACGAAGATCGTCTTTAAGATAAAAGTCCCGCTTCTTGAAACCGAGGTAAGGCAGCGGAAAAAAGAGGCTTATGAATTCTGCGCCAATCTGTTGGCAAAATCGGGTATAGACCGTTCATTGCTCTTGCCCCTTCTGGAAAACCTCGATTGCGAGGATATTAGGCTCTTTGTCTTGAAGGTGACCGAGCTTTGCCGCTTCCTCTCCACAAGTAAGGGAATCAAAGACCACAACCGCTATTTCCTCTCTTCTATGCAGAACTGGCTTGAAGACTGGACGCTGCGCTACCAGGACATCGGCGGCTGATTTTCTTTTTCACCTTTTAGCGGGTCCTCATAGAATCCTTTTGTTTATTCTATAGGATAATCTGTATAGTTCCCATTTTTCTCTTCTTTGGAATGGACTGCATTTCAAATGCTTATGCCGCTAGCTATCCATTACCCAGAAACATTTTGACTAACTTTCTACGCCTCGGGGAAACGTTTTGACTGACACCCGGCTACAAAATGACTAACCCTCGGCAACAATTTGACTAACTTCTTCGCTCCCCGAAACAAAATGACTAAATCCTGCCTCTGTGGGGTAATGGAGGCTATCGAAAAAATGCAAAAGACTCTCGGCTGCAAGATAACTGACTAACAATCAGAGGAAACAAAATGACTAACCTCCCCGGGCAGAGAAACAAAATGACTAACTTTTCTTGCTTCCACCACAATCATTCAGGGTTTTGAATTACCCCGCAAAGATAATCAATGCTGACGTCCCCTTTAGGGCCGTCTGCCAGCTGCAAGGTCAAGCCCTTCGGGTTTTGCCGAAAATCTCCACCCCTGCGGGGTAGTATTTTCGACAAAAACCTTGCATCTGCCACCGCATTGATTACTCACGCTCAATAATTCAAAACCCTTAAAATGATTGCGTTATGATTACATCAATTCAAAAGAACACTCCTTCAAAGAAGCAGATGCTTCAGGAGATGGCCTCCCGGATGACATCCTCTGCAAAGCTGGAACTCAGGAGCCTGATCGACGAGTTGGGACTAAGTCTCATTACAGTTTCACCCTCTAACACCATTGCCTTATGAGTAACAAGCTGCATTTCGCACACACCTGGCAGGTCCACTACACCTCCGAAGAGACCTTCAACCTGGATTCCGTCCAGTTCAAGGAACTAATGAAAGTCCTTGACATCAATTGCTTCTACGATGACGATGAATTCGCTGATGACATGGAGTGCATGGTGGATGACTGGAAATCGGCCCTTGAGCGGCTGCGTAACTATCCCTACATTCCGGAAGATGACTGTGACGCCATTGAAAAAGCCCTCGCCATGCTGACACCTAAGCCCTCCGTACAGGAACTGAACGAATACCTGACCCGTATCTATACCAATTCCGACACCGAAGACGGATACATCCACATCTCCTTCTTCTAGGAGACACCCTCATTCTTGCAACAAAGGCAGGTCATCGTTCATGATGCCTGCCTTTTTCAGACGCTTACGGTCATAAACCTTCTTTGACTTGTGGAGCGCCGACCTCATTGAAACCGGCCTCCCGTGCTCCTGGATTTCCTCCATCCTGGCCGCCCGGCGGTTCGCCAGCAGGAAATCCTTCTCCGTAATCAGGAGTTTCTTCATTTTCTTCTTCGGTTTCATGGTTCTGAATGATTTACACCCACATAGATGCAAAAATCAACCCGTTTGTTGCCTGCAGGTCGCTCCAGTCGTGTTGCCGGCAAGCCGTCAACACCACTTCCGCTCCGTCGGCGCTTGGGACCTCGACGTCAGCAAGCTGCCGCCGAAGTCCCACGGCTCCGCAGACTCTGTCGTTTGTGCCCGGCGAACGGCCAACGTTGTCGGCCTTTTCGCTCGGTCCCAAGCGCCAGAGACTGCTCCACCGCCGCGCCTCTCACCGCCCGGCAGTCGGCAAAAGCCGCCTGCCCGGCTATCCATCTCACTAAAAATGAGTATAATAACCTCCGCCTTACTCAGGAATAACTTCCAGATAGAAACTCACTGGCCGGAATCCGTCATTGCACGAAATCATCGCGCTCATCGGATTCTTCATCCAGCCGTCGAAGAAGTCGCCCTTCCCTGCGGCCAGGTCTTCTACAAATTCCCGCATCGAACCCCAGGCCGATTCACACATCCCTTCGGGCCGCTGTCCGTTTTCGGAAATCCAGCTCTGGCCGATGAGCACGTCACAGGTATGAAGAATGGGATTCTCATACTTTTCCATGAGATCCGGATACTCCGTCTTCCGGACTGCCGTAATCTTAACCTTATTCATTACTTAACGGGATAACGAATCACTGTCTTGAGCTTGTCTGTGGCTGTTTTTCGCGGATCGGAGAGATAAATCTCATGGTGCCGCCGTATATCGTCAATCGCAATGCTGAGCCCCTGCTGCGCTGCAAAGGCCTTCATCTTGCCTATGGTTATCGGCTCCATATCATAGGAGCCCACGTGCATGCACTGCACGCATCGGCCCTCTTCATAGTGGAAGAACTCCACCTTGGAAAAGTCCGTTTTCTTTTTGCGGGTGGCCTCGGCTACGGCCCAGTCGAAATCAGCCTTGGTCACGAAATCCGGCAGCCGGATCATGGAAATGAAGTGGAAATCTTCCTTGTGCGCGTAGTTCACCTCTCCCTTTTCAGACCACCATAGCCCCTCCAGCGGGGGGACCACATAGTCGAAGTAACCCTCAATCTGCCGGTCTCCCTTCTTGCTCATCTTGATGGTAAAGGCAATTCCGTATAGCAGCCCAATGGAGGCTTTGTACTCACTATCCTCATCATTCGGGTTGCCCACGCCGCGGACTGCGATATAGTTTGCCGGAGGGACATCCACAAGCGTGGGTGTCACAGGAGGGAGGTAGAACTCCTTGTATTCTTTCTTGAAGTCGAACGCCATAAAACTACTGCTAACAATATGCGAATATAGTCATTTCCCATGACATACTCAATCCATGGGTCGCTCCGATTGAGCGTATGGAGCATCTGGTATGCGATACAAACTGACTCGGTTATGAAATCTGCGAGCACTTAAAAAAAAAAAGATTAACTTTGCATTCATGAATTTTTTCACACGATGAAATCTTACTTGCGAATTATTGTCATGCTGCTTCCTCTAGTTCTGGGCTTAGTATCCTGCAGCAAGGAAAACGAGCTGGAATCCAACCTGTCCGGCATGTGGTGGTCCCTTATCGATCAGGAGGGTATACTGCCCGAGCAGTTTGGCGGAGGGACTTATACCCGCATCGGAAACGCCATGCGCTTCAACGACGACGGTACTGGCTATGGCGCGACCTTCTTTTTCAACGATGGGGAGAGCGCCCCGTTTTACGTCATCGGCGGCGAATACCTTTCCAGGCTGACCTACACAGTGAACGGTGAAGGACTCGTCAAATTGATCTTCGACAAGGCCTATCATGAATATGCCGACTACTACGGGAACCTGAAAACGGTCTACTCAGACGGCCGTATTATGGCTTTCGACGGCAGGACGGGCTTCGTCCTCGAAAAAGTCGGCGATGCGATGACAGCACTGATACGCGAGTGGGACCAGACCTTCAACGGCGGTGCCGCAGCCGACAACTACAACATCAACGACGAAGACTTCACCCCCACCACCTGGCGCGAACAGGAAGCCATCTATATCTACGACGGCACCGGCAAAGACGTGACCGACGCCAAGGGCCGCACGGGCTACACGCTGGTAAATATGCCCTGGTATAAGGGCGATGTCCTGACCAATCTCCCCGAGGGTTTCTGCGACGATATCACCCCCGGCAACGGATGGGAGTGGGTGCTCAACCGCTGCGGATCGCGCTCCATCGTGAACAACAACTTCTTCGCCGTCTATAACAAATACACCGGCATCCTGCGCTTCTTCTATTACCTGCCTTACGGCTTCAATGCCGGCAATGACCACGTATGGCAAATTTCCATGACCGACCATCTGGCCCAGCAGTCCGTCTGGAGTTATGGCCTGCCCGAAGACAGGACCATCGTGGACAAGGCGGCGCTGGGACAGACCGGCGATGGCACCTTCATGACCTATTCCACGCCCTGGACTAACTACATGAGCGACGACGGGCTCATTACCCCCAATGCCGGATGGTGGGCCTTCGACGTGGATCTTTCGCAGACCCGCCCCGATGCCGTACAACCTGCCGACAACCTTCGTCTTCAGATGCGCTCGTGGAACACGCTGCATACTTCGCTCAGCAGTACCATGTATGCCGCCATCGAGGGCTCCTTCGCCGGCGACCTCAATGCCGAAGTGGACCTGCTCCAAACCCAACACCTGAACAAATCGGCCACGGGCATCGTATTCAAATTGGGAAGCATGGCCGGCGGTCTCGGCACAGCCATCTACAACTTTGTTTCGCCGGATGGCGACAAGGGAAAGGCTTTCGGCGGCATCGTGGAATTCGCCAAGGGCGGATGCAACCTGGCCGGCATCAAGACCGAAGGAGCGCACGACATCGACGGTTCCATCAAAGGCAAGATGGAAGGTACGCTGACCCTCGGACTGACAGGGAACATCGACACCGAAGGCACTATCCGGGGCTCCGTCCCCACCGTCGGCGTAGCCTCGCCCACCATCTACCTGAAAGACTTCGACCTGAAGAACTCCCACCTGGGACAGGGCGTATGGAACCTGAAGACCCCGCCGGTGGTGTATGCAATCAGCCGTATCTACTTCTATCAATATTTTAACAGTCACTTACCCTACTTTTTTGACCCCAACAGTATCGACGTCCAACTGAACCCCGATGTATTCCCGGAAGATCAGATCGAATGGATCCGGGTTGAGTCCGTCTGCACGTCCAAGACAGCCCGCCGGAATGACGATGCCGTCCGACTCGCTTACGGACTGGGCTCTTATCATTTTGATATAAAAACAACGGTAATTAACAAAGAACCATCTGCTGGCTACTTCTATACAATGGATGATATCGTTTGGGGCCGAGGGCTTTTTTCAAACACATCCTATTCAGATTATCTGTATATTGCCGACGATAAACTCGGATTCGAACAAAACAGACAGAGTTTCGAAAACGGACTGTATCTAATCGGAAGATGCAAAGATGGTCTGTGGCTCGAACCCGCGGCAAAAAGTGATGTGTCGAAGTACAGACTGCCCTACCTCGAAGTCAATGTAGTCGTCCTCGTCAAACTGAAGGGAATGGATACGCCGGTTATCCTCAGCCGGAGCTATCTTCCCATCATGAAGCAATATGATGCGGAAGAATTCCAGGCATCCATCCAAAAGGCCGGCCGCTACCGGCATTCGGATTCTTATGACTACCAGATGGAGCGGATTGAGGATATGCTCAGATTATTCGATGCCACTTTGCCGGCCGCCTTTGAGGACGATTTCAAAGATCTTGTTGCTACCGGCGGCACACAGACTACCTACGACGAAGGTTACGGTAATCTTGTTGATGGAAAAATCGCCACGAAATGGTGTACCGACAAGAAAGAGAACGGAGTATCCTTTGTGGAATTTTATAGTAAGAAGCCCATTACCCCGGGCAAGTATTATATGACTACGGCTAATGACACCAAGTCATTCCCGGAACGCAATCCCAAGTCATGGAAACTGATGGCCAAGGCCGCCGAAGGGGACGCATGGACCACCATCGCCACAGTCAGCGGCGACAAACGCCTGCCGGCTGACAACTACAAATGCGTGGAGTACAGCCTTGACATCACCGGAAGGCAGTGGAAGTACTTCCGCTTCGAGGTCAGCGCGGCGCAAAACGGCAGCCTGCTCCAGCTTGCCGAACTTTTTTTCGGATTATAACGAAACTTCATTCGGCATTCCTCACAAGTCTCAGTATTCATAAGCCCACAAAGCGGGGCTGGGTACTTTCTGATGTCGCTCCAATCGGCTTGCCAGCGGAGCTGTCAAGCCCATTTCCGCTTCACGGCGCTTGGGACCTCGCCGCCGGCAAGCCGTCGCCGAAGTCTCACGGATCCGCAGACTCTGTCGTTTGTGCCCGGCGAACGGCCAACGTTGTCGGCCTTTTCGCTCGGTCCCAAGCGCCAGAGATTGCTCCACCGCCGCGCCTCTCACCGCCCGGCAGTCGGCAAAAGCCGCCTGCCCGGCTATCCGTCTCACAGAAAAAGTGTAAATTTGAAAGCTAATACATCGCACTATGGCTAAAGACAGATTTGATATCAAAGAAAAGGAAAGCCTCAGCCTCATGACCGATGCCGTTGTCTTCGTCGACAGGGAAACCGGCGTGAACTATCTCTTCGTCCATCGTGGCTATGGCGGCGGACTCACCCCGCTCATCGATGCCGAAGGCAAACCCATCATCACCAAAGATGGCTATCAGAAATGAAATCACTTGTAGTCATTGACGCCTGTGTGCGCCAGTCGGACTCCCGAACCCTAAGGATTGCAGAGCCAATAATTGAGGCGCTGTCCAAACGATACAAGGTCATCCGGTACGACCTGCCGGAAATGGACATCGTCCCTCTCAATCCCGGCCTTTTTGAGGAACGAGGCCTTGGTGAAATCCCTTCCTGGGCCAAAGAAGCGGCAACGGCCATTGCCAAGGCCGACCGCATCCTCATTGCAGCACCTTTCTGGGACATGAGTTTCCCTGCGGTTCTGAAGTGCTTCTTCGAGCATGTTTCGCTCTTCGACATTACGTTTACGGATAACGGTAAAACTTGCGTAGGCCTCTGCAAGGCTCCCAAGGTCCTCTATATCACCACGCGTGGAATGAATATTCCTACAGGAAGCTTTCTGGACCAGGGCTCGCCGTATCTGAGAGCCCTGGGAGCATTGTGGAATCTGGGAGAAATGACCGTTCTGGATGTGCACAACACAGATTACCTTCCGGAAGAAGAATTGAACCTGCAAATCAATTCCACGATAGAGGAAGGCCTTGAACTGGCAAAAACTTGGTAATGAATCACCACCGTCACTGCAAAGCGAAACCGGAGCCCCGCGTGAAAGAGGACTCCGGTCATACCATGAACGGTATCACAAGCAGGAAGGTGCCGTGAAGGCTTTTAGCAAAAGAAATCCTGCTGTGTCGGTTTTGCCAATTAGTTATTTCAGCAGTTCTGATGCCTTCTGCCAGTAGAAAAACGATTCGATATCTGTCCTCTTAAGCCGATTGAGCCTTTGGTGAAGAACCGGCTGAACCGAAACAGAAGCAAGTTCCTCAACCTTATCCGCATTGAATCTCTCCGGAGTGGTTACCCCGGCATATAGGCACGCTGCAAGATAAGCGACCTTGGCTGCATCTGTCCCTGCGCTTTCTCCGGTATATCTGGTAGTGTGAATAAAGCCTGACACTCTTCCAATACCGTCAACGAGGTTCCTGTATGTCGGCATGTCGGTTTCTCCCCTTGTTGCGAAACTCATACTCGTGTTGATAGTATCCATCAGAACGTCCTTATAGCCGATTGTATCCAGACCACGGTACGATTTCTCTACCTCAACAATCCTCTTATAGACACGGGAAACCGTATCCAAATCATCAACGACATCAAATAAGGAGGCCACATCGAACATCTGCTTGGCCACCTCCATTGAACGGCTGCTGCCATTCTTGACAAATGGAATTCCGGTTGTATTGGGAGCGAAAGCGGTAAGCTTGTCTCCTAGCAGATCGGCCTTTGAGGGGACCTTGACCAGGACATCGTTACCGTCAGTTTTCAAAAATGGACTGCGAATGGGAAGCTTCTCTATCCGCTCATACTGGGAATCCTCAAACAGAACATCCAGCAGAATCTTGTCCCGTCTCCCGGATGCGGTATAAGCCAACTGGAAGAAGAACTTGGCGTGAGTCTTCGGGACATTGTTGCGGGAAACTCTCTCTACGAGTTCGGCCCCTTCAAAGCCGTTTTCCATAGCGCAGGCTTTCAAGTATTTTTCGATGTCCGTGCCAGGTGGACACATGATGTCTACGTCAACCGAAAGTCGTCTCCCAAGGCCCTCCGAGAAGTGCAAAAGTAAGCTGGATCCCCCCTTAAAAACCAGCGGGCAGTCTGCATTCACCAGCGCTTCCAGCAAGGAAAACGCCCTTATTGTTTTCTCAACAAGCCCAATGTCTGCGGCTCCGTTTTTTGCAGCGGCATCCCGAATCCAGTCCGCAGTTCTGCTTTCTGACAGTATCATAATTGATTCCTTTGTATTATCTGTTCAACTTCATTTTGTTTTCTTCTACGGGACGCATAGCGCATTAAACTTTTCTTATTGACTCTGAATCCCTCGAAAGCGTTTCCGTAGATATAATCCGATTCAGAACCCCGTAGGTGATAGAATGCGGCGTCCGTAAGAATGTCCACCAGAAGTTTCTCTATTCTGGGTGTAAGTACTCCGTTTGAAATAGTTAATGGAGCCTGACTTACCAGCGGCTTCACTACAACTACTTCACGCCCCAGTGCATATTTCTTTAGTTCCTGCTCTGAGGGATTATCCATAATCAACAGATCGGTGAGTTCGCCCATACGCTGCGCGACGGCTTCGGTAGTTTCACGAGGTACTTCTACCAAAATCATCTTTACGCTTGGGATATGGTGCATCAACGGAGTTATTTCCTTGATGTCCCAAATGCAGATGTCAATGAATGGAAAGCGTTTCTTGAGTTCTGTATTCCAGGATAGGATTCTTTGGTCCGGAATACAGATAAAGTCTTGTCCACCTCCATATTCCGTTGCATATACTCCCGGTGAGACCCGCTTAAGTCGTCCTTCACTGACAAGGGCAGACAGAGCATTGAAGACAACCGCCTTGGAAGGAGAGGCCCCCTGTGAAGACAAGGATGCCATAATCCCTTGAGAACTTATCGGGCCCTCAGCGGCTTGGGAAATCTGCATTATTTGTTCTTTCATTGTCATAATGCCGCAAAGTTAATAAAATCTGTCAATATTTACGTAAGTTTGACAAAAGATATTAACACTTAAAGATCTACCGTTTTCCCCATAAAGAACCCGCAGACATACTTCGCTCCGCAAGCGTACAATTTATTGACACACTGCACAAATGACGTTCCCCTGGTTGTAACATCGTCTATCAGGATAATCCAGTTCCCATGAATCTGCTGCCTGTCAAACTCCAGATTCCGAATCGTGTTTGCCTCTTTCTGCTGCCGGGAATCCTTCCTGTCGTACTTCGGGCGGATGAAGTCAATTCCGTTTCTTATGCCCGTTTCCTCTGAAACTGTTTTCAGCAAGGCACTGTAACGGAGCCGATGCTTCTGAATTGTAGACGCCGGGATGGCACAAAGAACCCAAGACGCAATCCTATCCCTCCTGAAATTTCCGTTGATGAAGTCCGAAAGAAGCTGGGCCATCAGCGAGTAGTCACCTTCCTTGAATTTCAGTATTTCTTCCCGGTTGTTCAGGTCATTTTCTGAAATGCTGTCCTCAAACTTTCCCACAGGAAAGTACTGAAAGCAATAAACTGCACGATGCCCGTCAATGGTAATCTCCGAATACTTTCCGCCCAGATAAGTGACAACCGGCCACCAATGATGAGGCCTTTCCACTTCATCGTCTCTCTGCCTTGGCTTCTTTTTTCTGCGGGTGAGGGATATGACAATAAGAAGCAATACCAACAGGGGGCCAAGGACACCAACCAAATCGCTGCCGATGTTTGACATAGTTCGCAAGGAGGGTGTTACCGCTCGGCATCGTGCCGCTTCGGGTCCTCCGAAGCCCCAAAAATATATAAAATTATCCGTGTTATCCGTTTTTAAACGTTTAACTTTCTTTTCGTTGATTGTCAATAAGTTATAGAGGCAAAAATGCGTGTTTTTTGCACATTTTTCGCTCTGTAGTCCCATAACCATTTGAGCAGCAGGCATATATCGAGATATCCGTTTCTACGAATTTTTGCTAACGAACACCTTTGCCGCAGGATTTTTCTCGCAGTAGGACTGAATGAGTGCCTTGAAGAGGGCATCCATTGTGCTGCCTTCTAGGAGATTCTCACGCGAGGCCCAGAAGAGGAGGGCCTTAAGTTCTGCGTATGTGTCCGGCTTGATAGACACGCTCCGGCCATACGAAGCGGCCTTTGTCTCCTTCTTTTTCACCTTAAGGACTTTGCGAGGTTGCGCACCAGGCTTTTCATGCTCCTCCAGCACCTCAGCCGTTCGCTCTGCATCTCCTTCGTTCACTTTTACAGCGGCCTTTTCTTCACCGGGCTCCGGCAATCCAAGCACATGTCTGAAACTTTCGATCTGATTCATAGAATACGATATTATGAGATTATGAGATTATGAGAATAATTGAATATGAGAATGTGTGATTATCAGATTATGTCTTTCCGATAATCCGAGATTACGACAGTATGATATTTCCATAATCATAGAATCCGAGAATAGTAGATTCGCCTGCAAATATAATCATTTTGGTAAATATTACTATACATTGTTGTTTATTATTTAACTATTTTCTATCTTTGCACCTGTAACCCAGAGGCCCAAGTGTTTGGCCGTTAGGTCCAAACTGCAAGATGGGTGTTTGTGGCACAAACACTGCCTCCGTGCCGGAGCCATCTTGTACGCCTTCGGCGGACGGGAACCGGGCGTAAAGCCCGCTTCCCAATCCCCGGTGCTTCGCACCCGCCCCAAAGGGGCTGGAGGGTTAAGGTGAAAAAGAAAACAGGACTGCTTCATGAGGAGAGAGAATTGTGAGAAAGAGAAGAACAGTTATTCTGCGCTGCCGTGTCAGTGAAGAAGAGGCCATCGCGTTCAATCTGCAGATGACCCTATCCGGATTCCGGAACAAATCAAAGTATATGCGTCACTGTCTGTTTCTGGACAAACGCACCAGGCGGAGAAACTTCCGCCGGACTGACGCCAATCTGGTGAAACAGGTGGAACTGCTGCGCTCGGAAATAAAGCGCATCGGTGTCAACTACAACCAGACCGTCCGAACCCTGAACACACTTTCCAACATGAGGGACAAACGTGGTAACGTAATTGTCTCAGCCCATACTGTGGATGGTGCGCTTTCCGACATGCACTCGATGATGACTTCCATCCTGAATAAGATGGATGCGGTATCCAGAGAGGTGAACGATTCTGAAGATGAAGATTCCCCGGATGCCGGGGATGATGATAACCCAAGTTCAACTTTTTAATTTCAAACACTATGCAGACATTGATTCTGTCAGGCAATCTCGCAGCAGACTGCGAGATTGTGCCCGGGAAAGAGGGCAACGAATTCATCCGTTTCACCGTAGCTGCCAAAGAGCCTGGCGCGGACAAGGATGAGAAACCAACCTATTACACTTGCCGGATGCGCAAGACCGGAGTGGCCGAGCGGCTCAAGAAAGGCCGATACGTTTCCCTGGTCGGAACGCTGAAAGTTAGCGTGAACGTCAAGGAGGACAAGTCCTACACCAATCTGGACGTATGGGTACAGAACCTTGACGCGCCGCAGGTCGCCCCGGGTGAGTGAATCATCCGTCACTTCACCGTGGAGTTATGGTAGTGAAGATTTATGCACCGGCCCCGAGCGTGTCCTCGGGGCTCAAGTACAATGAGAGGAAGGTTGCCGAGGGGAAAGCCTCGGTAATCTCCTCCCAGAAAATCGATGACCTACGGAATCCCATGGCAACCTTCCAGCGTTATGAGAACGGCAGTCTCAGGACCAAGAACCTTTCGTTCCACGCCTCTGTCAATCCCTCTATCACAGACAAGATGACGGATGAGCAGGTAAAAGAGTTCGTGAAAGAGTATATGCAGAAGATGGGATATGGCGACCAGCCATATATCTTATACAAGCACACGGACACTGGGCGCGACCACTACCATATCGTTTCTGTGCGCGTGGATGAGAACGGCCGCAAGATTCCTGACTTCCGGGAGCGGAAAAGGAGTCTCCAAGTGCTGAAGGAGTTGGGCCCCAAATACGGCTTTGAGGTTGGCAAGGGCAAAGCGAAAGCCCAGGAACAGACCAAAGAAACTAACCCGTATCTCGGCTTTGACCCTAAGGCAGGAGATTACGGCAGGCAGATTGAGCAAATTGCAAAACTGGCCTTGACGTACCACTTCACCCATTCAGGGCAGTTTGAGGTGATAATGGAGAGCCTGGGAGTGAAGGTTGGCTATCAGCAGAAAGGCGTGCGGGATTCGTTGTACTTTATCGGCCTGGACCCGAAAACGCACAAGCACTGCACGGCACCCATCAATTCTGCGGGCATCCGTTATCCGGATGCAAATACTATTGATGCGCACGTGAAGGAATGCAGGGGAAAGATAAAGGCGCGGGAGAAACAGCGCGTCGTCAATATCACTATGGCCGCCTTGAAGGATTGCACTTCCGAGCTCCATTTCAAAAGATGGATGGCCAAGAGCGGTGTTTATGTGGCCTTCTCGAAGACGGACAAAGGGAAAATCTTTGCGGTCACCTTCATTGACCACCATACCAAGTGTTGCTTCAAGACCTCCGACCTGGACGGAATCACGCCGAAACTCTTTGAGGAAGCACGTCTGCACCTCTGGAAAGACACGCCGGACCACCAGAAATCCGCTCACGAGGAAATCACTCACGAGATTGCCGGTTCTCTTCTTTCCGGCCTTGGCAACGAGCGGAGCCGCCGACATGAAGATGAGAAACTGATGAAGAAGGGAGAAATAGAAATGGATTGACGCTTATGGATTCAAGGACAAAACCGATGTATTCAATGTTCCTGATGCTCTCAGGAGCAATACTGCTTTTCCTGTTGTATTATGAGGCCTACCCGTTTTGGGCCGCAGTGGGGTTGACTTCCGCTATGACTGATTCTTTCATGTTGTCTGTCCATCAATCCGGGATAATGGCTTCCCGGGCGGGTGTCCGCCTTGTATGTCTTTTTTTCTGCTCGGTTTCTGTCATCGTGCGCAGCGGGACCTCCAAGAGTGCCGGATGGAAAGAAGTGGTCTTCCCGATGGCTGCCGGACTCGGGCTGTTCTTCGGGAGCTTGCTGATAGGTCGAGGAATTCCGTTTCTGCTGGCCAGTGTCACGGGATTCATCTTATACCTGGTGGGAGCCATCGCCCTGGGGCGCCTGTACAGGAGTTTCGATGCCAAACTCCCGGATTACGGGGATACCTTCGAGCAGTGTGAGCAGCTTATCGAGAATGAGGACAGCGTGAACATTCCGATGACCTATCAGTATGAGGGCAAACTTCGCCGAGGATATATCAACGTGGTGTCGCCGCAGCGCGGCTGCATGGTCATCGGCATCCCCGGTTCAGGAAAAACCTTCAGCATCTATGGTCCGTTCTTCCGCCAGATGATGCAGAAAGGCTATGCGATGTTCGTCTATGACTACAAGTATCCGGACCTGACCAGAAGGGTGATGAATGAGCTTCTGGACAACTATGACTGCTACTCGGTGAAGCCGAAACTCTATACAGTCAACTTCGATGACCCTCTGTATTCCCACCGCTTCAATCCGATGCACCCCCGTTACTTGACCGATCCGTTGGATGCAACAGAGATAGCCGAAGTCATCATGAAAAACGCCAACAGGGAGCAGAAGACCAAGGACGATTTCTTCGCTATGTCGGCCCGCTGCTATGTGGACCTCCTCATTTGGTTCCTACGGATCTATGAGGATGGCCAATACTGCACTTTCCCGCACCTTATCGAACTGATGGGACAGGACTACCGCGTGGTGCTGAAGATACTGGAAGGCTATCCCGAACTGGACGTAAAACGGAACACTTTCGCCGATGCCGTGAAGGACCAGTCCTTCAAGCAGCTGCAGGGTCAGATTGCATCGGCCCGTATCCCACTGAGTCGTTTTGCTTCAAAAACGCTATACTGGACACTCTCCGGGGATGATTTCTCCCTGGAGATAAACAACCCGGAAGAGCCCAAGATTATTTGCGTGGGGAACAACCCGCGCCGCCAGTCGGTTTACGGGACAACACTTGCCATGCTGATGAGCCAGCTCTTCAAAGTAATCAACTATCCGGGCAAGATGCACAGCGCCGTCCTAATCGACGAGCTTCCGACTATCTACCTGAAAGGGCTTGACAATCTCATCAACACTGCCCGAAGCAACCGGGTAGCCGTAGTAATCGGAGCCCAGGACAAGAGCCAGCTCGTGAAGGACTACGACCAGAAAGAGTCCGACGTCATCTTCAACACCGTCGGCAACGTTTTTGCCGGCGCCGTCAAAGGTAGTACGGCCGAGAGCCTCTGCAAATCCTTCGGCAAAGTTGAGCGGGAAATGCGCTCTTATCAGGAGAGCGACACTTCGGACCACGTCACTTACTCCTTCCAGCAGCGGGATATGCTCCCGGCGAGCAAGATAGAAGCCCTGTCCCAGGGCACGTTCTGTGGGTATGTGGCCGATACCCATAAGCAGAAGATCTATCCGAAAATCTTCTGCGGGGAAGTGGAAGCAGGCGAGCCACCCCGGCATAACGCCGTCCTGCCCAAGGTCATTACCAATATGAGCGAGGCTGAGATAAAAAAAGAAGTCGAGAAGAATTATCAGAAAATCCGTCTCGACATCGAAAATCTAATTTTCAAGGAACAGAACCGTCCGAGGGATTAAGCCTCCTTCATCTCTTCGGGAGGAAGAGGCTCCCAGCTCCAGATAAACTTATATCCGGCCGCCTCGGCCATTTCTTCCATATCGGACATCATACAAACGCCCTCACGGATGCGGAAAGCAAGGCCTCCGCGGGTGATATTCAGCTTCTTAGCCAAATCGGGTATGCTGATATTCTTCACAAACAGGTACTCGAGCATCGGTTTCAGACGGTCATTGTGAAGCTTTGTCATCGGCCTTACAGAACGTTTGGAGGGCTCCACTTTCTGCACATCTTCCCAGTGCCAGACAAACTTATATCCAGCGGCATGCGCCATATCTTCCATATCCTCAAAAAGGCAATCTCCGACCCTCAGGCGGTAGGCGATGCCGTGCCGGGTAAGTTTCTTGTCGCAGTGGCGGGCTAGCTCAGCCATGCTCCAGCCTTTCTTAAAAAGATACCCTTTGATGGGGTCCAGTCTGTTGCTTCCTTGTGTCTCTTCCATTTTTGGTCTTCGCTCCAAATTTTGTTTTTCTGACAATTTTCCTTTCCTTTGCGGTAAGTATTACTATCCGCAGGATATTCACACTATCCGCAATAGTCTGCGCATAGGATGTATCAAATGCTAATCGGTGCTACCTGACAATACCCGATGGCAACTATTACTATACAAAGGTAAGAAAAAGGCCGAAATTGTGAAACTCTGGAGCGATAAAAATCGACAGATTTCCATAAAAGGCGATAAAAGTAGACAAAATGGGAAGATTCAACGTTGAAGCATTCAACATTCCGTTGGAGAAAGTAGCGGAGGCCCTTGGAATGCGAAAGGGCGGCGCAAAGGGGATGTGGTATTCGCCGTTCAGGGAAGAAAAGGAAGCGTCACTCCACATCGACAGCACCAAGAACCTGTGGTATGACCACGGCGCAGGTGTCGGCGGCACCAATGTACAGTTGGTGATGATGGTCAGCCATTGCGGAAAGAGAGAGGCCTATGAGTTTCTGGAGAAAATAGACCCGTCCATCGCACGACAGACGGAAACTGTGCTCAAACCGACTGCCAGTAAAAGTACCATTAAGCAGGTACGCGACATCCGCTCTTACTATCTTACCAGCTACCTGGAGAAACGAAAGATACCTCTAGAACTGGCAAAACAGTATCTGAAGGAAGTTATTGTGTACAACCCGGGAAAGGACATGCACTTTACACTGGTCGGATTTCCGAACAACTCCGGGGCATTCGCCTTGACATCTCCTTCCGGCTTCAAGTCCACGAACAAAGCGGACATCTCTACCTTTAATATAGAAGGACAGCTTTCCGAAAAGCCCTCGGCAAAGTCGGTGGCCATCTTTGAAGGTTACTTCGATTTCCTGTCCTGGCAGGTAATGCAGTCCAGCAAGAAGCCTTCCTGTGACGTGGTCGTATTAAATTCGGTCAACAACATCCACAAGGCGGAGGAGTACATTGCCGCCCATGACAAGGCACTCTGTTTTCTGGACAATGATCCGGCCGGGCAGGAGTGCTGCAGGAAGGTAGAAGACCTGATGCAGGGACGCGAAGTTATCGATATGTCCGACCTCTACGGAGAATACAAGGACATCAATGAAATGCTGCAAGCCTCCAGGGGCTACACGGCGGATATGTCAATCGAACAAGAAGTATAGAGCTATGACGGAAGAACACTTCGACAAATTCCTTAGTTCTCTGGATAAACTTGCCGGAGAGATTCGTGATATAAGGACAAATATGGCATTCTCCAAGGATGTCTATACAAATCAAGAGTTCATGAAACTCTTCGACATCTCTTCGGCAACAGCCAAGAAGTGGCGAGACTCCGGTTTACTTGGTTACTCGCAAATTGGAGATACTTATCTATATAGAAAGGTGGACATTGAGGATTTCCTCCTCGCAATCCACCATTCTCCTTATGCCGCGCGCAGGTCAATCAAAGGTCGCGGATAAACTTTGTCTCTGACTCAACCGTTTCTTTGAGAAACTCTGCATAGGTGCGCTGAGTTGATGCGATGGTAGAATGCCCCAGCAACTTTGACAGCAGGAACAGGGACATTCCCCGGTTGATGGCCATCACGGCGAACGAGTGCCGGGCTACGTGCATGGTCAAGGGGAACGGGAAACGGAGCGTCATTCGGGCAACGTTCAGCGAGGTGTTGAACGTCTTATCTTTTGAATTCCTGTCCATGAACAGGCGCTTTTGGTCTGTGAGGTCATAATCCTCCGGAAGAAGGTCGAAGACGAACTTTTTGTTCCTGTCATAGCCCTTCCATCGTTCCAATATCTCCATTGCAGATTTCCCGAGCACGGGAAGCACATCAGGTAGCCTCTTGGTCTTGAACTGCACTTTCTTGATAACCTTTGCGTCCCAATCGATATGCTTCCATTCCAGGGTCATAATATCCGATAGTCGCAGTCCACAGGCGTAATAAGCAAAAAAGAACATATCCAGAATTTCCGCTGACCGCTTATTCTTGCACTTACTCTGGTAATCCGTCAACTGCTCTAGCTGCTCCTGAGTGAGATAGCGGACGTGCTCAACGACAGTCTCTTCCATATCTGGCTTGTATTCGGTTTCGTGAGTTTCCAGATAGTTGTCCACAATGGGGGCCGCCAACTTTGTGTCGATAATCCCGTAGGCTACAGCTTGCTTGATGGCGACATATAGAGGAACCAATGTCTTGTTGATGGCCTCCTTGCTGGTATTCTTGAGGACCGTGAACCGATACTGGATGTATTCGTCGAACACATCAGCCCGGAGGTCCTTCAATGCAAACTTGGGCGTCTTGCGCCAATGAATCAAGAAGGTCTCAAACTGCTCAATGATCTTCTGCTTGTTATACCACATCGAATAGCCGTACTCCTTCTTTCCATACTTGAGGTCATTGACTTTTTTGCAGTACTCCACGAAACTGGTATTCTTGGTTACAACTTGCGTTGGCGACTGGTCTGGAAGGTCTCCTTCGTTGGTAGGATCGCCACCATTCAGGATGAAGTTGAGCACAGTTTTGTTGATGACCCCATCATAAGCCAGAAGTTTTTCATTGATTTCACAACGAAATTTGTCCAAGTCGGCATTGATTTGCGCTGCCTGTGGATAAGAATTCTTCACCTTGCCGGCAACTTCGTCCCAAGCGGAAGGAGGAATATTGATGCCTGTGGAACGCTTTACATAGCCATCCATATGAAAACGGAGTTGGATGGATGACTCGCCATTGGCGTTGACTCTGTTCAGAAGAACAAATTTCCCGGAGGGGATTCGAGGTTTTACTTTACCCATAATTAAAAACGTCTAAAAACAAACTATTACCGTTACAAAGTTGTGTCTGTTTTTGTGTCTGTTTTTGTGTACGTTTTTAATTCGACAGGATGCGATAGAATGCGATAAAATGCGATTGGGCACGATTCGTGAAAATCGTACCCAATCGGCGTAAGTTGCTTATTTTCAGATAGTTAAGCCCCTAATACTCTTCCTCGTT
>JBGUPL010000125.1:0-1964 GCA_045130275.1 Bacteroidales bacterium
TCTCTGGCGCGAATTGCTGCTGTGTGGCACCCTCAATGGGTTCGTGGGTGGAGCAATCCATCCACTGGTATTCGGCGTCTCCCTGGAGTGCCTCCAAAAAGCCGTCGCCTACTTCGACGAAATAGACTTCTGTGTTGATTGTGTTTTCAGTCACCTCTATTGAGGCCGTGCTGGTACATCCGTTGGCATCGGTGCCGATCACGGTGTAGCTACCGGCTTCGGCAACCTCAAACTCTGCACCGAATTCCATTGTGCTCCATTCGTAAGTCTCTGCGCCGGAGGCCGTCAGGATGGTGCTGCCGCCTTCGCAGAAGGAGGTCTCTCCGCTGATGGTCACCTCTGGGAGCGGATGAATGGTGAGGTGCAACGTCACGATGCTGTCGCAACCCGCCGCATTTTCCAAAACGTCGGTGTAGTCGCCGCTTTCAGTGAGGTTGGTGTAGCTGTGCCAATTGAAACTGCCGCAAGCCGTGGCGGTGGTGTCACCCTCGGTCGGCACATTGATGGTCAAATCCAACGTCACGATGCTGTCGCATCCGTTGGAAGCACCGCCTTCGAGCGTATAAGTGGCTGTGTTGTTGTTGGTTGTGTAGGTATTCCCATCTATCCAAGTATAGGAATTGCACGCAGTCTGAACATCCGTGCCATAAACCGCGCTCACTATCGTCAAATCCAGCGTCACGATGCTGTCGCAACCGTTGGAAGCACCACCTTCGAGCGTATAAGTGGCTGTGTTGTTGTTGGTTGTATAGGTATTTCCATCTATCCAAGTATAGGAATTGCACGCAGTCTGAACATCCGTGCCATAAACCGCGCTCACAATCGTCAAATCCAACGTCACAATACTGTCGCAACCATTGGAAGCACCACCCTCAAGCGTGTAAGTAGCTGTGTTGTTGTTGGTTGTGTAGGTATTCCCATCTATCCAAGTATAGAAATAGCAGGCAGTCTGAACATCCGTGCCATAGCTCGGTCCCATTATTGTAAGGTTGAGTACAACGATGCTGTCACAACCGTTGGAAGCACCACCTTCAAGCGCGTAAGTAGCTGTGTTGTTGTCTGTTGTGTAGGTGTTCCCATCTATCCAAGTATAGGAATTGCACGCAGTCTGAACATCCGTGCCATAGCTCGGTCCCGTTATCGTAAGATTGAGTACGACAATGCTGTCGCAGCCCAAAAGGGTGGACAAAGTGTCGTAGTAAACGCCCGTTTCCGTATAGGTTTCTCCCTGCCAAGTATATGAATGACAATCGGTTGCGTATTGATATGTATAAATGGGATCATCACAGTTGATGATTGCGGAGAAGTGCCAGATGACAGACCAAGGCGAGAAGCCCAAGCCGTCGCTACCCCGAACTCGCCAATAGTAGGTAGCGTTGCCCGGCAGAACCATAAACACGTATGGATTTGCTGTCGTGCCACTGGCAGCCAAATTTGAGAAATCGCTCGTTGTACTGACCTGATATTGGTAGCTGGTCGCATTGGCAAGAGCGTTCCAAGTCAGTGTTATGTTTTGTGCATCAATGTCGGTAGCGCCATCAACCGGCGAGATTAATGTGGGGGCAGTGGTCAGCGTAAACCGCGTCGTGAAATTCCACACGGCCGACCAGTCTGTAGTGTCCGCCGCATGTGCGCACCGTGCCCGCCAATAGTACTTCGTGCCATAAAGCAGGTTGCTGACCGAAGCGTAGTAATAACTGTAATAGGAGTAATAGGTGTCGGCATTCAGGGTCTGTTTCAACGGTGAATCGAAAGTGGAAGTCGTGTCCAATTCTATTTCATAATAGTTGGACCCCGAAAGCTGTGATACACAAAGTTGTTGTGTCACAGCCATGTTGGTAGAATTGTTGCTCGGACTGTAAAGCTGCGGCACACCGCGCGTTGTGAAATTCCACACGGCCGACCAGTCCGTAGTGTCCTCCGCATGTGCGCACCGTGCCCGCCAATAGTACTTCGTGCCATAA
>JBGUPL010000126.1:0-44627 GCA_045130275.1 Bacteroidales bacterium
TTTGCCGCCGAAAACCGGCCCCGTAGTTCAGCTGAATAGAACGTCAGATTCCGGTTCTGAAAGTCGTGGGTTTGAATCCCGCCGGGGTCACTAAATACAGTCCGTATGAACATCGAAAAATACGACGAAATCCGGGCTTCCCTGCCCGCCGGTGTGCGCCTGGTCGCCGTCTCCAAATTCAAACCGGCGGAAGACATTTCCGCGCTGTACCAACTCGGGCAGCGCGTTTTTGGTGAAAACCACGCACAGGAAATGAAAGCCAAACACGAAGTTCTCCCCAAAGACATCGAATGGCACTTCATCGGCCACCTGCAGACCAACAAGGTCAAATACATCGCCCCGTATGTGTCTCTGATTCACAGCATTGACAGCTTCGACCTGCTCAAGGAAGTGAACAAACACGCTGTCAAGAACAACCGCGTCATCCCCTGTCTGCTGCAGTTCCACATCGCTGACGAGGAGACCAAATTCGGCTTCACTCTCGAAGAGTGCAAGGCGATGCTTGACAACGCCGACTTTCAAGAGCTAAAAAACGTTAAACTCCACGGGGTAATGGGAATGGCCACCTTCACAGACGACCAGGCTCAAGTGCGCGGGGAGTTCCAGCATCTCCATCGGATTTTCCAGGAACTGAAGACGGCGTATTTCTCGCAAAATCCTGATTTCAAGGAAATCTCGATGGGAATGAGCGAGGATTATCCTATTGCTGTTGAGGAAGGTAGCACCCTCATCCGCATCGGCAGCGCCATCTTCGGACCGAGATATTAGCTTTTGGCTTTTGGCTATTAGCTTTTAGAAACTAAACATTAAACTACCAAACTTATGAGAAAGAAAACCACATTCCTGATTATCGCCCTGTTGATAGGCGCTTTTACCGTTTATGCTAATGACGGAGACTCAACGGCGGTGCAACGCGACAAGAAACCCAAACCCAAAAAGGAGAAAAGCGAAGTGCGCACTGGCTGGACATTCGGCATTCTGCCCAGCGTGGCATACGATGCGGACAAAGGTTTCCAGTACGGCGTGCTGGCCAACGTTTATGATTTCGGCGACGGCTCCGTCTATCCCGACTATTTCCACTCGCTCTATTTCGAGGCCGCTTACACCACCAAACGATCTGGTCTTTTCCGATTTGCATACGACTCCAAGTATCTGATCCCAGGACACCGTTTCAATATTGATGTGTCGTATCTGCCTGACGCACTGTGCGATTTCTATGGATATAACGGATATCAAACCGTTTACAATGGCGGTTGGGCCAAAAAGAAAAGCGATGACTACATCTCCCGCGCCTTCTACAAATCCCAGCGCGACCTTTTCCGTTTCGTCGCCGACATTAACGGGGAAATCGGCGCCGGATGGTTTTGGAACGCTGGACTCGGTGTTCTCGGCTACAAAATCGGACCCGTGAATCTCGACATGATCAATAAAGGCAAAAAGCCGGAAAATATGCTGCCCTACGTGGACGGCCTTTACGACAAATATGTGAAATGGGGAATTCTATCTGCCGCTGAAGCCAACGGTGGCTGGCATCCTTTCCTTCACGGTGGTCTCTCCTTTGACAATCGCGACCGCCAACAAAACACCAGAAAAGGCATGAACGCCGACTTTTTCCTGACCTATTACGCTGGCTTCGGTGAAGACAAAGATGCTAACAGTTTGATTTTCAACGCCAGTTTCCGTCATTTCGTGCCCGTTTATAAAGACAAGATCATATTTGCCTACCGCTTGGCCACCCAACTGGATGTAGCCGGCGACGCCCCCTTCTATCTCAACAATTACTACAATAACTTGTTCATTCAAAGAGTGTTATATGAAGGACTAGGCGGCGGAAACACAAATCGCGGCATCCTCCGCAACCGTATCGCTTCCAAGGGGTACGCCTTCGCCAACGCCGAATTCCGCTTCCAAATCTGCAAATTCGACATCGGGAAGGAACATTTCGCCATCGGACTGAATCCTTTCGTGGATATGGGCTTGGTTTTGCAACCTTATCGGATTGATCAACAAATGGTTATTGACAACATCAAACAAAACGATCCCGAATTTGACCTCGACAATCTGTCAGACTACATCGTGTTTGATGAAAGCAAAAATGTTTACCGTCCGCACTTCTCGGGCGGATTAGGACTGAAAGCGATGATGAACGAGAATTTCGTCCTCTCTGTGGATTGGGCAGTTCCGTTCGACAAACGTGACAACCACAGTTTGGCAAACATCTATGTTAAAATAGGGTATATGTTCTAATCAATGAAAATATCTGAAAACCAAAACCTTAAAGATTACAATACCTTCGGAATGGAGGTGTATGCCCGGCAATTTCTGCATTTGAATGACGCCGGGGAGGTTCCGCTTGTCATCCGCGAATATCTGCACCTAGAACCTTTCTACATCCTTGGCGGGGGCAGCAACACACTGTTCACCAAAGACTTCGACGGCACCATCGTGCATCCTATTTTCTCCGGCATCGAAAAAATGGAGGAAACAGGCGAAAAAGTGCTGCTACGTGTGGCCGCTGGCGAACCTTGGGACAACCTGATCCAATACTGCATAAAACGACAATATTTTGGTATAGAGAATCTTACAGCTATTCCCGGACTGGTGGGGAGCGCTCCCGTGCAGAATATCGGTGCATATGGCGTAGAAGTGAAAGATACCATTTTAAAGGTGGATGGGTATATCATCTCTACCGGCAAACCCTTTACACTGAGCAACAACGAATGCCGCTTCGCCTACCGTAACTCCATTTTTAAACAGGAGCTTAAACATGACTGCATTATCACCCACGTTTGGTTTCAACTATCTAAGATAAAGCATTTTACACTTTCATATCAAGGCTTGGCAAAAGCGTTGGAAGAGCGGGAATTGCCACTTTCTCTTCACAGTGTTTCCGAATGTGTACGTAAAATCCGCAGCTCCAAACTTCCAGACCCTGAAATTGTGGGCAACGGTGGCAGTTTCTTCAAAAACCCAGTGATTCCCGAGGAAAAATACCGTGAACTGCTGACAAACTTCCCCGATTTAGTGGCTTATGACGCACCCGACGGGCAAAAGAAACTCTCTGCTGGACAGCTGATTGAGAAAGCCGGATGGAAAGGGAAGCGCATGGGCAACGCGGGCACGTGGAAGAACCAAGCACTGGTTTTAGTGAACTACGGCGGTGCCACCCCGAAAGAAGTGCTGGATGTGGCTGAAACCATCATCCATGATGTTAATTCGCTGTTTGACATTACGTTAGAGATGGAAATCAACAGAATTTAGCAGAGGTGCAAAATTTTATGTCTCCGCAAGAAAAACGCATTCAACTTTCTATATTCGGAATTTATGTACTTTTGCCCGCGAAACGGGTCTAATACACCAGTTGGATATTTGGATAAAATGAATAGACTTGGACATATCGGCAAAGAAAACCGGAGGAAACTGACCTTCGGCGTGATTTTATGTGCAACTATGCTTTTGATGGCCGGCTGCGACCTTTTCCCGCGCAAGGAAAAGTTCGACAAAACGCTCCTCCCCGGCTATTGGGTGACCGGCACCATCCACGAATACTACAATGAAGCCGGCACCGGCTATACCTGGGACACCGCCGACGATGTGACCGAAGAGGAGGCGCAACCCTTTACTTGGACACTCGAGAAAGCCACCCTGACCCAAATCCACCTAATGGAAATGGGAGGTAACATCCCGAAAACCTATACGGTTACAAAACTCAACGCCACTACGCTGGAATACCATGACGATTACGGAAAATATTATACTTTTACCAGGGAACCATGAAGAAACCACTGAAAATAGGGCTGATCTCTTTGGGTTCGATTCTGCTGCTGATCATCATTGCAGCTTCAATCGCCCTTTTTTGCATTTTTTCACCTTCTAAATTGGCGAAAATCGTCAACAGTCAGGCAGACCGATTTCTCACCTGTGAGTTCCACATGGATAATGCAGGTCTTACTTTTTTCAAGACATTTCCTAGAATCGGGCTGGATTTAGAGAATGTAGTGCTGAAAAATCCTCAGAATGCCGATGTCTCCGATACGTTATTGTATGTGAAAGACTGTCTGGCTACCCTCAACATCCGCGAGCTAATCAAAAACAAACATGCAGAAATTAACGATTTTTCACTGGAGAATGGACTGCTGAACCTGTATGTGGATGAGAACGGAAAGGGAAACTATGATGTTTTCCGTAGTAGTAACGACACCTCCTCTTTTGACTACAGCATTGATTTGCAAAAAGTCAAAGCCAAAAACCTCGACATTCGTTATCAAAATGGCAAATCGAAACAAAAAGCGGCGGCAAAAGGGACAGACATTACCGTAAAAGGGACTTTCGAACAAGATAGCGTAAACGGAGTGGCGGAAGTGTCGGCCAAAACGCTGTTTTTTGCCATCGCGGACAGCACCAACCTGCACTTTTCCGGGGAAGACGTGCAAGTCTCCTACGATGGTGTTTTCACGGATTTTAACTTGATTGACGGCAAACTCAACGCCGACATTCAAGACGCCGTCTTGCGTGTCGACACCACCCACTACCTCAACGGAATGGATCTTTCGCTGAATTCCGATGTACGAGCCAATCTGGAAAACCTGCATTTCGACATCCAAAACACTATGTTAAACGTTGACAAGCAGGAACTTGAAATTGACGGTTCGGTCAACATTGACACTTCCAACAGCGATATCCACACCGATCTGCACTACAAAACCGGCGACTGGAAAATCGAAGAGATTCTGCCCATGATTCCTTATGCAGTAATCGGCGACAAGCTGGACGACATACAGATAAGCGGCGACATCGCCCTGGAAGGCGATGTGAAGGGAACCTTCAGCGACACGCAAACGCCCACCATCACCTCCGACGTGGCATGGCACCGCGGTCGCTTTGCGATGAAAGGCCTGCCGCTCGATTTCGAAAAAGCGGACGGTCTTTTCGACCTCCATCTGGACTTGAACAACCAGTCCGATGTGACTGTGAAATCGCTATCGGCTACCACAAGGAAACGCAACAAAATCACTGCGTCCGGAACAGTTAAAAACCTATTAGGCAAAATGTTACTGAATATCCTTGCCACGGGAAACCTGCACATCGCGGATTTCAAAGACTTCCTGCCCGAAGACTTCACCGAGTATGGCGGAAAAGCCAATCTCAAGGTGAACACGCAACTCACCTACGACCCGGAAAAGGAATTCACGATTGACAATATCACCAAAGCCACCATCAACGGGCAATTCACGGATTTGAAAATGTTGTATGAAGACACCATGTCCGTCTATTCGCCTGACATGCAGGTGGATTTGACCTTTCCTGTGACGGAAAAGCCGTATAAAATCGACGAATGGCTCAATGCTAAAGTGAAAACGAGTGAACTATCGATCCGAAACATCCGCACACGTGAGCGAAAGGAGATAGAGGGTTCTTCCATTCAGTTGGATGCCTATACCAACAATTTGTTAGACAGTACGGTGGATCTTAAATTCGCCACTACCTATCAGCTCAATCAGCTCAGTATGTGGGCGGACACGATTTCTGCGCATCTTTCACATCCTCAAGGGGTTTTCGTGTTGAAAAACATGAATCAAATGCGTTTGGATTACAACGGAAACAATACCAACGTTTACGTTAGCAACTCCGGGCAATCCACAAGTTCCAGTAAGGGAAATCTCATCGACTTCACTACGGACAAAATAAATCTGAAAGCAGAAATCGATTATAATGACAATGAAGAGAATCCACTGTTGCGGTGGTCTCCGGTGGTGAAACTGCAAACCACGAATGCCAAAGCCGAGATTCGCGATATCGCCCACGCCATAAAAATCCCCGCGCTTGATGTCGATTTCAATCCGAAAAAATGTGTGTTAAAAAAAGCAAATATCCAGTTTGGACAGTCGGCCGCCTCGCTGACAGGAACCATTACAGGGATTGAACCGTTCCTTCATGGCTCAGGGCTGCTCAAAGGCAATCTGGATTTAGTTGCCGACTATTTGAACCTCAACGAGATAATGGACCTTGCCGACGGTTTCGGAGCCCCGGACTCCTTGATAGAGCAGGCGGAGCAGATAGAGGCGAAAAACGGAGATTCCCCGTTCATCGTGCCCTTCGGAATGGACGTCAATATGAAAACCACCATCAAAAAGGCACTGTACGAGGATGTGGAGTTCCGCAACATCGCCGGTCGCGTCTATGTGAAAGACGGCGTGCTGGTGCTGGAGGAGATGGGTCTCACCAACGATGCCGCGCGGATGCAGCTCACCGCCATGTACCGTACCCCACGCATGAATCATCTTTTCCTAGGCCTTGACTTTCATCTACTTGACATCAAAATAGACAAGCTGATCGCCATGATTCCTGAAGTGGACACTATCTTGCCCATGCTGAAATCCTTCAGCGGCAACGCGGAGTTCCACTTTGCCGCCGAAACCTACCTCAAGTCCAATTACGACATCAAGTACTCTACCCTCAGAGGTGCCGCGGCCATCAATGGCCACGACTTGGTCGTTCTGGACAATGAAACGTATAAAAACATCGCTAAAAAACTGATGTTCAGCAAGAAAACAGAGAACAAAATCGACAGTCTATCCACCGAAATCACCATTTACAAGAACGAAGTGGATGTCTATCCGTTCTTGCTCTCCATCGACAAATACAGCGCCATCATTTCCGGCCGTCACAACTTGGACATGACCTACGACTATAATATTTCGTTAGTGAAACCCATCCGAATCGGGTTGGATATCATCGGGTTGGAGAACAAACTAAAATACAAGGTCGGGAAAGCCAAATACGCCACCCTTTTCCACCCTGAAAAACGCAAAGTGGTGGAATCCAGTGTTATGGAACTTAAAACTCTAATCAACAAAACTTTGCGGGAAAACGTAAAGGATTAGAATCTGAGAAAACGAAAAGACCAACGTATTTGTAAATTATGTACATTTGCGTTGTTTTTATTTGGAATATAAAATATTGATATACTGTTTGTTATGGATATAAATACAATGAAAGAGACGGAAGAGGAACTCATACAGGAGTTTGAAATGTTTGATGACTGGATGGACAAATACAACTACATCATCGAATTAGGCAAAGATCTTCCGATGATTGATCCCCAATACAAAACCGAAGAATACCTCATCAGCGGTTGCCAATCACAAGTTTGGCTGCACCCCGAAATGAAGGACGGTTTGCTTTATTTCACCGCCGACAGCGATGCCATCATTACAAAAGGCATTGTCAATCTTTTGATCAGAGTGCTTTCCGGTCATACGCCGCAGGAAATCCTTGAAAACGACCTTTCCTACCTGGATGTCATCGGTTTAAAGAACCACCTCTCCCCCACCCGTTCCAATGGACTGGCTTCCATGATCAAACAAATAAAATTATATGCTCTGGCATGCTCTGCCAAACAATCTTAAACAAATTCAAGAAAATGAGAAAAGGTTTCCGTATCATTATGGTTTTGGCCATCATTATCTGCTTGGCCTCTTGTAAGATGAAAGAATGCAAATGCTATTCCACCAATGTGTTGACTCAAAACGACAGCATCGTCCAGACGGCAACTGACACGGTGAACGACTTCACACGCGGGGAATGCGAGGACTTCAATGAAGAAGAATCTCTCACTATGGACTCCAACACCGTCATTCACCACACGATTTTCTGCTCGGAGAACTAAGGGACATATAAGGTTAATAAATGTTAGAACAATCGAAAATGGGCAAGGGAATTGCATTAGTGACAGGTGCGGATGGTGGCATGGGGCGCATCCATGTGCGTGAATTGGCCAAAGCGGGGTATGAAGTGATCATGGCCTGCATTGATACGGAAGCAGCGCGGCCGGTGATGGAGAAAATTCAACAGGAGACTGGCGGCACATTCCATCTAATGCAGGTGGATCTTGGTAATTTAGCTGACATCGTGCGCTTTGCCGATGAAGTGAAAAGCCGTTTCCCGTCGTTGCAGATTCTGCTCAACAACGCCGGCGTCCTGCCCAGTCACTCCAAAACCAGTGTGAACAACGTCGAATACATTATGGCCGTCAACTATCTGGGGCACTTCACGTTGACGAATCTGCTGCATCCCATCATGGGACAAGGCACGCGTATTGTGAGCATGATTTCCCTGGCTTATATTCTCGGAAAAATAACCCCGAAAGTGTTTACTCCGAAAACACAAAAGGAGTACAACCGTTTCACCGCCTACGGAAGTTCAAAATTAGCCTTGTACTACTTCATGCTTGATGCATCGGAAGCTTGGAAAGACGAAGGCATCTGTTTCAACGTTTCCGACCCCAACATTGTGGACACGGGCATCATCCGGATGGATAACATCGTGGTGGACAAGCTGTGCGACTGGTTTTTCCGACCGCTGATCAACACGCCCGAACAAGGTGCCGCCAACATGCTGACTGCCGCCATTGACCCGAAATACCAAGGTGTTACGGGGCAAATCTTCAAAAACCGCAAAGTGGTGAAACACAAAAAAAGGTTCTATAACAATCTCAAACAACGTAAATTATTGAGAGACTTGACTTTGCAGATTCTCGCTGACAATAATATCCAGTTATGATTATCCCGCCATATCTGACCGCAGGTGACACCGTCGCTCTCGCAGCCCCGGCCCGGAAAATTGCCAAATCCGAAATCCTTCCGGCGGAAAAGATGCTGCGAAACGCCGGTTTTAACGTTTATTATGATGCACGGTTATTCGCGGAAGACCATCAGTTTGCCGGAAACGACGCTCTGCGTGCCCGCTATTTTCAAGATCTGCTGGATGATGACAATGTGAAGGCCATCTGGTGCGCGCGAGGAGGATACGGATCTGCCAGAATTATTGACAAACTGGACTTTACACGATTCCAACAACATCCGAAATGGGTTTGCGGATACAGCGACATCACCGTTTTCCACAGCCATCTGCAACGACACCTTCAAACAGCCACCATCCACGCCACCATGCCTATCAATGTGACCGATGAGAATGCGCAAACACCTGCTGTCCAATCCTTTCTGAAAGCTTTGACGGGCCAAACCCTAACCTACGAACTAGAAAACCATCTTCTGTCAAGACCCGCACCTTTTTCAGGAATTTTAACAGGAGGCAACCTCTCCATGCTCTACTCCCTCATCGGGTCCCCGTCCGATATTGACACTGAAGGGAAAGTGCTCTTTATTGAAGATTTGGACGAATATTTATACCATATAGACCGGATGATGCTCAATTTGAAGCGTAGCGGCAAACTTTCCGGAATAAAAGCATTGCTTGTCGGACATTTGAGCGACATGCATGACAATACCATTCCCTTTGGGAAAACGGCCGATGAAATTGTGTCCGACATGTGTCGTGATCTAGACATTCCGCTTATATACAACGTACCTGCCGGGCACCTTCCCGACAACCGCGCCTTCCGCATGGGCTGCTGCACAGAAGGCCTTTTGAAAGATAATAAATTTATAATCAATAACTTGAATCATGCTTAGCACATTCCTCTTCAAATACGTATATCGGGTGAAACCCATTCCTTATCCGAACCCCGAAGGCACCATTCCCAAAAGCGTGCTGATGATGGCACCGCACACCTCCATTATGGATTTCATCATTGGACTGGCGGCGATGCAATACTACGACCTGCATGCCAACACCATCATCAAAAAAGAGTTCTTCTTTTTCCCTTTGAATCTATTACTGAAGAAGTTAGGAGGGATTCCGGTGGATCGGAAACATGCCAGGAATTTTGTGGAATATGCCGCGAACGTCATCAAAGAACGGGAACGTATCACCTTGATTATCTGTCCGGAAGGTACACGCAAAAGGGTGGAGAGATGGAAACGGGGATTTTACCAGATTGCAATGGAAGCCGGAGTGCCGATCAGCTTGGGCTACATCGACTACAACACCCGAACCTGTGGAATTATGTCCATATTCCATCCCACAGGTGACTATGAGAAAGACATGCAGGAAATTCAGGCGCAATACTACGGGTTGCAAGGATACCGCAAAGGAAGGTTCAATCTGGAGGACAAGCCGCACGCCCATCCTGAATGGTTTGATTTATAAACTGCAGACCTCCGACACCGCCATTTTCGTCACGCGGATCACTTCCGTCACTTGTTCGTCCGTCAGATCAAAATAGACCGGCAAACTAATTTCGCACGCATATTGCCGATAGGTGTTCGGATAATCTTCTATTTTATATCCAAGTGATTTATAGGCTGTTAACATCGGAAGAGGAATAAAATGGACATTTGCTGCCACACCCTGCTCTGCCATTTTATGAATGATATCGTCACGCTGTTCTTCCGTAACGCCATTCACCCTAAGCGTAAAGACGTGGAAAGAAGACCGTTTGCAAGCGGTTTCATAGACGGGTACGCGATATCGTGGGTCGTTTCCGAAAGCATGATTGTAAGCATCAAAGATCTCCTTTCGGCGGGGAAGGATCATTTGGTCATAGCGAGCCAGTTCCACTAGTCCCATCGCCGCCGCCACATCGGTCATATTGCACTTATAGCCAGCAGATGTTACGTCATAGCGCCAGCCGCCAGCCTTAGTTTTAGAGAGGGCATCTTTCGATTGACCATGCAAAGAACTAACACACAGTTCTTTATATATTTTTTCTGTATCAAAAATGTCGGGTAGGCACAAGCAAATGGCACCTCCTTCGGCTGTGGTCAGGTTTTTGACGGCATGGAACGAAAAAACAGTGATATCAGCCAGTGCACCAGCTCTTTTGCCGTGATACCAGGCGCCCAGGGAATGTGCAGCATCGGACAAAACCAGGATGCGTCCAAGCATCTCCTGCTGGGAATTGGCGGCATGAAACCTCCTACGCACATCCGAATCGGTAACCAAATCGAACAATTCATGATAATCACAAGGCAATCCGACAATATCCACGGGGATAATGACCTTGGTGCGGTCAGTGATGGCCTCTTTGACTTTAGATACATCCATCAACAAATTGTCGTCCACATCCACCATAACCGGTTTTGCGCCGCAATGGAGCACCACTTCAGCCGTTGCCGTGTAGGTATAGGCGGGAACGATCACCTCATCGCCGGGACCGACCCCAAACCAACGAAGCGCAAGCTCTAAACCGGCGGATGCAGAATTTAAACACACAACGTGTTGAATACCACAAAATTCCGCAAGTTTTTTTTCAAAAAGCTTCGTCCTGGGTCCGGTAGTGATCCAACCAGAGCGCAAAGCGGCTACAACTTCTTCAATTATCGCCTCGTCAATGTGAGGCGGGGAAAAGGGTATATTCATATCAATCTTGCGTGATTCGTTGTAATTTTCTTGATTTTCGCTCCTTGCTGTTTTGGGCCAGTTCATCAAAGTCAAAAGCGAGATCAATGCAATTCGGCGTGGCACCCACTGCATAATGCAAGCGGGAAAAGCCAAAACGGATTCCTTTGATGTTCAGCTGGAATCCGTACGAGAAACCGGCCATTGATTTACGTGACAGGACCTTCATCTCTTGATGAACATTATGATTGTAAGCTACCTGCAAGGAAAAATATTTAACAGGTTCCAATTCTAAACCAAAAACAAAATGACGGAAAAAATTGTCGGCAAACTGCGCCACTTTTGAGGGATACTGCAACTCTCCTGAAATGGCATCCACTTGCATAAACGGATTGTCGTGTCCATAGTAGTTCATATTCCATCTATAGAGCGAATGGAGGGATATGTGATAACGCACGGGCACGTGTTTCAACCGCTGCGACAGTGCGAACTGCAAATCGAACGGCAGGGGTTCTCGGTTGCCAGGAGCGTATGCACATAATTGAAGGCCAATATTTTTCGCCAACAAGGTGAGAGATAAATTCTTCTCTTCATTGAAATAACTTCCAGCCACATCTACAGCCATTCCTGCAGAAAAATAGGAATCATAACTGCTGAAAATCGTTTTCAAATTAGCCCCAATTGAAAAATTAGGAGAAAGCTCTCGCCCCCAACCCAATACAAGCGCATAATCGCCAGCATAAAACTGGCCTGACTCCACACCATTGACATCCGCACCTCTGAACGACCCGTAATTCAATCCACAAATGCCGAAAGAGAAACTTCCGGCTTTGCTGAATGTGTGCGAGTAAACGGCAGCTATCGCGGGACTATGCGTAAAATAGTCGGTATAATTCAAAAACAGTGTATTATGAGTCCGTTCACTAAGATACGAAGGGTTCAACAAAATGGACGCAGGACTGTCGTCCCGAACGGAAACCAGATTGCTTCCCAAGCCCATAATTCTAGAAGAATAGCTGAGATTCAGGAAGTTATATACAAACTTCCCGCCAGTTTGCGCATTGGTTTGCAACATTCCGGCAAGCAGCACTACCATCCATAAATAATGTCGCTTGTTCATACTATTTCAAACCGCAAAAATAATATTTCTTCGATTATAAGATTGTGCTCTTTGTCGTTTTAAGAAATATTAGTACTAACAACTGACCACACGGTTCAGGCGTTGGGAAATTACTTTTTTCAGCTGAATCACACGGTTTAGCTGATTTAGAGCAAGTTCCATGTCCTCTTCTGCTATATCTTTGTTTTCCAATATTTTACGTATTGTAGCAGCATCGTTTTCCAAGATCCGCAATTTCAGGGTGAGCAGGATGTTTTGCACTTGGTTCTGCAAGATGCGGAGATTGTTGCGCGTGGTGTGCGTATGGATGTCATATTTCTTCTTCCAATACTCGCTGAACCGTGGCTCCACAGGGATATTTCGGATCACAAACTCGCTGATCTGCGGATCGTCCGACAAGGTGAAGTTCCGAATAATCTGATCTTGGTTGCCCACATAGGAAGCCCATCCGGCATATAGATTGAAAATGCGCTCTAACAGTGGGTTATGGAACCGAATATCCTCTTTTTGCATCTCATTGCAAACGTATTGATCCACTCGAAGTCCCTCTGTTTTTTCCTCTTCACTTTGTCCCTTTTCATATATGACGTAGTTTCCGTAATTCAACACCAACAGCACCAAATCCTTTTCCGCCTCATAAAGCAGATCGGTCTGCGGCACCATGTCCACATGCTTCTTGGTTTCAATGAGGTCGGACAAATCAGGTTGGCCTACTTCCGCAGGAGCCGCCAAGCCGTCCTGCTTCTGCTGCTGCTGTGCCATCCGGCTCTGCTCCTTTGTCTTCTCCCAGACGAAGCGACGCAGGTTCAGATTGAGGTCGTTCTCCGACAAATCGAACAATTTCGCACATTCCTTGACATAAAATGCACGCTCAATATTGTCTTTCACACAACTGATGGACTTCAATATCTCGTTCACCATGGAAGCACGCTTGATGGGGTCGTTGCCTGCCTCTTTTGAGAGAATATCCGCCTTGAAGAGCAGGAAGTCCTTGGATTCTTTTGCCAAATAATCCTGTAATTCACTGTCTCTATGTTTTTTGGCAAACGAATCGGGGTCTTCGCCGTCGGGGAGGAGACAAACCCGGATTTTGAGACCTTGCTCCAGCAGCATGTCGATACCGCGCATAGAAGCCTTAATGCCGGCCATATCGCCGTCATATAGCACCGTGATGTTCTGGGTGCGCTTGGTGATCATTCGGATCTGGCCTTGCGTGAGCGAAGTGCCGGAAGAGGCCACCACATTCTCAACCCCGGACTCATGCATGGAGATCACGTCGGTGTAACCCTCCACAAGATAAACATTCTGCTGCTTGTGGATGGCGTTTTTGGCAAAAAAGATACCGTAGAGCGTATCACTCTTGTGGTAAATCGAGTTTTCACGGGAATTAACATATTTCCGCGGGTCTTTGCCATCTTTTTTCAAGATGCGGCCACCAAAACCGATTACTTTACCAGCATCGTTGTGGATGGGGAAAATCACGCGCCCTCGGTAGATGTCGTACAGTTTACCGCTTTGTGACTTGCCCGTAAGGCCCAACTCGATAAGGTATTCTTCTTTGTAGCCTTTTTCCAGTGCCGCTTTGGTGAAATTGTCCCAACCGTCGGGACAGTAGCCGAGCCCAAATTTGTCGATGGTGGCGTCCTTGAACCCGCGTTCTTTGAGATACGACATACCCATCAGTTTGCCCTCTTCGGTATTTCGGAGTTGATTAACAAAAAACTTTTGGGCGAACTCATTGACAATCAGCAGACTTTCACGTATAGTACGCTGCTGACGCTCCTCTTCGCTCTCGTTGCGCTCATATTCCAGCGGAATGCCGTATTTTTTGGCAAGATACTCAATGGCTTCAGGATAAGACATCTTCTCGTGTTCCATAAGGAACTTGACGGGGTTGCCGGCGGCATCGCACACAAAGCACTTGTAAATACCGAGACGAGGGCTCACATGCATAGACGGATTCTTGTCGTCGTGAAACGGACAAATGCCCACAAAATCCTGGCCCTGTTTACGCAGGGAGACAAAGTCGCCGACCACCTCCTCGATGCGGACAGCGGCCATCACACTGTCTATGGACTTTTGCTTGATCATCGGTTATTTTCCGGAATCCACTTTGTATTTCTTGAAAATCTTTTTATTGTGCATAATTTCAACGGCCTGCTGGAAGGTGTCATCGCTTTCGAGGAAGACCCTATAGGCATCACCGTAGCCATAGAGCCCACGGGCGATTTCAAAACGCAGATACTCCTTGATAAAGTCAGAGGCGTGCTCCTCATTACGCAGGTGTTGCATCTCGCCGTATGTCTTGTTGAGGTAATTCGTGAACATCGTGTCAAAAGTCTGCTGATCAAAGTCTTCCGTACTCTTGTACATTGAATCCAGCTTACTCTTGTTCGCCTTGATGAAAGCATTGGCATAGTCGCTGAAAACAAAGGAAGCTTTGTCGCTCACACCCTCGCTTTTAGAGTATTCCATGAATTCGTTGTAAAAATCATCCGATATCCGGTAATTTTTTTGGAAATCTTCAAATTTCGGATATTGTTTCAACAAGGATTCACGATTTTTTTCCAAATAATCGACGGAGAAACTGCCGAAGACACCTTTACGCACAATTTCGTTGAAAAGGCTGGAATACTTGGTGGTATCTAACGGGATGAAGATATCGGGCATAATGCCACCGCCACCATAAACCACACGACCATGTGGAGTTTTATATTTCAGTGAATCAGGGAATTTTATGTTCTCTGCCGTATAATACTCTCCATTATTGGCACGTGTCTGCAAATCTTTGACATATGCATCGAGACCGTCGTCATAGGGTTTCTGGATACAGCGGCCCGTAGGCGTATAGTAGTGGGAGATGGTAAGACGCACTTCCGATTGGTCAATAAGTCTTAACGGTTTCTGTACCAATCCTTTACCGAATGTTCTACGACCAACAACCAGACCACGGTCCCAATCCTGGATACAGCCGGAAGTGATTTCGGAGGCCGAGGCGGAGTTCTCATCGACAAGCACAATGAGTTTTCCTTCCTCGAAGAGGCCTTCTTCGGAGGAGAAGTATTTCTCGCCGGTTTTGCGGAAGTTGTCGGTATATACGATCATGCGTTTACCGGAGATGAACTGGTCACAAATCTCGAACGCAACGTTGAGATATCCGCCGCCGTTGCCGCGAAGGTCAAGGATGAGGTTCTGCATGCCCTGCTCCTTCAGGCTGCGGATAGCCTTTTTCAGTTCCGTAGTGGAAGTGGCGGCAAAACGCTCGAGCTTGACGTAGCCGGTGACAGAGTCGGCCATGAAGCTGACATTGATGCTGTACATCGGAATGGCACCGCGAGTGATAACGAAATCGATAGGTTCTTTCTTGCGGCCGCGCAGCACGGTGACCTTCACTTTAGAGCCCTTCTTGCCACGCAAATGCTTGCGCACCCAATCATTGGAAATATTCTTGCCGACAGCCACGGTGTCATCGACCTTGATGATCTTGTCGCCTGCCATGAGTCCGACCTTTTCCGACGGACCGTCAATGATGACTTCCATCACGTTGATGGTGTCCTTGATGAGCTGGAAAGTCACACCGATTCCATCGAAAGAGCCCTGCAACGGCTCGGTCATCGCGGCCACATCTTTGGACGGGATGTAGGCGGTGTGGGGATCGAGTTCCTTGAGCATCTCGTCAATGGCTCTGTCAGTCAGCGGGTCAAAATCCACCGAATCCACGTACATGGCGTTGATGGCGTTGAACAGCTGGTCCATTTTGGTTTTGTCTTGTTGGTAATGCTTGTTCGGAGACTGCGCGAAAAGGGTAGTTCCAATGGCTAACACGCTGAATACAGCGAAAATAACTTTACTCTTCATTGGGTTATTATTGGTTTTATTCGATTCTCAAAAAGACGGCAAAGATACGGTTTTTTTGGATTTTTTCATTAAGTTTTTTGACTTAGACTTAAACTAGTGACTTAGACTTAAACTAGTGACTTAGACTTAAGCTAATGACTTAGACTTAAACTAATGACTTAGACTTAAACTAATGACATAAACTATATGATTTATCGAAGAATTAATTACTAATTACTAATCACTAATTACTATTGCCTGTTGCCTAAAAAAATGTATCTTTGCCGCAATATCTAATAGCAAAGAAATGAAAAAACTCTTTTTCCTTTTCACCTTGATTTTGTGGAGTTTTGCACAAATGTTAACCGCCCAAAACGACGAGCTCGTGGGCGCTAACTGCACCTCTATCATGGTAGGCAAAAAGGCTTCCGCCGACGGTTCCGTCATCACTTCGCATACGTGTGACAGTAAGTACCGTACATGGGTGACCATCGAGCCGGCCGCCGACCACAAGCCCGGCACCATGCACAAAGTCTATAAGGGCACCATGCATACCGAAACGCCCAAAAGCATGGAGAACCTCGTGCTTGCGGGCGAAATTCCCGAAGCGGCACACACCTACGCCTATATGAACACCGCCTATCCTTGCATGAATGAGCATCAGTTGGCCATGGGCGAGAGCACCTTCTCCGGTCCCGACACGTTGGTGAACAAGAACGCCATGTTCATGATAGAAGAACTGCAACGCATTGCGCTGCAACGTTGTACGACCGCTCGCGAGGCTATTCTCCTAATTGGTGATTTGGTGAAACAGTACGGCTATGCCGACGGTGGTGAGTGCATCACCATTGCTGACAAGAACGAAGTGTGGCAGATGGAAATCCTTGGCGAAGGTCCCGATGTCATCGGCGGAATGTGGGTGGCCCAGCGTGTACCCGACGACGAGGTGGCCGTGAGCTGTAACGTGCCGCGCATCGGTAAACTCAACCGCAAGGACAAAGCCAATTTCCTTTGTTCCGACAATATCGAGAAGGTGGCCAAGAAGTACGGCCTCTGGGACGGCAAGGGAGACTTCCTTTGGTGGAAAGCCTTCAACGCCTCCTACGCCGAGGGCAAGAATCACAAGGAGCGCGAGTGGTACATCTTCAACGAACTCGCCCCGTCCTTGAAACTCGACCTCAACGCCGAGGCACTTCCTTTCTCCGTGAAACCAGAGAAAAAAGTCGATGTCCGCGACGTGATGGCCTTGTTCAGAGCCACATACGAAGGTAGCGTGCTTGACCAGATCGGCAACCTCAAAATAGAAGTCAACCGCAAGGACAAGGACGGAAACCCCTATAAGGACACGATTGTTTGCCCGAACGCCAATCCGTGGATGGACGGCAACGAACGCGCCCTGTACAATGCGCTGAAGCCCGGCACCGTCACGTTCTATCGCGGCGTGGCCATGTCGTGGTGCTCCTACTCGTTTATCATGCAATGCCGCGACTGGCTGCCCGACGAAGTAGGCGGTTTGTGCTGGTTCTCAGTGGAGAATCCCGGCCAGAGCCCGCGCATCCCGATCTACGCAGGAGCCACCAAGATGCCCGCCGGTTTCGAGGTTTGCGGCCATTTCCGCTACAACGAAAACGCGGTGCTTTGGCATTACCGCAAGGCCAACAAATTGGCACAAGTACGCTGGGGACGTACCAAAAACATGATGATGGAAAACATCATGCGCTATGAGAACAAAGCCTTTGAAGAACTGCCTGCACTGGAGAAAAAAGCAGTTAACTTATTGAACGATGGTAAAAAAGAGGAAGCCCAAAAGCTGCTCAACCAGTACAGCGCTGACTTTGCCGGCGCCACTCGCCAGACGTGGCAGGAAATGGAGCACAAAATTTGGGAGACGTTTTGGACGGGATTCTGATTAGTTAGTAATTAGTAGTTATAAAAATCCTTGAGCAGCCCCGACAGAGGCAAAAACTCGGTAGTAGAAAATAGGTATCAATTAAATTCGTCAATATGGAAAAGAAGAACAAATTTCTCATGATTGCGGCGTTGGTGGTTGTAGCCGCATTAATCATTGTTTTGCTTGTATTAGGTAGTAAATCTCACAAAATCAATAAATTAGAGAAATTTACTGCCCAAGTGGAACAGGAATATCAAAACTATTCCCAAGCTGATTTGGACAAAGCGCAGGCCAAGTTCGAAAAATATGTCGCCAAAGTGGAAAAGAAGAAACTGACAGGTGACGAAACGACTCATGTGAACGAGCTGAAAGGCGAGTGCAAAGGCTATTTTGCCCAAGCCAAGGCGCGTATGATTCTGAAAGATTTTCAAGATGCCGTAGAAGAGGCCGGCGATGAGGTCAAAGGTGTTATCGAGTCGTTGAAGTAAACTCGAATTTCGATTCCGGGACGCTGTCTATCAACGATTTAGTGTCGTTATAGAACAGCTTTAAGGCCACAGAGTCCGCACCGTGGACGTCATAATATGAGCAGTTCTCCACCGCATGTTTTGCGGGGAGAATATGGTATTGGTATTTGCCTTGGCAGGTTCCTTTATAGACCCAATAGGGCAAATATTCGTAATCCGTGACCCGCATTTCACCAGTAGTGTCGCGCACAAGTTCGCACTTCACGATGATGCCGCCGTCGGTGTAGCGTTTGCGCTGGTTAGAGACGAAATTGCCTAAGGAGTAGGCGGTAACACGTTGAGCCACACCTTTTTCATTCCTGTTTTCTAAAGTAATCGGCTGCACCACGTGCGGGTGTCCGCCGATGACCATGTCCGCACCGCACTCGTACATGTAACGGGCATAGCCTGCTTGCACCTTGTTTTGGTGCCGCTCGTACTCGATACCCCAGTGCGGCATCACGACGATATAGTCGGCATCCGCAGCACGGGCTTTGGCTATATCATTGAAAACACTGACGGAGTCCAACATGTTGACAATAAATGGGTTAGGCGCAGGAATGCCGTTCGTGCCATACGTGTAGTTCAACAGCGCGATGCGAAAGCCGTTCTTATCGATAATCAGTGGATTACGTCGTATGTAGTCGGTGCTATCGAGATAGGTACCCACGTGCGGGATACCGAGGCTGTCCATGACGTTGATGGTGCGACGAATGCCCTTGGCTCCTTTGTCGCAAGTGTGGTTGTTGGAGGTCAAGAAGACATCGACCCCGGCGTCAAAGAGTTGCGACATCATCGCGTCGGGACAGGAGAACTGCGGGTAGCCGGTGTAGGGTGCGCCCGCGAGCGGCACCTCCATGTTGGCGACACAAATGTCCGCCGAGGCAATGTAGGGCGCGAGGAACCGGTAGCAGGACGTATAGTCGTAAGTACCGTCCGCCAGTCGTGCGGCATCCACCTGAGGAGTATGCGACATCACGTCGCCGATGAACATCAGTGTGAGGGTATCCGGGACCCGTTCCACGGGCTGGGGTGCGGGCTGGTGATGCACAAAAAAACGGCCTTGCGGCCACCAGCCACCTGTCACAGCTAATATGCCGTACATAAACAAAAACAACAATATTCTCATAATCCTGATCAAAAACACATTCAGTACTTTCTATCTCATCTCTTTGGGCTGCAAAAATACGATTTTTGCTCACATAGTTTAGCCTTTGTCTTGTTTCCTGTCAAAATACCAAGAACTATGTAACTTTTTACAACACAAGGCGTACAATACCAAGAATTTTTATATTTTTGCAAGTTTATAAAAAGAAGACATAAAATGGGATTATTTTCACTGTTTACTAGAGAAATAGCAATAGATTTGGGTACAGCCAACACCGTCATTCTGCACGACAACAAGGTGGTGGTGGACGAGCCTTCTATCATAGCTATCGACTCCCGCACGAAGTCCGTGGTGGCAGTAGGCAAGAAAGCGTTGATGATGGAGGGCAAAACCTCCGGCGAGATATATACGGTTCGTCCTTTGCGAAACGGCGTCATCGCTGACTTCCAACCCACGGAGTTGATGTTGCGTGAGTTCATTAAGATGACCAACACCAAGCACTCGCTGATCACCCCGGCCATGAAGATGATTATCTGTATTCCTTCTGGCATCACCGAAGTGGAGGAGCGTGCCGTCCGCGAATCCGCGGAACAGGCCGGAGCCAAGGAAGTGCGTCTGATTTACGAGCCCATGGCAGCGGCTATCGGTAGCGGAATTGACGTGTTGGGAGCCAACGGTAACATGATCATCGACATCGGCGGCGGCACCAGCGAAGTGGCTGTCATCGCCCTCGGCAGCATTGCCTCCAAAAAATCCGTTCAGGTGGCCGGCGACCGACTCAACACCGACATCAAGGAGTTTATGCGTCGTGAACACAACCTCGACATCGGTATCCCCACGGCTGAACAAATCAAGATCAACGTGGGTGCTGCTGTCACGCACCTCGACAATCCGCCCACCGATTATGAAGTTTACGGCCGCGATTTGGTGCATGGCATTCCGCGCAGTATCATGATCAACTACCAAGAGATTGCCAATGCTCTCAACAACTCCATCAATTCTATTGAAGATGCTGTTATGCAAGCTCTTAACGTCACTCCGCCTGAGTTGTCCGCCGATATCTTCAAGACAGGCATTTATTTGGCCGGTGGCGGTTCTCTACTGCGCGGTCTTGACAAACGCATCAACAAAATCACGCATTTGCCAGTGCATGTGGTGGAAGATCCTTTGCGCGCCGTCGCACGCGGTACCGCCATCGCCCTCAAAAATCTCGAAAAGTTTGAATCTTTGACCAAATACTAACATTAACGAGAATTATTATCATTCACGATTTTTCATAAGGAATATTTCACGATATTCCTTATGTTTTTATTTTATGAGGACATTTTCTAAAAACAAACACTATCTGCAACTGGTTTGCTTCCTTTTAGGGCTTCTCTTTCCGGCATGGGCACTCGCCCAGAAAGAAGAATTCAGATTCGACAGTTTTTGTCCGTCTTCCCCTATCGTTAAGGACCACGAGGGCAACACGTACCGTACTGTGCAAATCGGCACGCAATGCTGGATGGCGGAGAATATGCGTTGCAAGACTTCCCCGTCGGGCTACCGATGGTATTTCAATCCCTATTTCACCGCTTCACAGCCAGAATACGCCGCTTATTTTGCCACACCCACGGACCTCCGCCATGGCATATTATATAATTGGACGGCGGCAATGGACATGCCCGCCCACCAAAACAGCAGCAAATCCGTGATCCATCCTGTCCGTGGCATCTGCCCTTCCGGCTGGCATCTTCCAAGCAATGAAGATTGGTCACTGCTTTTCAAAACATTAGGTGGAAACCAGGTAGCAGGTGAGAAAATGAAAGCGCCCACACAAATGTGGGAGCCTTACTACTCCATAGATTGTAGTAAAACCGGTTTCGACGCCACTCCTGCCGGTGCCTATACTGAAAACGGGTATCAGTATTCTGGCTTTCAGACCTATTTCTGGAGTTCCGACAACTTTAACAGGAGCCAAGCTTGGTGCTGCATCATTTACGATTTCAAGAACGAAAGCTACAACTATTTGGATTACAAATGCTATGGGCATTCGGTGAGGTGCCTGAAGGACAATTAGCAGTTAGCAGTTAGTAGTTGTAGGGAGAAAGTACTTTTACTGCGATTTTTAGGCGTAATATCTTATTTGATATGTTCAAAACAATAGCCGACTAGATATAAATTGTTTATATAAACACTTGATAATCAATATAATAAATCGCAATTAAAAAAATATTGTTTGGTGTGTTGAATAATTCAAAAAAAGTGTATTTTTGCACCGTCAAAACGACAAACGGATCGGTAGTTCAGTTTGGTTAGAATACATGCCTGTCACGCATGGGGTCGCGAGTTCGAGTCTCGTCCGGTCCGCCAACAAAAAAAGGAGAAACAAACGTTTCTCCTTTTTTCGTATAACCCATCAACCGACTAATCCGTTAAAAACGCCATGTCATTCCGAAATAATAGAGGAACGGCAATTGATAGACAATATCATTGGTGATACGGTTGACGTAGAAGACATTCTTGTAATCGTAAACATTCGTTATGGAAAGGCTCAATTCAAGCGTATGTCTCTTTCCCAAGAAGAATTTTTTCTTTGCACCAAGGTCAAGTCGATGGTAGCTGGGCAACCGGGATTTGTTGAATTCAGCCAACATAAAGTAAACATCCTCATTGGCAGCAATATAATCATCGTTAATGTGCGTAGGATCATAATGAGGATAATAGGCTTGCGTTTGCGTGAACGGGAACCCTGTTCCGAAATTCCAACGACAATTGATCTCCCAGGAACGACGCTTGCCAAAGGCATAGGAAGCAACCAAATTGATATTGTGCCGACGGTCGAAGTGGGGATGATACGTGATTTTGCCGTCATTGCGGTTCACCCAACCTAAAGAATATACAAACCAAAGGTACAAGCCTTTATGTTCATATTTTACAGAGATGTCCCCGCCGTAAGCATTTCCCTTCTCCCAAATAAATTCACTGTCATCATCCAACATTTTGTATCTGTTGACAGAAATCAATTGTGAAAAGTTTTTGAAATAGGCTTCCACATTGATACTCAATGGGCTGACAGGCTCGTATTCCAAACCAATAATAGCATGTTGCGACTTCTGCAAACGACCCTTGAACTCCTCATGCCCTCCGATCAATGTCTCAGGCAGCAAGGCACTTTCCAGCGGAGACGACAAGAAACCGGTGAACAGACTGACCACATCCTGGTCGGAAGTGACCGAAACGAGGTTCTGCGAATACATACCCGCAGCCAATTTCAGACGCAAATTACTGAGAATGTTGTATTTGATGGCCAAGCGCGGTTCAGGAGAAACTTCTCCGAGCGAATAATAATATTGCAACCTAAACCCAGGTTCAATCAGCAGCTTGTTGCGGAAATTGTACTTGTATTTGATGAAAAGAGACATGTCCGTCGTGTGGTCCACGATATTACGTTGAGAATGGTAAATGGTGTAATATTCATAGTTTGTATTATAGCCTATCACATCGATACCGACTTTCAACAAGCTTGTTCCCAGGTAATAATTGAACCCAAGATTGAAGGTGAAACCGTCCATGGAACTTCTCCTGGGGTCAAAGTTGACATCCTTCAGTTCAGAAGCATATTTCGAATAGGACAAAGAGCCCTCAAGGGTGGTGGGGGCATCTCCGGGAACAATGAGAAAGTTGGTGCCTACTCCCCAGTTGTCCCATCCGTAATTAGCTACAGAGCTGTATTTTACACGATCATCATAATTGAAAGCAAAAACATTCCATCTTGTCCCGTTTCTCGTGGCCAGCGTGAATTTGCCGTAAAGATCCAAAAAACTATAGGGAAGTCCGTCTGCATTTTTCACATAAGGGTAAAACACTTTAGAAGCATGGTCCAAGAAAGAGCCCTTACCCGACAGAATAAAGCTGATAGAGGTCTTGCGATCCTCTTTGAGCTTCAAAAGCGGTCCTTCAAGCAGCAGCTGCGCCCCGATATTGCTGACGTCAACCTTGCCGGCAAGTCTTTTTTTGTTGCCGTCACGTGTTTTGATGTCCATCACGGAGGAAATCCTTCCTCCGAACTCCGCCCCGAAACCACCGGTATAAACGTCCGCACTACTCATGATATCCATATCAAACACAGAGAAAATGCCTATAGAATGAAATGGGTTGAAGAGGATTGTGCCGTCCAGCAACAGCATATTCTGCACCGGTGTGCCTCCACGCACGTAGAGCTGTCCGCCCTGGTCGCCGGTAGAGATAATGCCCGGCAAAACCTGCAGATATTGTGCAAAATCCGGTTGACCGCCAATAGCAGGCATTTTGCTCATGTCCTTGGGCGTCACGCTGATGACTGCCGTTCGCGTTTCTTGTTCATTACGGGTGTTCTCGCCCTTAATTTGCACTACATCAAGTGTTTGCGAATTTGGAGAAATATTGTACCGCTTGGTAATGGTGGCATTGGAAGTCACAGTGATGGTATCCAGAAAATCGACATATCCCAAATGGGATACCTTGACTGTATAAGTGCCTGCGGGTATCTTGTTGATAAGGAAGGCACCAGAGACATCCGACAAAGCGCCGAAGGAAGTTCCCGTAAGCTGAATAGTACAGTAGGGCAAAATCTCGCCAGTGGATTCATCGTATGTAAAACCCTTTAACACAGCATGTTGTGAAAACGCAAATACACTGATCGCCAAAATCAAAGAGGTGAGAATATATCTTTTTAACATCTTTATATCCTTAATAAAATGAGGGCGCAAAGGTACAAAAAAAATAACAAGAAATATTCTTAAAAACAGAAGTAATGGTGACAATTGAAAAAACTTCGTATTTTTGCACTTCTAAAATCATATAGTTATGAAAAAACTCTTCTTTTTGTTACTTTTGTGCACGCTATTTTCTTTGAAGTCAACAGTCCAAGCACAAGACAGTATTATCGCAATTCCCAACCCCGGTTTTGAAGAATGGTCCACTGGCAGCGGGTACAGTGTCACCGTCCTCATTTTCCCCCTGCAAGTTTTTAGCAGCTACACTTATCCGACCGGATGGGACTACCCGACCTATCCAGTGAACGAAAACATCACCTACAGTGGCATTAACGTCAATGTCAACACCAACCTACCACTGTTGAAAGTATCCAACGAGACCTCGGGAGTCCCTGAAGGCAGCCATGCGCTCAAGTTGCAGAGTTTCATGCTCTCCGATGTCATCAACTCAACAGTCTATAACCTTGCCGCATCTTCGTTGGATCCCATGCTGACCTCCACCGTTTTCCCGACAGTTCTTTCCACCGGCGTGGTTGACATCGACCAACTACTACCCTTCATGGAGAACCTGACCACCCATCTTGGTAATCTGTCGCAACTTTTATCCGTCTTTGCCAATGTGGATATCAACACCCTGATTGATGGGGGTGTGGCGCTTGACAACATGGTGCCGGAGCGTTTGACTGGCCACTACAAATACACCTCGGCCGTGAGTGGAGACAACGGGGGCATTCTGATGCTTGGCACCAAGTACAACCCCGCCACGCACCGGCGTGAAGTGGTGGGAGCTGGCTATACCATTGCCCTGACCGACGCTTCCGATTACACCCCGTTCGAAATTGCCTACTCCCCAATCTCAGAGATAAACCCCTCTTACCCTTACGTTGAAGCCGATTCTCTGGTTATATTGTTATTCTCCTCCGCCAACACTTCGCCACAGCAAGGCTCTGCCCTTTTCCTTGACAATCTTCAGCTTTGGGCACAGCAACCTGTGATTCCCGAGGACACCTGCAGTGCCATTTTCAACTTACACCTCATCAATGCGGACACTATGCACGCCACCCTCGGATGGGACTTTGAAGGCGATCCCGACCATTTCGAAGCGGAATACGGTGTTCAAGGGTTCGCCCAGGGCAGCGGCACCCCGGTTATTGTCACCGAGAGTTTTCTTCAACTGTCGGATCTGTTGCCCGACACTTACTATGACCTCTATGTCCGTTGCGTGTGCGACAGCGACCTTTTCGGCGAATGGGCCATGGTGTCGTTCCATACCGACACGCTCGTGCCGCCCGTCATCCCGGAAGACAGCACGGGAATCCAGACTTTCATAGCAGATGGTTTCAAAATATATCCCAATCCGGCCCACGGACAGTGTGTGGTGCACTTCGAAAAAGAGATTCCCCAAGTCATCCGCCTATACACTGTTTTTGGCGTATTATGCCAGGAAATAATTCCCGGCAAAGAGACGATGGAGCTGACCTTGCCAACCACCGGTGTGTTCATCCTCAGCTGTGAGATGAAAGAGGGCACGGTGACACGGAGAATTGTAAGCCGGTAAGCTTTTATCCGTCTTACGGCACATCTCTGTCATCAAAAGAATTCCTACCCGTTCAACTTCCACACCGTCTTGCCGATGCGGGAGATCTCCTTGCGCAGCGTATTGGGAGACAGCACCTCGGCGGTGATGCCGAGCGAGAGCAACTCTTGGATGAAGTCGAAGGTGGGACGGAGAAAGTAGATGAAGATGGAATAGTCCTCCGTACGCTCGACCTCCTCTTGCGACGGGTGCAACGGCAGCGTGCGCAGGTATTTCGACTGGAAGGCATCCACTTTCAGCCGAATCAGCTGCGGTTCCTCCTCAGTCATCATCACCCCGAAGCAGGTGCCGAAGAACTCTGCCGCGTTGAAGTCGGCGGGCAGATTGAAGCTCTCAAACTCAATGTCAATATCCCGCATCCTATCCAGCGCATAGACCTTCAGCGGACTGTCACCGTACTTGCCCAACAGGTACCACCGACGTTTGAAGACCTTCAGCGCGTAGGGTTCCACATGGTAGAAATTTGACACGTAGTCATCCTCTACCCAGAACGGTTTGTAGCTGAACGTCAGCATTTTATTATCGCGCATCGCCTCCAGGATGGTGGGCAAGAACTCCTTGCCGGAGGGGATCTCCTCCAGGAGGATGCGGTCTTTCAGCTGGCTGCTCTCCTCCAGTTGGCTGTTGAGCGACAGCGCATCGAGGAGCCACCCTTTGAAACCAGAACTGTCCTTCAGGTCGCCACTGTTGGCGATATAGTAGGAATTGGTGCTTTTGTGACAGGCAATCTCGATGCCGAACAGCTCGTGCACCGCCGCCACATGGTTGTGGAACGAGCGTTTGGGGTAGTCCTCCCCGCCGGAAAGCAGGTCGTTGCGTTTCCACTTGTCACGAATTGTACTGAACGTGATTCCCTCGAATCCTGCTTGGTTCACCGTGTCTATCAGCCAGATATACTTTCTTATTAGTTCCTTTGTCATAACTGTTGGATTTAAAATCGACGCGGCAAAGATAACAAATAGGGGTGAAATTCCATGGCACAGTCTAAAAAAGTTATGCCAATTTTATGCACAACAAAAAACATGACTATGCAATGGAATGGCACAGTGTTGGTTTATTTTTGCAGCGTCAAAATTAATGTAATTATGATGAAAAAAAACAACCTTATTCAGATTCTGAGCTTCCTCGCCGTACAGATGGAAGACTCTGAAACGCAATTGATTAACGCCATTGCACCGGGCACACTACCGGAATATGAACGGCCAAGACGCCGCAGTGAAAGAAGAGAATCGTTTGTGTCGGACGAGCCTCGTTACAAATCCGAAATGGTGGATCAAGTGGTACTGAAGAACAAACAGCTTGCTGATTTTTTAGCTGTTACACCGTTACAGGCAGCCATCTTCGTGGCCGGTTTCGCCCAAATTGTTGACCGCAAGGACTTCGACAAGGACAACATTTGTTCGTTTTTCGGCATCAAAAGCATGGAGTTTCTGATGATGAGAAACGACTTTGAAGAACTGGTGCGCAAACGCATCTTTTTGGCTGAAACGACACATCAGTTCAGTGAAAGAAACGACTATATTATTAATCCGCAGGTGAAAGAGGCCATTTTCGACGACAAAAAGTTGGATTTGAAAACGCTTGAAGCACCTGATATTGACCGTTACAAGTTCGTAAACGCAGTTTCGAATCTCATCGAAAGCAGGGAAAACGAAAAAGTTTCCAGCTTGCGTCTCTTTAGACAAATAGGACCTTTGGAAAAGCAGCACAAAAATCTCACTTTCGTAAAAAACTTCCTCAAACTGAATTTTGACGTAGAAGTTCGCACACTTTTTTACGAAGTCTGCGACGATTTCGTCACCACTCGTGATCGTGAAAGCGACATAGAGTGTACCCTGAAAGACATTTATGCAGAAACGTGCCTAAGAATGGATGTGGCCAGAGAACTCAAAGAAGGGGAGCATAAACTGCAAAAAGCTGGCCTCATCGAGGTAACTCAAGGCAGCATGTTTTCCGATGCCTCCATCGTTCTCACCGACAAGGGCAAGCAGCTGTTTTTAGAGGAAGACTACGATCTTTTCAGCACCGACGGTCGCAGTCAAAGCTTGATTTACCCTGACAAAATCGCCGAGAAAACCATGTTTTACGACAAGGAACTCTCCAAGCAGTTGGAACTTTTCAAGGAGAACCTTGCTGATGAGAAGTTTTTAGAATTGCAGAAGCGTTTGGAAGAACAAGCCCTGCCGAAGGGCGTTGCCGCTCTGTTTCACGGACTTCCCGGCACTGGCAAGACGGAAACCGCCATGCAGATTGCCCGTGCCACAGGGCGTGCGGTGTGCCATGTCGATATCAGTGCGGCCAAGACATGCTGGTATGGCGAGAGTCAGAAGCGTGTGAAAGCCATCTTCACCAACTATCGCAAGATGTGTGAGAAGGAAAAACTGAAACCCATCCTACTCTTCAACGAGGCCGACGCCTTGTTGAGCAGCCGCCAGAACATCAACAATGCCAGCGGCTCCAGCAGTGTGGCGCAGACCGAGAACGCCATCCAGAACATCATCTTGGAGGAGATGGAGAAGCTCGACGGCATCCTCATCGCCACCACCAACCTCACCGACAACCTCGACAGCGCCTTCGCCCGCCGTTTTCTCTTCAAGATCGAGTTCAAGCAACCGACCGCGGAGGCCAAGCAGAGCATCTGGAAGAGCAAGTTGGAGTGGCTCGCCGACGAGGATTGCCGGACGTTAGCCACGAAGTTCGACTTCTCAGGCGGCGAGATCGACAACATCGTCCGCAAGATCGTGATGGAGGAGGTCTTGCACGGCACCCGCCCCGCATTGGCAAAAATCGAGGAATTGTGCCGTCACGAGAAGATCGGGAACGGGTGCAACGGGGGAAGTATCGGGTTCCAAGCGTAGAGCCGCGGCATGTAGAGACGCGCCATGGCACGTCTCTACAATGCCACGCACTGGCACACCCCTGCCCTATCTTTGCCGCGTTTTTCAGTATTCACCAAAAGTTGCGCCCGACACGTATCAGGGTTATGATGATGTACACATTAAATTTTCCGAACGGCATGAGCCAGACGTACTCCACGTCCGGCGAACTGATGAACGCAGCGCACAAGATGGGCGGCACCGCAAAATCGATAGGCAACAAGACCTACGTGTTCGTGCCGAAGAAGTAGAACGAAGGGCGGGAGCAAATTCCCGCCTTTAATTAAATTGCAAAAGGAATGGAAATTCTGGACGAAACCAAATCTTCCGCAGCCGACTTCACCAACGACCTGAAACTCATCAAGGCCTTACTGCTGCATGTGAACAACTGCAGCTGCACGGCCCTTGTTTACAAGCAGAAAATCGCTGATGAGTGGAACTGTATGGAGGGAAAACTTCAGTTTGAAGCCTTCTGGACATTCATCAACCCCAATCCGGATGCACCAAGATACGAGTTTTCAAGAATGGGCTTTGTATTTGAGATGCTGTTGCGTTGCGAGAAGGATGAATACGGCAACTTCGTGGACGTGGGTGCACAACTGAGCCGAAACAAGCATTATCTGTCAGAGCGGTGCCTGTCCGCCATGATGGATCCCGAGACCAAGGAGGTGCCGTTCCTCCAATGCGACAAGTCCCTAAGCGAGCTGATAAACGAGGAATTTGGCCTTCCTGTTGTCCCTAAAGAGATCACCTGCGGCATGTTCGCGCTTTGGTTCGCCGTGAAAGTGGTGTTCGGCCGCCTGTGGTCGTGGTTCTGCTTCGGTGTCCTGGACAACCCGCAGAATTGTTTCACGACCGAAACCGGCGAGGCGGGGTGCAATGTCTTGCGAGACTTCCTCACCGTGATGGTTGAGACCGACGAAGAAGAACTCATCCCGACAGGGAGGACGTTAGGGGATTATCCGGATTTGGAGGCAGAGGTGGATGATTGGAGGTAGGCTTCGCAAAATCAAAAAAAGTGTATTTTTGCGAAACAGAGACACCTTAATTATTGACCATGAAGAACTTAACGGAAAGAAACGCTATTTAACCACCTCATTTTTATCACAATGCAATAAAATGGCATACCCTTATTGTAATTTTGCACCTCTGATTCATTTTTCAAATCAGAACAACTAAAAGTAAGACATCATGTTAGGAGCAATAATAGGAGACACCGTCGGATCGATATACGAATTCGACAACGTCAAAACCACCGATTTCCCTCTGTTTTCGGAGAGAAGTGAATTCACTGATGATTCCATTATGAGCTTCGCGGTGGCCGATTGGCTGTTGCGCGACGAGCACCACACCCACAAGGAGCTGGAGGCCTCGATGGTGCATTTTGCGAACCAATATCGCAACCCGATTGGCGGCTACGGCGGGTCGTTCTACCGGTGGCTGTTCAGCGGCCGCGAGCGCGTGCCCTACAACTCATGGGGCAACGGCTCGGCGATGCGGGTGAGTGCCGTGGGCTGGGCGTTCGGCACGCTGGAGGAGACCTTGCGGGTGGCGGAGATCTCGGCCGCCATCACCCACAACCACCCGGAGGGCATCAAGGGGGCGCAGGCAGTGGCCGCCGCCATCTTCCTGGGCAGAACCGGCAAGACCAAAGCGGAGATCAAGGAGTACGTGGAAACGCATTTCGGCTACGACCTGAGCCGCACCTGCGAGGAAATCCGTCCCGGGTACACGTTTCAGGAGAGTTGTCAGGGCACGGTGCCGGAGTCCATCATCGCCTTCCTCGACAGCACGGATTTCGAGAGCGCCATCCGCCTGGCCGTCTCGCTCGGCGGCGACAGCGACACCCTCGCCTGCATCACCGGCGGCATCGCCGAAGCGTACTACAAGGAGATCCCCGAAGAGATCGCCCGCCAGATGTGGTCCCGCTTGCCGGAGAACTTGCGGGAGATATTGCGAGAGATGAAGGGGGCTTGGGGGTATCCGTTGGTGGGGAGTGCTGGATTGTAATTTTTTTATAAGACAGGGTGGTGAAAGGAGGAAAGTTGTAGTTTTGCGGGTGGAAATTCGAAAGTGTTTGTGTGTAAATAATAATATGACATGGAAATCATTGACAAACTGAGAATACTTGTAGAGCGATTAGAGGCGCTTAAACAACTACAAGATTCCGATGTTGATTATTTGAAAGACCAGATTGACAAGATAGCGTATGAGGAATTGCCTCTTTTGGTAAATGAAGTCAACAAGTACCAAATCAGCATCTATTATGGTATAGAGCAAAATGAAAAGGAAAAGGGGACCTTGAGCAAACTTTATGACTTATTGGTACAGGTTGACGCAACTATACATTCAGTGCGCGAACAATTCGGGCTGAATGATTCAGTGGAAAATCATGAACAATCTTATGAATACGCGGATTCTGGCTTTCACAAAGAAACCAAATCTGATGAATTCACTATTGTTCTACAAGAAATAGCAAAAAGTGCATTACGCACACTTGCTATTGATGATTCTGATTCTCGCGTGGTGAGTCTGATGGAAACTATTCTTCTTGGTATTTGTACAGGTAAAAAAGAATCCTTAGTTGTTGGTTGGGCTTTTACAGAACTTGTTGGTTCTGGTTCTTTTTTAGAGAGGGATACAATTAAAGATATTTACAAGAAGACACAAGATAAATGTCAATTGCAAATTTTAGGATTAAAGATTGCCATAGACAATATGCAATATAACTGTAGCGCTGAGGAAACTCTTTCGCAAATTTCAATCTTTTTGTAAGAAATCTGTTATTGCAACACTTAATTGACTTACACTCAATATTTTCAATAAAATCCGAAGTGCAAATTAACATCTCATCTTTACAATACATGTAATAATATCGGAATGTAGTTCTAAAAGTTCCACTCTGCCGCAAACCGGCATAGTCTCGCACTATCTTTGCCGCAACTTTAGTATTCACCAACAGTTGCACCCGACACGAATTAGGGAAATTAATATGAATAATAAGTGCAATATTTTTCAGTATTCTCCCAAGGAATTAACCACAGACGCTTTCTTTGCATGGCTGTTCTACTTTTTGGACAGCGACGATGCTTACAACGAATCCAAGCAGATGTTTTTCAGAACACTACTTTTAAAAGACGAGGACAAAACCAAAAACATAGAGAACATCAATGTTTTTCTTCAAACGGGGAAAGGAAATGGACGTACTGACCTTCAAGTTTCGTTCAATTTTAAAAATGAGACAGAAAGACAGACCATTTTGTTTGAGAACAAAACTTGGTCTGAAACATCTATTAAACAGCTCAATGGATATAAGAGTGATTTTCCAAATTTATATAAATATGTGTTTTTGAAGTTGGGATATATTGGTATTGACGATAGGAATCATGCAGATGTTTGTGGCTATGAAATTATCGATTGCTTTAAGGTAAGGGATGCTCTCAAACCTATTCAGAATCTGCATCCAATTCTTGAACAATACTTTGAATATTTGGAAGAAACATTTTGCAAACACATCGAATCTTTTCAAGAAGAACTCTTCAACAAAAAGAATTATGACATTTTGGGTGAGAATCATGGTGAGGCCCAACATTATCTGATGGGTATTGTGTTTGACGAACTAAACAAGCACCGCGGTTTTTATAACACATTGCTTTATCAGCAAGGAACAAGCAGCGGAAGGCCGTGGACTGAAATAGTTTTCGAAGACAAGGCCGTTTTTTACGACCAAGAAAAAACAATATCCGAAGGTCTTTTCTGGAGGGTGGATTGTCGGCATGGTGAAAGATATTATCTGCGAATAAATCAGTATGCGAGGGTGGTGGACGAAAAAGAACTTCAAAGCATTAAAATGAATAGACTTAAACGTTTACGTGAGATAGCTTCAAATATACTTAAAGGCTATCCCAAATTGATCGCCGGAACAACTTCGAACAAGTGGGGTGCGAATGAAAGTGAAGTGGTCATCTTCTTCCTTGATGACAACGACATCTACGAACTCATCAATCGAATTCATGATTTTACATCTGACTTTATGTACCACTACAATAGTGAAATGAGGTAAGTTCAATTAACAACACACCACACCTTATTCAAAATTCATAATTGACTTAACGCTCCGCCGAAAAGCGTCCAACAGAGTAGGCATTAAATATTCAAACAGTTGCGCCCGACACGAACCAGGGATAATGAATATGAACGATTATTATTTTTATGTTGTTCCAAATGAGGAAGATTTAGGATGGGAGTTCACAATTTGTGAACTGATCGAGAGTGAATTTGAAGCACATCCTGACAATTTTCCAAACAAGTCCGAAAAAATAGGCTTCTTGAAAGAACTGATTGCCGACATAGAGGAGTGCATTGAGAGGGTGGAGAATGAGGAAGAAATGACAGAGGGGTGAACGGGAGATTTTTGTAATTTTGCGGAGTAAAAAAAATGCACCAATGGTAACTATTCCAAGTTCAGAAATCCTATGAGAGAAAACCTTCAATGCTTGTTAAATGACATTAATATCATCCTGCAAAAGGAGAAAGTGAAAAAAGAAGAGAGCCGCAAGCGCGGGGAACGCTTCAATATGTTTGAATTGTTAGGCATAGCACATTATGAAGTAACCCATTCTAAAATCATTGCTGGTTTTTTGAATCCCCAAGGTTCACACGGACAAGGAGATCTTTTCCTGCGATTGTTTTTGCAAACAATTGAAAACAAGGATGAAATCAATATAGATACATCCAATGCAAATGTCCATACAGAGTATGATACAGGGAATGGGAGAATAGATATTTTGATTGAAGATCATGCAGCAAGACATGGAATTATCATTGAAAACAAAGTTTATGCGGGAGACCAGCCTGAACAATTGATCCGATACAACTCTTTTTCTGAAAAAAAGTATGAAAAAGAAAATTACACTATTTACTATCTTACCCTTTATGGCTATGAGGCAAGTAACAATAGTGCCAAAGGTGTAACCTATAAATGTATTTCATACTCGGAGCACATCATTAAGTGGTTGCATAAGTGCATCCACGAAAGTGCCACTATGCCGCTTGTTAGAGAGACTTTAGTACAATATTTGAATCACATCAAACAATTAACAAATCAAGATATGGATTCCATAAATAAAGAAGCTCTATTAAAAGCAATGGTTGCCAATCCCGAAGCAACGGCAGCTATCTGTAACTCTCAAGAAGAATACAAAAAGTATGTTTATAGCACTTATGTAAGACCTGAATTTGAAAATTATGCAAAAGAAAAGGGCTTGTTGTTTGAAGATGTCAATATGTTTTCTGGAAGGGGCGGTAGAGGTTTTTATTTTCGCAAAAAAGATTGGGTATCAGCTGCTATTTGGATTTACACAGATCGGAGCGGAGAATGGGATTTCTATTGGGGAATATCAAACTATAATGGAGATTGTATGAAAGTTGATAAAATAAAACTTGACTGTCTAAATAATAAACCGACTGATTCATTTCCTTATGGATTTGAAGATTTAAAACAATATGCTCACTGGAACCCAGATACGATTTCAGAAATGATTAAAGGCAAATATGTTAAATTTATAACTGATTTAGTGAACAAAGCAATCGAAGAATTAGAAAACAAGAAACTTCCCATGCCATAGGTTAATAATCCCCTTGCTCACCTCCCTCATCTCTGATTTCCCCCAATATACCTCAGCTATTGAACCTTGCGTTTCCCGCAGGCTGCCCCATAAATCCTTTTTTCCCCTTTCCCCGCACACCTACGGCGTGCGAATCCACTTTTGTTCGCCCTGTGCTACCAAGCCCTGCCCCCCTAATGGGGTGCAAGATACATCTTCACTGATCATTATTCATTGTTCACTGCCAACAGGCAGGCCTTTGAGTCTGCCGGGCTCGGTAGTGACGAAGCGGTACGGAGGCGGTGTCGCAGGCCGTAGGTCTGCGGGCAGCGTATGCCACGTTTTAGCACACCCGTGTATTATTTTTGCCGGCACAATTTTTTCATTCATTTATTATTTTTGCAAATTCTTAATCAAAAATGAAAAACATTCCAAACCACGACGTTAAAATCTTCACGGACAACATAGAAGAGTTGGCGCTTGAACAAATTCAACGCCTGCTTTCCGTCAAGGTGTTCGCCGACTGCAAAATCCGCATTATGCCAGACGTTCACGCCGGGGCGGGCTGCGTGATAGGCTTCACCGGCAACCTGGGCGACAAGGTAATCCCCAACATTGTGGGGGTGGACATCGGCTGCGGCATTCTCGTGCAACCGCTTGATGTGCCGGAATCCATTGATTTCCACGCGCTCAACACATTCATCCTGAAGGCCATACCGTCGGGGCGCGACTTCCGCAGTGACCAATACATGCCGCTGCCCCAAAAGTATATGGAGGTCTATTCCGAAGCCAAAGCCATTATTCGGGAGTTGTACTGCTACCGGCTTCTCAAGGAGAGCAAGCGTTTGGACAAGTCCATCGGCTCCTTGGGCGGTGGCAACCATTTCATCGAACTCGACCGCGATGAACAGGGAAAATGGTATTTGGTGATTCACACGGGAAGCCGCAATCTGGGCAAACAGGTGGCCGACCTGTACCAGAAGGAGGCTCGGAAACTGCTTTCGGGGTGGGATAAGGTGATGGAACAACAGAAACGAATCATAGAGGAATACAAAAGCCAAGGCCGGAGAAAGGAGATTCAGGCCGCCATTGCCAAACTGCACTCCGATTTCAAGATGCAGACCCCGCCTGTGCCGCCCGACCTCTGTTTTCTGGAGGGCGAGCCGTGCAACGAGTACCTGCACGACATGCGGCTTTGCCAGCATTGGGCGCGCCTCAACCGCAGACTGATTGCCGACCTGATCACAGACTTCCTTGAGGAAAACCATTCCGTGCGCGGAGTTGCTGACGGTGCATTTGAAAGCGTACACAACTATATCAGTGATGACAACCTGATCCGAAAAGGCGCCATCTCGGCCCAAGCAGGCGAACGGTGCATCATTCCGCTCAACATGCGCGACGGCTCGCTTATCTGCATCGGCAAAGGCAACGCCGACTGGAACTGCTCTGCACCGCACGGGGCAGGGCGTGTGATGAGCCGGGCGAAGGCGTTCAAGGAACTGCGGCTGGAAGATTTCAAAAGCTCCATGGAAGGTATCTACAGCGAAACCGTGACCAACGACACCCTTGACGAAGCCCCTATGGCATATAAGCCTAAGGATGAGATTCTTGCCAATATAAAGGATACGGTAAGCGTGGAATACATCATCAAGCCCGTGTTCAATTTCAAAGCCGCTGAATAAAACCATTGCCGTTTTTCGCGGGGTGAAACCCTTAATCATTTTTCTTTCTTCCAACGTGTAGGGCTGTCGCATTGCGGCAGCCCTACTATGCCACGAATCGGCACACCCTCGCACTATCTTTGCCGCATCAAAAACAACAAAGATATGTTGAAGTACATTAACGAAAACCTGCAGGTCGGGGACTTCGTGGAAATCGAGACTCCGGACGGGACTATTGGCGGGTGCATATCAACATTGCAGCCCGATCGTTTGGTATTGTCCGTAAACGGCAAAGAACAACCCTATCCGGAAGAGCAACTGCTGGGTGTACGATACGTTTCCGAGGATCTTGATGCGTACACGGGCTGTTATATCCAAAAATTCTTCCCTTCCGAAAAAAGTGAACGATCCATCTACGCTGCAAACCATAACAACACGCTGGAAATCTACAGTTATGACAATGTCGTACAATTATTCTGGGGTGAGGAGATGCACCAACTGTCCGGACACATTGACTTACCCGATATGGTTGACGTTGAGGACGAATATTCTTTTGTTGAATATATCGGGGAGGGCTTGGGAGAGTATTTTTCAGAACGCATCACATCCATCAGGCTCCCTAAATGTATAAAAGGTGTTGATACGTGGTGCTTTGAGGAAGCCCATCATCTCCGAAAAGTATATGTTCCCAACACATTGGTGGACTCAGGTGCCTATAAGGTCGGCGGGTGCGACACGTGCATGGTTTTCGACCTGAACGGGAAGCCGGTGGACTGGGAGTTTGAGCCGGACTGGTAGAGGTTTTCGCCTGCATCAGCACGAGCTCTGCCCCTGTTATGGATTGGAGACATTAGATGCGTTCACGAAAAGCGTTCAACAGAGTAAAAGCAAAACAAAACAAACGATAATATGAACATTATACAATTCAAAAAAGACCTGAAAAACCTCTCCTTTGAGGAACAGACCGACCTCATAAAGGAGCGGATCGAAGAAATTATCACCATCAGGGAACGCTGGTCTGTCAGAATGTATGACTGTGAAGGTGAAATTGAAGATTTGGAAAACCGACTGGAGAATTTGGACGAGGATTCAGACGAGTATCAGGACCTCTCATACGAACTTGACGGATGGAAAGAGGAGTGTGTCGATTTGGAAGAAAAACTTGCCGTGTGCGACGAACTGATACTCCTCCACCACATAAGGCAAAGCAATGCGCCAGCCATGGAGAATGCGGAGACGTAAACAGATGTCACTGTCGCAGATCCTGTAGCAAATGTGAAGCCCGTGCCGTTTTTCGCGGGGTGAAACCCTTAATCTTTTTTTTCCAAAACGTGTAGGGCTGTCGCACTGCGGCAGCCCTACTACGCCACGAATCGGCATAGTCCCGCATTATCTTTGCCGCAACAAAAGAACAAAGACTATGACCGCAAAGAAAATCATCATCCCCGTCGGATTCAACGCCGAGCAGTGCAAAAGAGGCGTCCTGTCTTATTTTGCGAACGACATCACTACGGAATGGATGTCGGACCAGGATTTCGTGCAACAATATCTGTATTGCCAGGAGGACGGCGACTACGACCCACCGATAGAGGTGTGGCTGCTCGTGTGGGACTCGCCCGGTAATATGATCAAACCTCCCAAAGGTGGGTGCTCGTCGTTGTATGTGAAATGCCTGGCCGTCGGCGTGAATCTGACCTGGTGCAAAGTCCACCACAAAGGCCTTACCGTCCACGTCATCAAGGTGCTGCCGCCTACAACCGGCGGAAAGTCTCCCATCATTGAGGACTCCTGGTTCGGGCACGTGGTGGACCACTTCTACATGATTGATTATCAGGAGGAAATGTCACACGCAGACCCAAATCTACCGTTCGGGGAGTTCCTGAACAGGATGGATGGGAAGATTGCGGAGATTGTTAAAGGAAACCAATAACAGCGAAAAGAATGAAAAAGAATTCAAAAAAGAAAAACACGTCCAACAGTGAGCACTGGAGCCACAAGCATGACTACCCGATTGAAGAGGTGTGGAACACCGAGAACACGTTAGCCCGTCTGATTGCCCCGCGCCTCGTCACGTTCAGGGAGTTGGAAAAGCACGGACATCCTGACGGTTTTAAGGATATACGCGAGTGGAACGCCACCATTCAGAAAATGATTGACGCCTTCGAGCTAATGAAATACGTGCATTGCCTCTCAGAAGAAGAGACCAAAACCGTTTCGGAAGGACTTGCTCTGTTCTGCAAGTATTATAGGAATTTGTGGGACTGAAAAGGTTTCAAAACTTATTTAAAGTTGTCCCAAGTTGTCCAAGTTGTAGTCGCTCTTAAAACGCCACCGCTATGCCACACTTTGGCACACCTGTCCGTTATCTTTGCCGCAGAATCTGCTAATAGCAGAATTCCCTGCCGCTTGACTGAAAATTGTTTTTTCGCCACAAAATTATATGATATGACCGAAACCGTAAGAATGTGCGACCTGCGCTTCGACAGCAGTCTCTTCGAGAACTACCTCACCGGTACCGTCCTCGACAGGCTGCTCTGTTCCTACTCCGGTCTGCCCAAAGGCGTCAACTATATGGTTATTGTCTGTGCTGTGGAATGGCACAGTTGCGTCTTATTTTTGCAGGCAAAAAAACGGAAAGAGTATGCCGAACAGAAATATTTTGTATGTTTGCAGCGTATTTGAAGATAGCGTAAGCTATAGTGTGGCCGTGGAAAAAAATCGCCAAATTTTAGCAACGGGGCACACTGATAGGTACGTCTGCTATAGGCGTACTCTTTTCAGTTTTTCAGTGTTGCGTGGCGTTTGGCGATGCCTTTTCCACCTGAAGGGCGGAAGGGGTGCGCTGTTTTCTGTTTGGAAAATGAAAGAAATTTAATCGCATAAATTAACAGTTGCGCCCGACACGAATTCAGGGAAACGATTATGAATAACAAGTGCAATATCTTCCAGTATTCCCCAAAGGAACTAACCACAGACGCTTTTTTTACATGGCTATTCTACTTTTTGGACAGCGACAATGCTTACAGCAAGGCCAAACAGCAGTTTTTCAGAACATTCCTTTTAAAAGAAGAGGACAAAACCAAAAACATTGAAAACATCAAAGTTTTTCTTCAAGAGGGGAAAAGGAATGGACGTACTGACCTTCAAGTTTCATTCAATTTTGAAAAAGAGACAGAAAGGCAGACAATTTTGTTTGAGAACAAAACTTGGTCTGAAACATCTGTCGGACAGCTCAATGGCTACAAGAGCGACTTCCCCGATATGTACAAATATGTTTTCTTGAAATTAGGATATATAGGTATTGATGACAAAAAATATGCCGAAGAGTGCGGATATGAAATCATTGATTGTTTTAAGGTAAGAGATTCCCTCAAACCCATTCAGAATCTACATCCAATTCTTGAACAATATTTTGAATATTTGGATGAAACGTTTTGCAAACACATTGAATCCTTTCATGAAGAACTCTTCAACAAAAGGAACTATGACGTTTTGGGCGAGAACCATGGTGAGGCCCAGCATTATCTGATGGGAATCGTATTTGACAAATTAAACAAACACCGCAATCTTTACAACACTTTGCATTATCAACAAGGAACAAGCAGTGGAAGACCGTGGACTGAAATAGTTTTTGAAGACAAAGCTGTTTTTTACGACCAAGAAAAAACAATATCCGAAGGTCTTTTCTGGAGAGTGGATTGTAGACAAGGGGGAAGATATTACCTGCGGATCAATCAGTATGCATGGGTAGTGGGCGAAGATAACCTTAAAAATCTCAAAGAGGATAGATTAAAACGCTTACGCGAGATGGCAGCAGACACACTAAAAGACTATCCCAAACTGATTCCCGGGACACCTTCGAATAGATGGGGTGCGAATGAAAGTGAAGTGGTCATCTTCTTCCTTGATGACAACGACCTCACCGAGCTCATCAATCAAATAACTGATTTTACAGCGGCCTTCATGCACAAGTACAATAGTGAGATGAGATAAGCTCAATTAAAACATCTCCACCTATTCAGAATTTACTTAACGCCCCCGCCGAAAAGCGTTTAACAGAGTAGGCATTTCATTTAACAGTTGCGCCCGACACGTACAAGGGAAAAAGTTATGAGTAAAGTCTTCAGAATCACCCCAAAGACAATCAAAAGAGTAAACAACACCGTGTTGACTCCAGAAATGGAGATTATTGTCACGACGGAACATCACACTCAAGATCCATTCTACAATGGAGCCAAAGAAATCATTGCTATGTATATGGATAGATATGGTTTTGATTACAAACGGGCTAACGCCACAAAAGCGTGGTTTAACTACGAACGATTGGACTAAAAAACAATTAAGGAACATCGCGGGAAAGGAAGTCTTTGGGAAGAGTTAAAGGATATTACACATTTTGCGTTACGCATTTTGCGTAATTAAAGGAAATCTTTGCGGATATTGCAAAAAACGCGGAAATGTGTATTTTTGCATTCTCAAAAATCTTGGAAAGGTGTAGAAACACCTTTTTTTAAAATCTAGGAAACGTGATTTATGAAACGGAAAATCTATGACAAATTAGTACAATGTAAGCAAGAGCAGGATGGCACCAACCGCCACAACATCCGATCTACATGACACCTCTGTTATAACCCCAACTTGCATTATGCTCACCTACATCTCCAACACCGACCACTACAACCTCGTCCTCTCCCGCGTGGCCTCCGTCAGGAAGTCGCTGTGGATTGGCACCGCCGACATCAAGGACCTCTACGTGAAAGTCGGGGACGGCACGATGCCGTTCCTCGCGGTACTGGCACAGTTAGTGCGGAAGGGCGTGGAGGTACGCCTCATCCACGCCAAGGAGCCGGGTCCGGCCTTCCGCGAGGACTTCGACAAGTACCCGTCGTTGGCGAAAGGGTTGGAGCGGGTGCTCTGTCCCCGGGTCCACTTTAAGATGCTGGTCTTCGACGGCAGCGCGGTCTATTTCGGCAGTGCGAACCTCACCGGCGCGGGCATCGGCATGAAAGGGACCAACACCCGCAACTTCGAGGCGGGTATCCTCACCGACGAGCCCGAACTGGTGCGTCAAGCCATGCAGCAGTTCGACAAGGTCTGGATGGGACTGCACTGCACGAAATGCCTGCGGCGGAAGTACTGCGGGGACCCGATAGCGTAACCATCATTGTTGCATAGAGCATCCATTGGCAAATAAAAGCATATTGATGGAACCATCCATTTGCCTGTCTTAAATAAAACAAATAACGTGCATAATATTCAACAAAATTTTGTATTTTTGCGCATTATTTTGAACATTATAAAAGAAGGATCATGAAAAGACCGCTATTGCCCAAATATAAGAGAATGCTGGACACTTTGGGGGAAAATATCCGATTGGCGAGACTGCGCCGTGACTATTCCACGGAACAGGTGGCCGAAAGAGCCGGCATTTCACGCAACACCGTCATCAAGATCGAGCACGGCGACGAAGGTGTTTCCTTGGGCTCCTATTTTCGCGTACTCATAGTGTTGGGACTCCATAACGATCTCTTGCTCCTTGCCAAGGACGATGTGCTCGGCCGCAAGATTCAGGATGCCGGTTTGACCGTGCGCCGCCGCAGCACCAAAATCAAAACAGAAAACATGCCGCAACATGAATAAAGACATCTACATCTATTTCGACGACGCATACACGGAACGGCCTTTACTGGTAGGGGTTCTCTCGGCACAGGCCTTGAGAGGAAAGGAGGTCTTTTCGTTCTCTTTCACTGACGAATGGCTGGCCCGTCATCAAGGGAAATTGCTTGACCCCGACCTGCAGCTCTATTCCGGCAAACAATATCTTCCAGACGATAAAAACAATTTCGGCATCTTTTTGGACTCGTCACCCGACCGTTGGGGACGCGTATTGCTGGACAGACGGGAAGGCATCTGCGCCCGAGACGAGAATCGAAATCGCAAACATTTACAGGAAAGCGACTATCTGTTAGGGGTGTTCGATGAATGCCGCATGGGAGCCTTGCGTATGAAAAGTTCACCCGATGGAGATTTTTTGGACAATGACGCTCGCTTTTCAACGCCACCATTTTCCTCTTTGAGAGAGCTGGAAATGGCGGTGAACCATATAGAAACGGATAAAGACAAAGATGTCAACAAATGGCTTGTGATGCTGTTGGCACCGGGATCCTCACTCGGAGGTGCACGTCCCAAGGCCAATGTTCGGGCTGCCGACGATCATCTGTGGATTGCAAAGTTCCCGAGTCGGAACGACAAGACCAATGTCGGTGCATGGGAGGCGGTGACCATGAGTCTGGCGCAGCAATGCGGCATTCGGGTGGCTCCATTTCAAGTACGCACGCTGTCTGGGAGACATTCCACTTTCATGACTCGCCGCTTTGACCGTGACATCCGCAATCGCCGCATCCATTTTACTTCCGCCATGACCATGCTGGGGTACGCTGACGGAGCGACAGACGGATGCAGCTATCTGGAACTGTTTGACTGGATTAGCCGGAACTGCTGTCATGTACAGGACAATCTTCTGGAACTTTGGCGGCGGATCGTATTCAACATCGCGGTGTCCAATTGCGACGATCATCTACGCAATCACGGTTTTCTCCTTACGCCGCAGGGCTGGACGCTGTCGCCCGCATACGACCTCAATCCGCAAAAGTATGGCACAGGGCTCAGCCTTAACATCAACGAGAACGACAATGCCCTCGACTTTACGTTAGCTTTGGAAGTGGCTCCTTTCGCGGGTTTAACAAGATCCACCGCAATATCCATCATGGAAAAAACGCAAGAAGTCGTATCCCACTGGCAAACCATTGCAGCCCATCATCACATTCCCAAAGATGAAATGGAGGTGATGACTGGTGCATTTAATCATAAATAAATAAACAATAGTATGACCGACTTTGCCGCCATAGATTTCGAGACCGCTAACGGACAGCGCAGCAGCGTCTGCAGCGTGGGCGTGGTGGTGGTGCGCGGCGGTGTCATCACCGACACGTTCTACTCGCTCATCCATCCCGAACCCGACTACTACGCTTGGTTCTGTCAGGAAGTACACGGGCTCTCGCACGAGGACACCGACAACGCGCCCGTGTTCCCCGTCGTGTGGCGACAGATCGAGCCGCTGATCGAAGGGTTGCCACTGGTGGCGCACAACAGTCCTTTTGACGAGGGCTGCCTCAAGGCCGTGTTCCGCGTCTATCAGATGGACTATCCCGACTACCAGTTCTTCTGCACCTGCCGGGCTTCGCGCCGCCACTTCGGACGCCGACTGCCCAACCACCAGCTGCACACCGTGGCCGAGGCCTGCGGCTGCCCGATGACCAACCACCACCACGCGTTGGCTGACGCGGAGGCCTGCGCGAAAATTGCGATGCAACTGTTGTAGGGACGACAATGGCTGTGTGGGTCGACAACTTGGACAACCATCAGCCAAAACAGGGAGACAATACTTTTTCTAATATTTTAATCTTTAAATTCGACGGTCATAAATACATTTTTTCGGCGAATCATACGAATTGTGCGAATTATTGTGCCGCCCCTACCGGGGCTATTCGGGAATCGTGCCGATGTCCCGACCCGTAACATGCATCGCAATGTCCCGACAGGAACAAAAGCTCGGTAGAAAGGGGGCATTTCGGTTGCCACAGACCCCGGTAGGGGTCAAAGCTCGGTAGAACAGTGCGGGTTCGGTTGTCATCAGACCCCGGTAGGGGTCAAAGCTCGGTAGAAAAATTGTCAGCAATTTCCGTCATATTGTCACAAAAAAATGGACAATTTGTCAAAAAATGAGTAAAATTGGCATTGAAAACGGGTTGGCACGCACCTTGCAATATAGGTAGCGTCGCCGATGCGAGAGCGGAGGCGGACAGAAACGAAAAAATTAAAAAGTCTAACAATAAAAGAAAGGAGTTCATTATGCTACCCGTTATGTTTAAAAACAGTTGGTTTCCGACCATGTTCGAAGATTTCTTGAACAGCGACATCATGCCGCGCACCAACACCACAGCTCCGGCCGTGAATGTTAGAGAAGACGAAAAGGCCTACACGATGGAAGTGGCCGCCCCCGGCATCAAGAAGGAATTCTGCCGCGTGAGCATCAACGACGAAGGCAACCTCTGCGTCGCCATCGAGAACAAGATGGAACACAAGGAAGAGGAGAAAAAGCACCACTATCTGCGCCGCGAATTCTCCTACACGAACTACGAGCAGAACTACACCCTGCCCGAGGACATCGATAAGGACCACATCGAAGCCAAAGTGGAGCACGGAATCCTCACCATCACCCTGCCGAGATTGCAGAAGGAGGAACCCAAACTCGCCCGCACCATCGCCATCGGGTAATTTTCAATCAAAGCCAATGATTTAACGCCGCATTCGCAAGAGTGCGGCGTTTTTTTTCTTTAAACATCGTTATTCAGCGCATATTTGGATTTTATGTACCTTTGCCGCATG
>JBGUPL010000127.1:0-23841 GCA_045130275.1 Bacteroidales bacterium
CCCCCCAGGCCCCGCCTCTACTGTTATTCTTCAGTGTTTCCGAGATTCAAATACGGATTCTCGCAATCCTTGTAAAGGTCGCGGTAATTTGATTTCGGGTGTTTGGGGATCTCAATCTCGTAGGATTTGCCGCCGGCGACGGTCAGTTTGTTGTTGCGGATCCATGGGTTTAGGTTGCGCAGCTCGCGGTAGGTGACATGGTGTTGCTCGGCGAAGCGCGGCAGACTGGGAATCGAGGAGGTCACCTTAACGGTCTTGGTCTCAACGGGATGATACATCTGCGCAGGACACAGTTTGACTCCATACTCTTGCGGATTCTCGAAGATGAGCTTGAAGGAGAGAATGCGGTATAGGTAGCGTGATGTCTCATTGTTAAGCCACATATCCCAGTATTCGTGTACCTGCTGGTCATCGACCGCTGCCTGCAGACCGCCGTCGCCACGGTTATAACCGGCCGCCGCCATGGTCCAACTGCCGAACTGGTTCTTCATCTTCTTGAGGTAACGGCACGCGGCGCGGGTCGATTTCTCCAAATGACACCGTTCATCAACATCGTTGGAAACTTCCAGGCCATACACTTTGGCGGTGGAAGGTATGAACTGCCAGTACCCGCCGGCACTCGCGGGTGAAGTGACGTTTTCCAACCCGCTCTCAGCCACGCAAAGGTACTTGAAGTCGTCCGGTACCCCTTCCTCTTTCAGAATCTTCTCAATGACAGGGAAAATGCGGGTCGAGAGCTTGAGGATACGCAACGTCTTCGAATGCTGGTAGCAGTTGACGATGAGTTCTCGGTCGAGGGCCTCATGCACCCAATAAACATCCAACGGCACCTCTTCGCCTGCGAAGGTCATGGTCTGCGGCACCGGCGGCGCTGTGATGGTGTTCGCATATTGGTTCGGGGTGGGGTCGCCATCTGTGTTGCTTTTCGTGACGGCCCAGCAGCCCGTCACCGCTAAAACTGCGGTCAACAGGCACGTAGTAATGATAGTCACGTTCTTTTTCATTATGGTTAACAGTTTTAATATCAGGTTTTTAATGTGCCACAAACAAAGAATGGCTCCCTGTCGTTTTGCGGCGGCAAAGGTACGCAATTATTCTTTATTGTGGGGTGGCTTTTATGGTGGTCGCGCCGAAAGTTGACTTTAGCTATTGGCTTCGAATAAAGTTTTTTCGTTATCAATGCTAAAATAAATGTTACTTTTGCGGTTTGCAAGCGTATAATTGTATAATCTTAAATAGTAGGTTATGTCCAAAAAGAGAAATAATGTCAAACTATTCCTCGACAGGGCGATGTCGCGCAGCTTCAGTCGGCAGATCCTCATCCTGCTGGTCTTGTTTGTCGTCCTGTTGCTGATATCCTACCTGCTGCTCTCCTTCTCCGGTTCTGACTGGAGAGCCTATTGTGCATACAAAGGCATCCCGGTGTGGTCGTTGCCGTTGTTTCTGTTGATAGATACCAGCGCGTATAGCTATGTCTATTTTGGAGAGGTGACCCATGGATGGCTGCTGGTGGCCAGCGGGATCTCCTACCTCTTCGGTCTTATCATCTTCAACGGCATCATGATCGGTCTTATCACCAACGCCATCGACAACCGCGTGGATGCGCACCGCGACGGCTTGCTGCACTATGTCAAGAGCGGCCACTACATCATCATGGGTTATGATGACATGGTTCCGTCTATCATCACCGAGATATTTGCCAAGACGCCTAAAGCAGATGTGGTGCTGCTGTCGGCTCTGGATGCCAAACAGGTGCATGAGATACTCCTCCGCTCCGTGGCCCGCGACAAGATGGACCAGATATTCATCGCCTATGGTCACCGGATGGTGAAAGATGCCTATCAGGATATCCATCTGGAATCATCAGAGGCCATCTATATCGTCGGCAACCGAACCAGACCGGAACATGACGCCATCAACGTGGAGTGCGTGGATAACATCTACATGTATCTGACAGAAAACCACTTCAAACAGATTCCGAAGCGGATTGTCTGCGTCTTCGAAGACTTTGACACCTACTCGGCTTTCAAGACTACCGAGATATTCTCGCAGATCGGCGACTTGGGGATTGAATTTGTGCCGTATAACTTTTATGATGACTGGGCCACCCAAGTCTTTGTGCGACGTTCCTATAAGGAGAAGAACAATGTGGCTGTGGAGATCCCGTATCCTTCTGTCTATGGCAAGGGCATATGCTATGAGGACACGAAACGGGTGCATTTGGTCTTTCTGGGAATTACAAACTTCTCCATTTCTTTGGCTATGGAAGCGGCCCATTTGCTCCATTTTCCTAATGTCAACCGCGATAAAGCCCTGCGGACACGCATCACATTCATCGAGAAGAATGCCGACGAGGAGATGCGCTTGTTCGTCACCCGAAACCGGCATTATTTTGAAGTCCAGCCCTTCTTCTATTGCGATATGTCGAAGGATGACGCGGCGTATCTTCCTGTGAAAATCGATCAGCGTGTCTCCCAGGAGCTGCCGGACACGGACTTCCTGGACACTGAGTTTGAATTTGTCAAGGGGGATGTCTATGCTGATGGAATCCAGCATCTGATCAAGAGTTGGGCGCAAGATAAGGATCACGAATACCTCTCCATCTTCGTCACAAGATCCGACCAGCGCCATAATTTCATGACGGGGATGAACCTGCCCGACGAGGTGTACGACAATGCGGTGCCGGTCTTCATCCGTCAGGATCGTGCCGACGACTTCGTCACCAACCTGCGGGCGGCTGACGACAAGTTGTATGCTTATGGCAAGGTGGAGGACGGAACGCTGGTGCAGGAGAGGCGCCAACATCGCTATGCCAACATCTATCCTTTCGGCATGGACGACATGGCCTATTGGTCTTATGAGACCCCACTGAAGCAAGCCAAACTGTTGAACTATCTCTATGAGACCGCCGACTACAGCACCTTCCATTTTACTAGTCTTGCAGATCTGGACGCCATGCCCGCCACCGCGCTGTGGGCCGAGGCCGACCGCTATTGGCGCGCTCTGACCATGGCCAAGAAGTGGTCGAATCTCTATTGCGCATACAGCATCTCCTGCAAACTGGCCACGCTGAGGACCATGCGGGGACTGGAGCCCGATGACCGGTCTCAAGACCTTCAAGACCTCAGCGCCGAGGAGGTCGAGATGCTTGCCCGTGTGGAACACAACCGTTGGAATACCGAGAAGCTGCTGATGGGGTTTCGCAAGCCCAAGAAGGCGGAAGACAAGTACGAGAACCCATCTTACGACCGAGAACTGCAAAACAACAAGGAGTTGTATGTCCATTATGATATTCGTCCGTTTGAACAACTGCCCCCAGACGTGCAACAGCTGGACTATGAGATTTCGCAATATATCCCGTGGCTGTTACGCATGACGACACTCTAAAAACCCTAACCACAATGAATCAAACCCCAGATATTCCGATTACTGTTGACACCTCCCATGTGGAGCTTCCCGAAGAGTTGCAGGCTGTCGCCGAGCAGATGGCCGAGCATGTCCACGAGGTGTGGGTGGCCGCACGTGTTGCCCAAGGCTGGACTTATGGTCCGGAGCGCAATGATGCCGACAAAAAGCATCCTTGTTTGATCCCCTATGCTCAGTTGCCTGAAGAGGAAAAAGCCTATGACCGGGAGACCAGCACCGAGACGTTGAAGTTCTTGATGGTCAGCGGCTTTGAGATAGTCCCTAAACATCAATAACCCTTTTGAGCCTATCGTTTATGGAGCAGCAGTATAAATATTTTGCCTTTATCAGCTACAACTCCCATGACTTGAAGTGGGGGAAGCGTCTGCAGGAGAAACTGGAGCACTATCGTATGCCGGCCACCTTGTGCAGCGAGCGCGGCTGGAAGCGGACGCCCATCCAGCCGGTCTTCTTCGCGCCTACCGACATCCAGCCGGGAGGCCTCTCGCAGGAGCTGCAGGAACGGCTGAAGGCTTCTCGCCATCTGGTGGTGATCTGCTCGCCCCATTCGGCCAAGTCGGAGTGGGTGGGCCGCGAGATGGCCTTCTTCCACCAATTGGGCAGAACCCAGGATATACACTTTTTCATCGTGGAGGGCGAACCTCACAGCGGCGACCCCAACACAGAATGTTTCAATCCCATGGTGGAGACGCTGGGACTGCCCGAGATCCTCGCCGCCAACATCCATGAGGATGTGCACCGAATCTCCTACCTGAACCGTGAGCGGGCCTACGTGCAGCTTGTCTCCAAACTGCTGGATGTGGAGTTCGACGCGATATGGAAACGCCACCGCCGGATGCTCATCCGCAAGACCATCGCCTGGATCCTGGGCACCTTGGCCGTGCTGGCCGCGTTGGTCGGCATCTGGCTCCATAGCCAGCCCGTGGACGTCTCCCTGCGGGTGAACGAGGTCTCGGAATACAATGCCAACCTGCCGGAGATGCAGGATGCCGTGGTGACCTTGGCCCTCCCCAACAAGACCGAGACGGACACCCTCCGGACGATGGATGGGAAGGTGGTTTTCCGCAACATTCCCCACAAGTATCTCAACAAGCCGGTCCATGTGACCGTCTCCTGCCGCGACTTCCTGACCACCGACACGACGGTGGTGCTGACCGAGACGGTGACGGTGAATGTGGCTCGCCACCCGGCAGTCTATGGTGACATCCGTTTCCGCCTTTACGACCCGCAGACGGAACAATATCTGTCTGGCGTGGAGGTCGTGATAGAGGGCCAGACTGTATGGTCCGACGAAACGGGACTTGTCACGCTGACTATCCCGCTGGCGGCACAAAAGAAGACCTATCCCATCATGGCATCTATCCCGCTGCATGAGGACAGCATCTATATGCCCTGCGGCGATACCTATTGTATTTTCAGACAATAATTCATCGTCATATCCTTGTTTACGATTATTATGAAACGATTTATATTCTCCGTCATATTAGCCATGGCCGCCATCTCGATGGTCTCTGCGCAGACCACCCAGAAGGGGTATGTGAAGACCAAAGGGCGGCTGGACAGCAAAGGGCAGCTGATTCCGGGCCAGCGTATCGCCAGTGCGGCTGTCCAGCTGACGGGTGGCCATTCCACTGTGAGTGATGCTAACGGCAACTTCACCCTGACAGCGCCCGACAAAAAATTCTTCCTGAGCGATGTGCGGAAGCAGGGCTATGTGCTCTCCGACCCCGACGTGCTGAAGAAACAGTATGCCTGCTCATCCAACCCGCTGGTGATCACGATGGAGACACCCGACAAGCAGGCCGACGACCAGCTGGCTGCCGAGCGGAAACTCCGTCGCCAACTGCAACAGCAACTGCAGCAGCGCGAAGAGGAGATAGACTCCCTCAAGGAACATAACAAACTGACGGAGGAGGAGTACCGCCAAGCTCTACAGAACCTTTATGCAGAGCAGGAGAATAAAGAACGACTCATCGCCGACATGTCCAGGCGCTATGCTGAACTAGACTATGACCTGCTGGACGAGTTCTACCGCCAAGTGTCATTCTGTATTGAGCAGGGCGACTTTGTGAAGGCTGACTCGCTCCTGGCATCCCGTGGCGATGTGCGTCAGGAGGTGCTGGAGCAGCAGCAGAAGGGCCAGGCCCTGCAGGAACGTAAAAAACAACTGCGCCGCGCCGAGGCAGTGTTCGCCGCCGACAACGAGGAGGTTGCCCGCCGCTGCTATGGCTATTTCGAGAGGTTCTCCGCCCAGTTCCAGAACGACTCCGCCGCCTTATATCTGGAACTGAGAGCAGAGCTCGATACTACCAAGGTGGACTGGCAGCTGGATGCTGGCACTTTCGTGGAAGACTACCTCGCCGACTACCCCAAGGCTATCGCCTATTACCAGCGTGCCCTCCGCCAGGCGGTCTCTCAAAATGGGAATGACAATCCGGCCGTGGCAACATGCTATAACGATATCGGATATGTCTGCAAAACACAAGGAGACTATGAGCAAGCCATGGAGTGCTACCAGAAATCTTTGGAGATATGGGATAAGGTTTACGAAGGACCACATCCCGATATGGCCATCAGTTATAACAATATAGGCGCGGCGCTCTATAGCAAAGGGGAGTATGCCCCAGCTATGGATTATTTCCAGAAAGCGTTGACCATCAACAGGTCTTTTTATGGGGAAAATCATCCCGATGTGGCGATGAGCTACAACAATATCGGTCTTACCTGCTATGCGCAAGGTGATTATGTGAAGGCAATGGAATATTGTCAGAAGTCATTGGATGTCAGAAAAATAGTCTATGGCGAAAATCATCCTGATGTGGCGGTCAGCTACAATAACATGGGCGCTGTTCGCTATGCCCAACGTGAATATGACCAGGCAAAGGAATATTATTTGAAATCTCTCACGATCTGCCAATCGGTCTATGGCGAGAAACATCCCGATGTGGCAGTAGGTTACAACAATATCGGGTTGGTGTACTTTCTCCAGAATGATTATGCCCAAGCTCAGGAGTCTTTCCATAAAGCATTGTCTATCATCCGGTCGGTCTATGGCTACAATCACCCGCAGGTGGCGACCAACTACAATAACGTGGGAGGATTGTACAAGGCTCAAGGGGATTATGCCCAAGCTTTGGAATACTATCGGAAGGCACTGGCGATCTACCAGTCCGTCTATGGCGAGAATCATCATGATGTGGCTGTCTGCTATAACAATATCGGGAATGTCTGCTATCATCAAGGCCAGTATGCCCAGGCTCTGGAGTGTTTCCAGAAAGCGTTCGCTATTCTGAAGGCAGCCTTAGGAGAAGATCATCCCGACACACAATTCTTGAAAGAGTGTGTGGAGATCACCCAAGGCAAGATGCAGGATAATTAGATGGGATCAGACGGTTTTGCGCTTCCCGTTTCGAAGGAGTGAGACCCCTTGCTCCAGCGCCTGGATCCCTTGGAGTGCCAGGAGAATGTAGAACCGGCAGATGTTGCCGTGGCACACAAAAAGGATTTTGGTCATGACCGTGATTTTTCGGGGTGCGAAATTACATTTTTTTTGTATTTTTGCCGCCCGAAAAACAAGGGGTCGTAGCTCAGTTGGTAGAGCGCATGCTCCGCAAGCATGAGGTCGCGGGTCCGACTCCCGTCGGCTCCACAAAATCCAAAAGAAATTGGGAAAAAAGAAAAGCACCTAACCGTTTGGTCAAGTGCTTTTTTTGTTGGTACCGAAGACCGGGATCGAACCGGTACGAGTGTTACCTCATTGGTTTTTGAGACCAACGCGTCTACCTATTCCGCCACTTCGGCTCAAATCGGCGGCAAAAATACACTTTTTTTGAATTGCTCCGACATATATTAAAAAATTTTCCTTGAGCAGCCCATTCCCCTTCTTTTAGAAGGGGTGCCCGAAGGGCGGGGTAGTGTAAGGGGCAAGATGCACGGAGTGCTAATAACCCCACACAAGGCGGAGCCGCAGTGTGGGGTTATAACTATGCTAATTTCTCGATCCAGCCCTTGATGTCCTCCAGTTTCGCTGCTGGAACCTCCAGTTTCAGCTTCTTGCGCAGGCCGCCGAGGTCGTTGAGCAGCTTGTTCGGGTTGGCGTTTTTCAGATGCTCCAACGTCAGGATGTTCAGCTTTTTCAAGGCCGGGATCCACGCGGCGTCAATTCCCAACGCGGTGAATTCCTCATCCTTGGCGACTTCCTGCTTCTTCTCGGGACGCATTTGCGGGAAGAAGAGCACGTCCTGGATGGAGGGCGAGTTGGTCATGATCATCGCCAAACGGTCGATGCCGATGCCCAGGCCGGCGGTCGGGGGCATGCCGATTTCCAAGGAACGGAGGAAGTCCTCGTCCAAAACCATGGATTCGGTGTCGCCACGCTTGCCGAGTTCCAGCTGGTCCTCGAAACGTTTGCGCTGGTCGAGCGGGTCGTTGAGCTCGGAGTAGGCGTTGCAAATCTCCTTGCCGTTGCACATTCCTTCGAAACGCTCGGTGAGACCGGGTTTGCTGCGGTGCTTCTTGGTCAGCGGGGACATCTCGATGGGATAGTCGTAAATGAAGGTCGGCTGGATGAGCTTCGACTCGCAGGTTTCGCCGAAAATCTCGTCGATGAGCTTGCCCTTGCCCATAGAGCTGTCGACCTCCACGCCTTGCGTCTTGGCGAAGGCGGCGAGTTGCTCTTCGTTCATCTCGGAAATGTCGGTGCCGGTGAAGTGCTCGATGGCCTCGAACATGGTGTAGCGTTTCCAAGGGCGTTTGAAGTCGATGATGTTGTCGCCGACCTGCACCTTGGTGTCGCCGTGCAGCGCGAGGGCGATGCGTTCGACCATCTCCTCCACGGTGTCCATCATCCAGTTGTAATCCTTATAGGGGACGTAGAGCTCCATCTGGGTGAACTCGGGGTTGTGGAAACGGTCCATACCCTCGTTGCGGAAGTCCTTGGAAAACTCATAGACGCCGTTGAAGCCGCCCACGATCAGTTTCTTCAGATACAGCTCGTCGGCGATGCGCAGGTAGAGCGTCATGTCCAACGTGTTGTGGTGGGTCTTGAAGGGACGGGCCGACGCGCCGCCGTACAACGGTTGCAGAATCGGGGTCTCCACTTCGAGGTATCCCTTCTCGTTCAGATAGTTACGCATCGTGTTGACCAACAGCGTGCGTTTGATGAACGTGTCTTTGATCTGCGGGTTCACGATGAGGTCGATGTAACGCTGGCGGTAGCGCTGCTCCGGGTTCTGGAAGGCGTCATACACCACACCGTCCTTCTCCTTGACGATGGGCAGCGGGCACACCGACTTGCAAAGAATGGTGAATTCCTTGACGTGGATGCTGATTTCGCCGGTCTGCGTGGTGAACACGAAACCCTTCACGCCAATGATGTCGCCGATGTCCAATTTCTTGAACACGCTGTTGTACATCGTCTTGTCCTCGCCGGGACAGATCTCGTCGCGTTTGGCATAGACTTGGATTTTGCCGACGGCATCTTGAAGCACGTAGAAGGAGACGGCGCCCATAATGCGCTGGCTCATAATACGTCCCGCGATGCTGACCTCTTGGAAGAGGCTGTTGTCTTTCGGGTATTTCTCTAAAATCTCGGCCGTGGTGGCGTTCACCTCGTAGGTGGCGGCGGGGTAGGGATTGATGCCCAAATCGAGCAGATCCTGTAATTTCTTTCTGCGGATGATTTCCTGTTCTGATAATTCAACGCTCATCGTATATACTTTTTCAAATGAGCGGCAAAGATACAATTTTTTTGGCTATTAGCTGTTGGCTTTTAGCTATTAGCTTTTGGTCGGTCGCGGCAGTCATAAGACTCCCCCCTTTTAAGGTGTCGGGGGGTTAATATCTCCGCGTTTTTTCTTCCGGAATTGGGTAATACTCGTACGCGCCGATGTCGGGCACGCCATTGCGCGGGCGGCCGAGGATGTCGGTGGTGATGCCCAACCCTTCCATGCCTGCGTCCACGGCCGGCGAAGTCTCCTCGATGTTGTAATTCTGTCCGTAAGTGGCTATGAATTTGGGATTTGCGTTAAAGCAGTTGATGAAATGATTGTCCAGTATGGAGTCCTTTTTGACGATGCAGTTGCGCAAGGTGTAGCTCAGCTCCGCCCCTGGCTTCGTGCCCGTGCCGAACTCCTTCTCCAAAGGCCCGTAGATGATACAGTTGTTGAAGGTGGCGTTGGCATCGCCCAAATACACGACATTCATCACTTCGCCGCCGACCATTTCCGTCTTGGTGAAGTTGTTGGTTACCGCCACGGCGGGCGTCTTGCGTGATGACTGCGTGAAATAGTTGGCCACCGTCACGTGGTTGAGCGTGAAATCGCCCACCATCAGCGCAAGACTGTACTTCCCGTTGTTGCTGACCTGGCAGTTGTTCATTTCCAAGACCGCACCTTCCGCCCGGATGCCCATCTCCTGGTTGTTGTGGATGACCGAATTGTTGATGATGGTTTTGTTGCCGGTAAACTCTTCAAGTGACTCTAAATGAACGCCATACGAGGAATTGGAGATGATGGCGTTTTCGATGAGGTTGTCTTCGATGCCTTCGTTGATCCATAAAGCGCTCCATTGGGCGTAGTCATGATCGAAGAACGACTCCAACCGGTCGCCGGTGATGGTCACCGGCTCGTCCAACGTGCCGTTGATGTGGATGTTGCCGTAGCGATAGACCCAGATGCCACCGCCGTGGTGCACATAGACCTGCGTGCCCGGGTCGATGGTGAGCTTGCCCAAGGAATCCACCACTGCCCAACCGTAGATCACCCACGGCTTGTCGTTGGTCCAGTGCACATGCTCGTGCTCGTGCGCGACAATCCGGTACGGCATCGACGAGGTCCCAGCGTTTGGGACTATGAAGTGCGCATCCTGACCGAAAGCCACCAACTGCACCGACTGCGTGAGGTTTTTCTGCAGGAACATCACTGAATCGGTCACCAAATAGGGCAGATTCTGGTCTGTGGGATTGATGTTGACCTTCACGAAGACGAAGAGGCTGTCGTGCGCGGGAATCTCCACATTGCGGAACTCCGTGCCCGCCACGCCATCCACGTTGATGCTGTAGTAGGACTGTTTGCCGCCCGCCAACACGATATCGACCTCCACAGGCGAGCCCGTCGTGTTGCGCACCGTGAATGTGCGCGTGCTCGACGTGATGGTGGTGAACACCGTGTCGAACATCACCGTGTCGGCTGAGAACTCGAGCGCCGCCTCCACGTTGTTGTTGCGGTGACAGCTTGGCATAGTTAGTGATAGAGTCAGTGCTATCGTTGCGTATATCATTATGATTATCCAACTTTTGCCCTTGGCCGTGTGTCCGCAGTCCTGACCGGATTCTTTGTCAATCCCCACACTGCGGCCTTCGGCCTTATGTGGGGTTATTAGCACTTCGTGCGTCTTGCCTCTTCGAGGCTGCTCAAGGAAAATATTATAATTCATAATTCAGCATTCAACATTCGAGGATAACGCACTTCTGTCAGAAATAGTGCATTCGCGGGAACGGAAGTTTTTGCCGCACACCTATCTTTTTGGTTTATAATGTTTTGGAAGTCTTGGACGGTGAGTTTTCCGAAGCCGACTTCTAACAGTGTGCCCACGAGGGCGCGCACCATGTTGCGCAGGAAACGGTTCGCGGTGACGGTGAAGACGAGCTCGTCGTCCACGCGGTCCCAGTGCGCCTCGGTGACGTGGCAGATGAAGTTGTTGACCTGCGTGTGCACTTTCGAGAAGCTGGTAAAGTCTTCGTTCTGAAGGAGTAACGCCGCCGCCTCGTTCATCTTCTCCACGTCGATGGCTCTATGGCAGTGGTAGGCGAACTGGAGCTTGAAGGGATCCTTGCGGGTGCAGACGTGGTACTGGTAGGTGCGGCTCTCGGCGTCGAAGCGGGCGTGCAGGTCCGGGGCCACCTCGAACAGGTCGAAGATGACGATCTCCTTCGGCAGGAAGTTGTTGAGCTTGAGGACCAACTGCCGGCATTCGTCTCGGGAGAAAACCTTCTCCGTGTCGAAATGTGCGTAGAAAGAGCTGGCGTGCACGCCGGTGTCGGTGCGCCCGCATCCGGTCACCGCCACGCGTTCCTCGTGCAGCAGCAGCGACAGGCAAGTCTCCAGCGTCTCCTGCACGGACGGGTGGTTCGGTTGGATCTGCCAGCCGAAGAACGCGGAGCCGTTGTATGCCAAGTGGAGGAAGTAGCGCATAACCGTTTTTTCAGGCCGCAAAAGTACGAAATTATTTCGTCTTCCACAGAATGGATTTTTTGTATTTTTGCCGCATCATTTTAAGACTTGTAAGTATGAAAAAGAACATCGTTTTTTGTCTGTGCATTGCTGTGATTGCAATGTTTTCTGCCTGCAACAAGACTCCGGATGGCGTTTATAACCCTTCCAAGAAAATCCAGAAGATTTACACGGTTGACAACGGGACGCAAACACTGAAGGAAGTGTGGAACTGGAATGGCGACTTGCTTATGTCTATTGACGATGTTTCCAATTACGATCATGCAATGGAAATCTACACCACCACGTTCTCTTACGACAATGCGAATCGCCTGGTTGCCATAGATGATTTTGGTGTACATGGCGAGTGCATCTACGACGGCAATAAAATCGAAAAGATCATCTTCACCTCTGAGGGTGCGGAGATGGGGCGCTATGAATTCGAACACAAAGGAAATAAAATCAGCCAAATCAAAATACAATTTGACGCTAGCTGGGACGACATTGACTGGGACAAAGCGGGCATGATCAAGTCGCTGCGTTATCTGTTCCCCGAAATCTGCCCGGCTGCGGAATCCGCCGTCAGAAAATGCTCTAAGGAGGCCAAAGGCGACGTAGTGGTCATGAATCTGAACTGGAGCGGCAGCAATGTGAAAACCATAGATGTGAGCTATACTGGATTCATCGGAATGGTGACTGAAAAAGTGGAAATCACCTACGACAACAAAATCAACCCGACGTGCGGATTGCTCGCTCAACTGGGCACCGACGCGGTATCCAACCTTTACTTGAACAAAAACAATCCTCTGACCATCATCACCAACGTCAACGGTTCTCTTCCGTTCGACAATCAGACATACACATACGAATATGAGGATAATTATCCTGTGAAGGTCACGCGCGTGGATGTCGAGAATCCCGGCACTGCGTATGAAACCACCGAGACAACCACGACCATCTACGAATATTAGGATGGCAAAGATCTCTGTTTGAGAAGCCAATGCAACTTGCTGATATTATAGGATTTATTGGTCCCGAGGAGACGATTATAGGAGCTCCGGCCGCGCAAATCACCGAACTGGCCATCGACAGCCGCAAAGTGACCGCGCCGGAGCGCACTCTCTTCTTTGCTATCGAAACGGAAAAGAACGACGGCCACTTGTATATCCCGTCGCTGTACCAGCTAGGCGTACGCAACTTTGTGATAACGAAGGTGATGGAGACCTACACGATGTGCGAGGGCGCCAACTTCCTCTTCGTGGAGGACTCCGTGGCCGCCCTGCAACGCTTGGCGCAGAAACACCGCCAACAATTCCACTATCCCGTCATCGGCATCACCGGCAGCAACGGCAAAACCATTGTCAAAGAGTGGCTCACTTCCATCCTCGACGACAAATTCAAGGTGGTGAAAAGCCCCGACAGCTACAATTCCCGTCTCGGAGTTCCCCTCTCTGTATGGCAAATGTCTGACCAACACGACATTGCCGTCTTCGAAGCGGGTATTTCCCGACCTAACGAGATGCGGGTGCTGGCCGACATCATCGACCCCACCATCGGCATTTTGACGAATATCGGAGCTGCCCATGCGCAGTTCTTCCCGAGCAACAATCGCAAAATCATTGAAAAACTCAAACTCTTCCAAAATGTGAAAGTTCTGATTTATCACAATGACAATGAGGAACTTAACATGATTTTGCAACTGCCCGAATACGCCCATCTGAACAAAATTTCCTGGGGCGACTCTCGCAGCAACTATCCCGTGCAGATGCAGGCGGCGGATTCCGGCGGAACGGTCATCTCCATCGACGGCTACGACTACACAGTCCCCTTCATCGACAGCGCCTCCTTGGAGAACGTCACCCACGTGATCGTCACGTTGCGGTATGTCGGGTTCAGGCCGGAGGAGATCGACAGCCATTTAGGACGGCTCACGCACATCAGTATGCGACTGGAAATCCTGGAGGGCAGAAACCATTCGGTGATTGTCAACGACACGTACAGCTTGGATATCAACTCGTTGTCGGCCGCCCTGAACTTCCTCGACACACAGACGCAGATGACGAAAAAGACGCTCGTCATCTCCGACTTCGAACAGGTCGGGCGGTTGACGGAGGAGGATTTCCGACGGTTGAATGCACAACTGAAACGGCACCATATCGCCCGCTTGATTGCGGTCGGCAATAGTTTTGAAGGCTATAAGGGAGTCTTTGATTTGGAAGAACAGCTGTTTTTCCACGATACGGCCGATTTGCTGGACCATCTGCCCCATCTGCCCATTTCTTACGAAATCATTTTGGTGAAAGGAGCCCGGAATTTCCATTTCGAGCAGGTTGTCAATGCTTTGCAGCATAAAACCCACTTGACGATTATGCAGGTGAACCTGCCTGCATTGGCATATAACCTCAACTTCCACCGCAACCGCCTGCGTCCCGACACCAAGATGGTGGCGATGGTAAAAGCTTCTTCGTATGGCCTCGGCGACGTGGAGTTGGTAAACACCTTGATTGACCAAGGGGTTGATTATCTGGCAGTTGCCTATACCGACGAAGGTGTCCGCTTGCGCAAACGCCGCATTGACACGCCGATTATCGTGCTCGGCGCCGAAGCCCACAGCTTCGAGGTGATGGTCAACCACCGTCTGGAACCGGAAATTTTCAATTTCTACTATCTGCAGCAGTTGGAGGAGGTGTTGGCGCGGCACCCCGAAATCCCGACTTTCAATATCCACGTCAAGGTGGATACGGGAATGCACCGTCTGGGCTTCGACCTGCAGGATCTCCCGCGTCTCATCGACATTGTCAAGCGCAACCCCAAGCTGCGCATCGCTTCGGTCTTCTCCCATCTTGCCGCTGCCGAGGATCCCGCCGAGGATGCCTTCACCCGCCGCCAAATCGCCCTTTTCGGTCGCATGACTGACGTGCTTTGTGCCGCCTTCGATCACAAGATCCTCCGCCACATCCTCAACAGCGCTGGCATCATCCGCTTCCCCGAGGCGCAGTTCGACATGGTGCGACTCGGCATCCAGCTCTACGGATGCACGGAAATTCCGGAGGTGAGGACCAAGTTGCATAACGTGGTGACCCTCAGAACCGTCATCACGCAAATCAAACGGATTCCCGCGGGCGAAACCATCGGCTATAATCGTTCCTGGAAACTGCAGCGCGACACGCAGGTGGCCATCATCCCCATCGGATATGCTGATGGCTACCCGCGCGAATTGTGCAACGGACGCGGCAAGGTGCTCGTGCAGGGACAAAAAGTGCCTGTCATCGGCAAAGTCTGCATGGACATGTGCATGCTCGACATCACCGGACTTCGTGTCCACGAGGGCGATGAGGTCATTGTTTATGGCGAGGGCAACACCGTGTCGGAGATGGCCGACGCAGCCGGTTTGATTAGTTATGAACTCATGACCCGCATCTCTCAGCGTGTGCCTCGAGTGTATGTGCAGGAGTAGGGTTTGAGGTTCAAAGTTCAAGGTTCAAGGGGCAGGCGCGGAACACATTTTTCCCCATTTTTTTGATTTTATCGGGCATGGTGACATTTTTCAGTTTTCTGCAAAATGCAAAAGCCTCATCTCCAATGTTTTGTATGTTGGCTGGGAATATGACCGATGACAATTTCTCGCATCCGATGAACGCGCGGGCGCCAATGTGTTTCACACTTTGGGGCAGAAAGATGTTTTCAAGCCTTAGGCATGCCGCAAAAGCGTAATCTGCGATGAATGTTAGACTTTCAGGCAGAATAACGCTTTCGATATGTGCTCCGAAAAAACATCCCTCTTCTATTCGGGTGATGGTCTCTGGAAGGATCACGGTGCGAACATCTGCCCCGAAAAAACCGCATTCCACAACTGAGGTGATGTTTTTCGGATAATCAACATAATATTCCCCTTTGTGCAAGAAAAGATATGGGGATTGTTCGGGTGTCTTGACCGTTTTGTGGTGTAATTCCAAATTCATAGTGCATGCATTTTGATGATGATGTGCTGATAATAAGAAAGTGGAGCATACCATTCCTCGTATCCTCAGTGTAGGGCTGGACCTCCCCGTATGCAAGATACCGAAGAACGAGCCCCACCTATTTGGCAATTACTTCACAATAGGTAAGATCCATTCTCGTTATCCGTGCATACTCGTGAATGGTCCAGGTTCACACTGACGGAAAAGCGAAAATACGCTTCTTTCTTAAAAAAAGTTCTCCACAAGGGCAGAACTGCGTGGCAAAAATAGTAAAATTTTGAATTGGATTTTTTGCGTGAAAAAAAATCCCTGGAATCAATAACTGGTTCCAGGGATGTGGTATGGTTTGTGTGACAGTGGCTTCAGCGCCGACACTGCTATTTTGCTTTGATGTTGCTGCCGCAGTCGCGGACAATCATCCGGTACCAATTGTCCGGCCAAAGCGGTTGTTCGGGGAATACCACCTGAGGCTTCTCGTTGCCATTGGTGACGAATCGGCCGTTTTCTTCCTTTTTGACATTGCCGTCGTGATATTTCACCAGCAGATATTCAAACAGGTGATTCCATTCTTGGCAAACATCGTGGGCGGCGCGTTTGGAATAGGCGTTGAGCTCTTTGCGGGCAGCTTCGGGATTCTGGGCGCAGAGACTTTTCATTTTGGCAGACATTTGATCGATATCCTTGACAAACGAGCCTTCCCATTTGGCCTGCTTTTCGTTCACATGCTTTATCATGTCGCAGTAGCGCGTATAGACGTAGTTGCTGACTTTGGTAAAAGTCCAGAATGCGGAAGTGGGGGAGTACTCCACCATCGAGCCGTTGCCTTCCCTGTACTCTTCAGGTATTTCGGTGATGCCACAGAACATCGGCACGAAACAGTTGGATCCGGCATCGTCCACGCCAAACCAGTAAACGCCTCCGAACATGTCGGGCAGCCAGTTGCGGCACTGAGCGAGGAACACGAAACCGGTCTGTTGCGTGGCCGTGGCGCGTTCGTGGATATAGTTCTCGCCGTCCACCGACCAGGTCATGGGACGCCAGCGGTAAGGACAAGCGTACGGTCCTGCACCGAGGTCCTTGCTCATATCCATCGTGGTGCCTTCGTAATGGTCGCGCATCATCTGCATCATGAATTGTGCGTCAATTTGGTTCTTGTTGGCAGGTTTGATCCACAACGGCATACGGTGTTTGAGGTTGTCGCCGCGGGCATAGTCTTCATACTGAGCCATTTCCGCATGGTTGACGTGGTTGAAAAAGGCCCACACACGTGCGTCGCAGAAACGAGCGCCATCGAAAGTGATGGGGTTGTAAGTGTCGCAGAAACTGAACTGAGCGTCGGGAGCGGCCTTCACGTCTTTCGGGTAGAGCCCCTTCATACGGGCGAAGGATATGACATCGTAGGAATAGACCGTCTCGATGCCGGGCAGGAAGATCTTGTCCAATTCACGGTTCGTGATGGAGGTCTTGCCGTCGCGTAGCGGGAAAGTGGTGATGCGTGACTGGTTGGCGTGTCCGGAGACGTACCCGTCAGGGATACGGCGGGCCACCCAAACGGCACCGTTGCTCCAACCCTTCATCACTTTGCCCTTCGCGTCCACCATCTTCTCACCCTTGCCGATAAGCTCTAAGATCCAAGCCTCGTTGGGATCGACAATGGAGAAGGACTCACCTTCGCTGGCATATCCGTAAGCGTCAAGCAGTTCCGAAATCACCTTGATGGCTTCGCGAGCGTTCTTGGCGCGTTGCAGCGTGATGTAAATCAGAGAACCGTAGTCGATGAGACCTTGGCCCTGTTCCAACTCGTGGATGCCGCCGTAGGTGGTCTCGCCGATGGCCAACTGGAACTCATTCATGTTGCCCACGACTGAGTAAGTGTGTGCCACCTGCGGGATTTGACCGAGCTTCTTGCCCGTGTCCCATTCGATGACGTCCAGCATCGTGCCGGCCGGATAGTTCGCCGCAGGACGATAGTACAGCTCACCGTAAAGCTGGTGGGAGTCTGCCGCATAGGTCAAGAAACAGGAACCATCCTTGCTGGCCCCCTTCGTGACAATGAAATTGGTGCATGCCAGGGCACTGCTTACAGCTGCCAGACAGCACAGCATAGTGAATACAAAATTCTTTCTCATAAGGGTTCTATTTAGGTTTGATACTTTTTTCCAAAAACCGGGCAAAAGTACATAAATTACGAATACACGCCGAAAAATGTTTTACGGAGGCGTAAGGCATTGCGTCTCTACTTTTTAATGCACCACCCTACGGAAAATAAATGTATTTTTGCGGCGTGAAAATCATTTAAACTACTTTTTTGTCCATTTAAGAATCAAAACCTGTTTATTATGAAGAAATTATGTGTTATCCTGATGTCGGTTCTCTTGTTCGCGGGCTTCTGTGCTTGCGAAAAGGACAGTTGGGGCGTTTATAACCCGAAATTTAAAATCAGCAAGATTTACAGCGAAGAAGAGGGCCACTACCTGCTGGAACAGTGGACTTGGGACGGAGATGTCCTCTCCAAAATCGACTTTTACCGCAAAAATGGCGACATCAAGAACAGCAACCTCTATTTTTATACCGACAACCGCCTCGTCAGAATCGAAGATGGTGACAAACACTCCGATTTCGAGTACGATGGCAAACAGCTGAAATCCATCAAAACCTACTTTGGCGAAACGTTGACGGAATCGTATGACCTGAAGTACAACAATAAAAAATTGTCGCACATTTCCATACAAAAACCGTCGAAAAACTTCACCGGAAGCAGTTTTCTGCCCTATTTTCTGCCCGACGGCGGCCGTTCGCTGGATAAAGGGAACAAAGCGGAAACCTACAACTTCTCGTCCGCCGATGTGGATGTCCTCTGGGATGGCGACAACATTTCACATTTGAAGATGAAACTCACCCGCCCAGACAGCATCCAAAAGCTGGTCTTCGCATATGTCTATGACGACAAATTCAACCCGATGAACGGTTTTCTCACGATATATCCGGACCATCAACTGCTCAACGACAGTCCGCAATACAGTCTCTTCAGCAAGAATAACGCATTGAACGTCTCTGTCACCAATGAATACGATGTATTCTCTAAAACAGAATCCTATACCTATTCTTACGATTATTATAAAAAATATCCCACGAAAGTTTATTCAACTTATTTGGATCCAACGAATTTGAAGGAAGATAGTTTGTTGATATTCAGTTATTTATATCAATAATAAAACCTCGAATCATCCAATTTCCGCTTGCACGGGCAACAAGCTGACGCCCTAAGCATTGCGTCTCAGCTGGATACGCATCGTGGTGCCTTGGTCGATGACGGAGGACTTCACGAACAGTTTCCCTTTGTGGTAGTTGTTGATGATGCGCTTGGCCAGCGTCAGCCCTAATCCCCAACCGCGACTCTTGGAGGTGTATCCGGGTGAGAAAATCCGACGTTGCATTTTGGGCGGAATGCCCTTGCCGGTGTCGGTCACATCTACAAACACCTTGTTCTTTTCCTCGGTGATGGTGACGGTGATGTCGCCTTTTCCGTTCATGGCGTCAGCCGAGTTTTTGCACAGATTCTCGATCACCCATTCGAAAAGCTGCTTGTTGAGCGGGACGATAACGGGATGGTCGGGCTTTTCGAAGTGGATGCTCACCATGGACGAGATGCGTGTTTGTAAGTAGTTGGTGAAATCCTCGATGATGGGCACGATGTCGGTTTCTTCCAATACGGGCACGGACCCGATTTTTGAAAACCGTTGCGCAATGGTCTCTAGACGGTGCACATCTTTGCCGATTTCTTTCGGAATTGACTGATCAACAGGCATTTCCTTCAGTAACTCTGTCCAAGCCATAAGCGACGAGATTGGGGTTCCTAACTGGTGCGCCGTCTCTTTCGACATGCCTACCCAGACGCGGTTCTCTTCCGACCGCCTCGTGACGCTGAACAGCAGATACGCGATCAGGACAAACACAAAGATGATGCCGTATTGGATATACGGGAAGAGTCGCAGTTGTTTCAGCACGGAAGATTCTTCGTAAAAGACGTAACACTTCCCGTGGTCCAACCAGTCGAGCACGATGGGGTCGTTTTCCTCGCGCATTTTCTCAAGACGGGCATTTACTTTGAATGGGGAACGAATGATGGAGGAGTCGATGTTGCCTGCCGCGATGACGTTGATTTGGGTACTGTCGGTGATGATGACCGGCACCGAGGCCGAATTGATGACCGTTTCCTCAAAGAATGATTCCAGAAGGTTGTCGATCATTTCCCGGAAGTCCCCGTATATATGCGAGTTCTTGTAATAGACCATCACGTAGTCTTTGTGATAGTAGGAGAGTTTCAGACTGTCAAAGTCTTTGATAGATTCCCCTAACTCAATGATATTTCGCATAGTTAGAATGCTGTCCGGCAGATTGATGGCGGCATCGATGCTGCCGGTGCGGCTGGCAATGATGGTGGGAACGGTCTTGTTGGCGGAGATGATGTCCTGATAAAAGGTAATATCCTCATAAAGAGAGGCTTCCGCAACTTTTTTCACCGCCTTGGCAAAAATGGAAGCCTGGTTGCCTTCCTCGATGCGGATGGAATCGAAAAACCGTTCCGTCTCATTGATGATTTGGGTCTTATACGTGATGGCACCCGCCCAAATCTCAATACGTTGCCGCTCTTCCGTGGCGATTTTCCGGATCAACTTGTTGGAATAGATGATGATGATCGTGAAAATCACGGCTGCGGAAACAAACAGCAACCATTTCCAAAACGACTTTCGCAGTCTGTTCATCGCTATTGGGTGTCAGCGGCCAGCAGAAGCTTGTCGATGATCTGTTCGATGGTGATGCCTTCAGCCTCTGCTTTGTAGTTTTTGATGATTCTGTGGCGTAGGATGTTGTAGGCGACTGCACGGACATCCTCGATGTCGGGCGAATATTTGCCGTCGAGCACCGCGTGCGTGCGAGCACCGATGATGAGGAACTGCGAGGCGCGGGGACCGGCACCCCACGAAAGGTAATCGTTGGCCCAGGCGTGCGCCTTTGCCGTGCCCGGACGTGTCAGTGTGGACAAATTCACGGCATAACGATAGACATTCTCTGGAATGGGGATCTTTTGTAACAATTTCTGGTAGAAAATGATCTCTTCCACCGTCAGCACGCGCTGCGGCTCCACCATGTCGCCGTGGATGGTGCGCTTCACAATCTCCACTTCCTCAGCGGTACTCGGATAGTCCAACATGATGTTGAACATGAAACGGTCTTGCTGGGCCTCGGGCAGTGGGTACGTTCCCTCCTGCTCGATGGGGTTCTGCGTGGCTAAGACGAAGAACGGGTTAGGCAGGTCATAGGTCGTGCCGTTCATACTTACCGAACGCTCTTGCATGGCTTCCAACAGGGCGGACTGGGTCTTGGGAGGCGTACGGTTGATCTCGTCCGCCAACACAATGTTCGCGAAAATGGGACCCTTCACGAATTTGAAGTTCCGGTTGTCATCCAGAATCTCCGCACCCATGATGTCGGAGGGCATAAGGTCGGGGGTGAACTGGATACGGTTGTATGTCATGTCCACAGCCTTGGCTATCGTGGTGATCATCAATGTTTTTGCCAGACCAGGAACACCAATCAACAGGGCATGGCTGCGGCTGAACATTGCCATCAGCACGTTCTTCACCACATCGTCCTGACCCACAATTACCTTCGCGATCTCCTTACGCAAGGTTTTGTATTTCTCCACAAAAGACTCAATCGCCTCAATGTCGTTTTTCTTCTCTAAATCCATATCTATAAATATAAACTATAAACTATAATAAGTAAACTGAATTCACGGGATCTGCCATTTACTAACGAACGGACAGAACCGATATTGTTCAGATATTTTGATATTGGTCACTTTCACTTTGTCCAACACCCATTTCTCCATGGCGTCGTATTTTTTCTGTTCGAGCGCGGCGTTTTTGATCATGTCGTAGTCCTCCACGAGATTGGCCTTGTGTTCGGCCACTTTTTCTTTCAGATAGATCAGCCGGTATGCCATGATGCCGTCTTCGTTCACGAAAGGAACACATTCGGAGTATTCTCCCGGAATGAGTTTTCCGACAGTGGTATAGGTGGCGTCGTCGAGCGATTGCCGGTCGAATGTCAACGAACTGTTATATGGATTCACCACCATTCCGCCGTTGAGTCGGGTGGGACCTTCGGAGAACCGTTTGGCAGCCTCTTCAAAAGTGAGTTTTTCGTCGATAATGACTTTTCTCACACTGTCGAGATAGGTGATGGCTTTCACCTGCTCGTCTGTGGATGGTTTTGGTTGCAGGAGAATGTGCGCCACACGGATAGACTCGCCCCGACGCTCGATCATCTGGATGATGTGGTATCCGGCCTGGGTTTTCACCACTTGGGATATTTCGCCTGATTTGAGGTTGAAGGCCACCGCTTCGAACTCGGGATACAATGTTCCGCGTTCCACAAAACCGAGGTCGCCGCCTCTCGAGGCGCTGCCTGGGTCGTCGGAGTAGAGACGTGCCAAACCGCCGAACTTTTCCCCGCGCAGCACACGCTCGCGGTAGTTGTTCAGCCTGTCTTTCACCTCTTTGACCTCCTCGTCGCTCACCGGCGGGACCTTCACGATTTCGCCGAACTGGTATGAGGTGCTCACCATGGGCATGCTGTCGGGACTGATATTCGACGCAAACTGCTGCACCTCTGAAGGTGTGACGGTGATGCTGCTGGTGATATTCGACTGCACCTGCTCGGTCAACGCCTGTTCGTACATCAGTTCCCGCATGTCTTTCTTGATCTCAGACATCGATTTGTTGAAGTAGTTCTCGATGTATTTCACGTCTCCGCCAGTTTGCTGGAGGAAATACGACATTTTCATGTTGATTCGGTAGTCCACCTCTTCGTCGGAAATCTCGATGCTGTCGATTTCAGCCTGGTTGACCATGAGTTTGGTATATACCAGATTCTCCAGGATGGAGCAATAGATTTCCTCTGGGTCCTCCACGGTCTTGAATTGTGAGGTGTAGTCTTTGAAATGCTTCTCCAGGTCGGAACGCATGATGATGGATTTCCCGACGACCGCCACGATGCCATCGATGGGCACACCGCCGCTTTGCGCAAAGGCAATGAAGGCTGCGCACGCCAACAAGACACTCAGTAGTATTCTTCTCATTTTGCAGTGATTTTATCGCACACTAAAAAAATGGCGAAAATACAAAAAAAAGAAGACCAACGCCTTCTTTTTCCTACAATAATCCTATTTTTTTGCGGATTATTTTCTGCCCAGACTTTCGTCAGACACGGTCAGTTTCTTTCTGCCTTTTGCTCTGCGGGCAGCCAAGACTCTGCGGCCGTTAGCCGTTGACATTCTCTCTCTGAACCCGTGTTTATGTCTGCGTCTCGTGTTCGAGGGTTGGTACGTTCTTTTCATATTTTTACAGTTTTATATTTGCATTTTTTTGGACGGCAAAAATACACTTTTTTTCTTTTCAACAGCATTCTTTTGAAAAAATATTTTCACCTTCTCTGTTTACCGCTTATATGATTGGTAATTAGATATTTATATTGAGATGAGTTTGTAATTGTCATTGGCTGCCGGTAGGCTAAGCCCATCGTTGGCTTCGTCTTTCCTGTTTTTTCTTACAAGAATCATCCCATTTTCATCTCGATCAGAACCCCTGTCAAACCCGTTCGCATCGCCGTGATTGAGCAAAGTGAACCTAGGTAGAATAGAAGATTGAAATCATTATGGAGTTAATTTTAATATTGTATATATAATATTTGATTATGGTTTTAATTCCATAAAAATACATAAGTGTCAATATATCAATAAGATATAATATTGTATTTTGTTTAAAATGCAATAAATCAACTATATATAAAAAATGTTGATGCCAAAATGTGATTCTCAAAGGCGGTTTGATTCGATTTTTGCGCGTACAGGCCGAAAATCTGCGAAAATTTCCCACTCCTGCGATGCTCAAGGCGCTAAAAAGTGTGAAAAAAAGGGCTTTTTTACCTATCAAAGACCCCTAAAATGTATTTTTATCTATCTGAGTATCAATAATATACAAAGAAAATGCAGAAAAATTAAAAAAAAGTGAGTTGCATGTGATGTATGTAATGGAAAAATTCTATTTTTGCAATCCCAAACGACAACGACACGGGACGGACGCAGAGAGGGGTTGTCAACAGGGGAATGTTCATTGAAAGAATGAAGGAATGTAGCAAATACTCAAGAGAGAGGAATTTGAGATTCGCAAGCGACG
>JBGUPL010000128.1:0-1977 GCA_045130275.1 Bacteroidales bacterium
CTTGTTAATCTCCGCCGTCCGATCCGACAGGTCCATGAAGGCCGACTCGGCAGGCTTGTCCAGGTCGATGGTCAGCAGGCAGCGCAGTTTCTTCTCCTTCTTACGGACCCACGCCTGCAGTGTGGACAGGTATTTAGATGTAACGACTGCTGTAACTCAGGTGCATGTCCCCACGGCTATCCGGATCTCCGCAACATTATAGAATTATATAATAAAAAGTGTCTCAAAAACTTGGAAGTATGGAAAATAGTTCCTATCTTTGCAGCGTCAGAAATGACTAATCCGGTATTTTCCGCGTGGGGGTAAGCCCGTATCGACCCTGCCCCATTTTTAAAAGCCGCCTTTAAGGTGGCTTTATTTTTTTAATCCTCTTATCGTGTAATGAAGGGACGGAACATTTGTTATAACATTAAGACATAAAGGGGATACTGCGGTTTATAGCGATCAAATAAAATTTTCTCCTAAAAATTTGGAAGTTTGAATAAAACATTCTCTTAATACCTTAAAGACAGACAGCATCTAAACAAATTCTTTTTGCAGTTTTTTTGAGAAAAATGTGGCGTATTGGAAAAAATTGAGTAAATTTGCAGCGTGATTTGAGTAAAATTGCAAAAGGAATTGAGTAAAATGTACATCAAAATCGAGCAAGATGGAATATATTCGCAAGCAATTCGATACGCTGAAAGAGCGCATTCTGGAGCCCAGGAAGTTCATACAGGTGCTGGCTGGACCAAGACAGGTGGGTAAATCGACATTGGTGAATCAGGTGCTGGCGCAGGTTGACATCCCGCACGTGATAGAGGTAGCGGATACCGTGGACCCGAAGGACAGCGATTGGATTCATCGCGTTTGGGAAGCGGCCCGCACTACGATGATGCTCCGGAGGATTGAGGAGTACCTGCTGGTGATTGACGAGGTACAGAAGATTGAGAACTGGAGCGAGGTGGTGAAGAAGGAGTGGGATGCGGACTCGCGGAAACACATTAACCTGAAGGTGGTACTGCTGGGGAGCAGTCGTCTGCTGCTGAAGAAAGGGCTAACGGAGTCGCTGGCAGGGCGGTTCGAGCTGATCAGGATGCCGCACTGGAGCCTGCGGGAGATGCGCGATGCATTTGGCGTGACGCTGGACCAATATGTCTACTTTGGCGGTTATCCCGGGCCGGCGCATCTGATTGGCGACGAGCGGCGCTGGCGGAAGTACATCAAGGACTCGCTAGTGGCTCCGGCTATCGAAAAGGATGTAATTATGACGTCAAACATATACAAGCCGGCGCTGATGAAGCAGCTGTTCGAGCTGGGCTGCGGCTACTCGGCAGAGATATTGTCGCTAACCAAGCTGATGGGACAGCTGCAGGACGCGGGGAACGTGACGACACTGGCTGGGTATTTGGAGATTCTGAACCAATGCGCCTTGCTGACGGGCCTGCAAAAGTATGCTAACGATGATGCTCGTAAGCGGGGTTCCATCCCAAAGTATCAAGTGTATAACAACGCACTACTGACGGCCTATAAGGGGCGTAGCTTTGTGGCAGACCGTACGGATACACAGGCTTGGGGCCGCTGGGTGGAAAGTGCCGTTGGGGCACACCTCTTGAGCATGGCTGATGAGTTGGACTATGAGGTGTTTTATTGGCGAGAGCCTGCAAGGAATAAGGATGAAAAGGACAAGGAAGCGGATTTCGTGATTATGCGCAATGGCGAGATAACGGCGATAGAGGTAAAAAGCGGACGACGAGGCATGAATGCAGGGCTTCCGACATTTGTAGAAGCCTTCCATCCTAAGAGGGCGTTTATAGTAGGAACAGGCGGCGTAAGCTTAGAGGATTTCCTGGAGTGCGAGGTGGAGACGATCATATAATGCTGCAGTGGCAGGCTTTTTTGTTTGGGATAATTAACCAGTGGGGATGATTTTTAAGGTTCGTATACAATAGCGTTAACATTAATTTCATAACAAACATAACATACATAACATAACAA
>JBGUPL010000129.1:0-1640 GCA_045130275.1 Bacteroidales bacterium
CGTGCTGGTCTCCTCATACGGGATGTATGACGACCGCTTTGCCGGACGGGAATTGCGTTTTACCCGCGAGTATTGGCAGGTCAATCACGCCTTGATCGAAAACCCGATTCTAAAAGAGACTTGGCTCACAAAAGTTCTTTCGCCCGAGAGTGTTTGGACCAATGTTTATAACTATTTGGTGGCGACCAAGGATGAGCCCGTTCAGGACCGTCGCACAAACACGGAGAAGATCCTGTCAGCCGGCTTTGACACCAAGACCAGTTTCAGGAATGTGAAATAAAGGGGTGTTTTTTTCTACATTTGGTCTATCTACTGCTGTGCCTTTTCGGCATAAATGGACGGTCGCGAAGGGATACGCACGCCGTCAGGTGTGCGGGGGATGGTTTCACGTTTGACAATCCCAATGGAATCCATATTCTTTACAACACGCAGGCTCTAATGGTTTAATGTTTTTTTGCCCGCAGGCCTGACGGCCTGCGAAACTCGCGCATGGAAATCCCGTTTGCTACCGAGCCCTTCAGCCCTATCGGGCTGCTTCGCGAACGGATTGATCTCTCATATCCGCACACGAATAATCCACGATTCTTCTTAAAAAAGTACTTATTGCAAAAAAAATATGCGAAACTTGAATAACAAATTATGATAAAACCGAGACGAATAATGATGCATTTTTTGACAAAACCGAGATGAATCTTAATCAACAAACATTTTGTCCCGTTTCTGTCCCGATTTAAACGAACGTAGAGACGTGCCATGGCGCGTCTCTACAGATGAGCGGTAGACGGGGTTCGAACCCGCGACCTGCGGCTTGGGAAGCCGCCGCTCTGCCAACTGAGCTACTACCGCGTTCTAATTGATAATGGATAATTGATAATGGATAATTAAATCCTCAAATCGTACGTAATTCCTAATTATCAATTATCAATTCTCAATTATACATTAAAACGAATGTGCAGGATGTCGCCGTCTTGCACTTCGTAGTTCTTGCCTTCGACCGCCAACTTGCCGGCCTCTTTGCATTTCAATTCCGACCCGTATTTCACCAGGTCGTCGTATTTTATGACCTCCGCACGGATGAAGCCGCGCTCCAGGTCGCTGTGGATGACGCCCGCCGCCTGCGGTGCCAACATGCCCCGCGTGATCGTCCAGGCACGGTTCTCCTTGCCACCCACGGTGAAGAAGGAGATGAGGTCCAGCATCTTGTAGGCCGCACGGATCACCTTGTTGACGCCCGGCTCGGTCAAGCCCACGTCGGCCAAGAAGGCCTTGCGGTCCTCCTCACTCTCCAACTCGGCGATTTCAGATTCGATCTTGGCCGCGATGACCAACATCTCTCCGCCGTGCTCTTCCACATATTTCTTCACGGCCTCGGAATAGGCGTTCCCGGTGGCCGCGTCGTCGTCATTCACATTGCACACGAACATCACGGGCTTCTCGGTGAGCAGCATCATGTCGGCCACCACCGCCTTTTCGTCGGGCGTGACCTCCAGGGTGCGCACGTTCTGGAAACCTTCCAGATGTTCCTTGTATTTCAACAGAACGGCAAGGTCGTGCTTGGCGGTCTTCTCGCCGACTTTCGCGGCTTTCTCCACCTTGGTGATCTTGCGTTCAATCTGTTCCAAATCCTTGCATTGCAGCTC
>JBGUPL010000130.1:0-4148 GCA_045130275.1 Bacteroidales bacterium
AAACAGATATGGAACAGTACGAAGACATCAAAAGCGAACTGCAGCAGGAACTGCAAGACCTGCAGCAGAATGTGGAGCAGCACAGCAGCTTCAACAATGACGCATGGCGGGAGACGGTGAAACAGTCCAGCAATGAACTCTACTGGCAAAACGCTTTTCTCGCAGGAGCGACAGTAGTCATCATGGTTGCCGCAACCATCGCCTTCGCCCTCATCAAGTGGCCTTGGTGGCTCATCCTCTTGTTCGACTTATACTTTGGTTGGATAGCGGTTGACAGCCTTTTCGCCATAATCGGCCTCCGGAAGGCCAACGTGCAGAGCCGTGAAGGTCTCCTCTCGCTGCGGGAAAGTTTAAAGACCTACTCGAAGCGCAAACGCACCATCATCCGAATTATCGGAATCATTTTGTTTCTAGTACTTGAAGTATTCCTCTTTTTTTACGACCGCAGTGCCTTCTTCTCCATGATTATTTGGGGTGGCTTCTTTGAGGGTTCCTTTGGGCGCAAAAGAACCCGGGAGGTGACGAAACGCTACGACGAGTTGAGCGAGGAGATCGACGAGCTGCTGAACGAATCCCAACTCTCTTAAGTCCCAAGTCTTAAGTCTAAGGAAATGTTGCAATTATTTTAACACAAACGTTTATGAAGAAAGTATTTTTGTTTATGATGGCGATGATCTGTGCGTTGGCCGTTTTCGCGCAGAAGGGTGACCTGAACCTGAACGATCCCATCAAGGCCGACCCCAACGTGGTCATCGGCAAATTGGACAACGGCCTGACCTACTACATCCGTCGGAACACGTACCCGAAGGACCGCGTGGAGTTTCGTCTGGCCGTGAATGCCGGCTCCAATCAAGAAAACGACAACCAGCAGGGCTTGGCGCACTTTACCGAGCACATGGCCTTCAACGGCATCGAGGGTTTCCCGGGCAACACTATGGTTGACCAGCTCCGCAGCAAGGGCGTGGTGTTTGGCGCCGACCTCAACGCCAATACCTACTTCGACGAGACGGTCTATATGATCCCCATGCCGACGGACGATCCTACCAACATTGACCTCGGTCTCAAAATCCTCCGTGGCTGGGCCGCCGGACTGCTCTTCGACAACAAGGAGATTGACGAGGAACGCGGTGTCATTATCGAGGAACACCGCCTCGGTCTCGGTGCCGTGGACCGTATGCGCAAGGAGTATTGGCCGATCCTGATGCAAGGTTCCCGCTACGCCGACCGTATGCCCATCGGTAAGCTTGACATTCTGCAAACCTTTGACTACCAAGTCATCAAGGACTTTTACAACGATTGGTATCGTCCAGACCTACAGGCGGTGATTGTGGTAGGTGATATCAACGTGGCGGAAGTGGAAGGCAAAATCAAAGCTATGTTCGGCAACATCCCCGCCAAACAAAACCCCCGCAAGAAAGAGACCTACGGAATCGCCCCCAACAAGGAACCGCTCGTGGCCGTCTGCACTGACAAGGAAGCCACCGGCAATGCTGTGATGCTTATCCGCAAGCACAAACACGCCCCGATGAAGACCATCGGCGACTTCCGTGAACAACTTTGCATCGACCTCTATAACACCATGCTGGATGCCCGCTTCATGGAGATGACCCAGGATCCGAAATGCCCGTTCATGGGTGCCAACGGCGGATATGGCAACTTTTACGGTAACACCGATGCTTACGCTTTGGAAGCCATAGCTAAGGAAAACCGCATTTCCGATGCGTTGCGCGCGCTCCTGCAAGAGGACTACCGCGTGCTGAAATACGGTTTCCTACAGACCGAACTCGATCGTGCCAAAGAGGAACTCCTGGAGCTCTACGACAAGGCGGCCAAGGAGGCTGACAAGACCGAATCTGCCAGTTTCGCCTCCGAATACGTCAACAACTTCCTGCATCAAGACCCCATCCCGGGTGCAAAACGTGAGAACAATTACGCCAAGAAGCTGATGGGAGATATTACCTTGGAGGAAATCAATGCATTGGCCAAGAATTGGGTGACGGAAGATAATATGGTGGCCGTTGTCACCGCCCCCGACAAAGAAGGCGTCATCGTTCCCAGTAAAGATGAAATCCTTTCCATCCTGAAAGACAAGTCTTTAGCCAATGTACAACCTTACGTGGACACCTACAAGGATCAGGAAATCCTCGAAAAAGAGACCCTGAAGCCCGGCAAAATCACGAATGTGGAAAAAATCGAGACCGTGGGTGCCGAGAAATGGACGCTCTCTAACGGCATCACCGTCTATCTGAAGAAAACCGACTATAAGAACGATGAGATTCTGTTTACTGCCAGCAGCAAGGGCGGCAAAACGCTCTATCCCGTGAAGGATTTGGCTTCCGCCGATTTCGCTTGCGACATTATCAACCATGGCGGTATCGCCGGTCTGGATTACAACTCCCTGACGAAGAAGATGAAGGGCAAAAACGTAAGCCTTTATCCTGAAATCAACCTGTTGTCAGAAGGTTTCAACGGTTCTTCTTCCCCGAAAGACCTGGAGTTCTTCTTCCAATATCTTAACGCTTTCTTCACCAATCCGCGCATCGACACCAACGCTTTCGAATTGATGATGGACGAGAGCCGCGAGGGCATCAAGATGCTCCAAGCACAACCGATGTACCAGTTCTTGGGCAAGTTGATTGAAGCCGCTAACAACAACGACCCCTATATGAAACAGTTCTTCTCTTACGATGAGGAATATCTGAAACAGACTGACTTCGACCGCGCCGTGCAGATCTACAAGGAGCGTTTCGCCAATCCCGCTGACTTCACCTTCTTCTTTGTGGGCAACTACGATGAGACAGAGATGAAACAATTTGTGGAGCTTTACCTCGGTTCCCTGAAGGCCGAGCCCGACAAAAAAGAGAACTACAACCTCAACGTGCTGAAACCGCGTCCCGACATGGCCTCGCAACAGGTTGTCTATGCCGGCACTGAGGAGCAGGGTTGGATGGGTATGGTCATCACCAACCCCATTGACTGGAACTACCGTAACTCCATCATTGCCGACATGATTGGCGAGGCGTTGGACATCCTGTTCGTCAAGATTGTGCGTGAAAAGATGGGCGATGTCTATTCCCCGATGGTAAGCATGAACTCCGGCAAGCTGCCTCGTCCTGAAATGACCCTGATGATCCTCTTAGGTTGCGACCCGGTGAAGACCGACAAATTGGCTGATGCCAGCCTCAAGATTCTTAACGACTTCAAGGCCAAGGGTCCGGACAATAAGACCATGGCCCTCATCAAGAAGCAGATGACCAGCACCCGCGCCAAGAACATCCAATCCAACAGCTTCTGGTTAGGCTATATCAGCGGCAAGGTTATCCAAGATGAGCCGATTATCGCGCCTTCCGAATACGACAACATCGTCAATTCGGTTACCAAGAAAGAGATGGTCGAATTCATGAAAAAGTACTTCCACCCCGAAATCTACACTCGTGTCGATATGCAGCCGACGACGATGCAGCAATAGGCTTTGGCTTTATAAATCCAGCCTGAATGAGAAATCCCAGAAGTTTGGTATTGCCATTTTTTGAGTTTGAGGTGTAGTTTTTCGCCACCTTCGTAGTCAAAAGGGAAACAACGTCTGACAGATGAAGCAGAAAAAAGACAAAGAACAGAAAGAACGCGAGTTTGAACGGTTGGTGCAGGAGCAGCGGCAGACCATCTACTCTGTGTGCTACCTCTTCGCTAACGACCGGCAAGAAGCGGACGACCTCGCCCAAGAGGTGCTGATACGCCTCTGGCAGGGCATCGACAGCTTCGAGGGGCGCAGTTCGGCCAAGACGTGGGTCTATCGCGTGGCGCTGAACACCTGCGTGACCCTCGACAAACGCAACCGCCGCCGTCTCGACTGCATGCCGTTGGAAATGGACATCGACCTCTTCGCCGACGAGGAGGCCTGTCCGGCGGCAAGCCGACTGCACAAGCGCATCGCTCGGCTGCATCCCTTCGACCGCGCACTGATTCTGCTTTGGCTCGAAGACCTGCCTTACGACGAGATTGCCGCCATCCTCGGCATCACCGTCGATAACGTCAGCGTGCGCTTGGTACGCATACGCGAGAAACTCAAATCATTCACCGACTAAACCTCAAAACAGATATGGAACAGTACGAAGACATCAAAAGCGAACTGCAGCAGGAACTGCAAG
>JBGUPL010000131.1:0-96429 GCA_045130275.1 Bacteroidales bacterium
AGCCGTTGTAGCTCAGTGGTAGAGTACATCCTTGGTAAGGATGGGGTCATGAGTTCAACTCTCATCAACGGCTCTTTTTTTTTTGAAATGAACATAAGGATTTTAATTAAAACATAAATTTATAAAAAATGGCAAAAGAAAAATTTGAACGTACTAAACCCCACGTGAACGTGGGTACTATCGGTCACATCGACCACGGTAAAACTACTCTTACCGCTGCCATCACCACCGTGTTGGCTGAAAAAGGTCTCTCTGAACTCAGATCCTTCGATTCTATCGACAACGCTCCTGAGGAAAAAGAGCGTGGTATCACCATTAACACCGCTCACATCGAGTATCAGACCGCTAACCGTCACTATGCACACGTTGACTGTCCTGGTCACGCCGACTATGTGAAGAACATGGTTACGGGTGCTGCCCAGATGGATGGTGCTATCCTCGTTGTGGCTGCTACCGATGGTCCTATGCCTCAAACTCGTGAGCACATCCTGTTGGCAAAGCAGGTTGGTGTGCCGAGAATGGTTGTTTTCATGAACAAGGTTGACTTGGTTGACGACCCCGAGTTGCTCGACCTCGTTGAGATGGAAATCCGTGACCTCCTCACGTTCTACGGTTTCGACGGCGACAACACTCCCGTTATCCGCGGTTCTGCTCTCGGTGGCTTGAACCTCGAACCGAAGTGGGTTGAAAAGATCGTTGAACTCATGGACGCAGTTGATACTTGGATCCCGCTGCCTCCTCGTGATGTTGATAAAGACTTCCTCATGCCTGTTGAGGACGTGTTCTCCATCACTGGCCGTGGTACCGTTGCTACCGGTCGTATCGAGACTGGTGTCATCCACACTGGCGAACCCGTCGATATCATCGGTATGGGTGCAGAGAAACTGAAATCCGTCGTTACCGGTGTGGAAATGTTCCGCAAGATCCTCGACGATGGTGAAGCTGGTGATAACGTAGGTTTGTTGCTCCGTGGTATCGACAAAGACGAAATCCGTCGTGGTATGGTCATCGCGAAACCCGGTTCCATCCATCCTCACAAAAAATTCAAAGCTTCTGTCTATGTGCTGAAGAAAGAAGAAGGTGGTCGTCACACCCCGTTTGGCAACAACTACCGTCCTCAATTCTACTTCCGCACCACGGACGTGACTGGTGCCATCACCCTGCCTGCTGGCGTGGAAATGGTTATGCCTGGTGATAACATCGAGATCACGGTTGACTTGCTCTCTGAAATCGCTTTGAACCAAAACCTCCGTTTCGCTATCCGCGAAGGTGGTCGTACGGTCGGCGCTGGTCAGGTCACTGAAATCTTAGACTAATATAACACCAAAATACTGAAATCGGGGTACTCATAGTGCCCCGATTTTACAGGGGAATAGTTTAAGGGCAGAATAGTGGTCTCCAAAACCATTGATGGGAGTTCGAATCTCTCTTCCCCTGCAAAAGAGTCAGGTTTTTTTAACCTGACTCTTTCTATATTACATAATTTATGTACATTTGCGCCCCAAATCAAAATCAATATGTCAAACCCAACACCCTTTGTGGACTTGAAAAAACAGTACCTCCGCATCAAACCGGAAGTGGATGCGGCTATTCAACGTGTGTTGGATTCCACAAACTTCATCCAAGGAAACGAGGTTGCTGATTTTGAGCACGACTTAGCACTTTATACGGGGTCAAAACATGTTATAACCTGTGGAAATGGAACTGACGCCCTTCTTGCCGCACTGCTTGCCCTTGGGATTGGTCCTGGAGACGAAATCATAACCGTTCCGTTTACATTCATCGCCACAGTGGAGGCCATAGCCCTCACAGGCGCAACACCCGTGTTCATAGATGTCTGTCCTGAGAGCTTCAACATGGACGTCCTCACACTTGAACAAGTCATCTCCCCGAAAACCAAAGCCATCATTCCGGTCCACTTGTTCGGCCAGTGCGCTAATATGGAACATCTATTGCGCATTGCCAAGGAACACAACATCCACGTGATCGAAGATGCCTGCCAGGCAATCGGGTCGAAATATACCTTCTCGGACGGCTCTGTAAAGCAGGCTGGCACAATGGGTGATATCGGATGCACTTCCTTTTTCCCTTCCAAAACACTCGGATGCTTCGGCGACGGCGGGGCACTGATGACAGACAACGACACGCTGGCGGAAAAACTACGCGCCATTTGCCGTCACGGCTCAAAAGAACGCTATCACCATCAGTATATTGGACTTAACAGCAGACTAGATACCCTACAGGCCGCTATCTTGAAAGTCAAACTTACTCACTTGAACGAATATATTGTGGCACGAGAAAATGCCGCAACCTGCTATTGTAACACACTTTCTGAAATGGATTGGCTCGATCTTCCGACAAAAGTCCCCTACTCTACCCATACTTTCCACCAATTCACCTTGAAAGTGAAAAATGGGAAAAGAGATGCCTTGAAATCACACCTTGCGGAAAACGGCATCCCATCGATGATTTACTACCCGATTCCGGCTCATCTCCAGCCTGCATATCACTCATTGGGCTACAAAGAAGGTGATTTTCCGGTTTCTGAACAACTTTGCAAAAGCGTATTGTCACTGCCCATGCACACAGAACTGAACGACGAACAACTGCAATATATTTGCCAAACTATCGTTAATTGTCCGTTATGAAGGAGTTTTACGCACACGAAACAGCAGTTTTAGACGAAGGATGCCAGATTGGTACGGGCACCAAGATTTGGCATTTCACCCATCTTATGCCGAAAGCCGTCGTCGGTGAGAACTGCATTCTCGGACAAAACGTGATGATAGCCAACAATGCCACTTTAGGAAACAACGTGAAAGTACAGAACAATGTTTCCGTATATGAAGGTGTTACGTGCGAGGACGAGGTCTTCTTAGGACCGTCCGTAGTGTTCACAAACGTCATCAACCCGAGAGCGTTCATCGAGCGGAAACAGGAGTTCCTGCCGACCAGGGTTCGGCGCGGCGCCTCCATTGGAGCGAACGCGACCATCCTCTGCGGGCACACAATTGGCCGATATGCACTCGTGGGCGCAGGGGCGGTGGTCACCCATGATGTTCCTGATTACGCAGTGGTGACAGGAAACCCGGCCAAACAAACCGGCTGGGTCAGCGAATACGGACAGCCTCTTCGTTTTGACGAAACAAATACGGCCTTCTGTACAGAAAGCGGACAAAAATACAAACTTGTTAACAATCAAGTCCAAAGAGTTGAGTGAAATGGGTCATAGATTTTTACGTATTCTTCTGACTATCATTGTTTTAACGGCATTAGTTCCGTTGACATACGCCACGCACCAGCGGGCGGGTGAGATTAGCTATACGTATATTTCCGGACTGACCTACGAATTCACCATTGTCACTTACACTTACACGCCAAGCCCTGCAGATCGTCCAGAGATCGAGGTTTATTGGGGTGACGGAACCTCAAGTGAAATCCCTCGCCTTAGCAAGACCAATTTGGACAACAACATTAGTCGAAATGTGTATGTCACGCAACACACTTTTTCCGCTGCCGGAACATTCCATGTCACTTTCGAAGATCCGAACCGCAATGCAGGTATCGTGAACATCCCAAGTTCGGTAGAAATCCCGTTTTTCATCGAAACAATCCTGATAATCAATCCGTTCATTGGCGGCAACTCGTCTCCTCAGCTACTAAATCCACCTTTAGACAATGCCTGTACAAATGTTCCTTTTTACCACAATCCTGGAGCATACGATCCTGATGGAGACAGCTTGTCATATAAATTGATAAATTGTCGAGGTTATAACGGGGATGAGATTCCTGGATACACCATGCCCTACGCTTCGAACTACCTTGAAATAGATTCTTTAACGGGTGATCTGACATGGGATTCTCCAATTCTAGCTGGCGAATACAATATCGCGATTCTGATCGAGGAGTGGCGAGACGGAATTCTCATTGGTAGTATGGTTCGCGATATGCAAATAAGCGTTGCGCCATGCGATAACGAGCCTCCAGTAGTAGAGGTAAACGATACGTGTGTGATTGCAGGAAGTAGGATAGACCAATTGGTTTATGTCTATGACAACACATCCACTCATGTCAGGTTGACAGCCACGGGAGAACCGTTCCTCGTCAGCGCATCGCCAGCACAATTTGCAGAAATTTACGACAGCGTTCCATACGCTACTCATTTTATATGGAATACAACATGTAACCATATAAAATTGAATCCATATGAAGTAGTTTTCAAAGCAAAGGATAACGGTCCGCATGTGGAACTGGTTTCGTTCAAGACTTTACGAATACGCATAATCGGACCAGCTCCGAAAAACTTAAATGCAATTCCCGAAGGAAATGTAATTCACTTAGATTGGCAACCAGACTCCTGTTCCAATGCTATCGGGTATGACATTTACCGCCGCAATGGAACAGACGATTTTGAGCCTGATTCCTGTCAGACCGGACTGCCGCCTGAGGCTGGGTACACGAAAATCGGAAGCACGTACAGTTGGTCAGACACCTCATTCACCGATAATGGCTCTGCACAGCCACTTTACCACGGCAACGAATATTGCTATCGTGTAGTAGCCTTATTTCCAGATGGTTCCGAGAGCATCGTCTCAGATAAAACTTGCACCCACATTGCCGATGACGCTCCCATTATCATCAATACGGATGTGGTGACTACCGACACAACAACGGGAAATATCCTCGTCCGCTGGCTTTTCCCTCCGGAGATTGATTCCATTGCCTTCCCGCCTCCATATCAGTTCCAACTGTTCAGAAAACACGGAAATAGCGATGCCATTCAAATTCATACTGTCAATGCGCCCGCCAATCCAACCGACACGCTTTCCTATTTGGATCATGATTTAAACACATTGGAAGAAGATTACACTTATCAAGTTATAATCTCGAACCTTGATACCATAATTGAGCATTCTGATCCTGCCACGTCCATTTTCTTGACACTTACTTCCGCTGACAAGCGTCTTTCTTTGTCATGGACGAACATACAGCCATGGAACAATATCAGATACAAAGTTTTCCGGCTCAATACTCATACCATGTCTTGGGATTCCATTGCAACCGTATCAGAAACGCATTATACAGATTACAATCTCGAAAACGGCAAGACTTACTGTTATTACATCGAAGCAGAAGGTTATTATTGGTTGCCAGACACTATCGGCCCGTTATGGAACCGGTCGCAAGAGGAGTGTGGTTCGCCCTATGACAATGAACCGCCCGAGATGCCCGAAATCACCATCACTACAGACTGCCAGAACGTGGAATTCAGTTGGTTGTTCAGCTCCGACACCGCCGCCACCGATGCAGCACATTACTATATCTATTACAAGCCGACTATGGATGGTTCGTTCACCTGCATCGATTCGTTCGACAACTCGGAAATTTGCCATCCCACCCCATGTACTTATGATATAAGTGTGACAGGTTCTGAAGTGTTAGTCGGCTGCTATGCCATGCGCGTGGCCGACAGCAACCGAAACATCACGGAACTCACCGATTCCGTATGCATTGACGTGTTCGAATGCCTTGACTACCACCTTCCCAATGTCTTCACTCCGAACGGGGATGGCATTAACGAACTCTTCACCCCGTTTATGCCATATTCCGGCGTGACAAAAATTGAAATGGAGATTTACAACCGCTGGGGCAAACGTGTTTTCCGCACCACTGACCCAGACATCTTATGGGATGGCAACGACGAAACCACGCATCTGCCCTCCTCCGACGGGGTTTATTACTACGGTTGCAAGCTGTATGTCAACACATTGGCGGGAGAGATCTACTATCTCTTGAACGGATCTATCACATTGATTCGATAAGTTTTGGGTGTATGTTATTCAAAAAGACAACCGTTAATGGCAACATACTACTCCAAAACAAACCCGATGCAGGGACCGCACTAGGACACTGTGTCGCGCTTGGAATTTTGTCTGTGTTTGTCCTTCCCTTTATCCTCCTTATGCTGGAGGACTTTTACTTTACACTTGAAGACCTCATGCCCATCTTGATATTATTCACTCCGATTTTTTGGCTTTTCATTGTGCTACTCATCGAAATTTACTGGGGATTTTTGGGGAGTGAAATCATTTATTATTCGGACACGGTTCTTTATATTCAGCAAAAGCAGTCGTTCCGAAGAGACGTGGTGATTCCTTGGGATTGCATAACCAACATTGAACCTTACGATGAACCAATTCTGTATTTTGGGTTGCCCACGCATGATCCGACCATCACCCTCCACTACAAAACCCAAAAGGGGAAAGCGAAAAAAGTCCGTTTCGGGTACCATTTAAGTCCGAAGCAACGGGAAATCACCATAGAACGGATCAAGGAATTATGCGTTCAGAAATACCATTCCAATGAAGGATAAACTTCAAAATATCTGTTTATTTACATTGAAAACGCCTGCCACTAAAGAATAGCGGCAGGCGTTGTCATTTCTCGAAAGAATCAGTTTAGGACTATTTCTTGAACATTTTACCTAGCAGTCCTCCAAGCACTTTGCCTGCAGTGGAGCCGGTATTGGCGCTGGCGCCGCCGCCCAGGAGACCGCCCAGGATGTTGCCGATGTTGCCGCCAGCACTACCTTTGCCTAAAACAGAGAGCAAATTCGGGGCAACAGAAGCCAAAATATTGTTAACCTGATCGTTAGGAGTGCTCGTTTGCTTACCCAAAGAGGAAATCACAGAACCGAGGTTGCCGCCGAATATCTTTTGCAGAATCTTCATGCCATCTTCGAGATTTATGCCGAAACCCTGTCCAGCGTGGTTGCCGAGAGCCTGCGTCAACGCCGCAGCACCGGCCGCCGTTGAAGCATTCTGGTGCATAGAACCCAGGAATTTAGGAATAGCTGCCTTAATCACTTGAATGATTTTATTCGGGTCAATTTTGAATCTTTTGGCAATCTCTCCGATGAGGTTGTTGCCCGTGAGCGAGGAAATGATACTGTTTAAATCCATAATGTTAAATTTTTAAGGTTTTAACTTTTTTCGATGCAAAAGTACATTTTATTCTGATACAATGTTCATGTAAAATGACTTTTGGCTTTTAGCTAGTAGCTTTTGGCCTATTCCTCGTCATTTTCTTCGCTCTCCTCAATCTGACTGATAATCTCTTCGGCGTTGCGGATCACCGAATTGTGCATCTTCAGTCCGATGAACGCACCGATGGCCAAGCCGATGAGCAATGCAATAATCATGACAACAGCTAATCTCCAATCTTTCAGCCGGATACAGAATTCTATAGAAAACCATGTAAACCAAACGGCAATCATGGCAATGCTGTATTTCAGCCATTTTTTGTAGTTGTCGCGCAACTGTTTCATCACTTTGGCCACTGTCAGCAGATCGCTGTTCATCGTCTTGGTATTCACGTCTTTATGGTACTTCCAGGTGAAGAAATCGCATACGAGCATCATCAGGATGGTGGCTCCGACGAACCACCAGCTGAACCCTTCGCCCGGAAGGAAGGCCAACGACCAGAAAATCACGAAGATAGAGGCGCCTACGCTCACCCAGGCGTTGGCATTGATGTTGCGAGCTTTGTGCCGCATCGTGTCGCGAAGAAGCTTGTCGGAGACGATAGTCTCCTTATCGAGTTTCTCTTTCAGCAGCGCAATCTGCGCACGCATGGTTTCCAATTCGCTGTTGTTTATTTCACTGTTTTCCATAACTAAAATTCTTGATTGTCAGACATTTTCATTAACTGTTGTTTGATTCTAACCAACTTCACGGAAACGTTTTTGGCGGAGATGCCGGCGATAGCCCCGATCTCCTCGTAGCTGAGGTTCTCCAACCAGAGCAGGACGAGGGCGCGGTCCATGATGCCCAGCTTGTTGATGCGCGCATAGAGCTGACGGATCTGCTTGGTGTCCTCGTCGGTGTCGGTGTAGAGGTCGGCGGCTATTTCGAGGGGCACGCGCTCGCCACGCCGCTTCTTCTTGCGGTCGTCGGAGATGCAGGTGTTGAGGGCGATACGCCATATCCAGGTGTCCACCTTCGACTCGCCTCTGAAGCCGTCGAAGCCTTTCCAGAGGTTGATGAGGACTTCCTGGAACAGGTCGTTGACCTCGTCGGTGTCCTTGGAGAACATGTAGCAGACCGTATAGACGGTGCTTTTGTGCTCCCGGACCATTCGTTCAAAATCCGTTTCTTTCTTTGTCATTGGTTTTAGAATTACACAGGTTAGACGCAGGCGGTATGGAAAAACTACAAAGAATGTTTTACGGCGCAAAAATAGCAAAAAAGACGTAGCGAATATTTTGTATTTTCGCACCTGAAAAATTCACCGTTATGAATCACCATCGACATACACATTTGGTCATATTCTTCGCCTCTGTGCTGCTATTGTTAGCGGCGCGGCCTGCGCAGGGGCAACAGCGGTTCACGGTGATTCGGGACACGGTGTATGTTAACGATTTGGCACCATATAACAAAATGTCCGAAACCTATTTGACCAATATCAGGAAGTATCGAGACTACTATTTTTGCAAATTTCGTGAATCATTTAAGTTCGAACATAATTCTTGCATGACGTTGTTGGCCATTTCCGTAAAGGATGCCACTTCTAAAATAGTTGAAAAACCAATGGGCATAGACGATTTCTGGAATGTCAACCTGTTCATTTGGAATGATACGCTGTATCTCGGGGCTTCAGATTACAATTATAACAAAAAAGGCTATTATTTCGATTATGACAAGTGGCAATGGCATTCTGTATCGCATATTCCGAACTATTTTTATGAAGATGAAAACTATTATGTGGTTCCGCGATCTAATGTTGATTTGCTTTTCGTTGATAAAAATACCACGTGGTATCCCGAGACAAAAAACGGATGGTTGCAGATGGAACCCGTCAACCGGCCCTATCTGAACCATTTTGCGGGAAGTCGGATTATCAGAACAAAAGACCAATATCTTTTCATTGGCGGAGGAAAAATTGACAGTTTGCCCATCAGTCGTCCGGGCGAACCCGGCCATGAAAACACTTTGGGCAAAATTTTTGATGAATTCAGGTTCTATCCTACTTCTAAGTGGGTGTTTGAGGGAGATCCGACTAACTATGGCTTCCGGTGTGGACTTGGTGACTGCCATATCGGATATCGAGAACCCATATTGGACACGGTGTTTCACAATGCCTTATCTGTTAATGACCAGTTGTATTTTATCATCTCTGTTCAAGACAGAACGTTCATCGCTCAAAGAGAAAATGGCACATTTCGGGAAGTTCAACCTTTGTTTCAAAACGTTAAAATAATATCAGAACTTTATGACAACGATTTAAATCGCGCACCAAACAGTTGTCATCTGCATTTCTCAAACAGCACTCGTGATTATGGGACTGTTGATATAGAGGACACGACAGTCTTTATCCTATGCTTCCTCTATCATCATCAGGAAGAGGACTCGCTACCCATCGTCCCTGATAATGCTACAGAGCCCATCCTTGATTTCCTTCTGAACAATCTGCCTGACATCTCTTTATCTAAATTGGACAGCTGCGAGCAACAACTGTCGGAAATCGGATTAGGTCGTTTTATTCCTCTGAAAAACGGCTATTTTCCAATTGCCTATCAAAACGACAAAAAGTACGCCAAGTATCCCTATTACAGAATTCTAGATGATGGATTAGTATGCCGAAGGGCTTATTGCGTACACAAACAGGATTCAGTAGTAAAAGGGGTCTTCATAGAATGGGGACGTTCCTATTATGGGCCTCACGGATGGGACAAAAAGGATTGGAATGAGGAGATCAAAGGTAAATGCGAGGAGGTTTCCGACATTCTCACTCAACTCACCGGCACGAAACCTGAGCAAGATTACCAAATTTGCAGGAAATGGACTTATAACGGACTGACAATCAAGTTGTATGATTACGGGTGCGTGGTCATCTACTGATTGTTTTACCCGCAGAACTCGCTGACTTCCGCAGAAAAAGATCTGCGCGGATCAGCGTAGTCTGCGGGAAAATGTCAACAGCTCACTGCTCACCGTTCACTAATCACTAAAAATCGTACCTTTGCCCCCTGAAAAATTCCGATTATGCTGCAAACCGAACGCCACTTTTTCGCCCCCGGGCGCGTGAACCTCATCGGCGACCACACCGACTACAACGGCGGACTCGTCTTCCCCGCCGCGCTCAATATGGGTACGTATCTCACTGTGAAACAATACGATGATGCGGACTCCTGCCGTTTCATCTCCGAAAACGATTCGGCGGAGTTTCTGATTCGCAAGGAGGAACTGTCGCAGAAGCGGAACAGCTGGGTGGATTACCCGCTCGGCGTGATCAAGGAGTTCACCGACAGGGGATTTCCCGTAAGCGGTCTCCAGTTCCACTACCGCGGCGACCTGCCCATCGGGGCCGCGCTCTCCTCCTCCGCCTCCATCGAGATGGTGACCGCCGTGGCTCTCAACGCCTTGAACGACAGTCCGTTCACGATGTTAGAGCTCGTGCAGATGGCCCAACACGCGGAGAACGACTTCGTGGGGATGAACTGCGGTATCATGGACCAGTTCGCTTCGGGATTCGGGAAGAAGGATTGCGCCATTGCGTTGGATTGCAATACGTTGGAGTACGAGCACGTGCCGTTGGAGATGCGCGGGCTGAAGTTCGTCATCGCCAACACCAACAAGAAACGCGGGCTCGTGGATTCGGCCTACAACCAGCGGCGCAGAGAGTGTCAGCAGGCGTTGGAGATCATCCGTGCGCACCGGCCGGTCGATTGTCTCTGTCAACTCACTATGGATCAGTTTGATACGGTTGCGCCATATCTTACGGGCAACGTACTCAAGCGTGCCCGGCACGCGGTGCGCGAGAACGAGAACGTGCGCGAGGCCGTCACCGCGCTCAAGGTCGGCGACATGGTCCGCTTCGGACAGCTGATGAACGCCTCGCACGCCACCCTGCGCGACGACTACGAGGTCACCTGTCCCGAACTGGACTTCTTGGCCGAACAGGCGCAGCAGTTCCCCGGCGTGCTTGGCAGCCGCATGACCGGCGCGGGCTTCGGCGGCTGCACTGTCACGTTAATCTCTGATGATCAAGTAAATGCGTTTATTGAAAGTCTCGGCCGCGCGTACGAAGAGCGTTTCGGCTTGCGTGCGGATTTCTATGTGGCGGAGATTGGAGACGGAGCGGGGGAATTCATCTGAGAAACGGCGTACAACGGAATAATCGTCACGTGGCGGACCTCGTTTCCCGATTTAGGGTCAGTGTAGTCGAATTGACCGAAGTTCTCCAACGAGCAACGTACGGCTTGCGTCAAATTCTTGTCGCGCATGAAGTCCCACAAACTTTTCATGCCACCTTGAACACCGGCCTTCACCTCGAAAGGTAATACTTTCATATCGTATGGAAGCACATAATCGACCTCTGCGGTGGCATTCTTGGCCTGTCGTATCCAATAGAACAACTCGTGGTGAAGATTGGGCGAGAGATAATGCAACAACTCTAATCCAGCCAACATTTCTGCCAAAGGACCCTTGTTCACCAGATCGGCCGCCGAGGCTGTTAGAATCTGAGTGGTAATGGCTGTGATGTCACCCATTGACATGTTGAGCAACCTCAACAACAAACCAGTGTCTAATAACAATATTTTGCGGATAGTGTCGTTTCGCTCATCGCCTAAGGGCAGGCCGTTGGCATCAGTGTACGTAACAGGAATCAGGATGCCAGCCTTAATCAGCATTTCGAGAGATTTCTTCACTTCTGCCGTTTTGTATTCGCCCGGCACTTTCGCATAAATGAACTTCTTGGTGGCCTGTACAGCAGCGCTTTTCATGGTGGCACTCAACAATTGTGGATCAATCTTTTTCTTGTACTTCGGGAAATCGGCCTCATAACCCGTCAGGATGTCATCCTGCACTTCTTGACACTGAAGGTAGTCGTTGGTTTCCACCCATTTAGCCACTGACTCAGGCATTCCTCCTACCAACATGAAAGTACGTAAAAGTTGTACCAGCTTGTCGTGCAGCGGGGCGGGTAGCGGAGAAATGGCAGATGCTTGATTTCGAGCCTCCATAAGCAGTTTCTCTCCATTGGCTAAGAGAAACTCGTCGAAGGTCATGGGAAACATATACATAGAGTGGATGCGGCCTACGCCGAAGGTGGGGATGTCGTCAAGTACAAATTCCAATAGCGAACCTGCGGCAATCACATGAAGGTCAGGCATATCCTCTCTGAAAAAACGCAACGCCATGATGGCCTCCTGACAGTCCTGTATCTCATCGATGAACAGCAGGGTATCACCTGGGATGATGGGGATGCCACACATCGCAGCCATCTGCGAGACAATACGATTTACTTGTAGATCATTGATAAACAATGTTTTATAGTAGGGTTGTTTCTCAAGGTTGATTTCCACAAAATGCTTGAATTGCTCACCCAAATGCCGGACGGCTGTGGATTTTCCCACCTGACGTGCACCACGCAACAAGATAGGTTTATGCATTTTTCGTGCCGCCCATTCGCTTAAATAGCTGTCTATGATTCTTTTATAATATATCATCTCCTAATTCTTCGGGTGCAAAAATACAAAAAATGAAATTATCCAAAGAAATAATTTGCCAGAAATCGAAAAAATCCAAAGAAATAATAGGGATATTTTTGAAAAAATCCAAAGAAAAACCCCGAAGTTCACTGTTCACTAAAAAAACGTACCTTTGCCAACCAAAATTCCCGATTATGAAAAGAGACCTAAGAACACTGCTTATATGTGCCGTCGTGTTGTGTTTCGCCTTGACAGTGAGCGCCCAAAACGGGCATGTTGTCGTGGCCGGGTTCGCGCCTTGCACATCCGCCGCTTCCAGCACAACCGTGAAGCCTGAGCAGGACGCCAGCCAGTTCGTGAACATCACCGACGTGGTGCCGGACGCGATTCTGGAAATCCGCTATTTCAGTACCTACAACTTTGTGGGTCAGCGCATTGACGGATACCTGCAGCCCACCGCCCTGATGACCAAACGCGCCGCCGACAGTCTCAAGGCCGTCAGCGACGACGTGATGCGCATGGGCTACCGGCTGAAAATCTACGACGCCTACCGTCCGCAGATGGCCGTCAATCATTTCGTGCGCTGGGCCGCCGACATCCCCGACACGATGATGCGGCGCTATTTCTACCCCGAGGTCGATAAGAGTCGGTTGTTCGAATTGGACTACATCGCGGCGAAGAGCGGCCACACCCGCGGCTCCACCGTCGATCTCACCCTTTTCGACATGGCCACTGAGAAGGAGGTTGACATGGGCGGCACCTTCGACTGGTTCGGCGAGGAGAGCCATCCCGACTTCGGCGGTAACCCCGAGACGGGCGAGTTCAATGGAAAACCCTCTCCTGCCGGTCGCACCATCACCGAAGAGCAGTTCCGCAACCGCATGATTTTGCGGGCCGCGATGCTCCGCCACGGCTTCAAACCCATCGACAGCGAATGGTGGCACTTCACGTTGAAGGACGAGCCGTACCCGGCAACGTATTTCGAATTCCCAGTGAAGGAACTGAGGTAAGCTGTTGGCTGTTGGCTTTTAGCTATTGGCTATTAGCTGTTGACCAAAAACAAAAATGTACTTTGCCAATTAAATGATAGAGAAATGAATAAACGCGCCTTTTCAATCCGAATCATGCTCGTGATTCTGAGCTTCATCCTCTTGGTTCCCGTGGTGAAGGGTGCGGGACCTAAGAAGCCGCTCAAGTGTGTCGCACCCGCATACCTGAAACCGGGCGACAAGGTGGCGCTCATTTCCCCGTCGTACTATTGCTCGATGGAGACGGCTTTCCGAGCGGCAGATACCCTGCGCAGTTGGGGGTACGAGCCGGTCATCGGGCCGAACGTTGGCAAAAAATATCTTGAACACTATGCCGGAACTGTGGAGGAGCGGCTCGCCGACCTCCACTGGGCGCTCAAAGACCCCGACATCAAGGCCATCATCTGTCTGCGCGGCGGTTACAGCACCCTGCATTTGGTGGAAGGGTTGCCCTTGAAAGAGCTTGCTGCATCTCCGAAATGGCTCATCGGGTACAGCGACATCACCACGCTCCTTAGCATGGAAGCTTGCGCTGGCGTGATGAGTATCCATGGAGTGATGGGCTGCAACATTACTGGTTCAGGAAGTATTCATGGAGAACAATCCCGCATGTTGCTGCGCGACCTGCTCAAGGGTCAGGTGCCGCGCTATGAGCTGCCCGCCCACAAAGAGAACATCCTCGGTCGGGCCACGGGCACCCTCGTGGGCGGCAATCTCGCCACCTTCGCCCCGCTGCTCTGCTCACAGGTCAACGAAATCGGTCAGTCCGACATTATCCTCTTCGTGGAGGAAGTGGAGGAAACCCACCATAACATCGACCGCCTTTTCAACATGCTGAAAATGAGCGGTGTACTCGCTCATTGCAAAGGCATCATCTTGGGCGATTTCACCGATTGTGAAAACGATGTCGGCTATGAAAGCGTGGAGGCGATGCTACGCCAATACATTGAACCGTACCACATCCCGTTGCTCTGCGGCTTTCCCGCCGGTCACGAAAAGCTGAACCTGCCGCTCGTGATGGGCGCACCCGTCACCCTCGACGTGCGTGCTGACAGCACCACACTCACCTTCGACATCCCCGGCGAGCAACGGGAAATTTACCCTCGGGAGATTATCTTTCAAGACGCGGAATTTGCCGAATGCCTAAACATTCAGCCATCCAAAGACACAATTTTGGTTAAATTGTACTGGAGATTAGCGAAAGCGGAACTCTTAGAGTCCTCACTGGCAGAGTTGGACAGCGTTTTACAAACCGTCTGCACAGAAAGTAACCGTTTTGAACTCACCTACTGGGATTACACCATCGCGGAAGCCTCATCATATCCTGCTACCAGAAGAGGTGCGTTTTTGTACCAACGAATGGAATCCATTTGTCCAAACAGCCGCGTCACAAAAATGACTATCAAGCATGAAATCATCGAAAGATATACTGAAAAACAGCCCGGTTACCGTGTTTTGATGATTTGCCCGGTGCGGGAGTGAAAAATCAACCTACAAAACTAAAGATGCAATGCGAGTTGTTACATTCGTTGGAAAAAGTGCAACGAAGTAGCAATTATTCGTTGAAAAAAATGCTGTAATGTTGTGTTAAAGAGAAGAATATCAGATACTTTGAAAATATAGAAGATAAAACTAAACCATAAGCCACTCGTTATCACAGGAATTCGACAGTTTGGAAAGACTTTCATCACTCAACATTTTGCTTCACGATTTAAGGGAGCCCATCCTACGCTTCATTCGTATCTGTCGGAATTAGTTTTGCATGAAATAGCAGAAAAACCAGCGAAAAACTTCCTGCGTATTTTAACTATTGCAAGATTAAATTGTTAATGTTATTTATATATCATTGGTTTTTAACAACAAAGAAAATCTCTCTAAAACCTTGACAATCGCGAGATTTATTCGTATGTTTGCGAGGTGATTATTTTGCGTTTTTATAAAAATGCAATCGTGAAAAATCGCAAATAATAATCACGAAAAAATATTGTTTTTTTGTTGAAAAATCAACATTTATGTTTATTTTTGCAAACTGATTTAAACTATGACGAAGAAAAACTTACTGATTGAATTACTGGAAGATAGCGGAAAAGTTAGCTTGTATTCTCCACGTTTTGAAGGCGAAGAACTCACAGAATTTGAAGAATTTTTGATCCGATTTAAGGATACTTATCCTAAAGATGTGGCTCAGCTCGTATATCGCTTGGATATCATTAAGCGTGATGGAGCGGCGGATAGGCACTTCAGATATGAGGGAACTCTACATGATCGGGTGATGGCATTACCTTCTCATTTAGAAACGACATCTTTGCGACTCTATCTTCTTAACATTCAGTCTAAAATTCTAATACTTGGAAATGGCGGGCTAAAAACCACTTCCACCTATCAAGAAGATGATCATTTGAACAAATGTGTGCAAACATTGCAAAAGATCGATATCGAATTGAAACAACTTGAAAGGAAGAATATTCTTACTATAAAGGGCACCCAGATCATAGGTCCTTTATTGCTTGAAATTAACGATTAAATATAATGGTATGAAAACCAATAAGTTGATGGATGAAATTAGACAGACCATGACTCCTGAAATGAAAAAGCAGATGGAGTTGTCAGTGAGTATAGCCAATCGTATCTATGAGATTTTGGAAGAGAAAGGGATGAGCCAGAAGGATTTGGCGCATGCACTGGGCAAAACGGAAACTGAGGTTAGCAGATGGCTTTCCGGAACGCACAACTTAACCACCGCCACCATAGCGAAAATTTCTGTTGCCCTTGGTCAGGATATTATCCAAGTTGTCAGACCTCGTAAGAAAGTGAATTTGGCTGCGGCTGTGTTGTAACATTTGACCAGCAAAGCGGCCATGTTCTTTTTTCAGATACTTGTACTTATGGTTTTTCTTATAGCCATAGGCATTCCAGTCCGCTGCATCGCAAAACGGTAATAACTTCTCTTCGACGTGCGGACAGTCTTTCTTTAGTGGCTTTTTAGTATAAATCCAACAAGTCTTTGTCATTAGCCTATGTAAATAATCCCCCCTGGCCCCCTTAAAAGGGGGAGTTTAATGCCTGCCGTAGCCTGTTCACTATTCACTGCTCACTGCTCACTAAAAAATCGTACTTTTGCCCCCAACTTAAAAACCCCAAAGAATGAACCCCGCATTTCATACCCTGGACATCATCATTTTCGCCGCTTATCTGCTGGTGATCGTTGGATTAGGCATCTGGATTTCACATCGGAAGAAGAACAAGGACAAGACCGCCGAGGACTACTTTCTCGCAGGCAAGTCGTTGCCATGGTGGACGATAGGCGCGTCGTTGATTGCCGCGAACATCTCGGCAGAGCAGTTTATCGGGATGTCCGGGTCGGGCTTCGCGGGCGGTTTCGCGGTGGCGTCTTACGAGTTTATGGCTGCGCTCACCCTCATCATTGTGGCCAAGTTTTTCATGCCGATATTTGTGAAACAGGGAATTTACACCATTCCCCAATTCGTGGAGCAACGTTACTCCCGAAATCTCAAAACTATTCTCGCGGTGTTTTGGCTTGGTTTGTTCATCTTCGTGAACCTCACCTCCGTGCTCTTCCTCGGCGCCAAGGCCATTGACACCATCATCGGCACAGGTGACGGCTCGCTCATCATGCCCGCTATCATTGGGCTGGGGGTGGTTGCCGCGCTCTATTCCATCACCGGTGGCCTTTCCTCTGTGGCGTGGACGGACATCCTGCAGGTCATTCTGCTTGTGTTAGGCGGCCTTATCACCACGGTGGTGGCGTTGCAGGTCATCAGTCCCGACGGCACCGTGATGCAGGGCATCCAGCATCTCACCAACGTGGCGGGCGACCGTATGCACCTGATTTTGCCGAAAGACAACCCCGAATACCATAACCTGCCCGGCATTGCGATGCTCATCGGCGGACTGTGGGTGGCCAACCTCTACTATTGGGGCTTCAACCAATACATCATCCAGCGGGCTTTTGCCGCCAAGTCGCTGCCCGAAGCGCAAAAGGGTCTGGCTTTCGCTGCCTTCCTCAAGTTGCTCATCCCGTTCATCGTGGTCATTCCCGGCATTGTGGCCTACGTGATGTTTACCGAAGGTCATCCGGGAGCACTGGAAGCCCTCACCAAGGCCAACGGCGCCCTCAACAACGACAACGCCTATCCGTGGCTGATCAGCACTTTCATCCCGACGGGTCTTAAAGGACTGGTTCTCGCCGCGTTAGCCGCCGCCATCATCTCTTCGTTGGCTTCTATGCTCAACTCTGCTTCCACGATTTACACGATGGACATTTATAAACCTTATATTGCTCCAAAAGTGAAGGAGAAAACGGGCAAAGATGTCAGTTTAGTGTTGGTGGGACAGATTTCGGCAGGACTTTTCCTCATTATCGCCATATTGATCGCCCCGCTGCTCGGCAGTGTGGGACAGATGTTCCAGTACATTCAGGAATACACGGGATTGGTGAGTCCGGGCATCCTCGCGCTCTTCTTGTTAGGACTTTTCTGGAAGAAGACCACCAACAAAGGCGCCATTACGGGCGTGGTGTTGTCCATCCCCATCGCATTGGCACTCAAGTTTTTGCCTATTGACATGCCCTTCATCGACCAGATGTTCTACACCTGTCTGCTCACGATGGCCATCATCGTGATGGTGAGCTTATGCACCTGCGAAAACGAAGACGATGTTAAAGGTATTGCTTTGACATCCAGCATGTTCCAAACCAAGCGCGACTTTCACATCGCGGCATACGCGATATGCATTCTCTTGGTGGTGATTTACGCCGTATTTTGGTAATATTGGCTAAACAGCCAACAGCTAAAAGCCAACAGCTAAAAGCCAACTACTGCGACAGCATCAGCTGAAGCTGAATACCTGTTTCGAAGTTCATATTGTCGTATTGGTTCTTGTTCTTCGGCTTGTTGATAGCGTGGTTATAATAGAATTTGAGACCAACCATACGGCTAAACTGGTAATCCGCCGCTACATTGATTGTAATATTCAGCGCTCCGGATGTCACCTGCTGGTCATCTTCCGTAATTCGACGCAACATTGTCTGGTTGTCTTTTAACCCGAAACCAGCTGTAAGGTTCAAATCGCTTACAAACTGACGTTTGACACCGGAAAACACAAGACCGATTTTGATATCTTTGAACCGGTAACCAGCGGAGACAGCAACTTCCTTGCTGGTAGTCTCTGTGATTTGGGTGTTTGTGAAGCTCAATGAAAGACTTCTGGATTGTTTATACTCGACTTTCAGCAACATACTGTTTTTCAAAGTCATGTCGAAGCCAATCAACGGAGCGAACTGTTCAGTCAACGCTATCTGACTCAATTCATGAGTGGAGATGAAATCGCCCAAGGCGTTATACGCGGTGGGATTACCGTCAGCATCCTGCGTGTAGGCGATGTTCGTGGAATAACCGCCGACATTGTAGTTACAGGTATAATTGTGTATCAACGAGAAACTCTGGAACACCTTCTCCATTCCTTTGATCTTGGTCAATCCATTATAATTGATACGCCAATTAGGCAACGGGATTTTCAAGAATGGAGAAAAGATATGGTTACTTTCAGAATTCATGCCGAGGTAGGTCGTGAAGAAGGCTCCCATAAGCACATCTTGTGAAATGGCGCTGTAACCAACCGGGAAATTGGTCGTGGTATCGTACGCATCCGTGAAATTGGGGTTATGCTCTGCATAACGGTTTGCCAATTGTGACCTTACCTCACGGAAAGCCTGGAACAGATCATCATGCTTTTTGAAGAATGTGCTCAATCCGCAATAGGTCATGCTGAATGAACCTGTTCTTTGCGGTGTATAATGCGACACATTGCCCAATTCATCCACATGGAAGTATTCAGAGAAATTTTCGGTGAAATTGCGATTGGCGGAAACATCGATTCTGAAGTCGCGGAACGGTTCTACAGTGGCTCTAAAGTTCAACACCTGGTTCTTTGTCCGCTGATAGGCAGTATTCATTAACGAGTCTGTGGTCAGCCAATGGCTTCGGGCGGCTATCGCCTGTATGTCAGGCTGACCGCCGAACATGAACAAGAACCCAGGAGTGCTGCTCTCTTTCGTATGCCCCACCAATGTGGCCGAATACATATAACCCGGCAACACGGTTCCCCGTCCTTGGGAATAGTTGGCGGAGACATTGCGGACAGACATCAGCAAACGCACAGTACCGTCCAATATCATTCGACCGATTTGCGGTTTTTCGCGCAAAGAATCATTCTTGTCACCCTTTTCTCCTTTTTCCACCTCGTCTTTGGCATCTTTCGATTTTCCCTTCTGATTGTCCTTCTTATTGTCCTTCTTGTTGTTTTGGGCAATACCTTGGTTCACTTTTTTCAAATAAGGGACAGAATTATAGAGTGTCACAAAATTCAAAGTGGCATTGCCTTGTACATTTTGTGAGTTTTGGATCGTATTGCCCAAATAGGCGAGGGAAAGGGCTGACGCCGTGTACATATACATTGAAGTGTAACGGACATTGGCGTTCACAAACTTGAACAAAGGAATCTTGTTAATCGGCACCTGGTAGGTGGCGTTGAAATTCTGCCTGTAATCAGTCGTTCTACCGCCTTTGCCTATGCAATGCCAAACAGAGTCTTTCTCCACGCGGGTGTCAATACGGCCATCCGGCTCGTCAATGCGCGCCGAAGCATCCGCTTTGAATTCCAGTTTCAGACTCTGGAAAATATCCCAGTTTATGGCATAGTTACGAGTCCAGTCAAACGCTTTCACATAGTTGGTGTCAATAATGATATTACCCTGACTCTTCGGACGGTACTTGAATTCCTGCATTTCACGGTGAAGCGTTGTACGGAAAACCAAGTTCTTCGGCATCGGGGTGAAGTTGAAGTCACGAATGATTTGCAACCATTTGTTCCTTGTCCATTTGGCCCTGGAGAACGGACGATAGTTTTTCGGGTTTGTACTGAAGGTGTACCCGATTTCGCCGTTGTGGATATATTCATTGTTCAACTCCAAGTCTTCATCTCGTTGCACCAACTCGGAATAGGAATAGGAGAAGTCCAGATTTTCAACATCCCAAGGATGCATTTTGGTGGTTCCTTTGGAAAAATCGCGTTCTTTACGGACATTCATCAAATTCACATTCTGGCGGCGGGTGATTTTGTTGGTCAGAAAACGCAAAGAATCACGCGCTTCAGCTGTGGGAAGCTCTGCCAACTCCTGTTTCATCTTCACATCCGGATTCAGCGGGTTATACTCAGGTTGGACAACGGCCAAGGAGTAATCGTAGTGCACCGGGATCTTGATGTTCCATTTTTCAGGGAAGAACAGTTTTCCTCCGTCTATGTTGGTCGCCAAATCAAAATTAATGTTGGTTTCGTGGGAACGCTGGGTAATGGATTGTTCGAGAGACCCGAATCCAGGGGTGGAGTACGTTCCGGAAATGGTCAAATCACCGACATCGGCAAGTGTTGTCCTTGCACGCAGCAGAGCGGCAAAACCTTGTCGGTCATCAAAACCGCTCAACCGCAGCTCGTTAATCCACACCTCCACCGATTTGGATTTCATATCGTCGTACAAGCCAAACTCGTCAGGACCTTCCGTGCGCTTTTTCGGGTTCCGGATACCAATCATGATGGTGGTCACATCGCCCAGATTAGGATTACCCACCACCGTGTACCGAGGATCGGTGGCAGACATCCGCAAAGGCGAGTATGGGACCAGAATGTTGGGGTGATTACCCGCACGAATCTCCCGGTTGCGTTGCATCTTCAACGACACCAACGAATCCAACGTAATGTAAATGCGGTTTCTCTCCGGCCAGATGGCATTGGTGTCTCGTCCCACTGACCAAGGTGTAATATCGACTGGGACCTCGTACTCGTAGTAGTTCTCTGTGAAATCGGAACCCAAACGGATAAAGACAGTCACATCACCCGAATTCAACTCACCAGAAGAAAAAACATCTTCCGCGTGAACATACATCTGCAGATTATTGAACTGCCTGAGATCATAGGAGGTGCTTTTGTAAATGGCTCTGGAATCACCATCGGGCAAATCCACCACTTTCATCGTCACCGACTGCTCATTTTCCTGATACATTTGAGCGGTCATGCCGTAAGCGGTCTCCCGGACGATTCCAGGAGGCAGCACGTACGGGATGGGCGTTCTGTTGGCATTCTCCTCATAACTTACAGTTCCGACGTAGAAAGAGCATTCTCCGTCATCTTGCGTCGGAATATAATCACCGTCTTCACGCAAACTCATGTTATAAGTACGCCAATCACTACGGACCAATTCAAAAGTGGCCAAACGGCAAATGATAGGCTCTTCGAAATCACGCATGAAGATACGCATGAAACGGATGGAGTTGAACCCCGTCATGTTGTTCACCACTTTGTCGGGATTGTGAATAGGGATACGGAACTGATACCATTTCGTGGCCGGGCGGGTGCCGTCGGGCAGCGGACTCGGGTGTCCCTCATACACATCGTTGATGTAGTTCTCACCTACCACCATCTTGTCGGGCGACAGATCTATCACGTATTGGTAATAGCGTTCATCTTCGCTAAGCGTATTATCGTTATTCATATCCTCCATATTCGGGAGGTTGGTGGCCGCGGTAGGATAGTTTTCCGGGCTTTGGCTGTCGATAGGAGAGTTCCCGTCGGCATTGTTGAAATATTTGTAACGTTCCACCACTTTCAGATCCGCCTGATCATAATCACTACCTCTGAAATAGTGATAATTGTCGGCAGAAGGATCCGAAACGGCATTCTGATAAGCTTGGGAACCCGCCCCAAAGGCAGAAGCTACACGATTGAGGTAAGTCTCCTGGAAAAAGTCCAGCTCACGGTTATTAGGCAATCCATCGTAACCCACGTCCTGATACTGGCGAGACGCTTCCTGATTGTCGAAAGAGTTTACTATCAGCTGTTTTGTGGGAACACGTCCCCACACCGTGAATTCCACATCCTGGTCAGAGCCGTCTTCGGGCAGTCCATTCTCATAGAACTTCCGACCATCACGAAGGATATCTTCGGAAATATCACCCAGATTGAAATATAGTTTACCGCCCTTATGGTCAGGATTGTCAATGAACGGATCCATCATCCAAAATTCGATATACTCATAGTTGGATGATTCAAAATCGGTGTTGTCAAACTTACGCATAATACCGCCCCATCGGGTCTTGGGATCACGTAATGTTCCATCCTCATTCAAACCCCGGGAGAGACCCTCAGAGCCGTCCACATCGTAGTTATAAGCACCTCTTTCTGACGGATAAAAAGCTATGTTGAAGACGGTCATCAGCGTGGAAAGCTGAGTGGTTGCTTGATCCTTATAGGGGAACAATTCCGGTTCATACACGGCACGCGCGTAGGGTTGCGACAAATCCTCCCTAGTCAAGTTGGAGGGGACCGCCGTACCACTGTTGTAGAACAGCGGGTCTATAATGTACCAAGCCATCCTGGCGCGGTTGTATCCGTAAGCCAACTGACGACGCGCCGAGGCGGTCACACTCACGGGTGCTGCCTCCGGGAACAAGTCGGGCTGCCCTTGAGGAGTGGACGCCATCACCCAATTGCTCATCATCATCAGATCAATGGTGGATTTCGCCGACTCGAAATTATCAATATAGGTAGTACCGCTCTTGCCAATCTGACGGTTATGACCTGGTATGAAATGCGCAAACTCACCGTCCAAATTCAAATACGACTTAGTGGTGGTATTATGGAAACTCAACAGGTCAATGGCTTTCGTGATGAAAGGCATTTCAGTCTTGTAGGCGAAGTTCATACCCCAAATCAAGTTGTTGATGGGTTCATCACCGTAGTTCACCTTATTGGTGATTGGACGCTCACGCAGGTTCAACAACGTCGCACCGACAGTGAAATCCTTCGAGAACATATAGTCCAAGTTGATACCGAACATGCGCTTGTCTGTCTGGTAGGCATCATCCACCTCGGGAGCAATCTGGATGGGGGTTCCCGAAGCCAAAATGCTCTGGTTGATGATGGTCACCACGCCCATATCGTAGTTGACCGTATAATCGACATTCTCTGTCAAGGTCACACCGCCGGCCGTGACTTTCACAGACTTGGTCGCACCGCCGCCGGCAAAATGAAACTCAGACCCATATGACGACCGATAACTACCCTCGATATAATACTTGTTTTTGCTGGTCATTTGCTGGGCCATGGTTTTGGTCATGGTGTAGAGCGAGTCAAAAGCATATTTGTCTGCCAATTCAGGCTCCTCAATCACTGCCCGCAAATCCTTACCGAAAGGCTGTGTGGTGGGGAAGTAGATACGGCCATTGCTGGAGTTGATCGTACCTCCGTTGATATGGGCACCGTCTATGAAGTCGAAAATACCATCGGGAGAAGGATCCTGATGCTGATTCAAACGGTCCAAACCCATCAAGCGAATCAACGGGATGCCCTTCTGAGCACCCTGCGTGAAAAATCCGTTAGGAGTTCCTTCCGCATCGCCCGTGTACAAGACATTCAAACGGAACTTGTCTGGAGACACTTGATATGCCGACAGATTATAAACGTTCTTCATCATCAATTTCCACAAAGGCGATCTGGTGTTCAAATTGGAGCTCTTCAACAATTTGACACGGATACAGTTCGGCGTGGCCACCTCGTTGGAAAACTCACCGACCTGATAGACTTTGTCGTCGCCAATCACCGTGTATTGGAACGCCACAGCCAAAACCTGATCAGACGCCAACGCGGAATTCAACGAGATGAAACCCAATTTGGTGTTCACGGTGTACTCGTTCGGAGACAACAAACGCGCACTCTCCACCTTTTCGTAGTTTGTTCCCGACTTAAATCCTATGGACTGCATGTTGCTCGACACATTGGCAATGTTCCGTATGAGCGAGCTGTCAGCATAGGTCGTCAGATTGTTGATGTTATTGTCTGGATATTGCCCGCCAGAATATGCCGGGTTGTAGGAGAGGTTGGAAAATTCAGGGTCATATTCACCCAAGTCGGTGAAAGCCACAATGTTACGGTTGTTCGTGGTGGCCGCGCCTACGGTGGTGCGCCACACCTCTATCTTGGTAATCACAATAGGTGAACTCACCAAAGGCAACGTGCTTAAATACTGGTTATAATGCTCTTCGAAGAACTGACCAAGGAAGTAGTGTTTGTTCTCCTCGTATTCGTCCGCCCTGAAATAGAAATCCGTTTCCTCGGCACCTCCTTCAACCGTGATGGTCTGCGTGGAGCCTTTCTTTCTGGAAGCGACAGCCGTGACGAACAGATTGCCGAACTTGAGCTGCGTCTTCACACCAAACAGGCTCTGGCTGCCCGTTATCAACGTACTGTTCAGCGGGAACGTGACGTCGCCGAACTCGATAAGCTGCAGAATGTCATCTTCCTTGCCATTATATTTGAGCTTGATTTGGTCGGTTTTGGTCGTAACAGCCAGCTCATCGGTGGAATAGTTCAGGTTAAATTCAATTTTCTCTCCAATTTTAGCCAACAAGTTCAGCTGGATGTCCTCATCAAAGTCGAGATTGAGTTGCCTCCTTTGTTTTACAGGAAGGAGATAATTGTTCGTCTGCACATATTTCACACCCAATTTCAAGCCTATGGTTCCCGAAGGACGGATGTCAATCGTATTGCTGCCGAAAATACCCTCGAAAATATCACCGCCAAGGTGTAACTGCGGGATAATGCCACTGCCTGTACGGGATCTGGGACTACCGCCGATACTGCGGCTCTGGTTCTGCCAATAGTCGTGAATACTCTGTTGAAGGTCGTAGTCTATGTATTCGTTGACGTTCATATAGGCTCCCGGACCGAAGGGTGAATTACCCGTCATGTATTGGAAATTGTACGTGTTGGTCTCCGGATCATAAATGATGGTCGGGCCGACTCCGGGAGGATTGTTGAGGAAGAACGGATTGTTGCTGCCCGGGTTGAGCGGGTTGTTGTCTGGTTGCGGGAGCACCGGCGGGTTGGTGTCCGGCGGACAAAGAGGGTACGAAAGATACACTCCCGCAGGCATTGTCCTGCTTAAAGACAAGCCACCAGCGGCTTCGAGACTCGAATGCCCGAAACCGAAAATGGAGAGCGCAAAGATGACTGCGTATATATAATGTTTTACCTTCAAATCACTTCTTTTTTTTGTTACAATAATTTCAACGACTTCTTAATAAGCTCTTCTACAGACAGTTGCATTCCTTCTGCTTTGATAATCTTATCCAAAACTGTCTCTGCGCCAGCCTTCGGGAATCCTAAAGCGACAAGAGCAGATAACGCTTCATATTTGTTATTATTGTATGTGGCATTAATTTTTGTTGCATCTGCCCAGGTAGCCTTCTTCGCCTTGTCCTTCAGCTCGATGATCACACGCTGCGCCGTCTTCGCGCCGATACCTTTCACAGATTGGATGGATTTCACGTCTTCCGTGGCGATGGCGTTGAGCACTTCGCCCACACTCATGGAGGAGAGGATCAGTCGGGAAGTGTTCGGACCGATGCCATTAACAGAAATCAGCAGCTTGAACAGTTCGCGTTCCTCCTCCGTAGCAAACCCGTACAAGACCTGCGCATCCTCTTTCACGATGAAATGGGTGAGCAGCTTGATTTCCGCCTTGTCCCGGATCTCGGAAAAAGTAGCCAACGAAATGTTGATATAGTACCCCACCCCTCCGGGTGTCTCGATGATCACATACGCGGGATTAACCTCCTCAATTCTGCCTTTTATGTGGTTTATCATATTGTAAAAAAACAAACGGCAAAGATACAAAATTTAGACTATCTCCCGTGCCCTAAATTTCGGTCGCCGGTATAGCTGAAAGGAATACCTCTTTCGGAGCAGAAAACCCGCCACCGTTCGATATAAAACGGGGTGTTGGAACCGTCCGCCACTACCGATTTGAACGGTAAAAAAGGCTCCAATTCTTCAGGTCCCATCCGCGGATTTTGGTGCAAAAGCAGACAGTCCACTGTCAATTGGTCGCTCTGCAGCACCGGTATCGCTTTCTGGCTTCGGGTGAGAATGTAATAGGTCTTGTCGCCAAAACGGATGAAATTGCCCCGCTTGCAAAGAAATGGCGCATCAAACGATATGGTGTCCAAAGGCACTATCAAACCTTTCAGGTGATGCCTTCGCGCATGATTCCGAATATTGTAATGATACAATTTGTCGTCGGGATTTCGGATGCTGTCGGAAAACCATACGGTTTGCCCATATGCAGAGAACTCCATCACACTGCACTTCCTGACATGGTAGGCAATAAAATCCGTCTCGCGACCCAACATCAACTTTTTCACAGCAAAGGAGCAGCAAAAGAGCGTGAACAGTATGCCCGTGCACCAAAAAACTTTCCGATCCCGATAATACAACAGATAGCAAATACAACCGATAACTCCATATAGCAGAAAAACTTGTATGATATGGAGATCAATGTTCTCCGTCACCGAACAGGGCAACTGCTCCACGAATACGATAATGCGGTTCATCATTCGGATTTCCCACGTTAATAACCAGCTGAAATATCTGGTTATCAATGGAATAAATGATATCGGCAACAACGCGACACCCGTGATGATGACGACAAACGAAAGGGCAATCACACTCAGATTGGAAAGCATGAAATAGTTGGGAAATTGGGCGAAATAGTAGATGGAAATAGGAGAAGTGCCCAGCTGCGCCGAAACCGAAACGGTCAGGAGTTCCCAAAAATAGTTGCCGACTTTTGTCCGGCATTGGTAAATGGAGGCCAGTTTCGGTTGGAAGAGCACAATGCCCGTCACAGCCAGATAGCTGAGCTGGAACCCGACCTCAAACATCAACAACGGATTGATTACCAAAAGGATAAACATCGATGCGAAGAGACTGTGGAAAACATTCGTGTTTCGGAGCAGATGTTGTCCGAAAGCCACAAAGGTGAACATAGTGGCCGAACGGGTCACCGAAGGGGCGAGCCCCGTGATATGCGCATAAAGCCATATCACCGTCAAAACCAGCACTGTTTTCAGTATGCGGGAAAAACGCGATAAATCCAAAGGTTTCAATAAAAAACTGATAATCATAAAGATAATGCCAACGTGCATTCCTGAAACGCATAGGATATGGCTGACGCCCGCCGAAGAATAGGAGGCTCTCAAATCAGGGTCCAGCGTATCGTCATCGCCCAGCAGGATGGCTTTCAGCACGTCCAGCTCGTCACCACTCATTCCTGCAGATATGTAAATGTCTGTCAAATGGTTACGGGCTTTTTGTGCCAAGAGTTTCAGCTGGTTTGCTGGATGGGATCCGACACGCACCCACGCACCGTCGCGAACGAAACCGGAGTAATAGATTCCACGACGACGCATATAAAGCTGGTTGTCAAAAGCATCGGGATTGTGCGACGGCTCGATACGGGAGAAGTCCGTATGCACGAAGAGCAAGTCTCCGTAGTCCAATTCCGCAGCCTCTTCTGATGGGTGCAGGTACAACAGAACCCTTTCTTTAGCAGGTTGTTTTGCATGCGTTTGCATCACCTCAGCCTCTACTTTGACGCTCCGTTCCCGGAGAGTGGGTTCCGCCATAACTCGCACCATCCAATTGTTTCCCGCCTCCATCTGATCCGAATATCGGTGCGGATGAAAATGCCAGTCTGTCAGCGAGATACCCATCATCACGAAAGTGAGTATCATAAAAACGGTCTGCACAATACGCCAACGGTAAGCGTGAACAAGTGTGAGGGCGGCGGTCATCAGTAAAGATGCTACGGCGACCCAAAGCAGAAGCCTGCATACGGTGTCGGAGAAATCACCGAAATAGGCAATCAGTATGCCCAACGCATACGGGAAGAGCACTTTCACGATAGGATAGTTTTCTGTTTTCATTGTTTAATTTTTTTATAATATATTGTTTCATAATATTTTAATTCAAAAACAAATTGTTTTATGATATAATCGTTTTCATGGCGCGAATATAGTATTTTTTCAGTCACTACACCATCGCGGAGGAGGCGTAAAATTTTTTCCACAACACAACATTAGCAGACGAAGGCTCCACCGTGAAACGCTTAGGGCAAGTCTGCTGCGAAAAGAAGACAATGTTCCGGAACAGGTCGAACGGGGATCTTCAAAATCCTCGTCGGCTGAGAAAGGGGTATAACAATGTTAGCGGGAAAGATACAACTCCACCAGCCCTTCGGGGGTGGAGACGTGCAGGATTTTGTTGTCACGATCCACGTTGGTGACAAACTCTCCCGAGGCGGGAATGAGGATTTCCGAACCATCGTGATCGACCTGCATCAACGGGTTATTGGCCAACTCCATGAAATCCTTGCAAGTACCAATTTCACCCAAACGGTCGTCAACCACCTTAAATCCGATCACTTCGTGGAAATAAAAACGGTTGCCGGTGAGTTTGGGCAGTCGGCTGAGAGGCAGATAGAGATCGGTCTGCACAAACTCACGCACGTTGTCCATATCCACATCCTGAAGTTTGACGACGAACTGGTTGTTCCCTCTAAACTGCAGGTCTTCAATCATATAGGGAAGCATCTCGCCATCTGTTTCGATAAACACGGCGTCGAGGTCGAGATAGCGTTCGCAATCATCAACATCAAAATAGGCACACAACGCGCCTTTCAGACCGAAAGGTTTTGTTAGTGTGCCTAAGTAGTAAAAGTTTTTGTCTGCCATGATCTTGGCGGAAAAAACTATTCGGCAGCCGGTTGTTCGGCTTCGGCAGCGGGAGCTTCCTCAGCTGCGGCCTCGGCGGCAGCGGCTTCAGCGGCTTCCTGGGCAGCCTTTGCCTGAGCGGCGGCGATTTCAGCAGCCTTGGCGGCCACTTTCGCGGAGATGGCTTCTTTCACTTTCGTTTCAGCGGCGAGACGCTCTTTCACGACTTTGCGTTTAGCCTCACGCTCTGCGTTCTCAATGTCTTTCAGTTTGGAGTTCTTCTCCTGCTTCCAGGCATCGAATCTGCGTTGAGCCTCGGTCTCGCTGAAAGCGCCCTTAGCCACACCGCCTTTGAGGTGTTTCATCAAATAGACACCTTCGCGTTTGAGAATCGCACGGGCCGTGTCAGAAGGAGCAGCACCTGCTTCCAGCCAATACAGCGCTCTGTCAAATTTGATGTTGAGAGTTGCGGGATTGGTCAGGGGGTTGTAGGTACCCAGATCCTCGATGAATCGTCCGTCACGGGGTGCTCGACCATCCGCAATTACAAGGTGGTAGAAGGGTTGGTTCTTCTTACCGCGTCTTTGTAATCTGATTCTTGTTGCCATAAATACGTTTTTTTAAGGGTTAAAAAATTCGGCGGCAAAAATACACTTTTTTTCTATTCCACCTTAATCAAATCTTCACCAAGTGCAACAGATATTTTTGATAGCGTCCGAAGGGTGAAGTTGTGTGTCCCGCTAACCCACCGAGACACCTCAGCCTCCGTTTTGCCTATACGAGACGCCCACTCCTTATGGGTTAGCTTTCGTTCATTCAAGATTTTCTCTATCTTGTCCGCGATTGCGAACGACCAATCCACCTCTTTTTTGACATCTTCAGGAATCTCTTTTAATGCTTCCTGAAACATTTTTGTCGGGTTCATATTGAAAACATTTGATTGTTAATACCTTCTATCTCCGTTTCTGTCACAAAAAAAAGCCCTTCGTCAATACCTTTTTTAATTATTCCGTCGAATTTCTGCAGATCCATCACATATCCTGACAGTTCATCGCTTTCCTCATATGTTTTTGTACTTTTCGGTCCCCCGTTTCCTATAATTAATATTTGGTCTGATATGCGTAGGCAATAGAGTCGCAATCTCCCAGATTCCACAGGAATGGCGCATACGTGATCATTTAGTTTCCCTTCTGGCCTGAAATATCTTTCTTTCGCTCCGTTTTGTGCCATTTTTGAAAGTGCATATATGATAATTTGATAGTCTCTTTTCAGTTGGGCATTGTCTTTAAATTTCTTTATAAATTTCTCAAATTCAGAGAGTTCGTCTCCGATAAATTGAAGTGTGTACATGGTAACCACACCTTCGTTGTCAATCTTTTTAATCTCTATGGTTTTCATTTTTAATAGGTTGCAAAAATAATAAATTTGTCGAATATTTGCATATATGCTAATTTTTTTCGGTGTCATCCATCACGGAACATCACATACACCGGCAGATGGTCAGCGAAGCCTCCGATGTAGCGCGGGCCGAGGAAGGTTCTAAAGTTCTTTTTTCCGCCGTATTTCTCGTCGTCCACCAAAAGAAAGTCCGCATCGAAAATTTCCGCGCCACCAACCTGCCGCACACCTGCAGTGTCGGTCAGCCAAGCGTCGGACACGATGAATTGGTCCAGGCATCCCCAGAAGTCCTCATGCTTGTGAGAGCCGCGCAGACTTTGTCGCGCCAGCGGCAACATGAGGTTGTAGAGCGTATCTCGCGGCAGCCGGCGACCGAATTCACGCGCACGCAAATGATCCGTCATGCTCTCGTCGGTGGCATAATCGTTGAAGTCGCCGGTGATCAGAATTTTGGCGTAGTGGTCGCGGTCCATCAACGAATCCACGTGCCGCCGCACCACCGTGGCGTACTCGTTTCGCTTGGGCACGGTGGCTGCATACCCACCATAACGGGAAGTCCAGTGGTTGACAAACAGGTGCAGCGAGTCTCCCGAAGGGAACTGCACCACGGCGTACAAGACATCGCGATTGCGGGCGAAAGTGTCGAATGAAAACACCACAGGGATTTTCCTGCTGCGCAATATCCGCACGCAACTGTCACGGTATAGCAAGGCCACATCCACGCCGCGGCGGTCCGGGGAGTCATAGTGCACATACCTGTACCCGAATTTCCGCAGCGGCGAGTTGTAGCATAAATCTTTCAGCACTCTCTCGTTCTCAATCTCCGCCAAACCTACAAGCCACGGCGGGTCACCCATCCCCGCCGCCAATATAACCTTCACAATCATAGAAATCTTCCGGTAATATTTCTTGTAGGTCCAATGGTAACTGCCTGTCGGAGTGAAATCTTCATCGGCCGTCAGACTGTCGTCCGATGGATGAAACAGATTCTCCACATTGTAAAACATAATTCGATGAACGGTGTCCAACGGTTGGGCAACACCGTACATACAAACTATTATGCCGCATATCAAAAAGAACAAATGCTTCATTTCGTCTTCATTTTGTTGCGACAAAAATACATCAAAATCCCACTAAAATCAAGGGTTTTTGATTTTATTTTGTATCAATCTGGGTATAAAACAATTAAATCGGCAAAATTACAATTACTTAACTATAATTTTGCGATTAATTGTTAAAAATCAGGCGCGTTTTGGAAGAAAATCGGAAAAATGATGAACGCATCACCGTGTGAAGGGATGGTTTTCGCAGGGAAGCGCCGCCAAAGGGTGATACTCGCCTTTCAGACCGACCGGTTTTGCATTACGAATATCATAAACAATCTGAATGCACGGGCGCACCTCATCCAGCCCGAAGCCTTTTCCGTCCAGAATACGACGATAACTTTCCGTATGCAAATCCGTGAAACCGTCACTGAATTCGAAAGGTTCGCCATTGATTACTATTTGCCGGAGGGTGGATTTACCACTTTCCAAAACTTCTGCAGGCAACGTTTTCCTATTGATACTCAGGAAATAGCGAACTCTGGCTTTGTCAAACCGTATAAAGCCCGCAACTCTGTCGTGAGTGGCAATGTGCACGACACTTTCCTGCACCTTGCCAAAAATATAGCACAACATGTCGTAAAAATGGATGCCAATGTTGGTGGCGATGCCTCCACTTTTACTTTCCGCACCTTTCCAACTGGTGTAATACCAATAACCACGAGAGGTGATATAGGTCAAATCGACATCGTAAACCACATCCTTCGGTGCCTCGTCCACTTTCTTTTTCAACGCAATAATGGAGGGATGAAGTCGTAGCTGCAGAATGTTATAAACTTTCTTACCTGTTTCATTTTCAACATTTTGCAAGACGTCAACATTCCATGGATTCAACACCAACGGCTTCTCGCAAATCACATCCGTACCCAATCGCAGGGCGTAACGAGTATGGGCATCATGCAAATAATTTGGCGTACAAACCGAAATGATGTCCAGTTGGTTGGGCGTATGCTTGAGTTTGGAGACATGACGGTCAAAGAGCTCCATTTCCGTGAAAAAAGCGGCCTCGGGAAAATAATTGTCTATAATACCAACACTATCCGACTTATCGTAAGCAGCAACCATCTGGTTACCAGTCTCTTTAATAGCCTTCAAATGTCTCGGTGCCACATAACCGCCTACTCCGAAAATGGCAAAATTCTTCATATTTTTCCTGATCTGAAATAAATTGCAAAAGTACATTTTTTATGTTGAGACGCAATGCAGTGCACCTCTAATGAAAATTTTATATTTTTGCACCCTCAAATATGGGCTGGTTAGAATTACTGTTATTGTCATTAAGTCTGGCAATGGATTGCTTTGCCATCAGCTGTGTTGTAGGAATGCTGCAACCATCGCTGAGGCCGTCCTATGTACTGAGGTTTTCGGCAGCATTCGGCATTTTTCAAGGTGGAATGCCACTGCTTGGCTGGCTGCTTGGCGAGTCTCTCCTAGGTCCGCTTGAAAAAGTGGGGCCTTTCATCGCTTTCGGCATTTTGGCGTTCATCGGCGGAAAAATGCTGATAGAAAGTTTCAGGAAAACCGAAGACGAACTCCCGAAACATCTGGATGTCACAAAGTGGAAATATGTTCTGTTGCTGGCCATAGCCACCAGCATCGACGCGCTGGCCGTAGGCTTCAGCTTTGCCATGATCCAAGAAGAACACATTGTCCGAGCTTTCCTGACCATCGGCATCACCTCTTTTGTCGTGTCATATCTGGCTTACACCTTCGTCCGAAGACTCTCTAATCCTAAAATCGGCCGTTATGCGGAAACTGTCGGCGGCATCGTGCTGATTCTCATCGGATTGAAAATTCTGCTTTGGTAAATTCAGAAATTTTGTAATTTTGCCAAAAATTTCTTATGCGTAAGTTTTTGACCATACTATTGTTCTCCCTTTCCTATGGGATCGTTCTGGCCCAAAGCAATGTGAACTACATCATTGAGCCGGGCATCACACGAATCCAGGAGGATTATGTGAACAATTGGCGTAAATTAGGCGAAATGAATGGTTACCGCATCCAAATTGCCGCCTATACAGGTGTGAATTCCAAATCGCAAGCGGAAATCGCAAGGAACACGTTCAACAATCTGTTTCCATACACGAAAGCCTACGTCATCTACAATGAACCTTACTTCAAAGTACGTGTCGGCAATTATTTTACCCGCCTCCAGGCATATAAAGATCTTGAAGACATCAAACTGACCTATCCCAGCGCGTATATTGTCCCCGACAAGATCAATTATCGATAATATTTAATTATGTACAAGAGATGATAATGGGAAAGTATCCTGCTCTACATTCTACTTTCTGCATTCTTCATTCTTAATTTGTAAATGTCCAGCACATTCTGCATAAGCATGGCGATGGTCATGGGACCGACACCGCCGGGCACAGGCGTGCACGCCCTAAGCCGTTTTTCCAATTCAGGACGGGTTTCTTCGCTGTAAACATCGCCCTGTAGTTTGCCGTTCACGCGGTTCATAGCCACGTCAATAAGGACGGCCCCCTGTTTGAAATCGTAAGGTTGGAGCAGATTCGGACAACCGACAGCGGTGATGACAATGTCGCCGAGGTGCGCGATTTCAGACAAATTTTTGGTGCGGGAGTGGCACAGCGTGACGGTGGCATTGCTGTGAATCAGCAGCTGCGCGGTAGGTTCTCCGACCAACTGACTTCGCCCTATCATCACCACATGTTCACCGGAAACTTCGATGCCGTTGGTTTCCAACAAGGTGAGAATACCTTTCGGCGTGCAGGGCATCACGTAGGGCTCGCCCAAATGCAGCAACCCGACGTTCATCAGGTGCAGTCCGTCGGCATCTTTGCGGTAATCGATGAAATCGAGCACACGCGCGGAATTGTAATGATCGGGCAAGGGCAGCTGTATGAGGATGGCATCAACCTCTTCGTTGCGGTTGCATTCGTCAATCATCACCATCAGCTCACTTTCTGACGTAGTATCGGGCAGAAGGTGCAATCGGCAGTCCATGCCCAACGAGCGGCAAGTCTTATCCTTGCTGTGGACATAGGAGAGGCTGTCAGGCCGTTCACCCACGAGGAAGATGTCCAACCGGGGGACACGCATCCCTTTTTCCCGGATTCCAGCCACCTCTGCAGCTATTTTTTCCTTCACTTGCTGTGCACATATTTTTCCGTCAATGATTCTCATAATTTTTATTTTGGATTGTTCGTGTCTTTGTCCATATCACCTATTGCCTATCACCTATTGCCTATTGCCTATTGCCTATTGCCTGTTGCCTATTGCCTGTTGCCTATTGCCTGTTGCCTATTGCCTATTGCCTGTTGCCTATTGCCTGTTGCCTATTGCCTGTTGCCTATTGCCTGTTGCCTGTTGCCTATTGCCTGTTGCCTATTATCGCCTATTTACTGTAATACTGGATAACCTGTTCCAGCGCCTTGCGGCAGACAGGGCAGAAGTCGTTGTATATGATGCTGTTCATCGTGCAGTTCGACCTCGGACGGTAAACGCCTTTGGCCACGTAGCCACCGCCCTCATATGCTCCCACGCGATAATAATTAGGATGGTTTTTGGTCACGGGCGGCGTTGGAATCGGGGTGCCCGGCTCCACCATATCGGCCCATTTGGAGTCGAAGTCCACCAAAGTGGTCAAATTGGGCTCCGTGGGTTCAACCCCTGCAGGATAAAAATCCTGAACGGAGACATCAGAAGTGTAATATTCGTCGGCAAGCCCGCCGATAAGGTGTCCCATCTCGTGAACCACCACATAATCAGGGTATTCGCCGTGGTTATAGACGGTGCAGTAGAAGTTGTAGATGCCACCGCCGCCATATTTCTCGCTATTGCAGATGATGATGATGGCATCGTAGGGCGCGTCGTCGGCCACCTCGTGCAGGTTCCAGACTCCGAGACACATCAAGTAGCGGTCCAGATCGAGGGCATTGTAAGTGCAGTTCAGCAGCGTTTTGACGTAAAAGTTGTTCTGCGGCTGCGTAATGCCTGACTCTTCCGAATAGCCCTGGATGGCGCGAATATTCACGTGACGGCGGTTTTCCTTATAGGGCGTACAATTCATTACGTATTTGGCAAAACGCTTCATGTCGTAACGAAGCGTCTTCGCATCGCTTTTCGCATAACCGTCGGGGATGAAGAGGATGTCGATGGCCTTGTCGGGCGAGCTACCTTTGTGCAGGTTCATAACGGCGTACTCCTTCTTCGCCGCTTGCACCGGCAGTGTGGCGGGATCCAACACCGTGTCTTTCAGGACGGTGGCCTTGCGATAACGGTCGAAGGAGGTGAAGCGCACCTGCACCGGCTGCTTCGGCATCGGGATGTTGACGCACTCCTCCATGTGGGCGATTTCCGTTTCGCCGCGCTCCGTGGTACGGTACTCCGTGAAGAGACCAGAGTAGCTGCGGCTGAAGATCAGCTTCTTCGACGCTTGGTCGAGCACCTCGACGAGGAGGTCGCCGTACTGGTAAGGCTCCACTAACTGCGAACGCGTGCCGTTCCAATGATCCACTAACGTGAAATGGTCAATCTGCAATTTCTCCACATTCTTGTTTCCAATATGCAGATAATTGATTCTCAATGTTTTGTCAACAAAATAGTCGTTGAAATGCTGGGCATGGACACACGTGATGCCTATTATAAGCAAAAGCTGGAGTGCAATAATATTCTTCCTCATGTTTATAAGTATATTTTTCGGACGGCAAAGGTACACAAAATCCGAATATAAAAAAGACCCGCGATCGCGGGTCTTTATAAGTATTAATCATCAATTCCGATGAAGTTACCGTTCATGTCGAAAACCAAGTCAACCTCAAGTGGAATGTTAAGCCCAACTTTATAACGGTTATGGTCGATCTCAATATCGTCAATGTATGCCAATGGATAATTGGTGACTACATAAGTGTCGATATTCGTAGGATAAAAACCCATAGGCACTGGTCTGCCTTCGCAATCCACTTTCTTCCATTCGCCGTTAAGTCTAAAATCCACATCTGTACCATCAACCAAATCCACATCATAACCATCGTTGTCTTTAATGACAGACAAGACATCTATTCCCGGGAAATAGGTGTTGAGGAACGTTTTTGCTTTAGCCGGCAACTTGTCGCCGGTAACTGGCTTGTCGTCACAAGACATGAAAGCGGTCATAGCCACTACACTCAATAAAATCAAAAATAACTTTTTCATTGCTCCAAAGTATTTTAGTTAATATGCTGTAAATTAGATAGATATGCTACTCTGCAAACTGGTAGATTAATCATCGGCACCCATAAAGTTGCCATTCTTGTCGAAAACCAAGTCAAGTTCGTTGTTCAACTCCACTTCGTAGCGTTTGTGCTCATACTTGACATGGGTGGCAAAATTCATAGGGAATTTGGCTGTAATGTATTGGGCGGTAGGAGCAGGAAGGATGCCGTCGGGCAGCGGGTTCAAGCCGCAATCGACCTTAATCCACTGGCCGCCGTGATTGAATTCCAGTTCCGTGCCGTCAAACAACACGGCGTCATACTGGAACCCGTCCTTCCGCACGGAAAGAACATCCACTCCGTTGAAATGGGCGGCGATGAACTGTTTAGCCTGCGCAGGCAGTTTTTCTGGAGACACGACCCGATCACATGACACAAACGCGCTCATGGCGATAAAACTCATCAATACTAAAAGGTATTTTTTCATTGTTAAGGATATTTATCTGAATGATTCACTCTAGACAAACTTTGGCATAGACCATTCACTATTGCCTGTTGCCTGTTGCCTGTTGCCTATTGCCTGTTGCCTATTTTGCCTATTGCCTGTTGCCTGTTGCCTTATCACTTAGTCGTCGTATGAAAGGAATCTACCGTTCTTGTCGAATTTCAACTCCATGTCATTGTTCAATTCGACATCGTAACCGCCATATTTCTTGTCGATTTTGACGATGATGGCGCTGGGGAAATTCGTTTTCACATATTTGGAGATAGCGGCAGGAATGACGGCGGCGGGAACGGCGGAGCCGGGGCATTTCACCTCTTTCCATTCACCTTGAAGGGTGAATTCCACTTTCGTGCCATTGGCAAGATAGACTTCGTAGTCGTCATCGACTGTTGCAGAAAGAAATTCCACACCTTTGAAATGCGTGTTGATGAACTGCTGAGCCTTTTGAGGCAGCTGTTGGAACGTGACAGGTCTGTCGTTGGCCGCAAATACATTGAGCGTCATTAATCCCAATAATAAAACAAATAGTTTCTTCATTTTTTTATAATGTGAGTTCTAAACTAAAATCGCCTTGCTGCGGGCAGAACTCTTTGACCCGAACACGACATTTTTTGAAAGCGCAAAAATAACTTTTTTTTATATGTAAACATTAAGTTAATTTTCTGACGCGACGTATGTGACTTTTGATATAGTTAATAGTTTAAACCTTAACTGTTAACTACTAACTGCTAACTGCTAACTACTAACTGCTAACTGCTAACTAACACGTCTTTTCTTTCGAATCCCAAACGTGATTCCCTTCTCCACCGACTTCCCGGCGGATTTCAAGATAAGGTAATAGAGCACCACGCCCAACACTCCTATTCCAACGCTCAGCAACTCCTTGTGGGTGAGCGCGTAACAGCCGAAAAGGAGCACAAGCAACACGACAAGCGGCAACACGTAGGCCAATATCACCGCCTTATTGCCGGCAGAGGTCTCCAGCAGCAGCTCCACGGTCTCCCCTATTTGGTACTCCTCATGTCGGGTGTTCTTCACGGTGATGATTTCCTGCCTGCGGTCGGAGGGGATGCAGATGCTTTTGGCGTGGCAGCCGCTGCATGCGGAGCTCACGATGATTTCCACGCTGATATCGTCGCCATTGACGGCGCGAACAATGCCTTCGCGGCAGATGTTGTTTTCTTCGTTATTCATATTTTCTTTCATTTCACGTAACTCTCTACCGAGCTCTTGCCCCCTAATACTGCCCCGCCCTTCGGGCACCCCTTCTAGAAGAAGGGAAATGGGCCGCTCAAGGAATTATGTTTCAATTTAATGAGGCTTTTTCGACACAACTACTAACTGCTAATTACTAATTTCTAATTGAACAACAGTCTTGCCATCTCCTCCACCTTCGTAATCGGCACAATTTGCACGTTATAATCAGACGTGCGGATGCCTTTGAGGTTGTATTTGGAAACGAACATGCGGGTGAAGCCCAGCTTGTCGGCTTCAGCGATGCGCTGGGCAATACGGGTGACAGGGCGCACCTCGCCGCTCAGTCCCATCTCGCCGGCAAAACAGGTCTTGTTGTCGAGGGCGATGTCCGTCGCCGACGACAGGATGGCGGCCACGATGGCCACGTTGATAGCGGGATCCTCCACGCGCAGACCACCGGCGATGTTCAGGAAGACGTCCTTGGCCCCGAGCTTGAACCGGCAGCGCTTCTCCAACACCGCCAGCAGCATGTTCATGCGGCGGATGTCGTAGCCCGTGGCGGAGCGTTGCGGCGTGCCATATACCGCTGTGCTCACCAGCGCCTGCGTCTCGATCATCATCGGGCGGTTGCCCTCCAGAATGCAGGCGATGGCGTTGCCGCTGTAGTCCTCATCGTGTTGGGAGACAAGTATTTCCGATGGGTTCGTCACCTCGCGAAGACCGTCCTGCAGCATCTCGAAGATGCCCAGTTCGGCGGTGGAGCCGAAGCGGTTCTTGATGCAGCGCACCATGCGGTAGCCGTAGTGCTGGTCGCCCTCGAACTGCAGCACCGTATCCACGATGTGTTCCAGCAACTTCGGGCCGGCGAGGGAGCCGTCCTTGGTGATGTGTCCGATGAGGAAGACGGGGCAGGCGGTACGTTTGGCAAAATGCTGGAACTCGGCCGCGCACTCCTTGAGTTGGGAAATGGATCCCGCCGCCGACTCCAACAGGTCGCTCTGCATCGTCTGGATGGAATCGACGATGAGGATGTCGGGGTTAAGGCTCTCTATGTGCTTGAAAATCTGTTGGGTACTGGTTTCGGTGAGGACATAGCAGTGGGGCGCTGGGGCGTCCGAGAGGCGGGCGGCGCGCATCTTGAGTTGTGCCTCGCTCTCCTCGCCGGAGACGTAGAGCACTTTCTGACCATGCATCTTCAGGGCCATCTGCAGCAGGAGGGTTGATTTGCCGATGCCCGGTTCGCCGCCCAGGAGGACGATGGAGCCGCGGACGATGCCGCCGCCCAGCACGCGGTCGAACTCCGCGGAGCCGGTCGCCGTGCGCGGGAAGCGTGTCAGTTCTATGTCATCGATCACCTTGGGGGCGTTCTGCGTGACAACGGGCGAATAACGCCCTTTCGAGGGGGTGGCAGACTCCTGCAGGATGACCTCTTCCTCGAAGGTGTTCCATTCGTTGCATTCGGGGCAGCGGCCCAGCCACTTCGCCGACTGCGCCCCACAGTTCTTGCAATAGTACATCGATTTGCTCTTCGCCATTCTTCTTTGTTTTAGAACGGCAAAGATACACAATTCTATAAACCCGAATATCCTGAATCAATTTTTGATTTAACCCCTAACCTTCTAACCTCCTAACCTCCTAACCTCTTAAATTAAACTATAAACAAAGAGGACCCCCTTTCGGAAGTCCTCTTTTCAATTCGTATTACCGTAAGATTACTTCAGAATCGTAACCTTGTAGTTGGCAACGCCCTTGTCGGTGGTCACGTTCACGATGTACGTGCCGGCGGCCACGTTGAGGCCGATGACTTCGTGGGAGCTGCTCACTGCACCACTGTAGATCATCTTGCCGTAAGCGTCGAAGATGCGCACATTGTCAATGTTCAGACCTTCATTGTTGAGGATATGCACATTCTGATGCTCCGCATAAACTTTGACCTTGCCCATCACAACATCTTCGATACCGGTATTGTCGATAGTGACGTTGTCAGTCTTGAAGGAGACCAAGTTGGACCAGTCGCTGTGGTTGTTGGTGGTGCAATTTGCACGAACCTGCCACAAGTAAGTGGTGTTCGGAGTCAGATCCGTCAACTGGTAGCTGTTGCCGTTAACAGCCGTGATGGAGGTCAAGTTGCCAGTCGGGGTCTTGTACTGGATATCGAACGAAGTTGCGGAAGGATGATACCAATGCAACTCTGCAGAGGTGCTGTCGATATGGGTGGTGTACAAATACGTCGGAACTTCACACTCAGCCAGCTTGAAGGTGACATTGATTGTGTGGTTGGCAACCACATTGGTGAAGGTGTAAGTCGTCATGGCGCCGAAGCTCATTCCGTCAACCGTCACATTGTCCACAACATAACCGTTGGCAGGGATGAAGGTGTAAGACTGCGTTGCACCATAGTTCACCGTAGTGTTGCCGTTAGGATTGATCGTACCGTTGGCACCGGCAGAAGCGGTGATGGTGAAGGTCTTAGCCGTCATAGTGGCCGTGATGGTCTGGTTGGAAGAGATAGCCGGGAAGGTGTAGGTGTAAACACCATTCACATTCGAAGCACTGGATATCACATTGATGCCGTTCACCGTGATGGCGGTGACATTGTAACCAACATTCGGCGTGATCACGAAGGAAGGCGTAGCACCGAAGAGAACGGTGGTCGTTCCAGGAGTAATGCTACCGTTAGCGGGTTGGTTAACCGTAACCGTGTACTCATTAGCCTCAAATGCAGCATAGATGATGTGGTTAGCCGTAATACCAGTGAAGGTGTAGGAATTCAAGGCACCCACAGAAGCACCATCCACAAAGACATTGCTCACATGATAACCGTTATTGGCGGTAATGGTGTAAGTCTTGTCGCTGTTGTAAGCCACAGCGGAAACACCGGCAGGAGACATCGTACCACCATTGCCGGCAGAAGCCGTGATGGTGAACTGAGCAGCTGCGAAGGTGGCACCGATAGTGTGACCAGACGTCAGCGGTAAGAAGGTATAAGTAGCAACTGCACCAATAGAGTTTCCATCAACCGTCACATCGGAAATCACATAACCCTCATCAGGAGTGATGGTGAAGGTCGGAGTGGAACCGTAAACGAAGTTGCCCGTACCAGGAGTGATGTTACCGTTGGCTCCAGGATTCACAGTGATGTTATAGGACATCAGAGCGAAGGTGGCGCTGATGGTGTGGTCAGTGTCGATATTCACAAACGTGTAGGTGGTAGATGTCAAAGCATCCTCCAGCGTGTAGTTGGTGGTCACACCGTCAACCGTCACAGAAGCGATGTAATAACCGGTGCTAGCCGTGATGTTATAGACCGCGTTCTGGTGATAGTAGTAAGAGGAGGCACCAGCAGGAGAAACTGTTCCGTGAGCACCGGCACCTGCAGTGATCGTGTAGGTGCTCTTCACGAAGGTTGCCACATAGTCGTAGTTGGACGTGATGTTCGTCAACGTATCCGTGAAGGTTGCATAAGGATCAGCCACCGGCAGGACAACACCGTTGCGAGTCACGCTTGCAATGCAGTAACCAGGAGCAGGAGTGGCGGCGAAAGCGTAGGTGAAGCCAGGCGTGTAGTCGAACTCAACACCCGGGGTAACCGTACCGTTGCCGTAAGCCGTTGTGGAGATGACATAATGATTAGGTGTGAACACCACTTCAACAGTGTGATCGCCGAACAGATGCTCGAAGGAATAGATATCGATGATGTTATGCTCAACACCGTCAATAATGATGCTGCTCACATGGTAACCCGGAGCAGGAGTAATCGTGCTCAAGAGATCAGAATAACCAGGCAACGTAATCGTGTAAACGGCCGGGAGAGTCGTGTTGCCATCCACCACAAATTCGTTGTTGATGGTACCCTCGCCAGCAAGCACCGTGTAAGTGATCGTGGTGCTGTCAAGACCGGCAAGCACATAGATGTCTTTGTCTTCCCAAATGTTATTCAGGGTCAACTGATACTGATTGTCATTGAGAGCAACCAAATCAGAGGTCACATCCATGCCGTTGACCGTCACATACATGAGATGGTAATGCTCAGCCATGGTAATGATACCTGTGTGGGAACCGCCGTGAGCGACAACCTCGTGGTTCGGGGTATAAGTGGCACCAATAGCGTTGTTGTTGTAATCGGTCACATAGTAGTTGCCAACCGTAGCATTCACATGATAGTAGTTGGTGGTGAAGGTCACGTAGATATTGTCACCATCGTTAGGAACAAAGGTGAAATATTGCAAGGAAGCATTGTTCTGGTTCTCACCCATCACCTGGATCATGTTCTTGTAAATAGCCAACACATGGTATCCGGTGTTCGGGATGATGGTAAGCGTGCAAGCATCACCCTCGGCAAGCTCAATAGAACCTTCAGGCACCACATCACCGTGTTCAGCAGCATAAGCTGTGAAGTGGATGGTCGGCTTGATGGAGAAGTTGTTGATATTGAAGCCAGCGTTACCAGCGATACTGGAAGCAAGGATACCGAAGTAGTAAACTCCGCTCTCAGCCACCTCAATGGTGTTGTGAACCGTCACATAGCCAGTATTGGAGAACTCGTGCGTAGCCACTTCGTGGTTCATCACATAGTTGTCACCAACTTTCTTGCCGTAGTACACACCGAAATTCTCGGTCATGGTCGGGTCGATAGCATTGTAGCTGTAAGACACGTCATAACGGCCGGCGGGCACATAGAGACAAGAGGTCATCAACCAGTCATTAGCGTCCAACTCATCACTGAAAGTGTAGGTTGCAACACCGTTGGCAATGTTGAAGGTGATGTTGTCGTTGTTCTCATCGCGGACAAACCAACCATCATTCATCTCACCAGCATTGAAGGTCTCCACGAACGGGACATTCAGAGGTTCAATAATGTTGATGGTGTTCGTAGAAAGGATATTGTTGCTGACATCGCGGTCACCATTGGTAGCAACCCAAGCGGTAAGCACGTTGGTCGGTTCCGTCATCGTGACAGGAGTGTTAAACGTGTAGGTATAAACAGCACCGATTGCAAGAGGTGCAGGCATTGTCACAGACTCATGCACAACAGCACCGCCATTGACGCTGTAGTAAGCCTCGAAAGCAGTGAGCGTCGTGTCACCCACGTTCTTCACATCGATAGTGACATCAATACCGCTCAACTCACAAGCGTTAGGAATGTTGTGGATAGCATCCAACTTCATATCCTCAGCAGGACCGCAGATACCGAAAATGACATCCGGTTTGTAAGTACGGCGAGTACCGGTCTGGTTCGTCCAAGTCTGAGAATCGTTTTGCCAAGTCATACCCTGATAACCCGTGGTGTTCGTCAAGTAGAACTTGAAGGCACTGCCATCATAAGAACCAGAGTTGTCTCTCACGGCAATCACCAAGTTGTCAGTACCATTGTAATCGAAGGTCTGATCCAGAACAAATTCATTCCAACCTTGATGTGTACAGTTCAGAGAACCGGTGTACACCAACTGCAAACCGCTGGTCACCCAGTCAGAAGTGCTGCCGAAAGCGGATTTGTCGGTATGACCCAGATAAATTTGCACATTGGTCTTCGAAGTCATAGCTACGGTATGAGCGTAGTTGAAGGAAAGCTTGTTGATCACGCCAACACCCACTTCATTGGGAGTGTAAATCTGCTGCGTGTAAGTATTTCCATAGTAGTCATTGACAGGCATGTAGTACTCGCTGCGGGATTGAGAACCGAATTGACGAGAACCGCAAGCAATAGAAGAGACGGTCGGGAAGAACATCACCTGATTGCTATAATTGTTCTGAATGTCGCAAACAGCTTTCACGCGAGCAAAATAAGTGGTATTGGCAGTCAAGCCGTTCAGCGTGATTGTCGTACCGGTCACCGTGGTCGTCGTCCAAGCAACATCCGTGCTGGTCTTGCAGGACACCTCATAGGTAACGGCGGGATCGCCGGTCCAAGAGAGGGTAGCGGAAGAATCCGTGACATTATCGACAACCAGATCTGTAGGAACCACGCATGCAACAGCGTCACCGCAGTCGGTGTTGAACGTGAAGACCACATCGTCTTCCGTGCCAAAGCCGTACATTCCAGAACCGTCGAATGACCAAACAACATTACCGGCAGGATCATAAACAACCACAGCCATCTCATCTGCAAAGTAATCCGGATGCAGCGTCAAAGTCGTAGCGGTGGAGTCGCACAAATTAACCGTGTAAGTAGCGGATTCACCCTCTTCCAGCGTCAAAGTGCTGACAACCGCACCGTTTTGTTCAACGTCAAGAGAACCGACGTATGTACCGGAATAGGAACCACCCCAACCATCACCGTAAGTGTCAGAAAGCACGAAGGTGTAGTCGCAAGATCTTTCACATGTGACAGGCTCGTCGCCGCCGCAGTCAGGCGTAACCGTAAAGCTGCCAGCACCATCACCACCTTCATGAGACCAAATGATATTGCCATCAGGATCCTTCAACGTTAAGGAGTTCTCAGTAGGATAGGAACCCGGCACGTATGAGAAGGAAGCCTCCACACCGCTGCACAGATTGAGCGTATAGGTTTCTGTATAACCATCGTTGATAGTGTAAGAATCAGAGGAAACACCCGCTTGTATTACCGTAACAGCACCGCCGTTCCAACCGTCACCATAGCTGTCGTTCAACATAAGCGTATAAGCACACGTGGTCGTGCACTCGACAGGAGCCTGGCCGCAGTTGGGCGTGAAGGTTTGGTTGAGATTGCCGGCACCACCGCTGTGTGAAACAACGGCAAAGTCGTTATCATCCTTCAACTGGAAGGAGTTCTCGGTAGGATAGGTACCTTGAGTGTATTGAATAATAGCATCGATGCCCTTGCACAGCGTAACCGTGTAGGTTGCACTATAGCCGTCGTCAATGGTGTAGGTACCCACGGTTTGGCCATTCTGTGAGATGGTCACCTCACCGCCGTTCCAGCCGTCACCGTAGGTGTCGGCCAACACAAGCGTATAGGTACACATATCCGTGCAGCTCGGAGCGGTTTCGAAGGTGTAAGGTCCAACCCAGATGCTCTCATCGTCGGCGCCGCAGACAGACTTCACATAGACATCGTAAGCGGTACCGTTGTTAAGACCGTTGATAGTGTACTCGTTCGTGGTAACAGTAGCCATCGTACCAGTGCCGAGAGCAAATCCGGACACACCGTATTGGACTTGCCAAGAAGAAACAGCGTTATCGGCAATCCAGCCGATGACAGCGCTTTCCGTGGCCACGTCAGTAGCGGCGATGCCCATAGGAGCAGGACAGCTCTGCGGGATGAAGACGGTGAAATCATCCATGTTCCAAGAGGTGTTGGAAGCTGCGGATGCAAAACGGATAGCAATGCGTGCGTTCGTGAGGGTCACGCCCGGGAAAGAGAACGGACCATAAAGCATGGCGTTGGCACGGCCATAACTGCCTTGTTGAGGCTCAACCGTCTGCACAGCCACGAAAGTGGAGGCATCGCTCGGATCAGTGATGTAACCCACCTCAACGGTACCAGGAGTCTGGTTCCAAAGACGGGCATAATAGGTCATGTGGAGATCCTGCAACGGATTGGTGAATGCGGGCAGAGCAACCATAACCGTCTGGTTGGTGCTGGCCTTCATCTCCAGAGAGTTGCCACCAGAATGGGAGGCAGCTGCATAGTTACAGTAAACGAACGGGGAGCTTGAAACCTTCAACGGGGTCTTCCAGCAAATGTCGAGCGGTTTCTCGCCGCTGCCGGTGTATCCCTCGAAGTCTTCCGTCCACGGAGAGGTCTCGGTGATGGTGATCGGAGCGCACTCGGTGGTGACATTGAAAGCGTTGGACCATGCGCCGAGGTATCCGCCGCAGTTGGCCTTAATATATATATTGTATGTCGTTTGCTCGGTCAGACCAGTGATGGTCACCGTATTGGTGTTGGTGTACACCAAAGTGCCTTCGCCTTGGGTGAAGCCGGCCTCACCGTATTCAACCGTCCAGGAAGTGCCTTCGCCAGCTTCCCAAGTCAACGTGACAGCATTGTGCGCAACATTGGTTGCCGTGATGCCTGTCGGGACATTACAATAAACAGGTCTGAGGAATGAGGTCGTAATCCATTCACTGTACTCGTTCTCACCGCAAATGGTTCTCACGCGCACGTCATAGGTACCACCCTCAAGCAAACCGTTGATGATGAACGTGGTGACATTGTTCACCACAGTCGTGTTCCAGTTATTGGTGCCTGACGGAGCATACTGCACTTCATACGTGCTGACACCGGGAACACCCACCCACGTCACAACCGTGTTGGCGGTATGGTGCTCGATATCGATGTTAGTCGGAGCCTGGCAGTCAGCCACGGTGGTGAAGGCAGCGGCAATCTCGTTGCTCGTACCGATAACACCGCAGTTGGTCATCACGCGAACCAAATAGTCCGTGTTCTGAGTGAGGTTCGTCATCGTATAGGTGTTCTCCGTAACATTGACGGTGGTCCATTGATCGGCCTCCACCGGTTTGTAACTCACCTTCCAGGAAATGGCATCGCCAGCTTCCCAGTTAACAACTGCGCTCGTGGTGGTGATGTTGTTCACTGTAATGTCGGCAGGGGCGGCACAATGGTTGTCACCGCAAACATAACCCAGATAGTCAACCTTCATGTTCGGCAGATTGACCGCTCTTGTACCGGCGTTGGTGCCAGGATGGGAAGCATAACTCTCGGGAGAGCTGTCGCTTCTTCTGTACAACACACTGTTGGAGACAGACGTGTAGCGATAGTTCAGAGACTTGTAGGCGCTGGCGGTACGAGCCGTCACAACCACAAGGTTGTCTTCGCCATTATAATAATAAGGAGTGGATAAGTTGAAGGTTTCCCAACCAACAGTGCTACCCACGGTGCCGTTGTAGGACTCATAAACCAATGTCAGATCTTCCATAGGAACCCAGTCTGTGGTGCTCTCGTTGATGGCAGAAGACTTCGTGCCGAGATAAATCTTCAAACTGGTATATTCATGGGTGTTGGAAGTGTTCACATACCAAGACAGCGAGTTGATATAACCGGCTGACGGGAATTCAGTCACCGGGTAAACCATCTGCGTCCAGGAGTTCTTATAGTAAGCGTTCATCGGGGTGGTGGAGCTTGTGGAAGTACCCGTACCAATGGTGAGTTCCGTTTGAGCGGTTGACAAATCAATACAAGGAACATAGAACTGGGCTGTTGTCCAGGCGCTGGCACCGTTGCCGCAGTTGGCTCTCACACGCACGTCATAGGTGACCTCAGTGGCGAGGTTGTTCAAGGTGACAGTGGTGGAAGTGGCATCCACGGTCTGCCAAGCGTCGCTGTTGACATCCTTGTACTCCAGTGTCCATGCATTCTGGCCTTCGGGAGCATTCCAAGTGACCACAGCCGTATGCTCGTTAACCGTAGCGGCGATGTTGGAGACCTGCGTGCAAGTGGAGTAGATCACCACATTGTCGATGGCGGCGGGTTGTTGGTAACCAACGTTATCGTTGTTGTGCCAAGTGAAGACGATGTATTTCTCACCAGCGTAGGAGGCGGGAATCAGCACGGACTTGCCGCTGAATTCGTTCACACCGAAAATACGGGTCAAGGAATTCGCCGGGATAACGCCTGCCTCAGGAGCCTCGTCCATAACCGTGACCTGCAGATAATCGTTGGCATCGCCCACCGTTCTGCAATTAAAGGTCAAAAGCACGTCAGAGTTGGGAAGATTGACCTTCTTGTAAGCATGAACAGTAGAAGCGGCCGACACATTATATTTGTTAGTAAGGCCGTTGGAAGAGGAGATATACAGTTTGTTGTTGTCAAAACCTTGTGCTTGGCCAATGTACCATTTGTTGACATTGTCACCATTCACGAGCGTCCAGGAGTAAGCGCTGCCATCGTCGAAGTTAGCTGCGATAGGCAGATCGCTGGTGATGATGTCGTTGTTATTACGCGGGAAAAGTTGCACTTCATCGTTGTAGATCGTCACAAAACCGATCACCGTGGCTTGGTCGCCGGCGGCGAAGGTCTTGCTGACCGTCTTGAAACCATTGCGCACCACGATGGTGCTGCCGTCCTGCGTGAAGTTGACTTTCGTGGAAGAGCCCGTGTTGAAAGAACCGGCGGCAAATTCGCCGTTCTCCACCATCACGAGTTGGGAAACGTAATCCTGCGGGTTAGCCAGCAGCTCAGCGGCGGTGACCACAACCGGAGCGACGGCTTCGCCAGCCACACCTGCAGCGGCGTCCGCTACGGGCACGAGTTCGGAAAGACCGTTGTAAATGCTACGGGTACCGACAATACCGCCGGAGATCACGTCTCCATTGTTGTATTCGTTGGTGATGACGGGATCGTAGTTGTCGTAAATCAACAGACCGCCGGTAGCGTCTTTGACGTATACGTAGCGGCCGTTACGGTAAACGTAAGTCACATCGCCGGTGATCTTGAACAGGTCAGCGTTTTCAGCTGCATAGAAAGCGGCGATATTGTTGACGAACACGGGGAAAGAGTATTGCGCGGTGGCCACAGCGCTGGTATCCTCGCCGAGGATGGCGCAAGCGGCAATTTCAGCAGTAGCGCTGATGGTGAAGGGAGCATTGTAGAGCACGGGAGCCGCGCCATTGATGGAGTAGTAGATGTTGGCACCGGCGGTCTCACAGGTAAGGGAGATTGTCTGCTCGGTGTAGTAGTTGCCGGAAGGAACAGAGAAAGTGGGTGCAAGCACAGCAGGGGGAACCGCATTACCATAGGTAACAACGATGGAGAGGATACGGAGCTGCGTGTTGTTCGAACCTGTCACCGCGTTGCAGAACGTGAGCGAGGAGGTCGCGTGCAATCCGGTAAAAGTATAGACCGTACCGTCAGCTTCGGAGGTCTCCACTGCGCCGCCGTCAACCGAAAGACCGACGGTGGGAGCGTAGCTGGCGCTTATCGCGACGATGGAGAGACCGGTGATTTCATAGCCGGCCTGCGGCACCAAGGTCATGGAATTGCCATTGCCGTCCTGTCTGTGGCCGTAGAAACGCGCCGCAGGCGGAACGGAGGAGTAGAAGGTGGGAGCCGTACCTGCCGCGTTTTTGGCGCAGGTAAAGCTGATGACACTGTTGATGTCACCCTCCGTGATAACCTGAGCGTCGTCATATCCTTGCTCCGAGAAGACAAACGTCACCTCATCTGCAAAGACATTGCCGACCGCCATCAGCACTATCAGCATGAGGGCGGCAAAGCGCTTGACCTGTTTGGTCAGCCTCTTTAAAATGTAAGCTTTTCTCATAGTTTGTAAATTTTATGAATAATAATTAATTTTAGTTTCTACTTGATTCTATTCGTTTTTATATACTTTCCACACAATGTACAATATATAATATAACAAGCCGCAAAGATACTTTTTTTTTTGATATGGCATAGCATAAATTTTTTTTTGTTGAAAAAATGTCTGTTTTACCACCGAAAAGTGCTTTTTCTTAAACTAAAAGAATTACACCACAATCGAAAAAAAAGTGTATTTTTGCCGCCGAAAACCAGTGGATAGATTTGTAATGATTGCAACCACAAGAAAAAATGCTAAAACATCTTCTTCCACGATTTTCAGTTTTTTATTTTTTATAAATTAAAATACTGATTATGAGTTATTTATTCACATCAGAGTCGGTGTCTGAAGGGCACCCTGACAAAATCTGCGACCAGATTTCGGACGCATTATTGGACAGTTTCCTGGCACAGGATCCAGAGTCGAAAGTGGCATGCGAGACACTCGTCACCACCGGTCTGGTGGTCTGCGCCGGCGAAGTGAAAACCGAAGGCTATGTCTCCGTTGACGACGTGGCGCGCCGAACCATCAAAAAAATCGGCTACAACAAAAGCGACTACCAGTTCGACTACAAATCCTGTGGCGTGATCTCCACCATCCACAGCCAGTCACCCGACATCAACCAGGGCGTGGAACGCGCTGCCCTGGAGGATCAGGGCGCCGGCGACCAGGGCATGATGTTCGGCTACGCCTGCAACGAGATGGACAACTACATGCCACTGCCCGTGGAATTGGCTCACCGCTTCGTGCAAGAACTCGCCGACATCCGGAAGGAAGGCAAGAAAATGACCTATTTGCGCCCCGACTCCAAATCGCAGGTCACCGTGCAATATTCCGAACGTCACAAACCCGAACGGATCGACAGCATCGTCATCTCCACCCAGCATGATGAATTCGCCGACGAGGCCACCATGCTGGAAACCATCCGCCGCGATGTGGAAAAAATCCTCATCCCGAGAGTGAAGAAAAGCTGCCCGAAAAAAGTACAAAGACTTTTCAACACTGATTATCAGCTGTTTGTAAATCCCACAGGCAAGTTCGTCATCGGAGGTCCTCATGGCGACACCGGTCTTACCGGACGTAAAATCATTGTGGACACCTACGGCGGGCGCGGCGCGCACGGCGGCGGCGCCTTCTCCGGCAAGGACCCCTCAAAGGTCGATCGCTCAGCCGCTTACGCCACCCGCCACATCGCCAAAAACATGGTGGCCGCCGGTCTCTGCGACCAAGTGCTCATCCAAGTGGCTTACGCCATCGGCAAGGCGGAACCCGTGGGACTGTATGTCAACACCTACGGCACCAAAAAAGTGAAAATGACAGACAGCGAAATCGCCATGCGTGTCCGCGAGATTTTCCCGATGCGCCCCTACGACATCATCAACCGCTTCCAGCTGAAGAACCCCATCTACGAACCCACGGCCTCTTACGGCCACTTCGGCCGCGACTGCTACGACGCCGAAGTGGAAACCAGCCAAGGCGTGAAAACCGTCACCTTCTTCCCCTGGGAGAAACTCGACTATGTGGAAACCATCAAAAAAGAATTCGGGTTGTGATTTACAAATCTCAATTCTTACATCCTAACCCCTTAACCCTTAAACCTTAAACCTTAAACCATAAACCTTAAACCTTAATGGACGCCTATATTTTCCCCGGGCAGGGGTCGCAACATCCCGGAATGGGGGTTCAATTGTACGAAGATTTCCCGCAAGCAAGGGAGCTGTTCCATCGTGCGGATGAGGTTCTCGACTACCCCATCACCAAGGTGATGTTCAACGGTTCGGAAGAGCAGTTGAAGCAGACCAAACACACGCAACTGGCGATGTTCCTGCACGGTTATATTTCGTATGTGTGTCTTCACCAAGGCATCCCAGGCATGACCGCCGGCCATTCACTAGGAGAATACACCGCTTTGGCGGCATCCGGATGCCTTGCCTTTGAGGATGCCCTGATATTGGTGGAGAAACGCGCCAGCGCTATGCAGAAATGCTGCGACAATCAAGAGTCGGGCATGGCCGCTGTGCTGAAATTCGACGACCGCGTCACGGAAGAGATCTGCGCGACCGTCTTGGACGAAGTGGTGGTGCCGGCCAACTACAATTCCCCCCAGCAATTGGTGATTTCCGGCAGCCTGAAAGGGCTCGAAACCGCCATCGAGAAACTGAGGGCCGCCGGAGCCCGGCGCATCATGATGCTGAACGTGGGAGGTGCCTTCCACTCCCCGCTGATGCAAACCGCCCAGGACGAACTTTCTGAAGCCATCGCAAAATGCACCTTCCTCGTCCCGGATTGCCCTGTTTACCAAAATGTCAGCGCCCAGCCCTCCACCGATCCCGACACCATCCGGCAAAATCTGGTGGCACAACTCACGCATCCCGTCCGCTGGACAGATACCGTCCTCCAAATGGTGCATGACGGCGCAACCCGGTTTGTTGAATTCGGCCCCGCCCCCACCCTGCAAAACCTCGTGAAACGCATTGCCCCGGACGTCGAAACAGCCTGTTTGGGAACAACGGAGAAAGAATAATTTCACGACCCGATATTTCCTGCGTTATTTTATCAAAAAAAATGTATTTTTGCACCCTTGAAAAAATAGACGAATAATTATGGCAAATACAGAAAATCTGGGTTCCAAGAAAATGGAGCAAACAACTGAAAATGAGAACTTTCTGACAAGATTCTTCACTTTCTTCAGCAAATATCAGAACATTATCTATGGTGTCATTATTGGCATTTTAGTCATTGTTCTTGCGATTTTGGCTTTCAATCGCTTCTACCTTCAGAAAAAGAATGCCGAAGCTTCCGCTCAAATCGTACAACCCATCCAATGGTTTGTCCAGGGTGACACCGCCTCTCTGAAGATGGCTCTCGAAGGAGATGGAGAAAACGACGGCTTTCTGGATATCGCCAGCGGCTACAAAATCACTAAGACCGCCAACACCGCCAACTACTATGCCGGTCTGACCTATCTCAAATTGGGTCAAAAGGACGAAGCTTTGGATTATCTCAAGAAATTCAAGAAAAAAGAGGATGTGCTGTGGTACGGCTGTCAAGCCACCATTGGCGATCTCTATGATGAACAAGGTGACGAAGCCAAGGCCATCAGCTACTACGAGAAAGCTGTCAAAGGAAAAGATCCTTTCTTCACCCCTATCGCCCTTTTCAAATTAGGCCAGATGTACGAGAGAAAAGGCGATTGGAAGAAAGCGCTCAGCACCTATGAAACCATCGAAAAGGATTTCTATGAGGAATACAACAAGATGAGCGTCGCTCAATACGTTGAAAGAGCAAAATCCCAAGTATCCAAATAACAATGACAGAGAAGAAGAAAAACTTATCGGAATTCAAGCCGTTTGAGTTTTCTTCCGCACAAAATACAAGGATCGGTATTGTGGTCAGCGAATGGAACGACCGCATTACCGATTCGCTTTTAAAAGGGGCGGAAGAATGCCTACTCGACCACGGCATGCCTGAGGAAAATATCCTCGTGAAACACGTTCCCGGCAGTTTCGAATTGCCCATGGGCGCTCAATGGATGTTACAAGAGGGAAACGTTGATGCGGTGATCTGCATCGGCTGCGTCATCCAAGGGGAAACCCGCCACTTCGACTTTATCTCACAAGCTGTGGCAGACGGCATCATGAATGTCGGACTGAAATACTCCAAACCCGTGATTTTCAGTGTGCTGACATGTAACAACATGGAGCAGGCCGAAGACCGCGCTGGAGGAAAGCATGGCAATAAAGGCGTTGAAGGTGCTGTCAGCTGCCTTAAAATGTTGGCTCTTTCCGAAAACATTTAGATTGCATACTGTCTATTGGCGAAATCTAATAGCCAACGGCTAAAAGCCAATAGCCAAAACATATAAGTAACATAAAATGAAAAAATTACGTGTTATCTTCATGGGCACGCCGGAGTTTGCGGTCGCCACATTGGACGCCATCCGGAACGCGGGACATGAAGTGGTGGCGGTGGTCACCACCCCCGACAAGCCTGCCGGCCGCGGTCAGCAGATGCGCTGCTCCGATGTAAAACGCTACGCCGTGGAGCACCAGCTGCCCGTGTTGCAGCCCGAAAAACTCAAAGATGACAGTTTCGTGGAAGATCTGCGCGACTATCGGGCCGATGTTTTCGTGGTGGTGGCCTTCCGCATGCTGCCCCGGTGCGTTTACATCATGCCCCCGCTGGGCACCTTTAACGTGCACGCCTCCCTGCTACCACAATACCGGGGTGCCGCGCCCATCCAACGCGCCATCATGAACGGGGAAACGAAAACCGGCGTCACCACTTTTCTGCTCGACGAACACACCGACACAGGGGCGATGCTGCTCCAAAAAGAGGTGGAGATCACGCACGAGGACAATGCCGGAACTTTGCACGACAAACTGATGACCGCCGGAGCTGAAGTGGCAGTGGAAACATTGCGTCAGTTGGCAAATGGGGAGGCCCATCCGACCCCGCAACCCGCCGTGGACACCTTGATCCCGGCACCGAAAATTTTCAAGGAAGACATGCTCATCCACTGGGACGACACCGCCGAGAACATCTACAACCACGTTCGCGGACTGTCACCCTACCCCGCCGCCTTCACCTATATCGGGTTTCATCATCAAGATGGCGATGAATGGCATCCCTGTGTCTTGAAAATTTACGATGTTGAAATCACTGACATTCCCAGCACTTCAAAACCGGGAAAAATCACAAAAATTTCCGACAAAAAATTGCTTATTTCCACAAAAAATTTCGAAATTTCCGTCAAATCCCTCCAAATTGAAGGTAAAAGGCGAATGAACGTGGAAGATTTTTTGGCAGGTTTTAGATTTAATAATTACACTGATTATTTAGCATAATGTAATTATTATCCTTATGGGACTCTGTTTATTAACTAATTAAAATATTTATTCACATTTCAATAATAGGATTTGTAATTTGCAAATTTTACTAAATTTGTGCCTCAAACTCATTATTAACCTTTTAAATTAAAAAACATGAACAAGAGTGAATTAATCAACGCAATGGCTGAAAAAGCCGGTTTAACCAAAGTTCAAGCCAAAAGTGCTTTAGAAGCTTTTGTGGCCGCTACCGAAGAGTCTTTGAAAAAAGGTGACAAATTGTCCCTGATCGGATTTGGCACTTTCAGCGTTGCTGATCGCAAGGCCAGAACAGGTCACAACCCTGCCACCGGCAAATCCATCAAGATTCCGGCAAAGAAGGTTGTTAAATTCAAACCCGGTTCCGCATTTGTTAAAATGAAATAACTTATATTTCATGATGAAAGAAAAAGCCCTGAACAAGGGCTTTTTTATTTTATTAATATGGCAGCATGGTAAAAATAGAGGATAAGATATTGAGAGAAAAGGTTGTTGAATATCTTCAGCAATTCATTACAGAAAACAGGTTGGAGCGTCTTTCCGAAATCCTGGAAAACAGGACGCGGCACGTCACGGTGGTGTTGGAGGATCTTTTCCAGGCCCAGAACATCAGCGCGGTGTTGCGGACCTGCGACTGCTACGGGGTTCAGGATGTCCATGTCATTCAACACCGCAACACGTTTGAGGCGAACAAAGACATCAGCATGGGTGCCGACAAATGGCTGTCCATCCATGAATATCCCCACAGCGAGCACAATGTAAAGGATTGCATCGACAAGTTGCACGAACAGGGCTACTGGGTGGCCGCCACCCTGCCCGACGAACAAAAACGCACTATTTTCGACCTCCCGGTGGAACAAAAGACCGCTTTTTTGTTCGGTACCGAACTGACAGGTCTCTCCGACGAGGCCATAAAATATGCCGATGGAAATGTGTTGATACCCATGTACGGTTTCACGGAAAGTTTCAACATTTCAAACTCCGCCGCCATCATTTTGTCGCATTTCACTGAAAAAATGCGCCGCTCCAACGTCCATTGGCAGCTCCACGATGAAGAAAAAGAAGAAATATACTTCGATTGGCTTCAAAAAACCGTGAAAGACCCTGACAGAATGATTGACTATTACATGAAGCATTTTCATTAATTTATGCATATAAACGATATACCCCAATAAAAATCCTATTGCCTATTGCCTGTTGCCTGTTGCCTGTTGCCTAAAAATTTGTATCTTTGCCCGCTCAAATATAAAAGGAATATGAACGACGAAAAATTATTCACCGAATTCCCGCCCGTGACCACGGAACAGTGGGAAGCTACCATCAATAAAGACCTCAAAGGGGCCGATTATGAGAAAAAACTGGTCTGGAGAACCGATGAAGGTTTTCAGGTCCGTCCTTATTATCGCGCTGAGAATCTGCAGGATTTAGACTACCTGAAGACTATGCCGAACGAGTTCCCCTACACGCGCGGCACGAAAGCGCGCGACAACCACTGGGACATCGTTCAGGAAGTAGAAGAGTCTGATCCCGCCAAGGCCAACGCCATCGCGGTGGATGCCCTGAAACGCGGTGCCACCTGCGTGGCCTTCAATGTTGCCAACATTGACAGAGAGGCTGCGCTGGAAACGCTGCTCAAAGACATTGACCTGAACACCACCGGTGTGCAGTTCAACCACGTGAAGAGTTTCCTCGACCTGATGAAACGTTTCGTGAACTACGTGGAAGCACACCATTTCGACAAGGAGAAAGTGTCGGGCAGCCTCAACTTCGACCCGTTGACTTACCGTCTGCGCCACAACAAATTCTGGAAATCCGCCGAAGAAGACATGCAACAGGCCGTCGAGCTGTTGGAGATGAACGGCTGCATGAAGAATTTCAAGGTCATCAACGTGAACGGCATTGTGCTGCACAACGCCGGCGCGACCATCGTTCAAGAGCTGGCTTACACGCTTGCTATGGCCAACGAATATCTCGCCTTCTGCACAGGAAAAGGCCTCAAGCCTGAAAAGGTGGCCTCCCGGATGCAGCTCACCCTCTCCGTCGGTTCCAACTATTTTATGGAAATCGCCAAACTGCGTGCCACGAGGCTTCTCTGGTCCACGATGGTGGCCCAATACAAACCCGAATGCGACTGCGCTTACAAAATTCATATCAACACCGTTGCATCCACCTGGAACAAAACGCTTTACGACCCGTATGTCAATATGCTCCGCAGCACGACGGAGGGAATGTCGGCAGCCATCGGCGGTTCCGATTCCATCTCTCTGCAACCGTTTGACGTGGCTTACAAAGAATCCGACGAGTTCTCCCGTCGCATCTCCCGCAACGTGCAGGTAATCCTCAAGGAGGAGGCCTTCATGGACCGTGTGGTGGATCCCGCCGCAGGCTCCTACTATGTTGAGAATCTCACCAATTCCATCGCGGAGAATGCCTGGAAGCTGTTCCAAGCCACCGAAGAGCAGGGCGGTGCCCTCAAAGTCATCGAAGACGGTTCGATGCGTGAGGCCATCGAGGCCAGCTGTCAAAAACGCGACATGAACATCGCCACCCGCCGCTACATCCTGCTCGGCACCAACCAGTACCCGAACATCAACGAAGCGATGGCAGACAAAATCGAGCGCGTGAAAAAAGACGACTGCGAAGGCTTGAAGACCTATCGCGGCGCCATGGCATTCGAAGAGGTTCGTCTCGAAACCGAAAAATATGCCAAGGATCACCACCGTCCCTCCGTGTTCCTTCTGAAAGTCGGCAACTTGGCTATGCGTCAGGCGCGTGCCGGGTTCATCACCAACTTCTTCGGCTGTGCCGGCTACCAGATTGTGGAGCCCGCCGGTTTCCCAACCGTGGAAGAGGGCGTGAAAGCCGCCGGTGAAGCGAAACCCGACCTCATCGTGGTGTGCAGCTCCGACGAAGAATATGCCACTCTCGGTGTGGAGGCTGCTAAACAGTGCAAAGCACAGTTCCCGAACACACCGTTCCTCGTGGCCGGCAACCCCACCGAGTGCCTTGACGCACTCAAGGAAGCCGGTGCCGATGACTTTATCCACGTGAGAGTCAATATTTTGGAATCTTTGAGAAAATACAACCAACTGTTACTGAAATAATACAATATGGCGATGCTAAGCATTGCATCGCTACATATTCTTTCCGACATAAGAAACCAATCTCTGAATAAAGATTGGTTTCTTTTTTTTGGATAATTCACAATATCATTGTGATCTTCATAAACACAAATTATGATCCTGCAACCGGACTCGGGGCGAATGTTCTCCGAATAGTGCATTTAAGACGAACAAGGCCGCACCTATCTGAAAAAATCGTATTTTTGCAAGTTTTTTCAATTAAATGGAATAATCGATGACCAGACAATTCAACAAGGAGCATTCTGAGGATGATTTCGCACCGAATCGTTCGCGACGCAAACCCTCTTTTCATGATAACAAACGTTCTTTCCCCTCAAAAAACAGGAGAAGAGAGCGTTCCGACGACGATTTTTCTGAAGATTCAGAACGGAAATTCTCTAAAAAACGCTATCCGAGGGAAAATGACGGGGAACGCAAATATGGGCGGGAACGGAAGTTTGACGGCCGCCGCGACAACGACAAAGGACGGGGACGCAAGTTCGATGGCGGGAAAAATCGTGACCGCAAATTCCGGAAAGAGGACACCGATTCCAAGCCGCGTCGCCGCAATGTGGTCGCCGAATCCGAAATCTTAACCGAAATCATCGAACGCCGCAAGAGCGAAGGTCGCACCTTGCCGCGCAAGCAGCGCGTCTTGTCATTGGAATACGAAGAGAAACACGGCCCCATCCGTCTCAACAAGTACATCGCCAACGCCGGCATTTGCTCGCGTCGCGAGGCCGACGTGCTCATCTCCACCGGAGCCATCACCGTCAACGGCGAAGTGGTCACCGAAATGGGCCACAAGGTAATGCCTACCGATGAGGTGCGCTATGGTGACAAAGTGCTGCAACGGGAAAAGCCTGTTTACGTATTACTCAATAAGCCAAAGGATTACATCACCACCACGGATGACGAGCGCGGTCGTGCCAACGTCATGGAACTGGTACGCGATGCTTGCGAAGAACGCATCTACCCTGTCGGCCGCCTTGACCGCGACACCACCGGTCTGCTGCTTTTCACCAACGATGGCGACCTCACAAAAAAACTCACGCATCCAAGTTCAGAAATCGAGAAAACCTACGATGTGGAACTTGACAAGCCCTTCGCGTCTGTCGATATGGATATGTTGCGCAACGGCGTGGAGCTCCACGACGGCAAGATCACCCCGGATGAGGTGGAATACGTTGGCGAGGGCAAAAAGGAAGTCGGCATCACCATCCATTCCGGCAAAAACCGCATTGTCCGCCGCATATTCGAATCCCTTGGTTATGAGGTGGTTAAACTCGACCGCGTCATCTTCGCCGGCCTGACGAAGAAAGATCTTCCGCGCGGACGTTGGCGTTTTCTCACCAAAAACGAGGTCAGCTTCCTGAAGATGCTCGCCAAGCCCAAAGCTGAATCAGACTCACAGAAACGATGACACCTGTGGAAATCATGTCGCCCGTGGGCTCTTACGAGTCCCTGTCCGCGGCCATTGCCGCAGGTGCTGGATCCGTATATTTCGGCGTGGGCGCCATGAACATGCGTTCCCGCTCCGCCGCCAACTTCAACCTTGAAGACCTTGCCAACATCGTCAATATCTGCCACGAACATGGCGTCAACAGCTATCTCACCGTCAACACCATTATCTATAATGACGAAATCCCGCAGATGCGCGAGTTGCTGGACGCTGCTAAATCGTGCGGCGTCACCGCCATCATCGCCTCCGATATGGCCGTCATCCAATACGCCCGTCAGATCGGCATTGAAATCCATCTCTCCACCCAGTGCAATGTCACCAACATCGAAGCGGTACGCTATTACGCCCAGTTCGCCGATGTGATTGTGCTGGGCCGCGAATGTACTTTGCAACAAATCGCAGATATTTGCCAAAATATTAAAAACCAGAATATTACAGGTCCGAAGGGCGAGTTGGTCAAAATCGAAATCTTTATACATGGTGCCCTGTGTATGGCGGTTTCCGGCAGATGTTACCTCAGCCTCGACAATTACAACTCACCCGCCAACCGCGGGGCTTGCCTGCAACCCTGCCGACGCGGCTATGAAGTGCGCGATGTGGAGGATGGTTTGGAATTGCATGTGGATAACCCTTACATTTTCTCTCCCAAGGACTTATGCACCATCGGCTATCTTGACAAAATCGTGCGTGCCGGCGTCTCCGTGCTCAAAATCGAAGGACGCGGCAGATCTCCGGAATATGTAAAAATGGTGACCGAATGCTATCACGAAGCATTGGGTTGTATTGAAAATCAGACATTTGACATAGACAAGATCAACAATTGGATGACCCGCCTGCGTAGCGTCTATAATCGCGATTTTTGGGGCGGTTACTATTTGGGACGCACCAGCGGCGAGTGGGCGGAACGATATGGCTCGCAAGCCACACGCATGAAACGGCGTATCGGCAAGATCACCAATTATTTCGGCAAACTCGGCGTGGCGGAAATCTGTATGGAGGAGGACTCGCTTTCCGTGGGCGACGACCTGCTGATTATCGGACCCACCACCGGCGTCTATGAAGACACCGTACAGGAGATCCGCGTGGAGGACAAACCCGTGGAAAACGTTGAAAAAGGGGTTTTCTGCTCGGTGAAAACCAAATCGCTCGTGCGCCGCGGCGACCAAGTCTATCGTTGGATTCTTGTAAAAGATGAATTCTAATCCCTTTGAACCTGAACTTTAACCATTAAATATAGAAACAATGAAAAAAATATTCGTCTTCATCGCGACCTTAGCTCTTGTTTTTATGTCTTGCGACAGCGGAGACATCATTGGGGGCTGCTATCACGGCACTTTCCAAAACAAATCAAACGGGAAACTGGAAACAGGCAGTTTGTCATTCACCTATAACCGTGTAATAGTAGGAGGGGACACGCTTCTCTATTTCATGATGAATGATGTATTACCCATGTCGGAGACTGGCAAATGCCAATTTTCGGGCGACGTGCCGCCCACACTGCTCAGCGACGTGCTGAAAACCATGCCCGCCATTGACAGCATCCAAGTGTGCGATTCCACCGAATCGGTTTCGAAGATTCATATTATATCCGAATTCAAAGGCAGTTCTGTTAGAACCAACCTGGATTTCACTACCAGCGGTGAAAAAACTGTATCCGTTGACTTTGTCGGATATCTAGAATAAAATTCCAAAAAAACGAAATGCCCACTACTGAGCGGGCTCTTCCTTATAGGGACACTCGGGATATTTCGGTTTTACAAAAGAGTATATCAAAAGACTTAATCCCATGATTATCAATGGGATGCTCAGCCATTGACCATTATTGAGCACGTGCCCGACCTCGCCTTGCACTTGCACTTCCTTGAAAAATTCTATGATAAAACGCGCTGTAAAAATCACCGTCAGGGTGATACCGGAAGTACGACCGGCAGCCACCTTGCCTTTCGCAAATTTGAAATAATAGATGGCCAGGCTGATGAACACCAACATATAAACCACAGATTCGTAGAGTTGTGCAGGATGGCGGAACGTGCCAGCCACGCCAAAACCTCCATAGAGAAAATCAAAAGCCCAGGGCACATCTGTGATGCGTCCCACGATCTCATGGTTCATCAAGTTGCCGACTCGCACCAGCGACGCCGCGATGGGCACCGCTATGGCCAAACGGTCGAGAATCCACAGAAAGTTGATCTTGTGTCTCCAACAATAATAAATCAGAAAACCGAAAATGCCGATGACACCGCCATGGCTGGCAAGTCCCTGATACCCAATGAAATTCCAGTTTTCATCCACTGGCAACAAAATCTGCAGAGGAGCCTTGACAAACATTTCCGGCTCATAAAAGAGAAAATGCCCCAACCGAAGTCCGACAATGGTCCAGACAATGGTCCAAATGGAAATTTTATCCAACAGCTTTTGTGAAAGATGTTCAGTTTTGAAAATCCGCTGCAATGTATAATAAGCCAGCAGAAAGCCCAGTGCCAGCAAAATACCATACCAACGGACCTCTATGGAGCCTAGATGAAAGGCCACGGGATTCACCTTCCAGGTAACGAAAGCTAATGTATGCCAAAACATATTCTTCTCTTTTTTAAATGCGGCGCAAAAGTACGCTTTTTTTGTGATGATTTATCATTATGTTTTGAATTCTCCTCTTGGAAGGACTTCTTCATTTCATAAAAATGTTATCTTTGCCCCCGTATAAAAAAGCATCTTTAAACCCAAAAAATATCAATAAAGTTATGAAAGACAACATCACGATGAGCTTGAACCCGCTCGTGAATTATTTTAAGAAGAGTCCGAAGGAATTTACCAAAGCGGACATGATTAAATACGTGGAGGAGAACAACATACCCATGGTTAACTTCCACTATGTGGCAGGCGACGGGCGTATCAAGACCCTTGGCTTTGTGCTGCACAGCCGTGAATATCTCGAACAGATTCTTTCCAACGGCGAACGCGTGGACGGATCCAACATTTTCCCTGCATTCATCCACGCCGGTTCCAGTGACCTTTATGTGATTCCTCGTTTCTCCACCGCTTTCCTGAACCCGTTCACCGAAATCCCGACCCTTTCATTCCTCTGCTCGTACTACAACAACGAGGGCAAGCCCCTGGAGAATTCCCCGGAATACATCCTGCGCAAGGCAGCCAAATCGTTCACCGAAGTCACCGGCAACTATTTCCAGGCTATGGGCGAGTTGGAGTACTATGTCATCGGCGATGAAGATGACCTGTTCACCATCCCGGACCAGAGAGGTTACCACGAGTCTGCCCCGTTCACCAAGTTTGAGGGGTTCCGTGCCGAATGTATGTTGAAGATCGCCGAAATGGGTGGTTTGATCAAATACGGCCACTCTGAAGTGGGCAATTTCACTATGGACGGCAAGATTTACGAGCAAAATGAGATCGAGTTTCTGGTCACCGACGTGCAAGACGCCGCCGACCAACTGATCCTTGCGAAGTGGATCATCCGCAACCTGGCCTACGAATACGGTTTCGATGTGACCTTCTCACCGAAGATCACCGCCGGCAAGGCTGGCAGCGGCCTCCACATCCACACCTGCATTGTGGATGGCAAGGGCAAGAACCAGATGGTGACCAAAGGCAAGCTGAACAGCATCGCCAAGACCGCCATCGCGGGCTACATGACCTGCGCGGGCGCCCTGACCTCCTTCGGCAACACCAACCCGACCTCCTATTTCCGCCTTGTGCCGCACCAGGAAGCCCCCACCTCCGTCTGCTGGGGTGACCGCAACCGTTCCGTCCTTGTGCGCGTGCCCCTGGGCTGGACCCACAAGAATGACATTGTGGCTGAGTTGAACCCGCTGGAAAAGGCTGTCAATAAGGATCGTTCTCAGAAACAGACCGTCGAATTCCGCTGCCCGGACGGTTCCGCCGACATTTACCTGTTGCTCGCCGGCCTCGTTTGCGCCGCCCGCCACGGCTTTGAAATGGAGAACGCCCTCGAATACGCCAAATCCACCTACGTCGATGTCGATATCCACCGCGCCGAGAACAAGGCTTTGGTTGATAGACTCGCCCAACTGCCCGCTTCCTGCTGGGAATCCGCCGACGAGCTCAGCGCTCGCCGCAATATCTTCGAGGCACACGGCGTTTTCGACCGCTCTATGATTGATGACATCATCAAACAGCTCAAATCCTTCGATGACCGCAAAATCCGCGAGCAAATCGTCAAGAATCCCGATCTCATGACCAAAATGGTCAAAGAATATTTCTATTGCGGTTAATTATAAGCGATTATTCTTCTATTTCCTATGTAGAGACGTTGCGTGCAACGTCTCTACGTTTTTTAAATGTAACAAAAACAAAATTGCATGCGACTATGTAATCGAAAAGCATTCTTGTATTTTTTTTCTAAAAAAAAATATTGTGGTTGTATTTGAAAAAATGTAATTTTGCAGTTTGATATAAAACATTCTTATATGAAGAAATTTTTACTCTTTATAACCCTATTGTCATTTGGATTTCATGTAGCGGTACTGGCCCAACAAGGCAACAACGTGACTGTGCAGTCGTTGCAAAACACGCACGTGGATACCATTCTGAAATACCATTTGGCGGGTGAGGGTGTGGAATTGACCAACGGAAAGTTCAACAACGCGCCCGGAATTGTCACTTCCAACCAGATTGGAACCTTCAACCGAAACAACTTCACTCAGTTTCCTTTCGAGACGGGTCTGGTTATGACTACGGGAGCCTGTTCGGTGGCCGCTGGCCCTAACAGTTCTTCCAGCGCATCCGTCACAGCAAACGTTTCTTACACTGACCAACTGCTGCAACAATACAACCAGGGCTACACCGTGCAGAACAGTGCGGCGCTTGACTTCGATTTCCTGGCTTACGCCGACACGTTTGCCTTCCACTATGTGTTTGGTTCGGAAGAATACCCCCAGTTCGTCTGCGCAAGCTACAACGACCTTTTCATCTTCCTGCTCACCGGTCCTGACCCTGTCACCGGCCTGAACACCACCAAGAATGTGGCGGTGATTCCCGGTACCATCTCCGCCACCAACCCTAACGGCCTGCCCGTTTCCATCAACACAGTGAATGGCGGTGCTTCGAGCAGCGGCGGCGCCACCTGTTACAGCGGAACTTACTCCGCCTACTACATTTCAAATGGTGCTGGTAACGGTGCGAACGGTATCGAATACAACGGTTACACCGTGGAACTCGCCGCTGAAGGTGTTATCAACGCCTGCGACAACTACCACATGCATCTGGCTATCTGTAATGCTGGTGATAATGCCTATGACTCCGGAGTATTCCTCGAAGGCAAGAGTTTCCAAAGTGAGGTGGAAACCAAAATATTGATGCGTAACACTTACTGTTTGCATGAACCTATCGTGTTCGAATATGTGGCCGACAATGTGGACACCGTATTTGTGCTCACCCCGTCTGGTGACACCCTCTGGAGCCCGTTCACCATCCCGAGCGCCGAAGTTTCCGACTCCGGTCTCTATTATCTCTATGTACATAAAGCCATCTCTTGTACGGATCTGTGGGCGCACGACAGTATCAATATCGAAATCATCAACACCTACAAACCGAATCTCGGAGAAGATCAATGGCTTTGCACTGGTGAATCGGCTTTTCTGAATTCCAACTATTCCGACAGCTCTGCAGTCCTGATGTGGAACACCGGTGACCAAACTCCTTCCATCGAAGTCATCACCGCCGGCGAATATATTCTGGAAGTTGAGATCTTCAACCCCAATACCCAAACAAACTGTTGGAGCTCAGACACAGTGAACATCCATTACTGGCCTCTTCCGAAACCGGAATTCGAGGCGGATGTCGTTTCGGGATGCACCCCTGTCATTTCCCGCTTCACCAACCTCACCGAACTCACCTCTGACACTCTCATCTGCGAATGGTATGTCTTCGATGAGAATTTCAATATTGTGGACTATTCTTCTGAATTTAATCCCACGTTCCATTTCAACAACGCAGGCACTTACTCTGTGAAACTGACCCTTACTACCGCAGAAGGATGTAAAGATTCCCTTATTAAATGGAATTATATCACCACTGCACCGCAGCCAAACATTGAATTTCTCGCCTCGCCTGAAACTTGCATGATGAGTGAAACTAACGGACAAATCGACTTCACGGCCTACTTGTCTGGCAATGTGGTCGATAACCCGAGTAACCATCTCGTATGGAATTTCGGGGACGGTGAGGAAACCGAAAACGAAACCACCACGTCTCACACTTACTCCAGTTGGGGTGACTACATCGTGACGCTCACCCTGACAACAGATTCCGGATGCGGCGACTCCATAAGCCACACTATTGTCATTGAAGACGATCTGCGTTTCCCGAATGTGATCACGCCCAATGGGGACGGCATCAACGATGTATGGGCTATCGAGAACCTCAACACCGATATCAACCCCGAAGACCCCGATGAATACCGCCACAACGAACTTCGTATCAGCGACCGTTACGGCAAAGTGGTATTCAAGACCAAGAACTATGACACTTGGGCAAAAGACGGACAGGTTTACATGGGCCAGAACCCGTTCACGGGCGAAGGCCTTAACGACGGTGTTTACTACTATACATTCTCCTATAAAGGGAAAGCCAAAACCACCACGTGGCACGGGTCGATTACGATAATACGGTAGCGGCTGTTGGCTATTGGTTATTGGCTGTTGGCTATTGGCTGTTAGCTGTTGGCTAAAAGCTAAAAGCTAAAGGCTAAAAGCTAAAAGCTAAAAGCTAAAGGCTAAACCGCCGATCAGCAAGCCCAGCGCCATCGTTATTCCTTTCATAATCAAAAAATTACGCTTTGATTGCGCCATAAGCGGGATTCCTGCGTGCCCGTTCTGTGCAATGGAATTGGCAAGCAATACGGCAAAGGGAATATTGCCCTGTAGGAACAGCATCACGAAAATGAGATGCGGACCGGAAACCGGGAGGAAACCGACTCCCACAGCAATCAGCAGCAAAAGCCACTTGGTCCAAGCATTGTGTTCCAAGACAGCCTGCATATCCACGAACTGGTTGAGAACACCCAGCACCAAAAGCGTTCCGAATGCATAAAGGAACAGTTTTAAGGCATGTTGCTTAATGACGTGTTCCCACACGTGCTCACACAAATAATGAGACATCCGCTCGCGGAACGACTTTCCGTGGTTTTCCGGTCGCTCATGCCGATGCTCCTCGTGAATGACAAAATCATGATTTTCGAATGTGACGATTTTGTTTTCAGGAACTTTTAACAATATCAATCCAACCACAAGCCCGATGACGAAAAGGATGCCGGTCAAGATAAGCGCCTGTTTCGGACTCTCGGCAGCAAGGAAAAGCGCTTCATCGCCGAAAGTCGCCACCATACCGCCGATCATTGCTCCGAAAGAGAGCAAGCGGTGGGTGAAGAGTGACACCACGACGAAGCCGCCGGCGCATCCGGGAATCGCCCCAAGCAGGCAGGCCAACGCGACTTCTGCCACGGGCTTCCCGTGCAATCTCTTAAATAAACGTCCTGAGGATGAAATATTTATGGATTCCACCACTGCCATCAGCAATAATACCAACAGCGTGATTGAAACCGACTCTCGTAACGCTTCCCAAAATATATGCAATGTGGTTTGCATTATAGGTTATGATTATTGATTGCGGACGTATGCGATACATCCCTAGATACTCCCAAAACTACTAACTGCTAACTACTAACTGCTAACTAACTATAGATTCAGGTTTTTCACAATGGTGGGATCCGTTTTTTTCGCACCCCAAACCTTGGCGGAGATGTCGTGCGCCTCCTTGGGAGTCAGCATATCGTAATGCTCCATGGCGCGCTGCACGAAAATGCATTGCTGAATCTGGGCCTTGTCGGTAACCACAGCATCGGCAAGCGCTTTGCAAGAGGGGTATCCGCACAAATGGCAATCGACTTGCGGCAGACACTGGTTGATTTCGAACGCCCGTTTCATCTTCTGCATAGCCGCCGCCACATTGTCATCCATCTTATCCATCGAACGAGGTTCCACTTCGCCTACATGCCGTTTATCGGCCAGATAGTCGAAATAGTTGAGCAGGTCATTGTCTTCCGCATCCACCTCCTCAGAGCATTTCGCCATTCTTTTACGTTGACGCTCGATCATGAGGAAACGATTCTCCGCCGTGAGGATACCACCGCAGCAGCTGCCATCGCAGGCGCGAAGTTCGAGAAAATCAATATCTTGGATATCCTCATCTTCCACCTTCTCCAAAAATTCAGAAACATTGTGGATATCATCTATAGCCAGATTCCGTCCGGTGCGCAACATCTTGGTCTCGCCGCCAGTAAGCGGGTAAGTGATGCTGGCCTTCGAAAGGCGGTGGAATCGTGCCGACTCGTCGCATATCTTGTACTCTCCCGTCTTGATAACCCGTAACACCTTGCTATACAAATAGTTCATATTAATCACACCCGACACGGGAGATTTTTCCTCTCCCACTGGGCTCTTGATGGCGGCAATCTTCGCGGCACACGGCGACACGTAAAAAATGCCGATATCCTCCTCCTTGACACCCTTCTCCGTCAAACTTTTCTTGATGTATTCGGCGGTCATGTCAAAAGGCGCTTTCACAGGGTAGATATTGTCCACCAAAACAGGAAACTTCACCTGAATCAAGCGCACGATGGCCGGGCAAAACGACGAAATGACCGGTTTCTCGTAAGAGACGTTCCCTCTTTCAAGGTCCCTGCGGATAAATTCCTTAATGAAGTCCACACTTTTCTCCACTTCGTAAATATCCTTGAAGCCGAGATGCAGCAGGGCGGAAAGGATTGTCCGTTCACGGATTTTCTCCTCAAACTGTGCCAGGAAGATGGAAGGCACCAGCAGCACCGGGTATTTGTAATCGTAAACCGTCTGGAAGTCGTCCTGCTCGATGTAGATGGCGTTCATCGGGCAGGCCACATAGCAGCGCCCGCAATCAACGCAACGGTTCGGATCGAGCACCGGATGCCCGTCTTCCACATGTATCGCGCTCGTGGGGCACACGCCCGTGCAATGCGAGCATCCGATACAAAGGTCGTATTTAAATTTCAATGCGTGGTGGAAATCTTCGGCCATGATGAGGTCAGTTTAAGTGGTAATGTTTGTTTCTTTTTGGAACTTGAAGCTGATTTGAGACTTAAGACTTGAGACTTGAGACTTTACGACTTCGTCAAAAAAAGTCTTAAGTCCTACGTCTTACGTCTCTATTGGAAATAGTTGATAAATTCGATGGTGGTACCTTTGCCGACCTCGGAAGTGATGTTCAGAGTGTCGGAGTTGTTTTTGATATTGGGGAGACCCATACCGGCACCGAAACCCATTTCCCGCACTTTTTGGGATGCAGTGGAATAACCTTTCTGCATGGCGCGATCGATGTCGGGGATGCCGGGACCTTCGTCGGCAAGTACAATCTTGACGTGATCCTCTTCCAGATCAACAGTGATATCACCGCGATAGGCATGGGCCACAATGTTCACCTCAGCCTCATAGAGGGCAACCACGGTTTTTTTGACGATTTCGGGACTTACCCCTATTTTCTTGAGCATCCGCTTCACCTGGCTGGATGTGGAGCCTGCGTTGGTGAAATCCCCACCTTCTACATGGTAAACGAAATTCATAATGTCAGATTTGGTTAATAATCAGGTTAATAAACAGCTGGCAGACCTGCATTGTACAAGATTCCGGAAGTCTTATACATGGAGTACTCCGTTCTGATGACCACCATGTCGTTGTCCTCAGCCAGTTCCTTCATCTCTTCCGTCACCTCTTTGCCACGCACAATCAGCAAATAGCTGATGTCAGACATTTCGCAAGTCCGTATGGACTGCAAGTTGCTCAGCCCCGTGAGCAGAAGCAAATTGTTGACATCCTTCAACGTAAGCACGTCGCTCATCAAATCTGAAGCGAATACGCACTCTATTTGTCGATCCAGATATTCTTCTCCGCAAATGATCTCACCTTGCACCAGCGTTTTAATTTCTTCGAGTGTCATTTTCTACAATGTTTCAATTCGTGTTTTTAAAAATAATCTGCAAAGATACTTTTTTTTTAAATTGCACGTTATCCTTTCGTTTTGTGTTTTTTGTGTATTTTTGCCGCGCTTTTGGGACTTGGGACTGAGATTTGAGATTTGAGATTTGAAACATAGAATAAACAACGAAGGGCAATATGACAAAAGACTTGAAACGAACGTAAAACATCAAAAGTCTTACGTCTAACGTCCAACGTCTAAAACCTTAAACAATGAACATATTAGGATTTTGCATTTTAGCGAGCGTCGTGATTTTGGTTGCTGGCGCGGTGTATGTCACGAAAATGGTCATGGAAGCGAAGGCAAAGATGGCCGCGCTGGAAGCCAGCAAGGGCAACCGGGCGGCAGTGCTGCCGCTGAGGCTTCAGGCCTACGAACGCATGGCCCTGTTCCTTGAACGCATCGACCCCAACCAGCTGGTGATGCGCATCCATACCGCAGGACTGACGGTCTCACAGGAGCAGAACCTGCTTCTCACCGCCATCCGCAGTGAGTTTGAGCACAACCTCTCCCAACAAATCTATATTTCCGACAATGTATGGCAAAAAATATGCGATGCCAAGGGTGACATCGAGGCCATCATCAACACTGTCGCCGCTGACATGAACAAGGACGCCGAAAGCCGCGAGTTTGCCGAAACGGTGCTGAACGTCACCTCCCAAAAACCCGTCGTGGAGCTGGCCATCCAGATTCTAAAGGCTGACATGCAGAAGTGGGCGTATTAGCTGTTGGCTGTTAGCTATTAGCTATTAGCTGTTGGCTTTTGGCTATTAGCTGTTGGTTTTTAGCTATTGGCCTTTGGCTTAACCGTTAGCTAAACACTTTGCCGAATTGAACGTTTTTTTTGTATTTTTGCACCGAAATTTTATTCCCTAACATAAAATTAAGAACAAAGAATTAATTATGAACAACGCCAATTATGTTTTCAGAGAACCGAAGAATGAACCGGTTTACTCTTATGCACCCGGCACGCCGGAAAGAGCATTATTGCAAAAGGAGTTAGAGAGACAATATAACCAAGAGATTGAGATTCCGCTGATCATTGGCGGAAAAGAAGTCAGAACGGGTGACATGGGACAGGTGGTGATGCCCACCGAACACAACCACGTGCTGGCGAGATACCACAAAGTGGGTGCCAAAGAGGTGCAGATGGCCATCGACGCAGCCATGGCTGCCAAGAAAGGCTGGGAGGAGACCCCTTGGATCCAACGCGCTTCCATCATGATGAAGGCCGCTGAACTCCTCGCCACCAAATACCGCTATATTCTGAACGCCTCCTGTATGTTGGGTCAAGGAAAGAGCCCTATGCAGGCTGAGATCGACTGCCCGTGCGAGGCCATCGATTTCCTGCGTTTCAACACCTATTTCGCTTCCCAACTCTATGGTCAGCAACCCATTTCCGACCACGCCACGCTCAACCGCAACGAGTACCGCGGCATGGAAGGCTTTGTGTATGCCATCACCCCGTTCAACTTCACCTCTATCGCGTTGAACCTCAACGTGGCACCCGCTTTGATGGGTAACGTCACGATCTGGAAGCCCTCTACCACGGCTATCCTTTCTAACTACTACCTGATGAAACTCCTCCAGGAAGCCGGTCTTCCCGACGGTGTCATCAACTTCCTGCCCGGCAGCGGTTCTGTCATCAGCAGCGTGGCCTTCAAGTCCCCGCACTTGGCTGGCATCCACTTCACCGGCAGCACCGGCACCTTCAAGAGCTTCTGGAAACTCATCGGCGAGAACATCGACATCTACAACACCTACCCGAAGATCGTGGGTGAAACCGGTGGCAAGGACTTCATCTTCGCCCACAAGACGGCTCCCGCACGCGAGCTGGCAGTGGCCATTCTCCGCGGCGCTTTCGAGTACCAAGGTCAGAAGTGCTCCGCCGCTTCCCGCGCCTACGTGCCCAAATCCATTTGGGAGGAGACTCTGCAACATATCAAAGACATGATGAAGACTGTGAAGATGGGTGACGTTCGCGACTTCTCCAACTTCATCAACGCCGTCATCGATGAGAAATCCTTCGACAACATCGCTGGCTACATCGACCGTGCGAAAGCCTCCAAGGATGCTGAAATCGTGCTCGGTGGCAACTACGACAAGTCTGTCGGTTATTTCGTGGAGCCTACCATCATCTTGGCCAAGACTACGGATTACGAGTCCATCCGCGAAGAGATCTTCGGACCGGTCATCACGGTGTATGTCTATGAGGACGACAAATACGAAGAGATGCTGCACATCTGCGACGAGACCTCCCCGTACGCCCTCACCGGTTCCATCATCGCCCGCGACCGCTACGCCATCATCCAAGCCGAGAACATCCTGCGTCATTGCGCTGGCAACTTCTACATCAACGACAAGCCGACAGGCGCAGTGGTGGGTTGCCAACCCTTCGGCGGCGCTCGCGCATCCGGCACCAACGACAAGGCCGGCAGCATGCTCAACCTCGTCCGCTGGATCAGCGCCCGTTGCATCAAGGAGACCTACGTCCCCGCCACGGATTACGGCTATCCGTTCCTCGGATAATTTTTTGACAAACAATACGATTAAAGGCGACTCTCACGAGCCGCCTTTTTCTATACCCATAAACCTTAAACCATAAACCAAAAAAATGTATCTTTGCCACAACTTTAAAACCCCATAGCAATGAAAAGTCTCAAAATCATCAAGAAAGAATACCAGCGGGTCGGTTATGACGCGCAAGACATTGAACCCGTGGAATATACGGAAGGCTATGCCGAGTATAACGACCACGGACAAATCACTCGAGAGGAACGCTATGAACCCGACGGAACACTTAACACGTTGACTGTCAACGCATACAATGACAACGGCGAATTGGTTCAAACCGAACAATACGACCAAGATCAAATTCTGTTGCAAAAAACTGTAAATCAGTACAATGAAAACAACCGTCTGGAGGCGCAGAGCAACTACTATGGTGACGCCTCCGAAGAATACGTCACCAAATACTACTACGATGACAACGACAACGTCATAAAACAGGAGGTTTACGTGGACGGGAATCTGGATTACGTGGAAAAAACCGCCTCCTACAAAGACGGCCGATTGGATACCGAAACCGAAAATGACGACTACGGAAAACCTATGTATATCAATCATTATCAATACGATGAAAAAGGGCAGGTAACCGTTTATACCCGCGATGAGGTGCAGAACAACGATCGCCGCACTTACGAATTCACCTATAATGACAACGGCGACCGGGTGAAGGATCTCATCTACGACTACGATATGAAACTGATTGCCAAGGTAAACCGCACATTTGACGAGCAAAACCGCCAAACAGAGATTGTGGAGGAGGATTTGGACAGCTACCGCCGTATCGTGATGGAATATGACGGCGACAAAGTGGTGAAGAACACCATGTACAACAAGAAAGGTGAAATCACCGGCTGGGCGGAGTACGAATACGCCGACGACGGCCGGCAGAGCATGGCCCGCGAGTTCATCCACGATGAGGTGGAACCGGAAAACTTCCGAATGTTGCGCGAAACATTGTACGAAAGAGGGTAATAAATCCTAATGAATTCACCTCAGGGACTTAAGGCGTAGGACTTGAGACTTTTGGAGATATTCTAATCTTGAGTCTTAAGTCCTAAATCTTTAATCCTAAGTCTTAATCCTAAGTCTTAAGTCTATAAAACTCTACCCTATTGCCTGTTGCCTATTGCCTGTTGCCTATTGCCTGTTGCCTATTGCCTGTTGCCTATTGCCTGTTGCCTATTGCCTATTGCCTAAAAAATCGTATCTTTGCCGCCTTAAAATTTCAAACCGATGTTACAGATCCAACTTTTAAGAGAAAATCCCCAAGAGGTTATTGACAGACTGAAAATCAAGAATTTCGATGCTTCGCAACTGGTATCCGAAATCCGCGAATTAGATAGCGAAAACCGCAACCTGAAGAAAAAAATCGACGACAACCTGATGGCGCAGAACCAAGGCGCGAAGAAGATCGGGCAGCTTTTCAAGGAGGGCAAGCGCGACGAGGCTGAAGCTTTGAAAGCCGAGATGGCCACCCTGAAGGAGAGCGAGCGCACCGACCGCGCCAAACTGCAGGAGCAGGAAGAGTTGTTGCAGAGCAAGATGGTGCTTTTGCCCAACCTGCCCAACGCTGCCGTGAAACCTGGCAAAGGCGCTGAAGACAACGAAATCGTCTATACCCAAGGCGATGCCTCCAACCTGCCGGAGGGCGCACTCCCGCATTGGGAACTCGTGAAGAAATATGACATCATCGACTTCGAGCTCGGCACCAAGATCACCGGCGCCGGCTTCCCCGTCTATAAGGGCAAAGGCGCTCGTCTGCAACGCGCCCTCATCGACTTCTTCCTCGACGAGGCTACCGCCGCCGGCTTCACGGAAATCCAACCGCCTTACATGGTGAACGAGGATTCCGCTTACGGCACCGGCCAACTGCCTGACAAAGAGGGACAAATGTACCACTGCCAAGTCGATAATTTCTATCTCATCCCCACCGCTGAGGTGCCCGTCACCAACATTTACCGCGACGTGATTCTCAAGGAGAGCGACTTCCCGTTGAAGAACTGCGCCTACTCTGCCTGTTTCCGTCGTGAGGCTGGTTCTTACGGCAAGGATGTGCGCGGCCTCAACCGTCTGCACCAATTTGACAAAATCGAGATTGTGACGATCGAGCACCCTGACCGCTCCTACGAGACGTTGGAGGAGATGACCAACCACGGCAAGATGTTGCTCACCAAGCTCGGCCTGCCCTTCCGTGTGCTGCGTCTCTGCGGCGGCGACATCAGCTTCACCTCTGCCCTCACGTACGACTTGGAAGTCTATTCCAAAGCTCAGCAGAAATGGCTGGAGGTCAGCTCCGTCTCCAACTTTGAATCCTACCAAGCCAACCGCCTGAAACTGAGATACAAAGACGCTACGGGCAAGACAAAACTGGCCCACACGCTCAACGGCAGTGCATTAGCCCTTCCGCGCGTGCTCGCCGCCCTGTTGGAAAACAACCAAACGGACAAAGGCATCGTCATCCCCGAAGTGCTCCGCCCTTACACGCGTTTCGACATCATCGACTAACAAAAGATGAAAAAGCTACTGTTCATAGTATTGCTCCTTTTTTCCTGCGGCGGTCCTCTGCTGGCGCAACAAAGTCAAGAGGAACAGCTTGCTATGCAGTATTACAAAGACAAAGAATACGACAAGGCCGTGGAACTTTTTGAAAAAATCCACGCCAAAAAACCGGATTCTTACATCTACTACTACTATTTCCATTCCCTTTTGGAACTGGAGCGCTATGATGATGCAGAGAAAATGCTCAAAAAACAGGTCAAGGCATACCCCAACGTGCCACGCTACAAGGTTGACCAAGGGTATGTCTATGAACGCGCCGGTGACAATGCCAAAGCTGAGAAAATCTATCAGGAATGCCTCAAAAACCTACAAGCTAAGGAGACGGCCGTCAGTGAACTGAACAACGCCTTTATGTCGCGAGGCAAGTACGATTATGCTGCGGAAACTATCTTGAAAGGTCGGAAATTACTCAATAATGAGCAATATTTGTCGAAAAGTCTGATCAACATCTATAAAATCCAGCATCAGAATGACAAAATCGTCGATGAAATCATCGCTTTAGTGAAAACGGATAACGAAAAGTATCTGAACGATGTGCAGACGGCCATTCAAGACCTGCTTATGGATGATGAGGACAATCAGCAATACATGTCCATTCGGACAGCATTACAAAAATTCTCTCAAAAAAATCCAAATAACATACTTTGTATCAAAGAGTTATATTGGATTAGCCAATTGCATAAAGACTTTGAGGAAGCGTTTGCGCTCGCCAAGGCTTTGGACAAACGACTGAAAGTGGAAGGTGTTTTCACCTATGAACTTGCGCTTGCGGCCGCCGACAACCACGACTACAACACTGCCATAGAAGCGTTGAACTATATCATCAAAAAGGGTGAAGAGGCTCACAACTATGTGCGGGCGAAAATGAAGATTCTGGACGTCAAATACATGCAGCTCATCGAGACCTCGCCAGTAAAGATGGTTGATGCCGTGAATTTGGAACAGGACTTCCGTAAGGCTTTGGAGGAAAACGGCATCCATTCCGGCACAATGGACTGGATTCGCAAGTACGCCCATCTGCTGGCCTTCTACGTCAACAAGCCACAGGAGGCAATAGACGTGCTCAACCAGGCCATGGCTGCCACACGCGACAATAAGGAAAAAAACCAATACAAAATTGATTTAGCTGATGTTCAGCTATATACAGGCGAGATTTGGGATGCATCTCTCAACTACTCACAAGTCGATAAGGATATGCCCAACGATGTTTTGGGTAACGAAGCGAAGTTCAAAAATGCCAAACTGTCATTTTATATCGGCGAGTTTGCCTGGGCGAAAAGCCAGCTTGATGTCTTGGCCGCAGCCACCACCAAACTTATCGCCAACGACGCCATCTACTCCTCCATGCTCATCTCCGACAATCTGGAGGAAGAAGAGGGGGGCGATGAATCCGACACGTTGGGTTTGTTCAGCAATTCCGAAGGCAACCTCGCTTTGAAAATGTACGCCAAGGCTGAGTTCCTGATCTTCCAAAACAAAGATGACGAAGCTTTGAGAGCTCTGGACTCCGTGATGATACTTTCACCGTTCGGCACTTTGGTGGACGATGCCCTTTACCAGAAAGCACTCATTTTAATCAAACAGAAAAACTACTTTGAGGCAGAAAAACTGCTCAAAAGAATCGTTGAGGATTATGGGGACGAGCTGCTTGCCGACGATGCACTATTCCAACTGGCAGAACTGTATGAGTACTATCTGAAGGACATCACTCAAGCCATGGAATACTACCAGAAAATTCTCAAGGATTATAGCGACAGCCTCTATGTCGTTCAGGCCCGCAACCGTTACCGCATGCTGCGCGGAGACAACCTCTGACAAGGCATCTCTTCGTGGTTTTATGATTATTCTTGCAATTATTGGACATGATACAGCTCAAACTTTCCAACATAAAAGTTCCCGTTGGGAGTGAAAAGAATCTCAAAAATTTGGTTTGCAAACAGTTCCGAATCCGTACAGAGGATTTGAACGGCTTTCGCATCACACGTCAGTCAGTAGATGCCCGGAAAAAAAACAATGTGTTGTATAACTTCCAAGTGGAAGTCACCATTCCAGATCAATATCAAACATTGTTGAACAGTCCGGGGGTCACGGGTTGTGCACCAGAAGAGGAACTTGCTTATCCGAAGTGGACTCAAGATTTCTCCCCGGTCGTGGTCGGTTTCGGTCCAGCCGGCATGTTCGCCGCCCTGTATCTGGCTCGCTGCGGCGCACACCCTGTCATCATCGAGCGTGGGGAACGTATTGAAGAGAGACAACAGTCGGTGCAGCAATTTCTTTACACTAAAGTCCTGAATCCCAACTCCAATGTTCAATTTGGCGAAGGCGGTGCCGGCACTTTCTCTGACGGAAAGCTCAATACAAACGTCAACAGCGAATACAACCAATATATACTCAACGAATTCTATCGGCATGGCGCGCCCGAATCGGTTACTTACCAACAAAATCCGCACGTGGGCACCGACTATCTATCCAAAGTGGTGAAGAACATCCGCTCGGAAATCGAATCCTTGGGCGGTGAATTCCATTTCAACACACTTTTTGATGATTTAGAGAAATCCGGAGACACCGTGATTGTCCATTGTCAAGATGGTAAAACATTTACAACCAAATATTTACTGCTTGGATTGGGACATTCAGCCCGCGACACCATCCGTATGCTACATACTAAAGGATTGATGATGGAGGCTAAACCTTTTTCCATCGGGATTCGGATGGAACATCTGCAGCGCGACATCAACCGGATGCAGTACGGCCAGGCCGCAAGCCTGTTACCACCCGCTTCGTACAAGGGGGTAGTCCACATCGGAAACCGAGGTGTCTATACGTTTTGTATGTGCCCCGGCGGCACGGTGATGGCTTCCGCAAGTGAGGAAGGGACGATTGTCACCAACGGCATGAGCGAGCACAAACGCGACAAGGCCAACGCCAACAGTGCGCTCTTGGTGAGCGTGTTACCAGAAGATTTTCTACATGGTTCAGTACTGGACGGCATAGACTATCAGGAAAAATACGAACGGCTGGCATTCCGCATGGCGGGCGACGGCCGTGCGCCGGGCAATCTGGTGGGCGAGTTCCTGAAAGGACAGGTCGCCACGCGCCACCGCAAAGTGGTTCCTTCCTACCCACATGGACTTTATTACGGTGATTTCAGCCGTTGCCTTCCCGACTACGCGGTGCACGCACTTCGGGAAGCATTGCCGCAACTCGACCGGAGACTGCCCGGCATAGCCAATGTGGATACCGTCCTGACAGGTGTGGAGACACGCTCATCCTCTCCCGTTCGTATGCTCCGCAATGAAGAAAGGGTATCCTCTATATCAAATGTTTATCCTATCGGCGAAGGGGCTGGATACGCGGGCGGCATCATGAGCGCCGCCATTGACGGACTAAAGACCGCCATCCACATCACTTCTCATCAAAATGCTCAATAACGCCGGAGAACGGCAAATGCATTCCAGCTACAACAAGCTGATTGTCGCGAATATACTGATATGCATTCCTGCGTGTCTTTGCCGCTAACTTTTTATCGGCGTCATAATTCGCACAATATTCGGGATGCGGAATCTGCAACGCCGCTGCGTGAATCAAATCCCCAATAATCAAAAGGTTTCCAATTTGATAGAAAGTGTGACCCGGTGTGTGCCCCGGCGCATCAATGGACTGGATTTCACCCATAAGTTTTTCGCCTGCCTCAAAAGAGTGCAGATGAGAACCATAAACCTGAACCATCTCTTTTGTCAACGCATCATTCTTGAACGCTTCCAGCTCTTTACCAGCACAATAAACCTCTGCATTCGGGAACACGGGTTTCCCTTGCGACACCATGCCGCCGATATGATCAGCGTGACAATGTGTGATACAGACAGCGGAGATGTCCTCGGGAGTGAGTTCCAACAGAGTCAGTTTGTCCAGCGTCGCACCGCCTTTTTCCAATCCCAAGCCACTGTCAAAGAGAATGTATTTTCCATTTTTCCGAATAAGGAAGGCGTTGATGGCCGCATCTGCCTCCCCGTCGGGCATACATTCTGCAAGATCAGCTTTCTTGGCACTGGGGAAAAGGGATGCCGGCATCTTGCGTTGTAAGTCTTGCAACGTCCAAAGATCAAAACCGTTGAAATTGAAATGGTAAACACCATCAAGAATCACCGTTTCTTGTGGCGCTGGGGGATTTATGGGCTCGACAGGACTCTTTTGAGTCTGTTTTTGATGACAAGAGGCCAATATGAGCAATAATAGGCACGGAATAAGCACTGACTTTTTCATATTTACTTGGGTCTTAATGTTCTTACTAAATAATCCACAGTGATGTCCACTGGACGATAAATGCAGTTCGTGAAGTTATGGTCATAGTATTCCAGTTCGTAATATTCGCTGTTCTCCCACAATTGATGAAAACGTTCGCCGCAGGTGAAGGGTACGAGGCGGTCGCCGTTGCCTTGGATGACGCAGGCGCTGCCTTGGTATTTGGTTGATGTTTCGAAAATAGGCAGATAGAGGGCGGTTTTGAGGTAGCGTCTGCCGATAGCGATGCCGTTATGCAGCACAAGACTGTCAGGCGGATCGAGCGGGTTGAACTCAATGCCGAAGAGGTTGCCGCGTGCGATGTCGTCGCGCACCGAAGAGGCCGGCGCCAACGCGACCACCGCCTTGATGTCCTCAGGATGATTGCCCGCCACCATTGCCGCCACGATAGCACCCTGCGAGTGGCCCACTAATGCGATGTTGCGCACGAAACGCAGGTCTTGCGCGTAGGCGAGCACCTGTTCCAAGTCCTCGATTTCGTTGGGGATGGTCATCTCGGAGAACCGGCCGTCGCTCTTGCCGTGGCCATTGAAATCGAACGCAAGTGTCGCAATACCCGCTTTTTGTAGTTGGACTTCAATCCGTTTCATCAATTCAAAATCATGGTCGCAGTTCAGACCGTGGCACAAAATCACCAAATCGTAACGTTCACCGTTATAGTGGGGATTCGGTTTGAAAAGTTCGGCCCACAGTTTTCCCTTACTTCCGTCAATGGAGATGGTGTCAAGTGTCCCAGAAAGGGCAACAGGGTTGGGCTCTATAAACACATCATACAGTTTTTGCTCTATTTTGTAAGATAATACCGTACTAACCAACACCTTGCCATCTGGGCCGATGAGATAGATGGATGGAATCCAGCGCACACCGTAGGCTTTGGCCACCTCCGACTGGTTCATCCGCTTCAGTTCGCTGACCTGCGGATAGGGGACACCGGATTTGCTGATGTAGTCAGTCCATTTCTCAATGTCAGTATCAAAAGAAACGCCGAGAAACTCCACGCCTTTATTATGGAACATATTGTAAAGACGGATGATTTCAGGAAGGTCCTTGCGGCAGTCGGGACACCAAGAGGCCCAAAAATCGACAACCACATATTTTCCTTTTGCAAACTCACTGAATTTCAATGTTTTGCCATCATTAGCTTTAAGTTGGAAATCAGGTGCGGGCGTACCAGGTTTTAGCAGCTCCTGCGCATAAAGTTCATCAAAGTCGGTGACAACCTGCGCTTGCAGGCTGACAATTGCCACGAGGAAAACCCAAAATAGGGTTAGTTTAAGCTGTATTTTCATTGCTATAAATTTTAACGTGCAAAAGTACAATATTTTTTCCATTGGATTGGCCAAATACCGATGGCTAAAAACTTACCTCGTCTGGCTGAAATTATGGCAAGATTTTTGTATCTTTGCCGCTTTAATCTGAAAAAAAATAAATAGACATATATGGCAAATTTTTTAACGAAACTGTTTGGTACAAAAGCAGATAGAGATATGAAGGAACTGCAGCCGCTATTGAAGAAGACGTTGGCTGCGTATGAGACTATCAAAGATCTTCCCATTGACGATTTAAGACACAAGACTGAAGAATTTCGCGACAAAATCCGCAAGGCGACGGACAAAGAGGAAAACCAGGTGGCGGAATTGCGCAAGTATTTGGAAGAGAACTACGACATCCCTGTTGAGGAAAAGGAGGACAAATACAAGGAGATTGAGAAGTTGGAGGACAAGATTTATGCCACCACGCAGGACATCCTCAACGAGATTTTGCCGGAGGCTTTCTCCGTGATGAAGGAGACCGCCCGCCGTTTCAAGGATAACGAAACCATCACGGTGACGGCCACGCAGCACGACCGTGATTTGGCCGCCAAGCGTGAATGCATCACCATCGACGGTGACAAGGCCGTTTACCAGAACAGCTGGATGGCTGGCGGAAACATGATCCAATGGGACATGTGCCATTATGACGTGCAGCTCATCGGTGGCATGGTGCTCCACCAGGGCAAAATCGCCGAGATGGCCACGGGTGAGGGTAAGACGCTCGTCGCCACCCTGCCCGTCTATCTCAACGCGCTGCCTGGCAAAGGCGTCCACGTGGTCACCGTCAACGACTACCTGGCCAAGCGTGACTCCGAATGGATGGGACTGCTCTACGAATTCCTCGGCCTTACCGTGGACTGCATTGACAAGTACGAACCCAATTCTGACGACCGTCGCCGCGCATACAACGCCGACATCACCTACGGTACCAACAACGAATTCGGTTTCGACTACCTGCGTGACAACATGGCCCGGAACATCGGCGAGCTGGTGCAGCGTCCGCACAACTACGCCATCGTCGATGAGGTGGACTCCGTGTTGATCGACGATGCCCGTACCCCGTTGATCATTTCCGGTCCGACCCCCAAAGGCGACCAGCAGGCTTTCGACCAATACAAGCCCATCGTGCAGAAACTGTATGAGGCTCAGCGCGTTTACGTGGCACAGATTCTCACGCAGGCCAAGAAAATGTTGGCCGAGAATCCCGACCCGAAACCGCAGGACGAGAGTGCCATGTTATTGCTCCGCGCCCACCGCGGTCTGCCGAAGAACAAGGCCCTCATCAAATTCCTGAGCGAACCCGGCATGAAACAGGTGTTGCAACGCACCGAATCCTTCTTCATGCAAGACCAGAACCGCAACATGCACCTCATCGACGACGAACTCTATTTCGTCATTGAGGAGAAACTGAACACGGTCGATATCATGGACAAAGGTATTGACGTCATCAGTAAGGACGCCGATGAAGCCAAGTTGTTCATCATGCCTGATGTGGGTGCTCAAATTGCAGAATTGGAGAAAGAGAATCTCACTCCGGCGGAGAAACTGGCCCGAAAGGAGGAGATTTACAACAACTATGCCGTTGCTTCCGACCGCATACATACGGTGCATCAGTTGCTGAAAGCGTACACCATGTTCGACAAGGATGTGGAATATGTGATCATCGACAACAAGGTGAAGATTGTGGATGAGCAGACCGGCCGTATCATGGAGGGCCGCCGCTACTCCGACGGTCTGCACCAGGCCATCGAGGCCAAGGAAAACGTGAAGGTGGAAGCCGCCACGCAGACCTACGCCACCATCACCTTGCAGAACTATTTCCGCATGTACAAGAAGCTGGCCGGTATGACCGGTACCGCTGAAACGGAAGCGGGTGAATTTTGGAACATCTACAAATTGGATGTGGTGGTGATTCCAACCAACAAACCTGTAATTCGTATAGATGCCGACGATTTGGTTTATAAGACCAAACGTGAAAAATACGCTGCCGTGGTGGATGAGATTCTTCGGCTGCATGAGGCTGGCAGACCCGTTTTGGTTGGTACCACTTCCGTGGAAATTTCTGAGTTGTTGTCCAACATCCTGACTCGCAGACATATCCAGCACAATGTGTTGAACGCCAAACTGCACAAAAAAGAGGCTGACATTGTGGCAGAAGCCGGTCGGGAAGGGACCGTCACCATCGCCACCAACATGGCTGGTCGTGGTACGGATATCAAACTGACGCCGGAGGTGCGAGAGAAAGGCGGCTTGGCCATCATCGGCACCGAGCGTCACGACTCACGCCGTGTCGATCGCCAGTTGCGCGGTCGTGCCGGACGTCAAGGCGACCCTGGCAGTTCCCAATTCTTCGTCTCTCTGGAAGACGACCTTATGCGTCTGTTCGGCTCAGACCGTATCGCCAAAGTCATGGACAGCATGGGACATCAGGACGGCGACGTGATCCAACACAGCATGATCTCCAAATCCATTGAGCGCGCCCAGAAGAAAGTCGAGGAAAACAACTTCGGTATCCGTAAGCGGCTGTTGGAGTATGACGATGTGATGAACAAGCAGCGTACCACGATTTACCGCAAGCGCCGCAACGCGCTCTTCGGCGACCGTCTTGCCATTGACATCTCCCAGATGATTCACGATGTGTGTGAAACGCTCGTGGCCGACATGTGGGAGGCAAAAGATTTCGAAGGCTTCAAAATGGGCATGATCACGACTTTCGGTTGCGAATCGCCATTCGACGAAAGCTATTTCCTGCAAGAAAGACAGCACGTATTGGTTGACAAGCTCTTCCCTGTCGTATATGATCATTACAAGTCTAAATTACAGAAGATTTCCGAACAGGCTTATCCTGTCATCGAGCGAGTCTATTTGGAGCATGGCGACCGTTTCCAAAACATCGCCATCCCGTTCACCGACGGAAAGAAGACCATCAACATCGTGGCCCCGCTGAAGAAATGCTATGAAACTCAAGGTCGTGAGGTGGGCCTCTCTTTCGAAAAAGGCATCACGCTTGCCGTCATCGACAATGCCTGGAAAGAGCACCTTCGCGCCATGGACGACCTCAAAGAGAGCGTGCAGAACGCCTCTTACGAGCAGAAGGATCCGCTGTTGATTTACAAGCTCGAATCTTTCAACCTGTTCGACCAGTTGTTGGTGCGCATCAGCGAAGAGATTGTAACCTTCCTGAGCATCGGTAAGTTGCCCATTGCCGAAGAAACAGAACTGAAAGAGGCCAAATTGCCCGAGTCGGATGCTAAGAAGCTGCAAACCGGTCGCCAGGAGCTGGGTCGTGGCCGTCAGATGGCACCGGGCAAACCAGCCAACGAACCCTACCGTGCTGAGAAAAAGGTCGGCCGGAACGACCCGTGCCCGTGCGGCAGCGGCAAGAAATACAAAAACTGTCACGGCAGATTCGACGCGGCTGAATAATGAAACGCGCTGTACTGTCGGTTACCAACGATCTCTACACCGACCCGCGCGTGGACAAAGTGGCCCGCTTCCTCACCCGGAAGGGGTTCGATGTCACACTCATCGGTCGTTGCTACGGAGACTCACCCTCCCTGGAAAAGCGCCCTTACAAGACCAAACGTCTGCGGCTGCTTTTCCGGCGAGGCTGGGTGTTCTATGCGGAATACAATTTGAGGCTGTTCCTCCACCTGCTCTTTAGAAAATGCGACCTTTTGATAGCCAATGATTTGGACACCCTTCTGCCAAACTTTTTGGTCAGTAAAATACGGAACAAAGGGTTAGTTTATGACAGCCACGAATACTTCTGCGGAGACGTGTCCGTCACCAGCAAGCCGCGGTCACTCAAAGTATGGAGCAGTATTGAACGCTTCTGCTTCCCAAAATTGAAAACGGTCATCACGGTAAGCCAATCCATTGTGGACCAATACGAAAAGGAGTACGGCATCCGACCTTTTCTGGTACGCAATATTCCACCTGCCGAAAACTTTCCGTTAACCGCCACCCGTGCGTCCTTAGGAATGCCCGAGGCCAAGATGGTGCTCATCCTGCAAGGAAACAGCCTCATTGAAGGACGCGGAGGTGAAGAAATCGTGGAAGCGATGCAGTATCTTTCTGACCATCACTTGTTTATCGTTGGCAATGGAACCATCGTACCGTTATTGAAACAGATGGCCAGGAAGATGCGATTGGAAAATCGCATCACTTTCGTTCCAAGACAGACACCTGAAAACCTTTTCAATTATACGGCTTTGGCCGACATAGGCTTGTGCATGGACAAAGACGTGAGCGCCAACGCTCATTTCAGTCTCCCGAACAAAATTTTCGAATACATAAAGGCGGGTACCCCCTTGGTCGTATCCGACCTGCCCGAGCGCGCACGCATTGTCCAACAATACCAGGTCGGCTCTATTGCCCCTTCCGTCACCCCGGAAGCTATAGCCGAAGCGGTGAAGAGGATTTCCAATCCCGAGACGCTCGAGAAGTATCGAGAAAACTGCAAAAAAGCGGCCAAAGAGCTCACCTGGGAAAATGAGGAAAAGGTGCTGGAAGTCGTTTACGCTCCTTTTATGTAAACGGTTTTCTCCGAAATCATGCAGTCGCAAATCGCCAGCAGAAGCGCGGCAAAGGTCAGGAACTGCAGCCGGTAGGTGAACCAGAAATGGATGTGGCTGTGGTTGGAGAGCACTGCATACCAAAGATAGGGTGCAGCGGCGACCACCAAGTAGAGCAGGATATTCTGCCATCTTGGGGTTTTGAAGCGGATAGCCGCACAGATGACAAAGGCTATCAACGTGATACGGAACATTTTCCACGGTACCATACTTATGTTTTTGGCAACCGCGTCCCAGCGGGTAAACTCATTGTCGTTGCCCGTTCGGTAGAAAACCGTCTTTATCCCATCCTGTATGACATTATAATCCAACACCAGCGTACTGAGCACCCACTTGGTGAACCATGTCAAAGCAAAACATCCCAGCCAAAGGGCGCCCCATTTCACCATTTGTCCGAACTCATTCGCCGCAACAGGCTTGTCGTCATGCAACGAAAGCCAAGTCAGCAACGGCCAGCCAAAAGTCAACAACGGCAATGTCAGCAAATCAAAAAAACAAGTCAAAGACCCGACAATGAAGAACAGCATGCTTATTTTCCGGTTGTCGCCATAAAATCGGACAATGAAAACGGATGCCGCCATCGAGATGATGAAAACGGGGGTGAACTGCAGGGAGAACCACATCATGAAGCCATAGACGGTCACCCATCCCATCATCATGGCGGCGGTCCGCCATATACCTGCACGAGGAAGGTAGTAATAAGCGAACATTAGCGACAAAGCACACAACAACGCAAACAAAAACCACTGTAACTGGTTGAAATCCAAAAAAACAAGTAGAATCCGATATAAAAAGGACGAGCCAAACCAATATCGGGCATACGGAGACGGTTCCAGTTGCTCCTCATGTGTCAGACGCCATAGATCGGATGTCAGATTAAAACTATACATCACAAAACCGTTTTTCATGGCGGAATGGAACGGCTTATGGCGATCCACGCAATATACTTCGTTCAAGATCAAGGATTCCGTGAACCGATCCTGCTGACAAGCGGCAACATCAATGACAGACCGTGGGTAATTTCCCTGCTCGGCCAGCGAGGAGGATGCCCGTTTTACATGTTCTTTTATGGTTTTATCCGGAAGCCAACAAGATATGACGGCAAACAGGCAATATGCCATAATCAGCAAACAAAAGACTCCCAAAAACCATACAAAGCTGTGTCTTCGCATATAGTCAAACCGATGCATTTCAATATTATTACAATCGGCAAAAATAAGATTTTTCACGACCGGTATCCTATGATAAACGAAAATAATCTACTTTTGCGCGCTGATTTCAGTTTACAGGAATTATAATCAAAAAAAAGGAAGCATGAATTTTTACCAAGGCAAAACCGCTTTCTTCCCGAATGTGGGAAAAATCCAATTCGAAGGCAGGGATTCCAAGAACCCGTTAGCCTTCCACTACTATGACGAGAACCGCGTGGTGATGGGCAAAACCATGAAGGAGCATCTCAAATTCGCGATGGCCTACTGGCACACGCTCTGTGCCGACGGGGTCGACCAGTTCGGAGGCCCGACGAAAACCTTCCCGTGGAATGCCGCCGCCGACCCTATTTCCCGCGCCAAGTACAAAATGGACGCCGCTTTCGAGTTCATGACCAAGTGCTCGATCCCCTACTACTGTTTCCACGATGTGGATGTGGTGGAGCCGGGCGACACGTTGGCGGAATTCGAGAAACGGTTGGCCACGATGGTGGAACACGCCAAAGGGCTGCAACAGACTACGGGCAAGCAACTTCTCTGGTCCACAGCCAACGTCTTCGGGCACAAGCGCTACATGAATGGCGCGGCCACCAACCCCGACTTCCACGTCACGACGTTCGCCGCCACGCAGATCAAGAACGCCATTGACGCATGCATTGCCCTGGGTGGCCAAAACTACGTCTTCTGGGGCGGCCGAGAAGGCTACATGTCGCTGCTCAACACCGACATGAAGCGCGAGAAAGAACACCTCGCCATGATGCTGACGATGGCCCGCGACTACGGTCGCAAGAACGGTTTCAAGGGCACCTTCCTCATTGAGCCGAAGCCGATGGAACCGACTAAGCATCAATACGATGTGGATGCCGAAACGGTCATCGGATTCCTGCGCCACTACGGTTTGGACAAAGATTTCGCCCTGAACATCGAGGTGAACCACGCGACCTTGGCCGGCCATACCTTCGAGCATGAGCTGCAGTGCGCCGCCGATGCGGGCATGCTGTGCAGCATCGACATCAACCGCGGCGACTACCAGAACGGCTGGGACACCGACCAATTCCCGATTGACATCTACGAGCTGACGATGGCGTGGTTGGTCATCCTGCAGGGCGGCGGATTCACCACCGGTGGCACCAACTTCGACGCCAAAACGCGCCGCAACTCCACCGATTTGGAGGACCTCTTCTACGCGCACATCAGCGGTATGGACGCTTTCGCCCGTGCGTTGCTCACCGCCGCCGCCATCCTCGAAAACTCCGACCTCGCGAAGATGCGTGCCCAGCGCTACGCCTCCTTCGACGAAGGCAACGGCAAAGCCTTCGAAGAGGGCAAACTTACATTGGAAGACATGCGCAACATCGCACTGCAACTCCCCGAACCGAAACAAATTAGCGGCCAGCAGGAGCTGTACGAGATGATTGTGAACATGTACGTGTAATTTATGTATTTTTGCAATTTCAAAAAATAACCCATTATGAAGAAAGTCATCCATACCAACAATGCACCGGCCGCCATCGGGCCGTACAGCCAAGCTATTGAAGCCAACGGAATGTTGTTTATCTCCGGCCAAATCCCCGTTAACCCCGCTGACGGCACTGTGCCTGAGGGTATTACCGCCCAGACCGAGCAGGTGATGAAGAACATCGCCGCCATCCTCGACGAGGCCGGCTACACGTTCGACAACGTGGTGAAGACCACCTGTCTGCTCAGCGACATCGCCAACTTCGGCGCGATGAACGAGGTCTATGCGACCCGCTTCCCCTCCAACCCGCCCGCCCGCGCCGCTTTCGCCGTGCGCGACCTCCCCAAAGGCGTGATGGTCGAAATTGAAGTCATTGCCGCGAAATAGTTTTTGGCTATTAGCTATTGGCTATTAGCTATTAGCTATTGGCCATTGGCTAAAGGCCAAAAGCTAAAAGCTAAAAGCCAGCATGAACTACCTCACCGTCGATAAAGTCTCCAAGTCCGTGGGCGAAAAAGAACTCTTCCACCAGATCACGTTCGGTCTGGAGAAGGGACAGAAAAGCGCCCTCATCGCCCGCAACGGCACTGGGAAAAGTACGCTCCTCAATATCATTGCCGGATTCGACACCCCCGACGAGGGACAGGTGATCATCCGCAATGATATTGTGGTTTCGTATTTGCCGCAACGGGATGACTTCAACGACGACAGCTCGGTGTTGGACACTCTTTTCGATACACAAACACCTGTGTTCGAGGCGATTAAAGAGTACGAAACCTGCGTGACGCTGATGGAGAACGGACAAACCGTGTCGCAGGAGCGTATGGAGAAGGCCATCTCCGACCTCGACCGGCTGCAAGCGTGGGACTACGAATCAAAGGTGAAAGAGATTCTGTCAAAGTTCGGCATCAATGACGTGCTGAAGAACGTGGGCGAGCTCTCCGGCGGTCAGCGGAAAAAGGCCGCACTGGCCAAAACCCTCATCGCCGACACCGACCTGCTCATCCTCGACGAGCCCACCAACCACCTCGACATCGAGATGACCGAATGGCTGGAGAACTATCTCTCCACCGCCAACATCACCCTGCTGATGGTCACCCACGACCGCTCCTTCCTCGACCGCGTCTGCAACGACATTTTCGAGCTTTCCAACGGCAATCTGTACCATTACCGAGGCAAATACGACTACTTTTTGGAGAAAAAGGCCGAGCGGTTAGCCAACGCCGCTGCCGAACAGGAGAAACTACGGCAGCTCTACCGTCGCGAACTCGCGTGGGTACACACCTCCCCGCAGGCCCGCACCTCCAAGGCGCGCGCCCGCATCAACAACTTCGAGAAGTTGCAGGAAGCGGTGAGCGTGCGCAGCGAAGCCGCCCCCGAGGGCTTCAAAGTGCAGGCCGAGCGAATTGGACACAAAATATTGGAAATCAGCCATCTGGATTTCGCTTACCCCGACCAGACCATCGTCAAGGACTTCTCCTACATATTCAAGAAAGGGGAAAAGTGCGGCATCGTGGGCAAGAACGGCTCTGGCAAGAGCACCTTCCTGAAGATGATCATGGGCGAAGTGATTCCCGACGGCGGCAAAATCACCCCCGGACAAACCATCAAGTTCGGCTACTTCTCGCAGAACGGGATGGAATACGCTGGCAACAAGATAGTGCTGGAGTTGGTGAAAGAGCACGCCGAAGTCATTCGGATGGACAACGGTAACTACATGAGTGCCAGTAATTTCCTGAACCATTTCGGATTCCCATACAGTCTGCAATACACCTACTACGACGACCTCAGCGGCGGTGAGAAGCGGAAGCTCCACCTGCTCATCACGCTGCTCAAAAACCCCAACTTCCTTATCCTCGACGAGCCCACCAACGACTTCGACATCGACACGCTGAACCTGTTAGAGGACTTCCTCGGCAACTTCGAGGGCTGTCTGCTCATCGTCTCCCACGACCGCTGGCTGATGAACAAGTTGGTGGATCACCTCTTCGTGTTCGAGGGCGACGGCGTCATCCGCGACTGCTGGGGCAACTACGAGGACTACCGGCAGCAGCGCGACAAGGAACGGCGTATCCAGAAACGAATCGAGAAGGCCGCCCGTCCCGAGCCGGTGAAACCGCAACGCACACCACAACCCAACAAATTGACTTACAAGGAGAAACGCGAATTAGAATCCTTGGAAACCGACATCGCCAACATGGAAATCGAGAAGAAGATTCTCGAAGAGAAGATGGCGATGGGCAAAGGCACACCCGAAGATTTCGCCGAATGGGGCAAACGATACAACGAAATCAACCAGCTGCTCGACGAAAAGACTGAGCGCTGGATGGAACTGTCTGAAAAAGAATCGTAGGAACGTATCGCATACGTCCGATGCACAATAAAGAAATCACCTATGCATTATTTCTACTCCCCCGACATATCCCAGCCCTTCGTCATCTTAAGCAACGAAGAATCAGAACATTGCGTGCGCGTGATGCGCCACCGCGAAGGTGACGCTGTGCGCGTCACCGACGGCTGCGGTCACTTGGCGGAAGCCGTCATCGCCGAGGCGCATCCAAAAAAATGCCTGTTAGAAATTCGCGAAGCCATCAATGACAATCTCCTTACCCACAATGGATTGCATCTTGCCGTAGCACCGACAAAGAACGCTGACCGTATGGAGTGGCTGTTGGAGAAAGCCATCGAAATCGGCATCTGCTCGCTCACCTTCCTGCAGTGCGACCACTCCGAACGCACGCACCTCAACCTCGACCGTTTGCAGCGGTTGGCCGTCGCCGCACTGAAGCAGTCCCAAACCACGTGGCTGCCTCCGCTCAAGACGATGAAATTCACAGATTTCATCCAACAAAACATTGACACACAAGCAGATAAATTTATTGCATGGTGTGATGAAAATAACCAGCGGCAATTGGTAAACATGCCACGCAACCACTCGGAAATGATACTGCTTATCGGTCCGGAGGGTGACTTCAGCGAAGAAGAGATTACCCTCGCGCGTAAGTCGGGTTACGTAGAGGTAAAACTCGGCAACCGGCGATTGCGCACGGAAACGGCTGGATTGTATGGGTGTTTGGTTGCGTCAATAAAGTGACAAAAACGCCCTAAAATGTGTTAACAAAACATAATAATGCTTTAAATTGGGAAAAAAGACAGCAAACAGGGTAATATTTCCAAAGAAAATCGTACCTTTGCCGTCTTAAAATTGAGAAGATGGAAAAGTGTGCTGAGACCCCTCTGATGAGGCAGTATAACCAATTCAAGGCCAAACATCCCGATGCCATTTTACTGTTCCGCGTGGGGGATTTTTACGAGACATACGGCGAAGACGCCGTCAAATCGTCCAAGATTTTAGGTATCACGCTGACCCGTCACGGGAAGGGCGCGTCGCAGACCGAGCTGGCGGGATTTCCCCACCATGCCCTCGACACGTACCTGCCGCGACTCGTGCGTGCCGGCTACCGCGTGGCCATCTGCGAGCAACTCGAAGATCCCAAACTCACCAAGACCCTCGTGAAACGCGGTATCATTGAGTTGGTGACGCCCGGCGTCTCCATCAACGACAAGGTGCTCGAACAGCGCGAGAACAACTTCCTCGCCGCCATCCATCTTACCGACAAACAGAGCGGCATCGCCTTCCTCGACATCTCCACCGGCGAATTTTACATCGCCGAAGGGAACTACGAATACCTCGACAAACTCTTCCAGAACTTCAAACCCATGGAGCTGGTCATCCAGAAGGGCAAAACGCAGGCCTTCAAGCAGAATTTCGGAGAGAAAATGCTGCTCACCCAGCTCGACGACTGGGTTTTCAAAACCGACTACACCCGCGAACTGCTAACCAAGCATTTCCACACCAAATCGCTCAAGGGCTTTGGCGTGGAGGATCTGCCGCTCGGCATCATCGCCGCCGGCGCCGCCCTCCATTACATCTACGAGACGCAGAACCATAAAATACAGCATATCACCAAGATAAGCCGTATTGAGGAGGATTTGTACGTCTGGCTCGACAAATTCACCATCCGCAACCTCGAACTGATTCACTCGTCCAACGAGAACGCCGTCACCCTGCTCGACGTGCTCGACGAGACCCAAACCCCGATGGGCTCCCGTATGCTGCGCAAATGGATTCTTATGCCACTGAAGGAAAAGTCGCTCATCGACAAGCGTCTTTCCGTGGTGGAGTATCTTATTAACAACCAAGATTTTACCTGCCAGTTAACCGACATCCTCAAGCAGATGGGCGACTTGGAGCGTATGGTTTCAAAAATCGCCACGGGCAAGATCAACCCGCGCGAGGCATTGCAGTTGGCCACCTCCCTGCGCGCTGCCGAACAGCTGAAAACCCTCTGCGAGAAAGCGCAATCGCCTATCCTGAAGGAGATTGCCGACAAGCTCAACCCCTGCGTGAACGTCTGCAAGCGCATCGAGAAGGAGATTCGCGAAGACCCGCCAGTGGTGCCGAGCAAGGGCGGCATCTTCCAGCGCGACGTCAACGCCGAACTCGACGAACTCACCGACCTGGCTACCAACAGTCGCGGCATTCTCGCCGACATCCAGCAGCGCGAAGCCGAGAAAACCGGCATCAACTCGCTGAAAATCGGCTTCAACAACGTCTTCGGCTATTACCTTGAGGTGACGAACACCTACAAGTCGAAGGTGCCGGCAGAGTGGACCCGCAAGCAGACCCTTACCGGCAGCGAACGCTATATCACCGAGGAACTCAAAGAGTTGGAAACCAAGATATTGACTGCACAGGAGAAGATTCTCGAAATCGAGGTTCGGCTCTATAACGAGTTGGTGGTCAGTCTTGCCGACTACATCCCCATCATCCAGAACAACGCCCGCCTCGCCGCCCGTCTCGACGTGCTCAACGCTTTCGCCTACTGTGCAGTACAGTACCAATACACCAAGCCGACCATCAGCAACTTCCAAAGCATCGACATTAAGGACGGCCGTCACCCGGTGATCGAGCGGCAGCTCCCACCCGAGGAGCCCTATATCGCCAACGACATCTACCTTGACACGGACAAGCAGCAGATCATCGTGATCACCGGTCCGAACATGTCGGGTAAGTCGGCGTTGCTGCGGCAGACCGCCCTCATCACGCTGATGGCGCAGATGGGCTGCTACGTGCCCGCCCGCGAGTGCACCATCGGCATCGTCGATAAGATCTTCACCCGTGTGGGCGCCTCCGACAATATCTCCACCGGCGAATCCACCTTCATGGTCGAGATGAACGAGACCGCCAACATCCTCAACAACGTCACCAATCGCAGCTTAGTGCTGTTGGACGAAATCGGCAGGGGCACAAGCACTTACGACGGTATCTCCATCGCGTGGTCCATCGCCGAGTACCTGCACGAGAACCCGCTTCACCACGCCAAGGTGCTGTTCGCCACGCACTACCACGAGCTCAACGACATGGCCGCGCAGTTTCCCCGCATCAAGAACTATCACGTGTCGGTGAAGGAGCTCGACAACAAGGTCTATTTCCTGCGCAAGTTGGAAGAGGGTGGCAGCGAGCACAGTTTCGGCATCCACGTGGCCCGCATGGCCGGAATGCCCCCCGCCGTGCTGCGCCGCGCCGAAGAGATCCTCAAACAGTTGGAAGATTCCCGCGCCCGCCGCGAAGAGAAGGGCGAGGAGGTACACATCGAGAAGCCCAAAGACGACAGCTACCAACTGAGTTTCATCAACTTGGACGACCCGCTGCTCCTCGAAGTCAAGGAAACCATCGTCGGTTTGGACATCAACAGTCTCACGCCGGTGGAGGCGTTAATGAAGTTGAACGAGATACAGCAGTTGCTGACGGGGAAAAAAGGCAATAGGCAATAGGCAACAGGCAATAGGCAACAGTAGAGACGCAATGCATTGCGTCTCTACAACATCGGGATTCGTTACGTTCCGTAGAGACGTACCATGGCGCGTCTCTATAAACTGTCATTCCCGGACAATTTTCCCGCCGCCATGAATGGTGACCTTCCCGAGTTCGGACTTTTCGGTAAGATAAGCGGTACCCGTTACAGTGGCGATGATGTTGCCAACGCTGGCGTGCGTGATGTGCGCGGTAGTGACTTTCAGAAGCAAATGGGTGTTTCCTGCACCTATGCTTTCCAGCGTCATTTCTTCTGCTTTGCCATTCATCAGTTTCATATCGCCTGCACCTTGGTTTCGCAACACCATCCTTTTTGCCGAAATATTTTGTATAGTGATATTGCTCGCACCTTGGTTCTGGAGAATCAACTCTTCGGTAGGAATGTTCATCAGGTTTACCGAGACATTGCCTGCACTTTTATTGTTAACAACCAAAGACTTACTGACATGACTTCCGAGAATGGATATATCGCCTACACCCGTATTGTCGATGAGCAAGGTCTGTTGTCTGATCGGGTCGGGAGATTTGACTTTGATTGCGCCCGCACTCTTGTTATGCAGTTCAAGCGTTCCTTCAATCTTCAGGCATTGGAGGGTACAGTCGCCCGCACCCATATTGACGATTGTCAGTTGTGGCTCGTTTCGCTTTTCTACCATCACATCCCCCGAACTATGTATGGACAATTCCTCCAAATGTGGCAACTTCATCTCCATTCGGAAATTTGCATTCCCACGAGGCATATTTTTGTCCATATAAATAAAAAGTTTACCCTTAACTACTTCAACGTGAACGTGTTCGATGTATTTGTAATCGCTTGCCTCTATAGTAACCTCGTGAATCGTGGTGCTCTGTTTTATGACCACATTTCCGCTGAAATTAAGGTCCACAGCAGTGAATTGATCCATGTCGTAAAAGTTGCGGGACTGTGCGGATAACACACTGATTGACAATAAAATTGCGATGATTAATGTTGACTTTTTCATTGTATTTGGATTTTAAATGTTTCGTTGGAGTTTCCGCTCGCTCACTTCGATTAGGAACCGGTCACGTTCAATGTGGTTGGAGGAAAAGGCATTCCCAGAGGTAAGACGGAGATTCCGCTCGCTCACTACGTTCGCGGCGGAATGGCGCGCGCCGCTAGGCGTAGCAGGGGGGAAAAAGATGGGCGGCGGGAAAGTAAGTGCCGTAGCCAGAAAACTTGCGGCCGCCGCCCATCTTTTTCCCCTTTTGACCCCAAACATGATGCACCATTCCGCCAGGCGACGATAGGAGCCGGCGGAATCTCCGACTCGCAAGAGGACAACATTACTCTTCAATGATTTTCCCGCCGCCGTGAATGGTCACCTTCCCGATTCTGTTTTTCTGTGTCAAGTAAGCAGTGTCCGTAACGGTCGCTATGATGTTGCCGATACCGTTTTGCGTGATGTGTGCGGTTTTCACCTTTAATATGTTTGCCCGCACATTTCCGCAGCCGCTGTTCACCAAGGTCATGTTGTCGGCTTTCCCAGACAATGTGACGTTTCCTGTTCCGCGGATCATCAGCTGCAAATCGCCGACAGACAGTTTTTTGAGGTCGATGTCACCCGTACCCAAATTCTGAATCTTCATGCTTGATGTAACGTTTTGAAGCATTTTTATGTTCATATTGCCCGCGCCGGAGTTTTGGACGGTCACGTTGTTTGGGCACATATACGACACGTCAATATTACCCGTGCCTCTGCACTGCAAAACCAGATCCTTTTCCACCACCAAACAGTCGCTTTTGAAGTTGCCAGTACCTTTAGTCGTGAGGGTGAAATACTCCTCTTTCACCGAAAGGACAGTCACATTGCCAGTACCTTTCATGACCACCTCGCTCAAATGCGGTGTGTAGATGGTGACAGTGATGTGAGGACTGTTATAGGAAAAGCCTCGTTTCATGGAGATGGTGAGAACGCCGTTCTCCACTTCGGTGAGAACGAACTCCATCAGGTTGTTGTCTGCTGTCACTTCGGCACAGGATTTCTCGTTTTTTATTATGGTGACATCCACCGTGGAGGGGGAGTTTACAGAGGTGAACGCTTCAAGTTCACGATGTTGGGTCTCAATCCTTCCGCTGCCCACAATGGTTGTTTGAGCACTTAACATGCTCATTGCCAATAATATGACGCATAACAGGGTTGATTTTTTCATAATGATTTGATTTATGGGTTATTATTTCGTCAATTCTTGCAACGGAAATTTCACCGGCACCACCTCCTTGCCGGTGGTGTCGATGAAACCGTAGAATTTTCCCTTCTGCACCAATGCGCAGCCGTCGCGGTATCGCCCGAACTTCCCGATTTCGTCGTATTGCGGATGCACGACCTCCTTGCCGGCGCTATCCACAAACCCCTTGAACCCGAATATCTCCACCATTGCCCAGCCGGTCCGGTATTCGTCAAACGGCTGTATGTCCGAATATTTCGGATATACGACCACGTTCCCGCGTGCGTCCTTGAGACCGTGGAAACCGTTGCGCTCGAACTTCTTCAGGCTATGATGCGAAATCGGCGCGGGTGTTTGGGACGTTGCGGGCAATGGTGAAAGGGATGATTCGGTTCCTTTTACTTGCTGTTCAGGATTTTGGGGTTCCGGTAGAGACGCAATGCATTGCGTCTCTACAACGGGTATGGGTTCGTCCTGTAGAGACGCGCCATGGCACGTCTCTACAACGACGGTATCGTTGTTTACGGTTACGGAATCGGTTGCAACACACGTGGTTACCTCCGTTTCCTGCGGGGTCGGGCCTGTAGGTGCGGGTTGCGCCTGCCACGCGATGACGGAACCCGTCACGGCCGTGGCGACCACGCCCGTGGCGATGGCGGGGGCTTTGGCGGCGGTAACGGCCATCCAGACGCCCGGCTTCGGGGCTGCGGTCCAGTTGAGGGAGGACAGCGGTGACGGCGTGGCGGGCGACAACGCCAGATGTTTCAGCTTCGCACGGCAAAGACGGTCAATGGCGTGCGATTTCCAGGGGAGAAAGGGAAGCAGTATCATAAGTCCAGATTTTTTGTGGCGGACAAGGTTGTTCAAGGCGATTTGCAGCTGCGTCCGCGCTTCCGCCAGATAGCGTTTTGAGCTGCGCACCCCGATTTGCAAGGTTTCGGCGATTTTCGCATGGGGTTGGTTTTCAAAAACATAGAGATTGAAAACGGCCCGTTGTTTCTCGGGCAGGGCGCAGATGGCATCGAGGATTTCGGATTCGGTGAGGTCGGAGGCGGAAATATGGATTTCATTGGTGTCGGTCGGTAGAGACGCAATGCATTGCGTCTCTACAACGTCGGTATCCGTTTCGT
>JBGUPL010000132.1:0-37179 GCA_045130275.1 Bacteroidales bacterium
GCTTAAATTGGGATTTTCAACTGCAGTTTTGATGCGGATTTCGTTTGTAACTATCTGTTATTAAAGGAGAATTAATTAGAAGGTACCTTAAGCAATTTCAATAACGATACCCCCAAATCATTATCCATTATCCATTATCAATTATACATTAAAAAAAGTTGTACCTTTGCCGCCGGTTTTTTGAATGTTTAATAATAAATGATAAATCAATGAAAAAATTATTTCTTCTTGTATGCGCAGTGGCCTGTATGATGGCTGTGCAGGCGCAGAATATCAACAAAGATGGTGGCCTGACCATGCAGCAGGTAAACACGATGCGGAATTCCTACCAGGCGAATCCGACAAACAAGGCTCTCCGAAATGCTATCAACTGCAATGATATCAGCAAGTTGGCACTGAATTATGACAACAATACGGCTTTCGACCCTCACCTTTCGCACACGGTGCCCTCCAAGGCCATCACCAACCAGGAATCCTCGGGCCGTTGCTGGATGTTTACGGGCATGAACGTGCTCCGCAACAAGGCCATCCGCAAGTATGACCTGCCGGCCGACTTCCAGTTTTCACAGTGCTACACTTTCTTCTGGGACCAGCTGGAGAAGGCCAACCTGTTCCTGCAGTCCATCCTTGACACCCGCGCCAAGTCCATGGAGGACGAGACGGTGCAGTGGCTTTTCAAGAATCCCATCGGCGACGGCGGACAGTTCACCGGCGTGGCCAACCTGATCTCCAAATACGGTGTGGTGCCCAAAGACGCGATGCCGGAAACCTACAACAGCAACCACACTTCCAGGATTTCTGAGCTTATCAAATTGAAACTGCGTGAGGACGGACTTGTCCTGCGCGAGATGGCCAACAACAAAGGCACCACCGAACAAAAACTACAGGCCACCAAAATGGCGATGCTGGAGACCATTTATAAAATGTTGGCTTACGCCTTCGGTGAACCGCCCACACAGTTCACCTGGACCCAGCGCAACAGCAAGGGCGAGGCGGTGAGCACGGAAACGTACACCCCGATGTCGTTTTACCAAAAATTCGTCAATGAGGACTTCTCCCAGTATTATATGGTCATGAACGACCCCACCCGCGAGTATTACAAGGTCTATGAAATCGAGTACGACCGACACGTCTATGACGGCGACAACTGGAAATTCCTCAATTTGCCGATGCCCGAAATCGCGAACATGGCCATCGCTTCCATCAAAGACAGCACGATGCTTTACTTCTCTTGCGACGTGGCCAAGTTCCTCGACCGCGACAAAGGCTATATGGACGTGAACAACTACGACTACGGTTCCCTTTTCGGTACCACATTCGGGATGGACAAGAAGCAGCGCATCAGCACCTACGCCAGCGGTTCCTCGCACGCGATGACCCTCTGCGGCGTGGATCTCGATGCGAACGGCAAGCCAACGAAGTGGATGGTGGAAAACAGTTGGGGCAGCAATCGCGGCCATGACGGTTTTCTCATCATGACCGATGAGTGGTTCAACGAATATATGTTCCGCCTTGTGGTGGAATCCAAGTACATCCCGAGTGCAACGCTTAAACTTTTCGACCAGAAGCCCATCATTCTTCCTGCATGGGATCCGTTGTTCGCACCGGAAGAGTAATGGATATTAAGGTTTAATACTTAAAAGGTTAAAAGAAAAATGAAGAGAACGATCGTATTATTATTTACAGCGTTATTGGCAATGGGCGGTTATGCGCAGAAAGCGGATGACATCTGCGGCATTTTTTTCTCGAGAGACCCATTTTCCAAGGAAGGCTCGCAATGTGAGATTTACAAGGCTCAAGACGGCACATATGAGGCTAAAGTGGTATGGGTTGAGAATCCGAAAAAGAAGCCCCATATTGGCCTGGTGTTTATGCGAGGGTTGACTTACAACGCCCAGGAAAAAGAGTACCAGAATGGCAAAATCCAGTATCCTGGGAAAAAGGGCACCTACAAGGCGTATATCCGCATTGCGGATGGCGGGAACACCTTGAAAATGCGTGGATATCTAGGGGTCTCGCTCTTCGGCATGACTGTGGAATGGACCCGGGAGTCGAAGGTGCGGGAGCAGAAGTAAAAAAAAGCGCGGCGATCGCCGCGCTTTTTTTTCATTATCCTCTGAACGGGAAATTCTTTCCAGGGAAGATAGCCTGGCTGCCAAGCATCTCCTCAATACGCATCAACTGGTTGTATTTGCAGATGCGGTCGGTGCGGCTGGCGGAGCCGGTCTTGATTTGGCCCGTGCCGAGTGCGACGGCGAGGTCGGCGATGGTGGTGTCTTCCGTTTCTCCAGAGCGGTGTGACATCACGGCGGTGTAGTAGTTGCGCTGCGCGAGTTGCACGGCGTTGATGGTCTCGGTGAGTGTGCCGATCTGGTTGACCTTGATGAGGATGGAGTTGGCCACCTCCTTGTCGAGACCCATCTGCAGGCGTTTCACGTTGGTGACGAACAGATCGTCGCCCACGAGTTGGCAGCGGTCGCCGATGGTGTCGGTGAGAAGCTTCCAGCCATCCCAGTCGTCTTCGGCCATACCGTCCTCGATGGAGATGATCGGGTATTTGTCGCACCAGGTCTTCCAGTAATCGACCATTTGCGCGGGAGTCAGTTCTTCGCCCGTGGACCATTTCAGTTTGTAAATGCCCTTTTCGGTGTCGAAGAACTCAGAAGCGGCGGGGTCGAGGGCGATGCAGATGTCCTCTTTGGGTTTGTAGCCGGCGTTCTCAATGGCTTGCAGAATCACTTCCAGAGCCTCTTCGTTGGATTTGAGGTCGGGGGCGAAACCGCCTTCGTCACCCACATTGGTGGAGTAACCGCGGCCTTTGAGCACCTTTTTGAGGTTGTGGAAAACTTCGGAGCCCATGCGGACGGCTTCCCGGAATGTGGGGGCACCCACCGGCATGATCATAAACTCCTGGAAGTCCACGCGGTTGTCGGCGTGGGAACCGCCGTTGAGGATGTTCATCATCGGGACGGGCAGCACGTTGGCGTTGCAGCCTCCGACATAGCGGTAGAGGTCCTGGCCGGTCTCCTGAGCGGCGGCCTTGGCTGCGGCGAGGGAGACGCCGAGGATGGCGTTGGCGCCCATGTTTCCTTTGTTCTCGGTACCATCGACCTCGATCATGCGGGCGTCGATTTCGGCTTGGTCGCTCACTTCCATGCCTTCAACGGCTTCGGCGAGGGTGCTGTTCACATTTTGGACGGCTTTCAGCACGCCCTTGCCCATATATCTGTCCTTTTGGCCGTCACGGAGCTCCACGGCCTCGTGCACGCCCGTGGAAGCGCCGGAAGGCACAGCGGCACGACCGAACGCGCCGGCAGCGGTATATACATCAACTTCTACTGTAGGATTTCCGCGAGAGTCCAAAACCTCTCTTCCGTAAACTTTAACGATTTGACTCATAGTGTTTTTCTTTTTATTGTTCAGTTTTACATTTAAGCGGCGCGAAGATACATTTTTTTTTGAGACAACCGACAAACGCCAGAAGAGGTTCACGGAAAGTATGAAAAATACCTTACAAAGCTTGTCAAATATTTCGTATTTTTGCGCTCTGATTAAGCGAGACAAAAATGGACAAAAAAGGATTGTATTTACCTGTAGTAGAAGAGTTCTACTCCCTGCAGGGCGAAGGCTACCATACGGGGAAAGCCGCTTGGTTCGTGCGTGTGGGCGGCTGCGAGGTCGGATGTTCCTTCTGTGACGAGATGCGCACATGGAATGCCGCCAAATACCCGATGGTCGATATTGACGAAATCGTGGCGCGGGCGGCGCAGAAACCCGCCAGGGCGGTGGTCGTCACGGGCGGCGAGCCCTTGCTCTATAATATGGATTATTTGTGCGCGAAAATGCACGAGCGCAACGTCAAATGCTTCCTTGAAACTTCCGGATCGGAGCCTCTGTCCGGTGACTGGGATTGGATTTGCCTCTCCCCGAAGTACGGGGCGGCACCGAAGGCGGAAGTGCTGGCCAAGGCCAACGAACTCAAGGTCATCATCGGCTCCGAGGAGGACTTTGAATGGGCGGAGGAAAACTCCCGCAAAGTGGGCAAACGTTGCCTGCTGATGCTGCAGCCCGACTGGAACAAATGCAACGTCATTATGAAAAGGCTGGTGGACTATGTGCTCTGCCACCCGAAATGGCGCGTGTCATTGCAAAGCCATAAGTATATGCAAATTCTTTAATTGATCATCTCGATAAAGACTGATAAATATGCATGATAACCGTGAAATGAACTTAAAGGAACTGATCGGCCGGTTCGTGAGCCAGTCGGGGAAGCAGCACTTGATGGACAAGCAGGTGTTGTTCAATCGGTGGCCAGACTATGTCGGTTATGCCTGTGCGCAATTCTCGAAATGCGTGGATTTGCGCAACGGCATCCTATACGTGCGTGTGCAGAACGCCGCCTTAAAATTCGAGTTGTTCGGTCATAAGTCCCAGATATTGAAGAAAATCGAGGCGGATTTCGGCCCGATGGTCCGAGATATATTTTTTAAGTTGTAAAGGCAGTCAAAGAGGAGGATGACAAGATCCGTCGCTGTAGATTGTCACCCCAAAACCTAAATTAATAAACTCTAAACCCAAAAAATATGAGAATTGGCGTAACAGAAATCATTATCATCGCACTGATCGTGTTGTTGTTGTTCGGTGGAAAGAAGATTCCCGAACTGATGAAGGGGCTTGGCAAGGGAGTCCGTTCCTTCAAGGATGGGATAGAAGGGAAAGAGGATGTGAAATCAGGGGAGGAGAGTGTGGAGAAGAAGGACGAAATCAAGACTGAATAGATGTCCGAAACATCGGAGAACAAGTCTTTTTGGGATCATTTGGAGGACCTGCGCGGCAGTCTGATCCGTGTTTTGGTGTCGGTGCTCGTGTTCTCCGTGTTGGCTTTTTGTTTCAAGAATTTGCTGTTCAAGGTGGTGCTGGCTCCCAAAAGCTCCACTTTTTTCATGTATAAGCTGTTTGGCATCGGCGATTTCGAGTTGAGCCTGATGAACACAGGGCTCACGGAACAGTTCGCGATCCATCTGAAGACCGCTTTCGCTTTCGGGGTGCTTTTGGCCTCCCCATACATCATCAAGGTGCTGTTCGATTTTGTGCGTCCCGCCCTGTACGAGGACGAACGGAAACATTCGGTCAGCCTTGTTGTGGCGGCCTACGTGATGTTTCTGCTCGGTGTGGCGGTCAACTACCTCTTCGTGTTCCCGCTGACGCTGCGCTTTCTCGGCACTTACCAGGTAAGTGAGCAAGTGCGCAATATGTTGACGTTGCAGTCGTATATGGACACGTTGCTGATGATGAGTATGGTGTTTGGCATCCTTTTCGAGATTCCTGTTGTCAGTTGGTTGTTGGCGCGTTTCGGGATGCTCAAGGCGGAATGGATGACGAGGTATCGGCGCCATGCCGTCGTGGCCATACTGATCCTAGCGGCAGTGATCACGCCCACCGGCGATGCGTTCACGCTGTTCATTGTCTCGTTGCCGATATGGCTGCTTTACGAATTGAGCGTTATTGTCGTGAAAAGGGCGGAACCTGTCCGATTGTCACAGACCTCATAACATAAAAATCTAATAATCAAAAAAATGCTGAAAGGAAAGAAAATCGTGGTGGTGATGCCGGCCTTCAACGCGGCTCAGACTTTGCGGAAAACGTATGATGAGATTCCGTTGAACATTGTGGATGAGGTCATTCTCGTGGATGACTGTTCCTCTGACGATACGGTGGAAGTGGCGCGGACGCTGGGTATCACGCACGTGCTGCGCCATGAACAAAACAAAGGTTACGGCGCTAACCAGAAAACCTGTTACAACAAGGCTTTGGAACTCGGGGCTGATGTGGTGATCATGTTGCATCCTGATTATCAGTACACTCCGCTGCTTATTGAATCCATGACCTATATGATAGTCAACGGGTTGTATCCTGTCGTGCTGGCTTCCCGCATTCTCGGGAATGGCGCGCTGAAGGGCGGGATGCCGCGCTACAAGTACTTCTTCAACCGCTGTCTGACGCTGTTCCAGAATGTGATGACGGGGCAGAAACTGTCGGAGTACCACACGGGCTATCGCGCTTTCAGCCGCGAGGTGCTGGAAAAGGTGCCCTACGAGGGCAATTCTGATGATTTCGTGTTCGACAACCAGATGCTGGCGCAAATCATCTATGCGGATTATGATATCGGAGAAGTCACGTGCCCGACCAAATACTTCCCGGAGGCCTCTTCGATCAGCTTCAGACGCAGTTGCCGATATGGGTGGGGTGTGCTCCGCACCTCCGTGCAATTCAGACTCCAGAAGTGGCATCTTGCCAAGTTCAGGATATTTAGCCGATAGTCATAAAAAAATCGTATTTTTGCAGGTTGTTTTGAAATATAAATTTTGAAGATAATAAAAATTTAAGAACATGAATAAATCTATGATTTTCAAGCATTTATTGCTTGTTTTGATGACAACGGTGCTTTCATTCGGCGGAGTCATATCTGCGCAGAATGTGCCCTATCCGACCGACACTGTCCGGCATTCGGAATTCGGTTGTGACAGCTTTATGCTCCCCGCCAATGGTGTGGTTTACCACCAAGACACGGTGGTCAACATCCCGCATTACGCGCCTGTTCAGGGCCAGATCGTGATGGATGTGCTGGATGTTTACGAGATAACCATAGGCCATAGCAGTGATATTCTCGATACCGTCGTAGAGCGTATTTGCAAAAACGACCTTCCTTACATCTACAACAACCAGTTCTTCACGCAGTCTGGCAACTACTGGATCCACAAGCCCTCTGTGCATGGTTGTGACAGTGCCCGTACGCTCCTGCGGCTGCGGGTGACGGAAGGCCAGCACACGACGGTGACTCTCCCGATGTGCTACAACCAGGCTTCGGTGACCTACGATGGCATCACTTTCACAGAAGCAGGCAGTTGGGATTTCCCGCAGGGCCCTGACGCAAGCGGTTGCCCCATGGTGAAAACCTATAATGTAATACGCTATCCGATGGATCTTGACACGACAGTTGTGGAGGTTTGTCAGAATGATCTCCCGTATATGTTCAAGGGACAAGCTTTCAATGTCTCGGGCACTTATTCGGTCTCGTACATCAATTCCAGAGGCTGCGATGCCATGTCGGTGCTGATCCTGAAGGTAAACCCGGTTTACAACTTTATTGATACTGTCAATGCGTCCATTTGTCAGACGGAATTGCCGTATGTTTACAGAGACGAGGAATACAATGCAGCAGGCACTTACAATGTGTTTGTCCAGAGTCAGGGCGGTTGCGACAGCCTGCTGGTGGTCCTGAATCTGCAGGTGACCGTTCCGCAGATGGATACGGTGATTGTGAACCTTTGTCCGGAAGGATTTCCGTACAAGTTTGACTCAGCCCACGTGTTCAATCTCCCTGGCAAATATTATATAGACAGAGTGGCGGGTTCTGAATGCAGTCAATTTACCCTTCTTGTGCTGAATGCTCTTGCATCGGTGCACGACACGGTTAATGTGTGTACGTCGGACAGCTCCTACACGTTCGGCGACACCACATTCACAGCTTCCACGCTATATACCTATTCGCAGATGAACGATGCCGGATGTTTTGATTACCACACATTGCGGATTACGCTCAACAACCGTCCGGTGTTCGACACGGTGGCGGTTTCCATCTGCTCTTCCAGACTGCCCTATGAGTTTTATGGTGGCAAGTACTACACCGCCGGAACTTTTAACAAGACGCTGAAAACCCAAAGCGGGTGTGACAGCGTGTATGTTACGCTGAATCTTGAGGTTGTCCCCGACAATCTCGTGACGGAATCGCTCCACATCACCCGTAACGAACTGCCTTATGTCTATCATGACAGCGTGTTGAAGGCAAGCGGTGTTTATTCCGTTCGGGTTCCTGCCGCCACGCACCAGGAGTGCGACACTATTTATATGCTGAACTTGACGGTGTCTCCGATTTATAACACTTTGTTGGACACCACGGTGTGCGCCAACACCACAGTGGTGCTTATGGGCGATACTATTACGACTCCGGGTACCTACGTTTACACCTACCATCTTGCAGGCTATGACAGTGTGATCACGTTGAATGTGCACCATTCCCCGACATATGTGATGCCAACGGCTTATGTGGTGGTTGGTGAATACGATTTGCCATACCATTTCCTTGACAGTGTCTATACTGCTGCTGGTTATTATGAGCGGACCCTCACTTCTGTGAACGGCTGCGACAGTGTGGTCTCCCTTTTCCTTACGGTGAACCCTGCTGTTATCAATAATGATACCATACTCAAGGAAGTATGTTCCAACGAAATGCCGATCACGTTGTTTGACAGTCTCATCACGGAGGCCGGCCTTTACCGTTTCCTTACGCGCACGGCTTCTTCCTATGATTCCATATTTTATGTTCGTGTGACTGTGAAGGAGTCGCCTTCGCTCATCCTTTCGGGTAACACCTATTTGTGCAGCGGCTCCAGTGTGACGTTGACAGCGCAGTCCACAGGTGGTGTCTTTTTGTGGAGCAATGGATCGACCCAATCTTCCATATCGGTTAGTATGTCGGGCACCTATTCCGTGACGGTTTCCAACGCATTTGGGTGTGTCGCTTCTGCGACAACGCAGGTCACGGATGTCACCAATCCTCCTGCTGACATTTTAGGTTACAATCATGTCTGTGAAGGCGGAAGTGTGCTTCTTCAGGCCATCGGCGGCACCAGTTTTGTGTGGGACGATGGTACCAATACCAATGTGCGCACGGTGACTCCCGAGACGACGTCAACCTATACGGTGACGGTTTCCAACACGTATGGATGTACAAACACGAAAAGTATTACAGTGACGGTGAATCCGTTGCCGACGGTGAGCCTTACGGGCAACAGCAGCATTTGTGATGGACAGTCCACCATTTTCTATGTTTCTGGTGGTACTTCATATTATTGGAACACGGGTGCGCATGCCAGCCGTATCACGGTGAGCAATCCCGGAACCTATTCTGTGACCGTCACAGATGTGAACGGCTGTACGAACAGCGGTTCTGTGGAGTTGACGGTACATACGCCTCCTACCATCAAAGTTAACGGAAGAACGGCGCTCTGCCAAGGCGGAAACACGACATTGACCGCTGCAGGTGCTGCTACATATGAATGGAATTCTGGCGAAACATCGCAATCGATAACGACTTCATTCACGGGAACTTACACTGTGACTGGAACAGACCAATTCGGTTGTTCAGCCAGTAAGAGCGTTACAGTCACACAGGCTCCGGTGAATGCCAGCATCACGGGTAACCGCTTCCTTTGTCATGGCCAAAGCACCACGCTGACAGCCACTGGCGATGCGGGCAACACCTACCATTGGTTCGATGGCAGTACTAACAGTGACATTACCATCACAGCTGCCGGACAATACACCGTCACGGTGACCAATGCCGCGGGTTGTCAAGGCACCTTGTCGGCCATGGTGAGCGAGTACACCACCACCACGCCGACTATCAGCGGTAACCTGACCATCTGTGAGGGTCAGAGCACAACGTTGCGTGCTTCGGGTGGCAGCAGCTATGAGTGGGACGATGGCAGTATGCTGGCGTTGATCACGGTGAATGCCACGGGCACCTATTCGGTGACGGCCACGAACTCTTACGGTTGTACGGCATCCACTTCCGCCACGGTGTTGGTTAATCCTGCACCTATTGTGAACATTGTGTCTCAAGACGCCGTCTGTCGGGGAGAGTCGCTCACATTGACCGCTATCTCCTCTGCGAACTCCTTTAACTGGAGTACGGGCCAGAACACGGCAGCTGTCTCGGTGACCCCTATGGTCACTTCCAACTTTACGGTTCTCGTAACGGATGAAAACGGGTGCAGTGCGACAGCCACCAAACAGATCACGGTGAATCCGCTGCCTTCCATATTCGTTTCAGGTCCATCTTCAATTTGTTATGGCGATGTGGCGTCGCTAACAGCCAGTGGCGGTGTAGCATATCAATGGAGTACTGGCCATTTTGACGATCATATAGATGTAACGACCTCAGGAACCTATTCGGTTACTGCCACCGGTGCCAACGGCTGTACCGCATCTGTACAGAAAGTTGTGACGGTGAATCCGTTGCCTGTGGCGAATGTGACCGAGACGGTAAGTGTCTGTCGTGGTCAGCAAGCGCAGCTTATCGCTGATGCTCCGGCAGGATGCACCTATTTGTGGAACACAGGCGGCCATCAAAGCCGTATCAATGTGACTGAAGCCGGCGAATATCAGGTGACGGTGACGAATTCCAACCTTTGTTCGCAGGTCTATCATGCAACAGTTACCGTTTATGAGCTGCCGCAGATCAGTATCATCGGTAATAGTGAGATTTGTGAGGGTCAGTCCACCGCATTGACGGTTTCCGGCGATGGCATTACCCAATATGCATGGAGCAATGGCGACCATAACCCCAGCACTACGGTCAATGCAGCCGGACAGTACACCGTGACTGCAACGAATTTGTACGGTTGTTCGGCTACGGCGTCGCGCGGCGTGGTGGTGCATGAACTTCCCACTCCGCAGATAAGCGGTAATTTGACAATATGCAAGGGCTTTAGCACGACATTGTCGGCAACGGGTGGTGTGACCTATCTCTGGAATACCGGCAACACGGGTAGCAATATTGCGGTCACTCCTTCCACCAACCAGTCATACACCGTGACGGTGAGCAACGCATTCGGTTGTATGTCAAGTGCTTCTGCAACTGTTACAGTGAATCAGCTCCCGACGATCACCTTCAATGGCAATCTGGTAATGTGCGAGGGTGCCTCCACAAGCATCACTGCCTCAGGTGCCAACAGCTATGTGTGGTCCACTGGCAGCCATAATCCCACTATCACAGTTGGCAGTGCCGGCACGTATAGGGTTACAGCTACCGACGCGCAAAACTGTTCCAATACGGACACGGTTACGGTGAAGGTGAATCCGAATCCGAACGTGCAGGTCAGTGGAGCGGATTACATCTGCATTGGGGATGTGACCACGCTTACCGCTTCCGGAGCAGCGACATACGTCTGGAACACGGATGAAACCACCGCCGGTATTTCGGTGTCACCTTCTGCCACGTCCACTTATACCGTGACGGGTTATGATACCAACGGTTGTTATTCTGTTTCTTCCAAGGTGGTGAATGTCGAGAGTCTGCCGGTCATCAGTGTGACAGGCGCGAAAACCATTTGTGCCGGACAATCCACCACGTTGACAGCAACGGGCGGAACCTCCTACCAATGGAGCAACGGTGCCACAGGCAACAGCATTACGGTCTCTCCTGCCGCCACGCAATCGTATGTGGTGACGGTGACGAATGCACTTGGCTGTTCGTCCAGTTTGGAAACCCAGGTTACGGTGAATGCTTTGCCTCAGATCACATTCAGTGGTGACACAGAAATGTGTGCCGGCAACACGGTGACTCTCACTGCTGGAGGTGGTAATGCCTATAGTTGGTCCACCGGAGCAAATGTGGCCACTATCACGGCAAACGCTGCAGGTTACTATAAGGTCACGGTTACCAATACGCAGAACTGTTCCAAAACGGATTCTGTCTATGTCACCGTGAATCCGAATCCGGAGGTGCAGATTTCCGGTGCTAATTATATTTGTAATGGAGAGGTGGCCACACTGACCGCTTCAGGTGCGACCACCTACCAATGGAGCACTACAGAGACGTCAAACGCCATCTCGGTGTCTCCTTCCGTTAACACCACCTATACGGTGACGGGTTACGATGCCAAGGGCTGTCATACCACGGCCACAAAAGTGCTGAACGTGGAGTCTCTCCCGGTCATTTCTGTCGCTGGCGCCAAGACTATCTGTGCCGGACAGTCCACAATGCTGACGGCAACGGGTGGATTGACCTATGTTTGGGACAACGGTGTGACAGGAAACAGCATCACGGTTTCACCTTCCGCCACCCACTCCTATGTGGTGACTGTGACAAATGCCCTCGGGTGTACCTCCAGTCTCTCCACCACGGTTTCTGTGAACGCTCTCCCGCAAATCATTTTCAATGGTAATACGACCATTTGTTCCGGTTCCACCGCAACGGTGACGGCTGCAGGTGGCAGTTCGTATGTTTGGTCCACTGGCGGGCACAATGCTTCCATCTCCGTATCCAATGAAGGTTACTATCGTGTCACGGCCACCAATGCCCAGAACTGTTCTGCTACAGACTCTGTGTATGTGAAGGTGAATGCGAATCCGGTGGTGCAAATCACCAGCAACAGTTACGTATGCGCCGGCAATATCGCCACTTTGACGGCCTCCGGTGCCAATACCTATTTGTGGAATACCGAAGAAATCACGCCTTCTATTTCTGTCACGCCGTCAGTTTCCACGACATATACGGTGACGGGTTATGACACCAACGGCTGCAGCATGACGGTGAGCCGTGTGATGAATGTGGAGGCTTTGCCGGTGATCCAAGTGCTCGGCACGAAGACCATCTGCGCCGGACAGTCCACCACGTTGACGGCTACGGGCGGTACGGATTATAGCTGGAGTACTGGCGACTCCATCAGCAGTGTTGTTGTTACGCCGGAGACCACTCAGTCGTATGTGGTGACGGTGACGAATGCTTACGGATGTTTGGCCAGCTCTGCTGTCACCATTACGGTGAACGCTCTTCCGCAGGTTACTTTCAACGGCAACACGACGATCTGTTCCGGCAACACCACCACAATTACGGCAGTGGGTGCAAGCACCTATACGTGGTCCACGGGTGCGCAGACCGGTAATGTGAATATAGCCACTACCGGCATGTACTATGTGACCTCCACGAATTCTCAGAATTGCTCGAAGGTGGATTCTGTTTATGTGAAAGTCAATCCGAAGCCTGTTGTGCAAATTGCGGGCAGCAACCATGTGTGCTCCGGCAGTGCAGTCACACTGACCGCTTCGGGTGCCAATTCCTATCTGTGGAATACCGGTGAAGTGTCGGCTGAAATCTCCATTGCACCTGTTGCCAATACTACTTACAGTGTCACGGGTTATGATTTGAACGGATGTTCCACCACCGTGCAAAAGGTGGTGAATGTGGAGGATGTTCCGGTGGCGCAGATTCTTGGAGAACGCACCATTTGCTCGGGCCAGTCCACTGTGCTGACCGCAATGGGCGGCACCTCCTATTTGTGGAGCAACGGCAATACGACGCAAGACATCGCCGTCTTCCCGACAATCAACACCACCTATACGGTGACGGTATTCAATGAATTTGGCTGTACTTCTGTGGCGTCCGCAAACGTTGTGGTCAATGTGTTGCCTTCCGCCTTCTTCACGGGAAGCACCTCCATTTGTCAAGGACAGAGCACCACGATTACGGTTTCGGGTGGTAATACCTACCAATGGAGCACTGGCAGCAACAGTAACTCCATCACGGTTTCCGAACCGGGCGTTTATTATGTGAATGTAGCCAACTCTTTGAATTGTGTGCGCACCGACTCCGTGATCGTTGAGGTCTGGGATAACCCTGTGATCAGCATCGAAGGATCGAGTTTGATCTGTCAAGGAACAACAGCGGCGTTGACGGCTTCTGGCGCAAACACCTATTTATGGAATACCGGTGAGAGCGGCGCAGCCATCACTGTGATGCCGACGGAAACGACCACCTATAATGTCATCGGCTATGATGCGAACGGATGTAGTTCCACTGTCAGCAAAGTGGTGAATGTGGAAGCTGCTCCTGCCGTTTATATTTCGGGTGATTTGGCAATCTGCCACGGTGAATCCACCACTCTTACGGCTTCTGACGCTGTCGCCTATTTGTGGAGCACAGGAGCGATCACAGACAGCATTACGGTTTCTTCACATGGCTCTTACACGGTGACAGCCAGCTCTGCGAATGGATGTCTGTCAGTGGCTTCAGTGACGGTCATTGACAATCCGGTGCCCGTGTTTACGCTGAACGGAGCCAACACGATCTGTGAAAACACTACAAAAGAGCTTTCTGTCAGCGGACAAAACAGCTATGAGTGGAGCACGGGTGAAACAGGTACTCAAATCACCATCAACCAAGGCGGAGTTTACACGGTGACAGCCACGAACAACTACGGCTGTACCCAGGCTTCCAGCATCTATGTGACTCAGCTGGCAGCCCCGACACTGGACATCATTGGTGTTGGCGAATTGTGTCAAAATGATACCACCATCCTGGTGGCATCCACCGACGCGGTACAGTTCCTCTGGAATACCGGAGACACCCTCCAATCGGTGGAAGTTGTTCCCAACAACACGCTTTACACGGTCACGGTTACGGGTGCCAACGGCTGTAATACTGTGGGACAGCACCAAATCGCAACCCTCCCGACCTACAACGTGTCAGTCACGGGTACTGTCTGCGAAGGACAGCCTTTCACACAATACGGATTCGACATTCCTTCGCTGGACACTGCCGGCACTTTTGTGTTCACTCGTGAACTCCAGACCATCAGCGGATGCGACAGTATCGTCAATTTGATGCTGACTGTGAACCCGTTGCCGCGCCTTGACACTATCAACGGAAATCCCAATCTTACCCAATATGGCAACCATTATTTCTCCATCAACAATCCGCAGTATGTGAGTAACTATGAATGGCGTGTTTCCAATACACACTGGACGCTCTCGAATACGAATTTCAGTAATGTCACGCTGAATACGACTACCAATGGTACCGGTGTCTTGACCGCCCGTGGTATTAACAATTGCGGATATAAGGAGATATCTCTTGAACTTTATTGCAATGTTGGTATTGAGGATCATCCGTCACAGACAACAGTCACTCTTTATCCGAACCCTGTCCACCAGTCGTTGTACATTGACTTGGAGGATGCGTCAGACGTGCGCGTGGTGCGTCTCTACAACGAGGCCGGCCGTTTGGTCTATCAAGCTGAATGCAGCGACACCCATCTTGAGATAGACTGCACCCGTTTCGCTAACGGACACTACACTGTGCAGTTCCTCAACGAGAAGGGTAGGAGAGTGGAGTCCAGGAAGATCGTTGTGAATAATAAATAGGTTAATGGGTTAATAGGTTAGTCGGTTAATGGGTAAACCGACTAACCGACTAACCGCCTTACCGACTAACTGAATAACCCATACAAATGGAATACAATTTTAGAGAAATCGAGAAGAAATGGCAGGCAGAGTGGAAAGATACCGGCCTGTATAAAACAGAAATAGATCGCACCAGACCGAAATTCTATGTGTTGGACATGTTCCCGTACCCGTCGGGCGCGGGGCTGCACGTGGGACATCCTCTCGGTTATATTGCTTCCGATATTTATGCTCGTTACAAACGGCAGAAGGGCTTTAATGTGCTGCATCCTATGGGCTACGACGCATTCGGCCTTCCGGCGGAGCAGTATGCCATACAAACCGGGCAACACCCTGCCATCACCACCGACCAGAATGTCAACCGCTATCGCGAGCAACTTGACAAGATCGGTTTCTCGTTCGATTGGGATCGCTCGTTCAAGACTTGTGACCCTGATTATTACAAGTGGACGCAATGGACGTTCATCCAGCTTTTCAACAGTTACTATTGTAAACAGGCCAACCAGGCGCGTCCGATTTCTGAACTTGTAGAAGCTTTCGCTTCCAACGGCACGCTCGGGTTGGACGTGGCGCAGACCAAACCGATGGAATTCACCGCCGAGGAGTGGAATGCCGCTTCCGAGAAAGAGCAGCAGGAAATGCTGATGAATTATCGTCTGGCTTACCTCGCCGACACGTGGGTGAACTGGTGTCCGAAACTCGGCACTGTGCTTGCCAACGATGAGGTGGTGAATGGACTTTCTGTGCGCGGCGGCTTCCCCGTGGAACGCAAACTGATGAAACAGTGGATTTTGCGCGTGTCCGCGTATGCCGAACGCCTGTTGCAAGGACTCGATCAGGTGGATTGGACCGATTCACTGAAAGAGATTCAGCGCAACTGGATCGGCCGCAGCGAAGGCGCTGCGGTGTGGTTCCCGTTAGCCAAAGAAGGCCAACTGGATTGGAAGAAGATCTATATGGGTGGAAACATCGATGGGCTCGAAAACGAGACTGCCTTCGAGATTTTCACCACCCGTCCGGATACGATTTTTGGCGTGACGTTTATGGTCTTATGTCCTGAGCATGAGATGATTGAACATATCACTACGCCGGAACAAAAAGCTGAGGTGGAGGCTTACGTCACGTGGGCCAAGAACCGTTCGGAGCGCGAACGGCAAGCCGAGGTCAAGAAGGTTAGCGGTGTCTTCACTGGTGCGTTCGCCATCAATCCGATCACGGAAGAACGCATCCCGATCTGGGTCAGCGACTATGTGCTGAGCGACTACGGCACCGGCGCCATTATGGCTGTGCCCGCCCATGACAGCCGTGACTTTGCCTTTGCAAGACACTTTAACCTGCCTATCCGTCAAGTGGTGGCCCCCGCCGTCGATGAGACGAGCGATCCCAGTACTTGGGAGGAGTCCATGGACAGCAAGACAGGCGTTTGTGTGAATTCTGGTTTCATAAATGGTTTGCCCGTCAAGGAGGCCGGCAAGGCGGTCATCGCGAAGATCAACGATATGGGCATCGGTTACGGTACAGTGAATTACCGCCTGCGCGATGCCATTTTCAGTCGTCAACGCTATTGGGGCGAACCCTTCCCGATTTTCTACAAGGATGGGATGCCTTATCCTGTGCCTGAATCTGAATTGCCCGTTCTGCTCCCCGAGGTCGATCAGTTCCTGCCGACCGAGACCGGCGAACCGCCGTTGGCACGCGCCAAGGACTGGACCTACAACGGATATCCGCGGGAATACAGCACTATGCCCGGTTTTGCCGGCTCCAGTGCCTACTACCTCCGCTATATGGATCCGAAGAACGATAAGGAGTTGGTCTCCAAGGTGGCAGACGAGTATTGGCAGAATGTCGATCTCTATGTCGGCGGTGCGGAACACGGCACCGGTCACCTGATTTATGCCCGCTTCTGGAACAAATTCCTCTTCGACATCGGTGTCAGTTGCAAGGACGAACCTTTCCAGAAACTTATCAACCAGGGTATGATCCAAGGTCGTTCCAATTTCGTCTATCGTATTGTCGGCACCAACAAGTTCGTGTCGCTCAACCTGAGAAAAGAATATGAGACCACACCCATCCATGTGGATGTCAACATTGTCCATAACGACATTCTCGATTTGGATGCCTTCCGCAACTGGATGCCTGATTTCAAGGACGCGGAATTCATCCTCGAAAATGGCCAGTACATTTGTGGCTGGGAAGTGGAGAAGATGTCCAAGTCTAAATATAATGTTCAGAACCCCGATGATCTGGTGGAGAAATACGGTGCGGACACGCTCCGTATGTACGAAATGTTCCTCGGACCGGTCGAAATGGCCAAGCCGTGGGATACCAACGGCATCGAAGGTGTCTCTCGTTTCATCCGCAAGTTCTGGAAACTTTTCTTTGATGGAGAAGGCAACTTCCGCGTCACAGACGAGGAACCGACCAAAGGCGAGTGGAAGTCATTGCACAAGACCATCAAGAAAATCGAGGAGGACAACGAACGTTTCTCTTTCAACACGGCGGTGAGCGCGTTTATGATCTGTGTCAACGAATTAGGTGACGCCAAGTGTGCAAAACGCGCCGTTCTGGAGCCGCTTTGCATATTGATGTCGGCCTACGCACCGCACATTACCGAAGAACTCTGGTCGCTGCTTGGTCATAAGGAGTCCATCTTGAAAGCATCCTATCCGGTTTACGATGAACAATATATGGTGGAGGATGAATACCTCTATCCCGTCTCCTTCAACGGCAAGATGCGCTTGAAGATGTCTTTCCCTGCCAGCTTCGGTCCCAACGACATTGAACCTAAGGTTCTCGAAAGCCCTGACGTGCAGAAATGGCTCGACGGCAAAACCCCGAAGAAGGTGATTATTGTGCCGAAGAAGATTGTGAATATCGTGTTTTAGCTTTTGGCTGTTGGCTTTTAGCTTGTAGCTTTCAGCCAATACCCAACAGCTATCAGCAATAGCCAAAGTGAAACAGAAGGATTTCGTTTTCAACCTCTGTCTGCTCATCTTTCTGAACCTCCTGGTCAAGCCCTTCTGGATGCTCGGCGTGGATGTGGGAGTGCAGAATAGCGTGGGCGCGGCTGATTACGGTATCTATTTCTCAATACTTAATTTCACCCTGTTGTTCAACATGGTGTTGGACATGGGGACCACGAACTTCAACAATCGCAATATTGCGCAAAATAACCAGCTGCTAGACAAACATTTGTCGGGTTACATTGTCCTGAGGTTGTTGCTTGGCGTGGCCTATTTTATGGTGATTTTCTTGGTCGCACTGCTTATTGGATATCGTGGCGGCCAGCTCAAACTCCTCTTTTGGATCGGATTGAACCAGTTCCTGAATGCCTTCCTTCTTTATGTTCGCTCCAACATCTCCGCTTTGCTGATGTTCAAAACCGACAGTGTCCTCTCTGTGACGGACAAATTGTTGATGATCATATTCTGCGGACTGCTTCTATGGGGGAATATCACCGACGAACCTTTCCGGATCGAGTGGTTCGTGTGGTGCCAGACGGCCGCTTATCTCATTACGATTGCTGTTGCTCTAGGCATTGTCTTGAAAAAGTCGAAGTTGCGGAAACTTAGCTGGAATCCGGCTTTTTTTCTGGTGATCATCCGGAAAAGTTTCCCATACGCGCTTGTCACCTTTCTGATGGCCTGCTATTATCGCATCGACTCAGTGATGCTGGAGCGGATGTTGCCGTCCGGTACCGGTGCTGTGGAGTCGGGCATTTACGCCTCGGCGTTCAGATTGATGGATACCCTGGCGATGATTGCCTATCTCTTCTCGGTAATCTTGCTGCCGCTTTTCTCCAAGATGCTGAAACAGAAGGAGGATGTGTTGCCAGTGGTGCGCACCAGTTTCTCGTTGCTGTTCCTTTTTTCGGTTTCCGCTGTCGTGATCTTGTATGTCTATCGCGAACCGGTGATCCGGTTGTTTTACCCGGAAATTGCTGAAAGCAGTGTCGCGGTTTTCCGGCTGATCATTTTCGGATTGATACCTATATCCATGACTTACTTGTTCGGCACGTTGCTCACCGCCAACGGCAGTATGAAAGTGTTGAACATCATTGCTGTTGTCGGCATCATCATCAACGTGACGGTCAATTTGCTGCTGATCCCGCGAATGCAGGCATGTGGCTCGGCCGTGGCCAGCTTCTGCACCCAGTTCACGGTGTCCGGGCTCCAGTTCCTGCTCGCCCTGCGCATCATTGGCATCCCGTTGCGGTCGCTACCGTGGTTGCGATGCGCAATCTTCCTCGCAGTGTTGGTTCCGGCAGTTTGGTTCTTCCCGAACATCCTTCATGTTCATCTGCTGTGGCAGTTGGTCATTTCGGCATTCTTCGTGTTGGCGCTCGGTTTTGCTACAGGACTCGTCACTGTCAAGGATATTCGCGGCCTGAAATAGCGATTTTTTTAGAGTACCATTTGTAGAAGGGTTTCGTGGGAGTGGCGGGCGGGCTGCGTCTTCGCTGGTTGTAACCTATTTTTCTGCAAATCGTATCATTAACAAAATAAAAAAATAATTGTTGTGTGTATAAAGAAAAAATGTATCTTTGCGCCTTGGAATATAATGTAAAATAATATAAGTATGAAAAGTAACTTTTCCTCTATGAAATTTGTGGCCGTAGCTTTGTTAATGGCTTGTTTCACAATGGGTTATGCTCAATGTGACCAAGGCAACATCTATGGTCAGCGCGGCCAAAAAACCGGCTTCGCCATCGTGTTCGCTGATTCCAACGGACAACATGTTGTGCCCACAGCCGCCCTTTCGCTCCCCACTTTCAAAGGTGGCAACAAGGCGATGTGCCGTTACATCAACAAAGTTAAAAAGTATCCGGTCAACCTGAAGAACCAGAAAATCTCCGGTACCACCACCGTCCAAGCCAAAGTGTTGAAAGACAGCACGCTGACTGATATCGAGGTAATCAGCAGCTCCGGCTACGAGGAGTTTGACAATGAAGCCCTCCGTGTGGTGAAATCCTTCCCCAAGATGATCCCCGCCGCGCAAAGCTGCGAGCCGCAGGATATGGTCATCCAAATCCCTGTGACGTTCATTTATGAGGAGGAAGTTGCCGCTGACAAGAAAAAAGCCGAGATGGAAGAGATCAAGAAAGACCTGATGAAGCCCATCACGCTTTACTTCGAGAACGACCGCCCGGATCCCCGCACCAGACAGGAGACCACCAACACGGAATATATGGGCCTGTATAACAACTACATGGCTGCCAAGAGCAACTATGTGACCAGCGCAGGTAAGGGTCTGACCGGTGCTCAGAAGACCAATGCCGAGAATGCTGTGGAGAGCTTCTTCGTTGACTCCATCCAGACCGGCCACGACCGCCTTGTGAAAATGACCAACTTTATCGTGGACGCCCTCAAGGACGGCAGCCAGGTCGAATTCACCATCAGCGGCTTCGCCAGCCCGCTCAGCAACAGCGACTACAACAAGCATCTTTCCGCACGCCGTATCGAAAGCGTCCTCAATTATATGTCGCAGGCACACGGCGGTTTCCTCGCTCCTTACATCAGCGGCTCCAAACCGGGTCTTACAATTCACAAGGTTCCGGAAGGACAAGTCAACCACAGTTTCTCCACCAACGCTGTGCGCGAGACCGTCTATGGCTTGCAGGCTGCCAAGGACAGAAGAATTGTCATCGACAAGATTTCGGTCAAGTAAGTTTATACCATATTATATATTAATAGGGGATCCGGTAAGGTTCCCCTATTTCGTTTTAAATTGATAATGGATAAAACTCAATATATGACAGACATTGAATACAAATCCATGAATAACGACGCAGAAGAACTTGTCAAATTACTGAAATCAATCGTCAAAACCACGAAAGCACGTATGAGACCATAATCATCCATTAACCATTATCAATTATCAATTAATCAAATGGTTACGACAAAAGACGGCTTTTACGAAAAAAAATATCACCAACGTGCTGTGGATAAAGAAAAAAGTGTATTTTTGCAAACTTTTTGAAGTGGAATGCAAAGGCGAGTGGGAAGTGGGGTTTCGAATCGCGTAACTCATTGATTTCACGGACTGTAATGAAATAGAGTAGGGTAAATGGGAAGGGGTTTTATAGTTACGATTTTGGTGAATAGTTGCATTTTTCTTTCAAAAATGGACTATTTTTTTTTGAATATTAGTAATAAAAATAAATTTTAGAAGGGATGAAAAAGATTAAAATCACACAAGTAAGAAGCGCGGTTGACAGACCCGCACGTCAGAAAAGATCTTTAGAGGCATTAGGCATTCGCAAAATGCACCAAACCGTTGAACACGAGGCCACTCCCCAAATCCTGGGCATTGTGGACGCCGTGAAGCACTTAGTCAGCGTTGAAGAATTATAATTTTAATAACCAATTGAATATCAAAGAGATGGATTTACACAATTTAAAACCGGCAAAAGGATCAACACACAGAGAACGCAGAATAGGTAGAGGACAGGGTTCCGGAAAAGGCGGCACATCCACACGCGGCCACAAAGGCGCGCAGTCCCGCTCCGGTTACAGCCGTAAGATCGGTTTCGAAGGCGGTCAGATGCCTATCTACAGAATATTGCCCAAGAGAGGTTTCAAGAACATCAACCGCGTGGAATACAACGCCATCAATGTCAGCACCATCCAAAAGCTCGTCGAGAAGTGCAATGTTGACAAGGTTGACCGCGAGTTGCTGGTGAACAATGGTTTGGCCAAGAAGAACGACCTCATCGCCATCCTTGCCAAGGGTGAACTCACCGCGAAGGTGCATGTGTTGGCCGACAAGTTCTCTGCCAAGGCGAAAGCCATGATCGAACAATGCGGCGGCACCGCAGAACTCGTTAATGCCCCCGCAGCCGAGTAATAGTCATTAAAAAGTCTTTACAATGAAAAAGTTTATTGAAACCATCAAGAATATATTCAGGATCGAGGATCTGAGGAAACGTATCCTCTACACCCTCTTCATCATCCTGATATACCGTTTCGGTGCGCACGTGGTGCTCCCGGGCATCAACCCCGGCGCCCTCTCCGCTTTCTCCAGCGCTGCCCGTGAAGGCCTGCTCGGAATGCTCGACCTCTTTTCCGGCGGTGCATTCTCCAATGCCTCCATCTTCGCGCTCGGTATCATGCCTTACATCACTGCATCCATCGTGGTGCAGCTGTTCACCCTTGCGGTGCCTTATTTCCAGCGCCTCGCCAAGGAAGGTGAAAGCGGCCGTACCAAAATCAACCAGATTACCCGTTATCTGACTGTCGCTGTCTTGGCCGTGCAGGCTCCCGCCTACATCGCCCAGCTCACCGGCCAGTTCCCGGGCGCTATCGCTCCCTCCATGCTGGAGACCCGCATCCTCGGTTTCTCCGCATTCGCGATCTGCGCGTTCATCCTGCTGATTTCCGCCACCTTGTTCATCATGTGGCTTGGTGAGCGTATCACCGACAACGGCATCGGCAACGGTATTTCCATGATCATCATGATCGGTATCATTGCCCGTCTGCCTTTCGCTCTGCAGGCTGAGTTCACCGCCCGTATCACCGAGATGAACGGCGGTCCTATCATCTTCATCATTGAGATCATCCTCATGATGCTCATCATTGGTCTCTGCATTATGCTCGTGCAAGGCACCCGCCGCATTCCCGTCCAATACGCCAAGCGCGTGGTTGGCAACAAGCAGTATGGCGGTGTCCGCAACTATCTGCCCCTCAAGGTGAACGCCGCCGGTGTGATGCCCATCATCTTCGCCCAGGCTTTGATGTTCATCCCCTTGACGTTCGTGAACATCTCCCAAGAGACCACCACTGGCTTCTGGAGCAGTTTCATCGACTATAACCGTTTGGGTTACAATATCATTTTCTTCTTGATGATCATTGCCTTCACCTATTTCTATACGGCAATCACCATCAACCCGCAGCAAATTGCTGAGGATCTTAAGAAGAATAACGGTTTTATCCCTGGCGTGAAACCCGGTAAGCAGACCGCTGAGTACATCGACAAGATCATGTCCCGCATCACGTTGCCCGGCTCTATTTTCTTGGGTATTGTGGCAGTTCTGCCCGCCATCGTGCGTCAGTTTGGTGTGAACCAGCAGTTCGCACAGTTCTTTGGCGGTACCTCCCTGCTGATTATGGTCGGTGTGGTGTTGGATACGCTGCAACAAATCGAGAGTCACCTGCTTATGCGTCACTATGACGGTCTTACCAAGTCAGGCCGTATTAAAGGACGTACCGGTGGCGGTATTTATGGCACCCACTAAAACAATATCAAGGTAATACGATGTTCAGAAGAGTGAAATACAAGTCGGAGGCCGAATTCGCGAAGCTCAAGGCAAGCGCGAATGTGGTGGCGGTGACCCTGGCCGAGGTGGCCAAGGTGATCAAGCCCGGTGTGCCGCTCACCTATATCGACCAGATCGGTGAACAGTGTATCCGCGACCATCACGCCATCCCCTCTTTCAAGGGTTACGAAGGCTATCCGGCTTCGCTCTGTCTGTCCGTCAACGATGTTGTGGTGCATGGCATCCCCTATCCAAACCAATACTTGCGCGACGGTGACATCATCTCCGTGGATTGCGGTGCCCTGTTGGACGGTTATCACGGCGACTTCTGCTACACATTTGAGGTAGGCGAGGTTTCCGAAGAGGTTCACAAGCTCTGCAAGCGCACTAAGGAGTCGCTCTACAAGGCCATCGAGGTGGCGAAGGCGGGCAACACCGTCGGCGACATCGGTCACACTGTCGAGCAGTATGTGGGGCAGTTCCATTACGGCGTTGTCCGAGAACTCTGTGGACATGGTATTGGGAAAGACATGCACGAGAAACCCGACATCCCGAATTATGGAGTCAAAGGGCAGGGCCTTCGCCTTGCGCCGGGCATGTGCATCTGCATCGAGCCGATGATCAACATGGGGTCCCATAAGATCGTGATGGAAAATGACGGATGGACGATCCGCACGCGCGACCACAAGCCGTCGGCTCACTTCGAACACCAGCTGATCATCACGGAGCAGGGCACTGAGGTTATCTCCTCCTACAAGCTGTTGGGTGAAGTCATTGGAACAGAAGAATTATATTAAAGATAAAGATATGGCAAAACAAGCAGCAGTTGATGTGGACGGCGAGGTGATCGAAGCCTTGGGAAACGGACAATATCGTGTCCGACTGGAAAGTGGTCATGTGATTTTGGCCCATCTTTCGGGAAAGATGAGAATGCATTACATCAAGATCATTCCCGGTGACAGAGTCCAGGTGGCCATCACCCCGTACGACCTGACCAAAGGGCGTATTACCTACAGACACAAGAATTAGGTTGATGGGTTGGTGATCCGGACCTGAAACCTAAATCTGAAATAAAAAGGATTATTAATAATAAAAAATAGAAAAAAATGAAAGTCAGAGCATCAGTTAAGAAAAGATCAGAGGATTGCATTGTGGTGAGACGCCACGGTGTGGTTTATGTGATAAACAAGAAGAACCCGAAATTCAAACAGCGTCAGGGTTAATCGTTGGAATTAAATAATTAATCATCATAAAAAACATTAAAGTAATATGGCAAGAATTGCAGGTATTGATTTACCTAAAAACAAACACGGTGAAATCGGCTTGACCTATATTTACGGAATCGGCAGAAGCACAGCTCAAAAGATTCTGACGAAAGCCGGCATCAGCTGGGACAAAAAGGTAAATGAATGGAACGACGATGAGTTGGCATTGATTCGTGGATTAGTGAATGAGTTGAAAGTGGAAGGTCCGCTCAGATCCGAGGAGCAGATGAACATCAAACGACTGATGGATATCGGTTGCTACAGAGGCATTCGTCACCGTTTGGGTTTACCGGTACGCGGTCAGAGCACCAAGAACAACGCCCGTACTCGTAAGGGCCGTAAGAAAACTGTCGCCAACAAGAAGAAAGCGACCAAGTAGTAATTAATCACGGATAGAAGAAAATTATCAGTATGGCAAAAAATACAAAATCAACGAAGAAGAGAGTTGTTCGAATTGAGGCTTCCGGAAAGGCATACATCTACGCCTCTTTCAATAACGTGATCGTCTCCCTCACCAACAACGATGGTCAGGTGATTTCCTGGTCTTCCGCTGGTAAGATGGGATACAGAGGTTCCAAGAAAAACACTCCCTACGCTGCCCAGATGGTGGCACAAGACTGCGCCAAGGTGGCCTACGATCTCGGCCTGCGCAGAGTGAAGGTTTACGTTAAAGGTCCGGGACAAGGCCGTGAGTCCGCCATCCGTTCCATCAACACCACGGGAATCATCGTGGAGGAGATCACGGATGTCACTCCGCTGCCGCACAATGGCTGCCGTCCTCCCAAACACAGAAGAGTATAATTTATCATTCATCATCGAAAAAATTTAGAATATGGCAAGATATACAGGACCCAAAACGAAAATCGCAAGAAAGTTCAAGGAACCCATCTACGGTCCCGACAAATATTTCGAGAGAAAGAACTATGCTCCGGGTCAGCATGGTCAGTCTCGCAGACGCACGAAACTCTCTGAGTATGGCATGCAGCTGCAAGAGAAACAAAAAGCGAAATACACTTACGGTATTCTGGAGCGCCAGTTCCGTAAATTGTTCCAACAGGCTTCCCGCATGAAAGGTATCACGGGTCAGAACTTGATGCAGCTCATCGAGTCCCGTCTCGACAATGTGGTGTTCCGTTTGGGCATCGCCCCCACCCGTAACGCTGCCCGCCAGCTGGTCAGCCACCGTCACATCACCGTGAACGGCCAAATCTGCAACATCCCGTCAATGCTGCTCCGTCCGGGCGACATCGTGGAGGTGCGTGAGCGTTCCAAGACCCTTGAGGTTATCGAGAATTCCCTGAGCGGCAAGGCGATGAATTACGCATGGCTGGAATGGGATGGCAACCTTAAGGTTGGCAAATTCATGCAATATCCTCAACGTGAGGAAATTCCGGAGACTATCAACGAGCAAGCTATCGTCGAGTTGTATTCCAAATAGTGATCAGTGATTAGTGAACAGTGATCAGAACATTGAATCTAAACCAGATCACAGTTCACAGTTCACAGTTCACACGTAATAATTACAGATCACAAATAAAAAAACAAAGAAAATGGCAATATTAACATTTCAGAAACCCGATAAGGTCATCATGAACGAGGCCGACGATTTTCACGGCATATTTGAATTTCGTCCGCTGCAGCAAGGTTTCGGCGTGACAGTAGGCAATGCCCTGCGCCGTGTGCTGCTCTCTTCATTGGAAGGCTATGCCATTACCTCCGTGAAAATCGAGGGTGTTGCACAGGAGTTCTCCTCCATCCCTGGCGTGATGGAAGATGTGCTCGATATCGTGCTCAACCTCAAACAGGTGCGCCTCAAAAACAAGGTTGAAGGCTACACCTCTGAAAAGGTTTCCATCGTGATTACCGGTCAGGATACGTTCAAGGCTGGTGACATGAACCGCTACCTCAATTATTTCCAAGTGCTCAATCCCGAGTTGCTGATCTGCCGCATGGAACCCACCGTGCGTCTGAATATGGAAATCACCATTGACAAGGGTCGCGGCTATGTCCCCGTGGAAGACAACCGTCAACTTCATGACGGAATTGACGTGATTGCTGTGGACTCCACACATACCCCGATCAAAAATGTCAAGTACACGATTGAGCCTTATCGCGTGGAGCAGAAGACCGACTTCGAAAAACTTATCATCGAAGTGGAAACGGACGGATCAATCCACCCCAAGGATGCCATCCAAGAGGCCGCCAAGATCCTGATCCAGCATTTCGCACTGCTCTCTGACGAGAACATCACGTTGGATGCCCCCGATCAACTTGACCCGCAAGAGGTGATTGAAGATAATGAGAAGAACATCAGACAGATTCTTCAAGCCAAACTGATTGACATGGACTTGTCCGTCAGAGCGCTGAACTGCCTGAAGTCCGCTGAACTGGAGACCTTGGGCGACTTGGTTGCTTTCCATAAGGCTGACCTGCTGAAATTCCGCAATTTTGGTAAGAAATCTCTTGCCGAATTGGAAGAACTGGTTCACAACAAGGGACTTGAGTTTGGTATGAATGTAGAAAAGTATAATATAGATAACGAATAGAACAATGAGACACGCTAAAAAGATTAACCATTTAGGTAGAAAAGATGCGCACAGAAAGGCCATGTTGTCCAATATGGCAACCTCTCTGATTATGCATAAAAGAATTAGCACGACATTGGCAAAGGCTAAAGCTTTGAGAACGTATGTGGAGCCTATCGTGACCCGCTCTAAGGAAGACACGACCCACTCTCGCCGTATGGTGTTCTCCGAGCTGCAGAACAAATTTGCCGTCACCGAGCTGTTCAGAGAGATTTCGCCGAAGATTGCCGAGCGTCCGGGCGGTTATACCCGTATTCTCAAAACTGGATTCCGCAAGGGCGACAATGCCGAGATGTGCATCATCGAGTTTGTAGATTTCAATGAAACCTACACTGTTGAGAAATCCAAGAAGAAATCCACCCGCACGCGTCGTAGCAGCAAGAAAACTGCCAACGCTCCTGTGGAAAACGTTGCAACTGAAGCTCCTGCAGCAGAAGTCGAGGCTCCTGCAGCTGAGTAACTTAGTTGTGTTTAGAATTTTAGAAAGCGGTGTCAGTAACGATGCCGCTTTTCTTGTTTATGAATTTAAAAAATTAACGTTAAATAACAGTCATAATGGTTATATTGGAAAGACCGTTTGCGTCCGACATGATGGTCGAAACGATTCAAAAAAACAACCTGCCAGTCCTGCGCAATGAAATGTCGGAAATGCGCATTCCTGCTGGTAATATACTGGACGACAAAGCATTCAGCGAAAGGTATAAAACGATTGGGAAACTCTACACCGTCTCCGAGAATGCGCTCGGATGGATTTACGATCATATTGAGGACAAGCGCTTCTTGGACGGAATCTCCTTGGTGAAAGACAAATCCGCGTTCAGAAGCATCTGTCGCGACATTTATCCCGACTTTTTCTTCAAAGAAGTGGGAATCAGTGAATTGGAGAAACTTGATGTGAACAGCCTTGTGTTTCCCTGCGTGATTAAACCCTCGGTCGGTTTTTTGAGCAAAGGGGTCTTTGTAGTCCGAAATGCGGAGGATTATCGCTGTGCCGTGGAGACGTTGCTGCGCGATTTTGCCAACGCCAAGGCTGATTTCCCTGAATTTGTGGTCGGAAGAAGCCGTTTTCTGATCGAGGAGTACATACATGGCGAGGAATATGCTGTGGATACTTACTACGACGAGAACGAGGTTCCGGTGATTTTGAACATTTTCCATCACAAATTCATGGACGAGTCCGATACTTCCGACCGTCTGTATATGACGAGCAAGGGCTTGTTCGACCGATACGAGGAAGCGTTCACCCAGTTCCTTACCAATCTCAACAAAACGCTGCATCTGCGGAATTTTCCCATGCACATTGAGTTCCGGTACGACGGGAAAAAGGCAGTGCCGATTGAGATCAACCCTTTGCGTTTCACGGGCTTCTGCCTGAACGAACTGCAGGTCTTCATCAGCGGCCAGCATCCGATGGTCTCCTATCTGCGCGGCACGCATGTCACGAAAGAGGAGATGTGGCGAGGAAAAGAGAATCTCACCTACGCCTTCACTGTGCTTGACTTACCGTCTGGCTGTGAAGAGATGACCTTCGACGAGGCGAAGTTCCGTGCGGACTTCCCCTACGTCATCGACGTACGCCTCGTGCCCGACAAATCGTCCGGCGTGGCAGCCACGGTCTTCCTGAAGACCGAGACGGCCAATGAGTCCGCTTTCGACCCCATCATGGGCTTGGATATGCGGGAATATATGAAGTAGCATACATCGGGAAGATTCTCGAACCTCCTATAACATGCAAAAACATCCGCCCAATTTTGGACGGATGTTTTGTATGAAAAAATTCCAATTTTCTTTCGACATAAAAAATAGAGCCGTTTCAAGGAACGGCTCTATTTTGCTTCCATTGCAAACCCGCACGGTGGCGGGGTTACAAATTAGAACGTCTTAGTACCCGAAAATCTCCTCTAAGGAGAGTTTCTTGACATGGCCGTATTTTTCCAGACCCTTCAGGTCCACCTCTTTCTCGTTGCCGAGCACCACAACCACTCTCTTCTGACCTTTGATGTAGTTGGCGTTGAAGTTTTTCACATCGTTGATGGTCATCTTCTGGATGGCGTTGTAGTTGGTTTTGTCAAGCGGGGCTTTCAATCCCATCTCTTCGCAAGTGAGGTAGTAGTTGATGATGCTCATCTTGCGGGTGCGGTTGGTGCGGTATTGTGAGATGAGGGAGGTCTTGGCCAAGTCGAAGTTCAGCTCAGACACGGGCATGTTGTCCAATAGGTCGGTGAAGGCTTCCATGGCGTCGATCAGCTTGTCGTTCTGCGTGCCGATGTGGGTCATGTTATAGTTGCACTTGCCTTTCTCGCTGGGCTCCACATAGTAAGCCGCTGCAGAGTAAGCCAAAGAACGTTTCTCGCGGATTTCCTGGAAGACGATGGAGTTCATGCTGCCGCCGAAGTACTCGTTGTACATCTCGATTTGCGGGCTCAAACCCCAGTTGGCGGGGACGGAGGTGCTCAGCTGACGGCACAGGGACTGTTTGGCGTCGTAGTGGGCGAAATAGACAGCGTTCTCCTTCGTGGCGATACGGTCGTAGTCGGGACCCATTTTCGCGGGTTTCTTGGCCGGATGTACGCTGTGCTTGTCGGTCACGACCTTCTGCAGGTCGTTGAGGCTCAGGTCACCGTAGTAGAGGATGCGTTGCGGCTGGGAAGTCATCGTCTTGATTTGGTTGATGACATCCTGGGCCTTGATTTTCTGCACTTCGTCATTGGTGACGAAATACTTGCGTACGTTGTCCTTGCCGAAGGAAGCGTAACGCAGCATGTTTTGGAAGATGGTCTGCTGGCGCGATTTGGCATCGTTACGGGATTTCAGCACATCGGCAATGGAGTTTTGGACGGATTCCTCGGAAATCTTCGGGTGGTTGAGGATGTCCTCCACAATGGCCATGGCCTTCTCCATGTTCTCGCTAAGACCGTTGATATAAACGTTGGCGTATTTGTCACCGAAACCGATGGAATAGGAGCAAGCGAGGTCATACATTTCCCGGTTGATCTGGCTCAGGGTACGGTTTTCGCTCTCCAATTGATCGAGGAAGCTGTTGGTGATGCCAGCCTTCTTGTCATAAAATCTACCATAGTTGTAACGATAGACCAGCGTGAAGCGGCCATTGTCGGTGTTTTTCACGTAGAGGATTTCGTTGCCGTTGGCCTTGCCTTTCTGCATGTCCTTGTTGAAATCGACGAAGACGGGTTCGATGGGTTTCACTTTCATGTCTTTGACTTCTTTCAAGAAGGTGCTCTCCACATCGCGGTTCATGACCACGGGGGTGATTTCGGGCTTATCGACTTTCTGCACGTTGCGTTGCTCGCCTTGACGTTTATAGACGATTACATAGTTGTTGTTCTTGAAGGTGCGTCTCGCGAAGTCGATGACATCTTCCTTCGTCACATAGCTCATGTTCTCGGTCTCGTTGATGACATCCTGCCAGCTGCGGTGAGCGAGGTATGCCATGGCCATCGCCATAGCGCGGTTGCTGTTGCTCTCCAAGGAGGTCATGTCGCTGAGTTTGCGGTTGTTGATGGCGGCGGTGAGCAGGTCGGCATCCCAGTTGCCGGATTTCAGGATCTCGATTTGTTGCAGAAGCAGGTCTTTCAGCTGCTCAAGGGTTTGTCCCTCTTTGGGTCTGCCGTTGAGGCGGAAGTAAGCGTAGTCGTTGAGGTCGCTAACGCCGGAGTAGGCGGACAAGGCCAGCTGTTTCTGGTTTATGTTCTCGTCGATGATACCGCAAGAGCCGTTCATCAGCACGGCGTCGGCCATCTCAGCGAGGAGCACGTCACGGGAACCGGTGCCGGCGTCAATGCGGTAGCCGATCTGCACATTCTCGGGCTCCAGACCATATACTTCCACTGTCTTGACCTCGCGGATGGGTTTCTCGTGCACGTAGGTGAAATCGGGGATGTATTTCGGCTGAATCTTTCCGAAATATTTGTCGATCAGTTTGATAGCTTGTTCGGGGTCGAAGTCGCCGGCCATGGCGATACAGTAATTGTTCGGCACATAATAGGTGTTGAAGTGCTTGTTGATGTTGGTCAGGGACGGGTTCTTCAGGTGCTCGATGGTGCCGATGGTGGTCTGCGTGCCGTAAGGATGGTTCGGGAACAAAGCCAAGTTCATCTGCTCGTAAGCCGTGCGGCTGTCGTTGGCCATGTTCATGTTCTTCTCCTCATACACGGCTTCCAACTCGGTGTGGAACAAACGGAAGACGGGGTTGGCGAAACGTTCGCCCTCAATCTTGAGCCAACGTTCCAGTTCGTTGCTCGGGATGTCCTCCTGATAGACGGTCATGTCGTTGGAGGTGAAGGCGTTAGTGCCTTGTGCACCGATCATGGACATCATCTTGTCGTACTCGTTGGGGATGGCGTACTTGGAAGCCTCGTACGAGACGGAGTCGATTTCGTGATAGATTTGTTTGCGTTTGGCGGGGTCGGTGGTGTGGTTATAAACCTCGTACAACGCCTCGATCTTCTTGAGCTGTTCCTGTTCCTTGGCCCAGTCGAGGGTGCCGAAATGGTTGGTGCCCTTGAACATCAGGTGCTCCAGATAGTGGGAGAGGCCCGTGGATTCCGACGGGTCGTTCTTGCTGCCCACGCGTACCGCAATGTAGGTCTGGATGCGCGGCACGTCCTTGTTCACCGACAAGAACACCTGCAGCCCGTTGTCCAACGTGTAGTGGATGACGTTCATCGGGTCGTTCTGATAGGTCTCCTTGTGGTAATTCTGCGCGAAAGAGCTGTAGGCCAGGAGACAGCAGACCGCCAGCAGCAGAGTTGCGATAAAGTTACGTTTCATAATGTTTGATTTGTATTATTTTTTAATGAATTTTACATTATAACACTCATTCTCAGTAAAGATTTTCACGAAATATGCCCCTTGTTGGAGCGATGAAATGTTTATCTCCATATCGGGATATGTTTCTGAAAGGATTGCTCTTCCCAATAAATCATATATTTCCACACGGTTTACATCATTTAGGGAAAGGTTCAACACGTTATTGGCTGGATTCGGGTAAATGTAAGCATTCTTTTTTTCATAAGAGGTAACTCCGTCGTGCAGGAAAGTCACGTCGAAGCTCGCTTGGTCGCCGTTGAATTGGATGTTGGTGATTTCAAAGCTGGTCTCGGGTGTGCCGTCGGTGAGGTAGGGGTGGGGGTTGGTGGAGGGGCCGAAGGCGGTACGGTTTGCATAGCCGAATGCCGCGGCGTTGATGTTCCCGTTGACAGTGTCAATGTTGCTGCTTCGCCGGAAAACCCAATAGGTGTGCGGCTTTTCGTAGAAGTCAAACATGCCGTTCCCCGCATCATAAAGGTCGTGAAGGTTGACGTTGTCATACCATCTGCCGATAATCACGCCGCTGTGAGGGACGTTCTCCATGAAATCGTGGCTGTTGCGATACTCGAAGGTGAACCACTGGTCTGGGTCAATGGAAGAACGGATGAAGTAGCAGTTGTCGTGATCGGAGGAGGTGTTGCTGTTCAACACATAGTGTCCGTTTTCGGTGATTTCGACAGGTTCGTCAACGATGCCCAAGAACTTGTATTTGATAATGGTGGAGATCTGTTGCAGGTTGTTTTGCGCCATCTGGTCCCAAAGATGAACGGGTTGTATGTTTTTGTAAGAGTAATAGTGATAGAAGTCCGGAATGCCTAAGGAGTGTCCCATTTCATGGGAGAAGACATTGGCGGTGAAATAGGGACCAGAATTGGCGAATTCGAAGTTGTAGCAGCATGGGATTTTACCGTTGATATAAATATCATCGGAAAGCCCCGCATAATAGGCGCTGAAAAAGTTCATGTGGGGCCACAGAAGGTCGTTCCAGTCGCCGACACCGCCTTTGAGAATAAAGCTGATGTTGTCGATAAGACCGTCGTTGTTGCCGTCCAAGTTGATGCTGTCATCAACAAGATTCAGGGAATCGACATATCGGAGAGCCCTTGCCAGCATCTCGAATTCCCGAAGGACCTGGTTGGTATATCCGTCCGGATTAGTGTCATTTTGAGGTTGGAAATAGGAACGCGGGTAGGGATCCTGATAGGAGATGATGGCCGTGTCCTGGATGTTGTTGGTATAGACGGTATGATAGTTGATTTTCCCGTAGGTCATTGTCTTGAAATAGTTGTGGACCGAGATGTTGTTCGGCGTAGTGTCATTGAACATCTGGTCGATGGGCCCGATGTTCTCGGTGAATTCCTCGTCGTCGGCAAAGCGGATGAAGATCACCAGATTGGTGAGCGTCATCTGCTCGTTCCGGTCCAAATGGATGTGGGGCGCCAGATGGTAGTTCTGAGGAGGTCGCGGCGGCATCAGCAGCGGAATCGTGTCTGAAGGTGCGGCAAAACTGAGAAGCACAATCGCATTGAACAACAGGACAAGAAGTCTTTTCATAAGCTTTTATAATAGTTAGTTCAACTATTTACAATATAACCTGCAAAAATATGTTTTTTGTAATAACATCCGCTTTGTTGTTGATAAGTATTGATATTTAGAGGTTGTGACATTCCACAATCGTTGTCCATTTTTTGTACACCCCTGTCACAATAATGGACACCTGACCGACGTTGCCTTTTGTGTAAATGGTTGATTTTTAGGTGTATGCCGGTTTTGGCACGGTTTTGGGAGTTATGAATGAAGAATGTAGAATGAAGAATGTAGAATGAAGAATGGTTGGGGGCTGATTGACAACGGCTAAAAGCCAATAGCCAAAAGCAAAAAAAGTGTATCTTTGCCGATTGTTTTGAACTTATAGATAAAACGAATTCGTTATGATAAATATCACATTGCCTGACGGCTCTATCAAACAAATGGAAAAGGGCTGCACCGCGTATGAAGTGGCGCAGGCCATTAGTGAAGGATTGGCACGCAACGTGCTGGTGGCCAAAGTGAACGACCAAATGGTGGAACTCGACAAGCCCATCAATGAGGACGCCACCCTTACCCTTTACACCTGGAACGACCGCGAAGGTAAGGACACCTTCTGGCACAGTTCCGCTCACCTCATGGCGGCAGCCATCGAGTCGCTGTATCCCGGCGTGAAGTTCGGTATCGGTCCGCATATCGAGACCGGCTTCTATTATGACATCGATTTCATGGACTACACCATCTCTTCGGACGATTTCCCGAAGATTGAGGAGAAGATGAAGGAACTGGCTTCCCAGAAGATTCAGTTCGTGCGTCGCGAAGTGTCAAAAGCTGAAGCGCTTGACTATTTCCAGAAAAAAGGTGACGAATATAAGCTGGAACTCATCGACGGTCTCGAAGACGGTCAGATTTCATTCTACGAGAGCGGTCCGTTCACCGATCTCTGTCGTGGTCCGCACTTGCACGACACCTCGATGATCAAGGCCATCAAGCTGCTCAAGACTGCTGGCGCCTACTGGCGCGGCGACGAGAAGCGCAAGCAGCTGACCCGTATCTATGCCGTCACCTTCCCGAAAAAGAAAGAGTTGGACGAATATTTGGCCCTCTTGGAAGAGGCTGCCAAGCGCGACCACCGCAAACTGGGTCGTGAGATGGAGTTGTTCACCTTCTCCCCGCTGGTGGGACAAGGTCTGCCGTTGTGGCTGCCGAAGGGTGCCGCCCTGCGCGACCGTCTGGAACAGTTCCTGCGCAAGGTCCAGAAAAAGTATGGCTACCTGCAGGTTATTACCCCGCATATCGGTAATGTGAACCTTTACAAGACCTCCGGCCACTATGCCAAATACGGTGCGGACTCTTTCCGCCCGATTTCCACGCCGCAGGAAGGCGAGGAGTTCTTCCTCAAGCCGATGAACTGCCCGCACCACTGTCAGATTTATGCCGCGCGTCCGCGCTCGTACAAGGAACTGCCTCTCCGTCTGGCGGAGTTCGGAACCGTCTATCGCTACGAGCAGAGCGGTGAGTTGCACGGTTTGACCAGGGTTAGAGGCTTTACGCAGGACGACGCCCACCTTTATTGCACCTCCGACCAAATCAAGGAGGAGTTTTGCAAGGTCATAGACATCATCCTCTATATTTTCAAGACCCTGAAGTTCGACAACTACAAGGCTCAGGTGTCGTTGCGTGATCCGAACAACAAAGAGAAGTACATCGGCACTGACGAGAACTGGGAAAAGGCTCAGCGCGCCATCATTGAAGCGGCTGCTGAAAAGGGCCTGAACACCATCGAGGTGGAGGGCGAGGCCGCGTTCTACGGTCCGAAGCTCGACTTCATGGTGAAGGACGCCATCGGTCGTGAGTGGCAGTTGGGTACGGTCCAAGTTGACTACAACCTGCCCGAGCGTTTCGGTCTGGAATACACCGATGCCGACGGTCAGAAGAAACGTCCGGTGATGATCCACCGCGCCCCGTTCGGGTCAATGGAGAGATTCACCGCCGTTGTACTGGAGCACACCGCCGGACATCTGCCTCTTTGGCTGTCTCCGGATCAGGTTAAAGTGCTGCCAGTGAGCGAAAAATATGCGGATTATGCAGAAAAAGTTTGTAGTTTCCTGAATAATTCCGATATTCGCGCTTCCATTGACGCTAGGAATGAGACACTTGGCAAGAGAATCCGCGAGATTTCCCTTCTCAGGGTCCCTGTACTGGTGATCGTTGGTGATAAAGAAGCCCAGAGTGAAACGGTATCAGTGCGCCGAGAAGGCGTAGATGCCGGTTCTATGACTCTGGACGGATTTGTGAATTATTTCCATCAGGCAATTGCCGAGGAGTTATCATAAAGCATGGCAGGACCTTACAGACCGAAGCCCTCGGGCTTCAAGCCTAACGGCAAGAAACCAAACCGTCCTTATCCTAACCAGAAGAAGGATGAGAACGAGCTTAACATCAACCAGGAGATTACTGCACCGCAGGTTCGCCTGGTAGGTGACAACGTTCCGGAGCCGGGGATTTATCCCCTGGCCAAGGCGCTTGCTATTGCCGACGAACTGGAACTCGATCTCGTAGAGATCAGTGCCAAGGCAGATCCTCCCGTGTGCAAGATACTTGACTACCAGAAATATCTGTATCAGCAGAAGAAGAAGGCCAAGGAGATGAAATCGAATTCGGCCAAGATAGTGCTCAAGGAAATACGTTTCGGCCCCAACACGGACGAGCACGATTTCCAGTTCAAGCTCAAGCACGCCCAGGAATTCCTCCAGGAGGGATCCAAGGTGAAGGCCACTATCTTCTTCAGAGGCCGTTCAATCCAGTTCGCGGAGCAGGGAGAGAAACAGCTCCTCCGCTTCGCGGTTGAACTGGAAGAGTTCGGAAGGGCTGAGAACATGCCGGTTCTGGAAGGAAAGCGTATGACAATGATTATTGCGCCTATCAAAAAGAAATAGGGCAACAAATATTAACAATTATTAACAACAAAAGAAATGGCAAAGAATAAGACCAACTCCGGTGCCAAAAAGCGCTTCACGCTTACCGGAACGGGAAAGATCAAGAGAAAGCACGCTTATCACAGCCACATTCTCACAAAGAAGACCAAGAAGCAGAAGAGGAACCTTGATCATTTCGCACTCCTCAAGAAGGCGGATGAGAAGAGGGTAAAAGAGCTCCTTGCGTTGTAGTATCATTTTAAGTTTAACGTGGATGACGCAGTTGTGAAGCGCTTGCCCTGCAAGCCACTGCCTCCAGAAAAAAAGTAAATTATGCCAAGATCAGTCAACTCAGTTGCTTCAAAAGCACGCCGCAAGAAGATTTTAAAGCAGACTCGCGGTAACTTCCTTTCAAGGAAGAACGTTTGGACGGTTGCAAAGAACACCTATGAGAAAGGTCTCACCTATGCATACCGTGACAGGAAAGCAAAGAAGCGCAATTTCCGCGCCCTTTGGATTCAGAGAATCAATGCAGCCGCACGTCAGTACGGTGTAACTTATTCCCAGTTTATGGGTCAGCTGGCCAAGAAGAATGTGGGCCTCAACCGCAAAGTATTGGCAGACCTCGCTATGAACAACCCTCAGGCTTTCGAAGCTATTCTTAAGTCTGTTACGGAGTAGTTCCCCATGGGCTGGAAGGAATTTTACCATAACCGTTGGACAGGCTTCATATTCTGGGCTCTGCTCTATGTGTTGTGGGTAATCTGGCTGGG
>JBGUPL010000133.1:0-71824 GCA_045130275.1 Bacteroidales bacterium
ATTCTTCGGACAGACGCTCACCACCGCTGGAACCTACACCCACACCCTGCAGAGCGTCCACGGCTGCGACAGCGTGATTTCGCTGACGCTGACGGTGAACCCTGTCTTCAACACGCCGCTCACCGCTGAGATTTGCGAAGGTAGCACCTACGAGTTCTTCGGGCAGACGCTCACCACCGCGGGAACCTACACCAACACCCTGCAGAGCGCCCACGGTTGCGACAGTGTCATCACCCTGACCCTATCCGTAAATCCCGTCCTCAACACATCCCTCACCGCTGCGATCTGCGAGGGAGGCACCTACGACTTCTTCGGGCAGACGCTCACCACTGCGGGAACCTACACCCACACTCTGCAGTCCATCCACGGCTGCGACAGCGTGATTTCGCTAACCTTGACCGTACTGAACGTTGACAGCACCGATTTCACAGAGGTGACTTGCGACGAATACACGTGGAACGGCGTAACATACACAACGAGCGGCGAGTATCCGGTGACTTTCACCAACGTCAACGGCTGCGACTCCACAGTGACCCTGCATCTCACCATCAATCCGTCGTTCGACATCACCGTTTATGACACGGCAGTGCGTATGCACGAATACACCCTCGGCGACTTCCAAATCACGCCGGAAGAGACGGGCACATTCACGTATGATCTTACTGGCACGACAGAGGCGGGCTGTGACAGTACCGTGCACCTCATCCTCACCGTGCTGAACAACGACGGCATTCCGGTCATTGAAACAACGAACGTGGAGATTTTCCCGAATCCAGCGCACGCAACCCTCAACATCAAGGGCGGAAATATGCAGAAGATTATAATCTATAATTCTGACGGACAGACAGTTTACTCCACAGAAGACCATATCAACGATCTGATTCAAGTGGATGTCACCCAATATGCCGCCGGGCAATATCTCGTGAAAATTATTTTCAACAATAAACAATCCGTCACGAAAAAAGTCGTATTTAATCGTAAGTGACTTTTCTTGAAACGTCATTCGATTCATCATACAATATTATATATATATGGCAACAAAAAGATTATTCGTGCTGATCAGCCTTTGCCTCGGTTGCATTCTTCCGATGCAGGCTCAGAAACAGATTTCCGCAAAACTGACTGAAGCTACCGTTTATTTGCGTGGTGCCGCCCTCACCCATACCGCCTCCGCCACACTCAAAAGCGGCAGTCAGGAGGTGATTATTGACGGGCTGAGTCCCAATATTGAAATCAACAGTCTGAAAGTCAAGGCAAACGGTGTACTCATCTCTGCCACAGAATTTTCTCAAGATTACCTTACGCCACGAGAACAAGCCGCCCACATCAAGAAACTCCAAGATTCCCTTGATCTTTATCAAGAACAATTGAAAGATGTTCAGAACGAGTTGACTGTCCACAAACAGTTGCTCAAGCTGGTCACCGACGGCACTCAGAACAACATGAGTCAGAAAGACGGCACCGTCACCATCGCCGACATCAACGCCAACATGGAGTTGTACCGGACAAAAGCCGCCGAACTGCAGAAAAACATCGACAAGGACAACAAGAAAATCGAAAAGCTGAAAGAGACCGTGAATCGGTTGAACAGCCAAATCAACCAAGATGAGACAGAGCACCTGCAGCTCAACGGCATGCTGCGCCTCTCCGTGAGCGTGCCGGAAAACATCACCACCACTTTCACCATCACCTATTTCACCAATCAGGCGCAGTGGGTACCTTGCTACGACATCAATATCCCGTCAATGGATAAGTCCATCTCGCTACAATCCAAGGCGAAGGTGCGTCAGCTCACCGGTCTCGACTGGAACAACGTGAAACTCACACTCTCCAACGCCACCCCAAACCGATCCACCGTGGCACCGGTGTTCAAGACGTGGTTCCTGGGCTTCCAGAAACCGCAAACCATCGTTGACGGCATGAGAGTGCGTAGCAACAGCATATCATACGCCACAACGTCAGAGGAGGCCCCCGCCAGCAACGCAGTATCCTACAAATGGACGGCACCTGTCACGATGGACGACTATGTGGAGGTGGAGGAACAGGACATCCACGTAACCTACAACATCGCCGTGCCCTACGACATTCCCGGCAACGGCAAGGAAAAACTCATCGACCTGAAGAGCTACGATATCAAGGCGGACTTCAAATACTACAGCATCCCGAAGCTGTCGGACGAGACCTACCTCATCGCCACGCTGTCCGACTACGAGAAGTACAACCTGTTGCCCGGCGAGGCCACGGTGACGTTCAACAACACCTTCGTGGGACGCACGCGCCTGCGCCCGAACGACACGGAAAGCCAGATCACGCTGACGCTCACCACTGACCCGCGCATTAGCGTGAAGCGCGAGAAGCAGAAGGACTTCTGCAGCACCAAGCACGTGGGCAACAGCACCACCGTCACGCAGTCGTACCTGATCACCGTCAAGAACAACCAGACAAAGGCTGCGAAGCTGACCTTGAAGGAGCAGTACCCGATCTCCAACGACAAAGACATTGAGGTGAAGGACGTTACGATTACGCCGAAGGCGACTTACGACAAGACCGACATCGGTGTGGTGACGTGGGAACTTGAGTTGCAGCCCGGCGAGACACGCACGTTCACCGTTACCTACAGCGTAAAGCATCCTAGCGACCGGAATATTGTCTGGTAGTTAGTAGTTAGCAGATAGCAGTCTAGGGGAATCTTACTGGTTCCCCTTAATTGTTATTGCCTATCCCATCTTATCAACAAACGCTGTTTTATTTTGTTGAAAAAAAATTTCGTAAGGTATTGATTGTATGGAAAAAAAGACTATTTTTGCCGCCAATTTGATAAGGTACGCAAAAAGGGTGCATATCAGGTAGTTAAATAACTGAATATCAGAAAAATATAAAGTAATAAAAAGATAAAAATAACAATGAGTGTAAAACAGAGAAACGCAGCAAACGCGCGTAAAGAAGCAATGAAAACGGTGTACGTGGCCCGATTAGTGGATAATCCGACCTCACCGCGCAAGACCAGAATTATGGCCAACGTGATTCGTGGCAAGAACGTAGATTACGCCATGAACGTGTTGAAATACTCCCGCAGGGAATCCTCCGAGAAATTGCTCAAGCTCCTGAAGTCGGCCGTGGCCAACTGGCAGGTGAAGAACGAGGGCAAGCGTCTCGAGGACGCCGAGTTGTACATCAAGACGATCATGGTGGACGGCGGCAGAATGTTGAAGCGTATCCGCACGGCCCCTCAAGGCCGCGCCGCCCGCATCCGCAAGCGTTCCAACCATGTGACGTTGATTCTCGGCGACCGCAACGAGGAGAATGTACAGGTAGCAAATAATGAAGAATCACAAAAATAAAGAACATTAAGTATGGGTCAAAAAGTTAATCCTATCGGCTTGCGCCTCGGAATTGTGAGAGGCTGGGACTCTAATTGGTACGGCGGCAAAAATTTCGCCGGTAAAATCGTCGAAGATGACAAAATTAGAAAGTATCTGAATGCTAAGTTCTCAAAAGCCGGCATTTCGAAAATCTACATTGAAAGAACCTTAAAACTCGTCACGGTGACCATCAGCGCAGGTCGTCCCGGTGTCATCATCGGCAAGGGCGGCGCGGAAGTCGACAGCGTGAAAGAGGAACTGAAAGTGATCACCGGCAAGGAGATCCAAATCAACATCATGGAAGTCAAACGTCCTGATCTGGACGCACAGCTGGTGGCTCAGAACATCGCCCGTCAGATCGAAGGCCGTGTGACGTACAAGAAAGCGGTGAAGACCGCCATTTCCGCCACGATGCGCGCCCAGGCCGAAGGCATCAAGGTGACGGTGGCCGGCCGTCTCGGCGGCGCCGAAATCGCCCGTGCTGAGCACTTCAAAGATGGTCGTATCCCGTTGCACACCTTGCGCGCCGACATCGACTACGCTCCCGTTGAGGCACACACCACCTACGGCTGCATCGGCGTGAAAGTGTGGATCTGCCGCGGCATCGTCTATGGCAAACGCGACCTCTTCGCCAACGAGGCTGCCAAGGAACAACGCCCGTCCAACAACGGCAAGAAGATGTTCCGCGGACCCCGCAGAGACCGCGACAACCGCAACCGCAACAACAACAGAAATCACAATAATTAAACCGACGCCAAGATGCCGGTAAATCAATAATCCTTAAACATTAAAAGCAATGTTACAACCGAAAAAACTCAAATACAGAAGGCCGCAGAAGGGCAGAATGAAAAGCATCACCAAGCGTGGTTCTGAGATCGCATTCGGCTCTTTCGCACTGAAAACGTTGGACCAGTACTGGATCACCGCCCGCCAAATCGAGGCTGCCCGTCAGGCTATCACCCGTGAGATGAAGCGTCAGGGTCAGCTCTGGATCCGTATCTTCCCCGACCGCCCCGTGACCGCCAAGGGTTTGGGTGTCCGTATGGGTAAAGGTAAGGGTACTCCCGAATACTACGCCGCACGCGTAAGCCCGGGTCGCATTCTTTTCGAAGCCGACGGCATTCCGTTGGAAGTCGCCCGCGAAGCTATGAGACTCGGCGCACAGAAATTGCCCGTGCATACGAAATTTATTGTCAGAAGAGATTATTCAGCAGAAATTTAATAGGAGGAGAAAAGTATGAAACAACAAGAAATCAATGAATTGACCACTCCCGAATTGAAGGAAAGACTTGCCACCGAGAAAGACAAGCTGGTCACGATGCGCCTCAATCATGCCATCTCCCCGCTGGAAAACCCTCAACTGATCAAGGCACAGCGCAGAGATATCGCCAGAATGATGACGGAACTGCGCAAACGCGAAATGAACGAAAATAAATAACCCTTATCACTGATAACAATATGGAAAGAAATAACAGAAAAGTGAGAGAAGGCATTGTCGTGAGCGACAAGATGGACAAATCTATCGTCATCAAGGTCGAACGCAAGATGAAACACCCCATTTATGGCAAGTTCCTGAAACGTTCCACCAAATTCATGGCACACGACGAGAAAAACGAGTGCCGTATCGGTGACAGAGTTAGAATTATGGAGACCAGACCTTTGTCGAAGAACAAATGCTGGCGTTTAATTGAAATCGTAGAAAAGGCTAAGTAAAATTATGATACAACAAGAATCCAGATTAGCAGTTGCGGATAACAGCGGCGCCAAGGAAGTGCTCTGCATCCGCGTATTGGGCGGCACCAAAAAGCGCTATGCACGCGTGGGCGACAAAATCGTGGTCGCCATCAAGAGTGCCATCCCCTCCGGCCAGGTCAAAGCCGGCACCGTGTCCAAGGCAGTGGTCGTCCGCACCAAACGCCACGTCCGCAGAAACGACGGCTCCTACATCAAGTTCGATGACAACGCCGTGGTCCTGCTGACCGCAGCCGACGAGTTGCGCGGCACCCGTATCTTCGGACCCGTCGCCCGTGAATTGCGTGAAAAACAGTTCATGAAGATCGTGTCTTTGGCCCCCGAAGTGTTATAATCAAGTCAATAAATCGTTTATTATACAATTGACAAAGACCAATTGACAAACATTAAAACAAAAAAGGAATGAAACTGAAAATTAAAAAAGGCGATAGCGTGAAAGTCATCGCCGGCGCAAGCAAAAGCAAGGATGTCGTGCGCAAAGTGCTTGAGGTCTTCCCGAAAGAGAACAAGGCTCTGGTGGAAGGTTGCAACATGGTGTCCAAGAGCACCAAGCCCAGCGCAGCGGCTCCCAACGGCGGCATCATCCAAAAAGAGGCCCCCATTCACATCTCCAACCTTATGCTGGTTGACGCTAAAGGAAACGCCACCCGTGTGGGCAGACGTTTGAATGAGAACGGTAAATTAGTCAGATATTCTAAAAAATCAGGAGAGGAGATCAAGTAATGTACACACCGAGATATAAAGAGAAATACCAGAACGAGGTTCTCCCCGCTCTGAAAGAACAGTTCGGATTCAAATCCGTGATGCGCGTGCCCAAAATCACCAAGATATGCCTTAACCAAGGTCTTGGCAAATTCGGCATCGCCGACAAGAAACTCATCGACGCAGGCGTGCAGGAAATGACCCTCATCGCCGGTCAGAAGGCTGTGCCCACCAAGTCCAAGAAGGACATCTCCAACTTCAAGTTGAGAAAAGGCATGCCCATCGGTGTTCGCGTGACCCTTCACGGCGACCGCATGTATGAGTTCCTCGACCGCCTCATCACCGTTTCCATCCCCCGTATCCGCGACTTCCGCGGCATCAGCGACAAGGGATTCGACGGACGCGGCAACTACACGCTCGGTATTCCCGAACAGATCATCTTCCCCGAAATCGACATCGACAAAGTTTTGAAAATCAACGGTATGGACATCACCTTCGTGACGACAGCTCGCAACGACAAGGAGTGTCTGGCCCTGCTGAAAGAATTTGGCTTACCCTTCAAAAACCAAAAGTAAGTAATCATGGCAAAAGAATCTTTAAAAGCAAGAGAAATCAAAAGAGCGAAAATGGTCGCTAAGTATGCCGCAAAGCGTGCAGAACTGAAGAAAATCATGAAAGGCGATGATTACGAAGCCAAAAGAGCTGCCGATATCGCACTTCAGAAATTACCCCCGAACTCAAACCCGATCCGTATGCACAACCGCTGCAAGCTGAGCGGACGTCCGAAAGGCTATATGCGCCAATTCGGCCTCTCCCGTATCGACTTCAGAGAGTTGGCACTCGCCGGCAAGATCCCCGGAGTAAAAAAAGCAAGTTGGTAAACCTAAATGAAGAAGATTAAATTATGAATACCGATCCCATTTCAGATTATTTGACTCGTTTGAGAAACGCCATCCGCGCGCATCACGAAGTGGTCGAAATCCCCGCTTCCAACGAGAAAAGAGCTATAACCAAGATCCTTTTCGACAAAGGTTATATCTTGAACTATAAATTTGTGGATGATACCATGCCCAAAACGATCAAGATCGCTTTGAAATACCATCCCGCAACCAAACAGTCCGCCATCAGCGAGATTAAGCGCGTCAGCCGTCCCGGTCTGCGTAAATACGTGGGCGTCAACGAACTGCCCTCCGTACTCAACGGCCTCGGCATCGCTATCATCTCCACTTCCCACGGCATGATGACCGACAAGGAAGCCAAAGCCCAAAACGTCGGCGGCGAAGTAGTATGTTACATCAGTTAATAGGAGGAGGAAGTTATGTCAAGAATAGGAAAATTACAAATCGCCATCCCCGCAGGGGTTGAAGTGAAAAGAGACGAGAAGTCCAACATCGTGACTGTGAAGGGCCCGAAAGGCGAACTGCAACAGTATGTCGATGAACGTATCACCTTCGAAATTGAAGACGGACACCTCCATGTGAAACGCCCGAGCGACTCCAAACGTGACCGTGCCATGCATGGCTTGTACAGAGCTTTGCTGAACAACATGATCACGGGCGTGTCCCAAGGCTTCACCAAGAAAATGGAAGTCATCGGCGTCGGTTACAAGGCCGAGGCCAAGGGCGACCATCAACTCGACATGGGTCTGGGTTACTCCCACAACATCCTGTTCGACTTCCCGAAGGAAATCACCGTGCAGACCATCAATGAGAAAGGTAAAAACCCGATCATCATCCTGAACTGCATCGACAAACAGTTGTTGGGCCAGGTGGCCACCAAGATCCGCTCCTATCGTAAACCCGAACCCTACAAGGGCAAAGGTATCCGCTTCGAAGGAGAGTATGTTAGAAAGAAAGCCGGCAAATCGGCTGAAAAATAATCGTCAAAATTTGATATTATGGCTTACAATAAAAAAGAATATAGAAGAAACAGGATTAAAAACCGTATCCGCAAGATTATCAGCGGTACTCCGGTCCGTCCCAGAATGTCCGTTTTCAGAAGCAACCGCGACATCTACGTGCAAGTTATTGACGATGAAGCCGGTGTCACTTTGGTCTCCGCATCCTCAAAACTTCCCGATATCGCTTCCCAAAAGATGACCAAATGCGAGAAGTCCAAACTCGTGGGCAAGGAAATCGCCACCCGCGCTCTCGCAGCCGGCATCACCGAAGTGGTCTTCGACCGTAACGGATATCTTTATCATGGTAGAGTAAAATCTTTGGCAGACGCAGCCAGAGAAGGTGGTCTTAAATTTTAATAATCAAAACTATGGCTAACGAAAATATCAAGAAAGTAAAAGCAGCTGACCTCGAACTCAAAGAGCGCGTGGTCGCCACCAACAGAGTGACTAAAGTTACCAAGGGCGGACGAATCTTCAGCTTCGCAGTGATCGTCGTCGTCGGTAATGAGAACGGCATCGTAGGCTATGGTCTTGGTAAGGCCCGTGAGGTCTCGACCGCCATTTCCAAAGGCGTTGAGGATGCGAAAAAGAACCTCATCCAAGTGCCCATCCTGAAAGGCACGATCCCCCACTCCGCCGAAGGCAAGTACAGCGGCGCCAACGTCTTCATGAAACCTGCAGCTCCCGGTACCGGTGTGATCGCCGGCGGTGCCATGCGTGCCGTCTTCGAGAGCGTGGGCGTGAAAAACGTGCTCGCCAAGTCTAAAGGTTCCTCCAACCCCCACAGTGTGGTGAAAGCCACCATCGGTGCCCTCGCTCAAATGCGCGACGCCTACACCGTGGCCCAAGTGCGTGGAATCAGCCTCGACAAAGTCTTCAACGGCTAATCTTTACGAATTACTTCAAATGATCATATCAAGGACTTCCGGAAGGGAGTCCTTTTTTGCTGTTTGCTGTTTGCTGTTGGCTGTTGGCTATTGGCTATTGGCTGTTGGCTATTGGCTATTGGCTGTTGGCTGTTGGCGTGCACTTGCGAGAACTTGAAACTTGAGACGTAGACTATTGACTTAGACTATGACTTTGAGTTAGACTATGACTATTTAAAAAAAATGTATTTTTGCTTGTTACAAAAAAATGAGAAAGCTATGCGTAAATATTTGAATTTCTGCTTATTAATAGCCCTATTATCCGTATTCAGCGTGGTGGCGGCTCAACATAACCCCAACATGAACCGCGTGCCTAGAACCTCCATGACGGTTTCATCCGACCATCTCATGTTTTGGGTCTTCATCGATGACGTGCTGCAAAACGAGCAACCCGTTGGATCACTCAAAGTGGACGCCATCCCCGAAGGCGAACATTATCTTCGCGTGGAAATAGACAACAAAGACCACAACACGGTGGGACAGTTTATCCATCTGCAACACTTTGGAAACGCCTACTGGATAGACAACCAGCGGAACATGTACGGCATTTCCGCCGACCGCAGCTTGCCACGGCCTGAAGCGGTGGTTTATTTCACCTCCCTGCAACAAAGTTATGGCAACCACGGTTATGGACACAACGGATACACCCCGCAGAATCAACCCTACCCCACCCAGACAGCCATGAGCGAACAAGATTTCAACGCAGCCATGCGCATCATCAACAAAGAGAACTTCGACAATGCCAGACTTTCGGTAGCCAAACAGGTGATTGCAAACAACCTGCTCACAATCAATCAGATAAAAGAAATCTGCAACTCATTTAGCTTCGAAAGCACTAAACTGGAATTCGCCAAAAGCGCTTATAACCACTGTGTCGAGAAAGAAAAATATTACCTGCTGAACGAAGTGTTCACCTACAACAGCAGCAAAGATGAACTTGACAAATTCGTGCAAGAACAACAGAAATAATCATGGACAAGGAACAAAAACGAAGCCATTGGATATGGTTGGCGGCTAGTGTCGCCATCCTGTTAGGGGTACTACTTTGGCCAGTCAAAAAAGTGGAGAAAGTCATTCCACCCAAAAGTCAGATTATCGGAATGCTGCAAGCCCAGTCGCAAATAGCCTCCACTGAGGTGACCATACGCAAAATGGGCGTTTACGATTCAGAAACGCACTTAGCCACATTGAACCCTTCCAAATGGAAACTCGGGAAACGTCTTTGCGTAGTACCCGTGGATGTGACCATACGCTACGGTATTGACCTGAAAGAACTGAAAGAGAGTGATATACAATTTTTCGGAAAGGATTCTGTGTTGATACAACTGCCCCAACCGAAAATCATCGACAAAGCCTACAATCCGGTTACCAACCAAGACGAAATCGTGACCCTTTCCACGGGACTTCGCGACAAAGTGGGCGAAACCACCATCCAACAGATCAAATCCATGGCCTTTGAAGAGGTCATCGACAAAGACCAGGATATCCAACAGCAGCTTTCCGAGGAACTCACCCACAACACCGAAGCCGTCTTCACCTCCCTGCTCAACGCCATAGGCCTGCATCCGGTTTTTAAGCAACAGTAAAAGTCAAGCACAATGAAGAGAAAACCTTTCATATACGCCATCATTATCATTCTGCTCATCGCAGGAGTGGTTCTTTGGAGCCGCCTGGCACACCGGGAGGGCAGTGACGAAATCTCGCTGAAAGACACGCCCGCCGTGATCGAGGCCTCCCGCCCCATCGGCATCTTATACCTTTACACCACCGTGACCGAAGATTACGCGAAAGACGCCTTCTACGGAAGTGGCATCGGCAGTTCGGTGCTTGGAAAGGACAACGGCCTCTTCAAGAAAAAACACGACTGCGTGCAGATTCTCAAACAGCAAGTGAGTTTAACCATGAACCTGGACAAGGTGCGTTACGAGCCCAAAGAGAACAGCGACACCGTATTGGTGAGCCTTCCGGACGTGGAGTTCACACAGTCCACCCTCTCCTCTTGGTTCAAGTCGGATGACGAGGATGAGGAAAGTGCTGTTCAATATGACGCCAAGCCTTTGATACAAAAGGTGGAACGGAAAATCAAAACCCGATACAACACCCCTGAAAACCGCTCCAAGGCGGAAGAGAAGGCCAAAAAGACCATTTCGGATTTCCTCAAACAGTGCGGGAAAGTGGCGGTATTTTAACGGTTAACGGTTAAAGGTTAAAGGTTAAAGGTTAAAGGGTTAGAGGGTTAAAAGGTTAGGAGGTTAGGAGGTTAAAGGTTAGAGGGTTAAGGGTTATTGGATGTTGGCGGCGGATTTGTTCTTCGGAGGGAACAGTACTGAGAGTAAAATGCTGAGTGTCAGGATGGAAACGATAATCACTAACGAAGCCACAATACTGATTTCAATGCCTGCGAGCGGCAGGAACATCTTCACACCGATAAAAGTCAACAGCACGGAAAGTCCGATGCGCAGATAGGCGAACTTGTCCATGATGCTTTCCAGCATGAAGAACATGGAACGAAGTCCGAGAATGGCAAAGATGTTGGAGAAGAAGACGATATGCGGATCTTCCGTCACGGAGAAAATGGCCGGAATAGAGTCGAAGGCGAAGATAATGTCCGAAAACTCGATAATCATCAACACCACGAACAGCGGTGTACATAGCCAACGTCCGTCAACCTTCGTGAAAAAGTTATGCCCTTCGAAATAAGGTGTGCTTAAATTCCTTTTAGTCAAGAATTTAACTACTGGATGGTGTTCCACGTCTATAGTATCCTTCTTGTTCCGGTCTATAAACATTTTTATACCCGAATAGATCAGGAACGCACCGAAAATCAGCAACAACCAGTGGAATTTCTGGATTAGGGCACCTGCCGCGAAAATGAAGATGAACCGCAACACTATCGCACCTAAAATGCCGTAAAACAGCACTCGGTGATAATACTGTTTCGCCACCCCGAACGACAGGAAAATCATAATCATCACAAAAACATTGTCAATGGACAACGACAGCTCGATCAAATAACCGGTAAGGTATTCCAATGAAAGCTGTTTGTTGTAACGCTTCACATTATCCTCCCAAGATGCAGCGTCATCATAAGCCACCTGATGATCGTAAAGCTCATTCTGCGCCACGAACTGGCTTTTATCGTGCACATCCACCACTTTGTTGCCTTGGAAGCGGATGAGCAGGAAGAAGAGCATGGCTAACGCCACCCAGATACCTGTCTGGCGGGCCGACTCCTTGAAGGTAACCTCATGGTCTTTCTTGTGCAGCACAAACAGATCCAAGATCAGCAACAAGGCGATGACCACGATAAATATCAGCATGAAAAGGTTTTCTGTCATTGTTTTTTTGGGTTATTGGGTTAAGTTGCGGGGATATACAATTCTACGTATAAATTAATAGATTCTCAAGTAGTCGATATACGGTTCTATCTCGTTGATAAGCAAATCTTTCTTTATGACCACTTTGTTTTCGTCGAGGAGGAACATATAGGGGATGGTGCGAGTGTCGAAGAGATCGTTGTCGTCGATGGTCTGGTCGAAGTTCCAGCCTTGCACATAGTTAGGATTGGCTTCCGCGGAATGAATGTAGTTGTTCCAAACCTGAGGGTCATCCTCGAAATAGACCATCACGACTTTCAACTTGCCGGAGGCTATCGCTTGGTTGAGTTTCGGATAGTTCCGCATCTCGTTACGCACCTTGTGACAGGTCGGGCAGGTCGGATGCTGAAGATACAGCAACATGTAATCGCTGTGTATGTCGTAGATAGAGACAGTGTCGCCTTGCGCCGTCACGATGTTGAAATTGGGTATGGTGTCGCCGGCATGGTTCTTGTCAATGAAGCCCAACTCCCGCTGATAACGACGGGTGCGGTTCTCGTCCAGTTTCGGATACTTCAAGGCGTCCTTCAACATGGCGATATAGGTGTGTTCCACCTTGTAGGGGGATATGTTTCGGCCCAGGACATTCTCCAACGCGTCGAAAAGGTACTCGTAAGAGGTCTGGTTGATTTTGGCCTTGTTGAGGGCATCCACAACGAATGTGTCGAGCTGAGGACTGTCAAGTTGGTAAATCATGTTGCAAAATTCCTTCAATTTCTGTTCCACCACCACGGTGTTGAAAATGCGCGGGTCATTCCAGGTGAAATTGTCAAAGAAATGCTGGACATAGTACTCGTTGAAGAGGAAACGGTCGGCGAGGATCTCTTTGGGCGGGTCATCCAGATAAGTAGAAGTGGCGACCACAGAGCCCATCAGCGTACCTTTATGGGCGGCAGCAGTGCTCCTCTGAAACGCACGCATCTCATCGTTGATACGCCTGGCCTGGGCGGACAGTGAGTCCACGAACACTTTGAGCATGTACTGCGGGAGACTCGCCTGCGCCCTCTTGAACTCATTGTTCAGCGAATCCAAACGCCCGTTGAACTTGGTGATGGTGTTCAAATACGTGTAATAGTCCGTATTTTCCTTCGAATTGACGAAAGTCAGCTCGTCAGGGTCGATCTTTATGGTGAACTTCTGGTTCTTCTCATCCGGGATGAGCAGCACGCCCAAGAAGGTGCTGTCGCCCAAGATCTGATACATTCCGGGCTTCAGCGACTCTTTGTCTTGAAGTGTCACAGAGGAGCTGTACGGCGCACTCAAGTACTTCTTGGTTTGGAGTTTTGCATCGCTTCTCACGAAAATGGAGTCATACGTCTTATCCTGCCGGATATCGATACGGATATTCACCTGGGCAGTAGTCGCCAGCGCGAGCAGTAATAATACCGAGGATGTTAAAATCTGTTTTATCATTTTTCTTTCTTTTATCCAATTCCAGTCTATCTATCTGTATATTAATCAGTTCATAATTCACAATTAGCAATTCGGGCAAATGCATCGGAGAAGTAGCGGGGAAGGTCTGAGGCGATGAGGGTACGTCCGTCGTGATGATCCGTGTAGGCGTCTCCGGCGGCGCCGTGGATATATACGCCCAACACAGCCGCATGTTCAGGAGGGTATCCTTGAGCGAGCAGCGAGAGCATCAATCCAGTGAGTACATCGCCGCTGCCGGCAGTGGCCATCCCGGGATTTCCAGTGGTGTTGAAGAACTGCCGGCCATCGGGCAGTGTAACTGCCGTGTGATGGCACTTGAGCACCAATATCACCGAGTAGCGCTGTGCGAAGGCTCTCGCCCTCTCCAGTCGGTCGTATTCATCGGAGGGTTTTCCGGCAAGCCGCTCGAACTCGGCGAAATGCGGGGTCAATATGCTATACGGGGGCAAAAAGGCCAACCAGGTCTTGTTCTCAGCCAGCATATTCAACGCATCCGCGTCGATCACCATCGGCGATTTCACCGTGTCGAGAATGTCCTTCATAACCGCCACGGTCTGCTTGGCCATCCCCATACCGGGTCCGAGGGCCACGGCATTGATATTTTCAGGAAGCGAATTCCAGTCTATCCTACTGATATACTGTTCATTATCATCAATATGATGAATAGTTTCCGGCAGGGTTACGGCAAGGACATTTTTCACAGACTTCACTGTGTGGACTGTCAATTTGCCGATACCGCCGCGCATGGCCGCCGTAGCCGCGAGCACCGCCGCGCCCGGCATCCGTTCGCAACCCGCCACAAGAAGCCCATGCCCGAACGTGCCCTTGTGCGCGTACGGGTCGCGTGGACGGAGCAGTTCCCGCAACGCCGAAGCAGTCAACAAGGAACCCTCGTCAGGTGACGCAAAGCGCTCATCTCCAAATATATCCGAAACAGAAGAGGAACCGTTGTCCTTCATTTCACATCGTAAATTTTTAGGGTGCAAAGGTATAAAAAAAAACGATTTTCAGTTTTTCCTTCTAAGAGACGATAATATGGCCATACCATGCATATCATCGCCACCCAACACCATGGACTTGCCGCTTACATTCTAGTTAAAAAAAAATGAAAAAAAATTCTGCATTCAATCAATAAAAAAATATATCTTTGCGGGTTAATAAGGTTTGTAAACAAATAACGAAAATTTAGACATATAAGATGAGTTATATCGCATTTGACAAGGAAAAACTGGTGAACATCAACTTCACAAAGGAGAGGGAGATACTGCGTTGCAGCAGAAGCGGATCTTTCGCCACCACCACTTTGTGCGGTCTCAACACCCGCAAGTATCACGGTCTGTTCATTGTTCCCCAAGACAACCTCGACGGAGAGCGGCACCTGTTGGTTTCCGGCATTAACGAGAACATTGTGGTCAACGACATGGACTTCCATCTGAGCATACACCAATACAAAGGTGGCGTCATCGACCCCAAAGGGAACAAGTACCTTCAGAAGTTCTCCGCAGACAGCGTTCCAGTCTATGACTATCGCGTCGGGAAGTTCAACTTCCAGAAGTCGATGTTGTTCCAACACGATGCCGACCGGCTGATCATCAAATACACGTTCATGGACAATGCCGACGATGTAGCCTTGCAAGTCGAGCCGCTGCTCGCCTTCCGCAGCATCCATCAACTCACACACGCCAACGACAAGGTGCACACGGATTTCCTGACTGTGGACAACGGGGTCGGATTTTGTATGTATGATGGCTACACTCCGGTCTATTTCCAGTTCTCGGAGCCCGTGCAATATGAGCATCACCCCGACTGGTATTTCAACATCGAGTATGAAGAGGAGCTGAAACGCGGCTACGAAGGCCACGAGGATCTCTGGCGTCCGGGAACCATCACTGCGAAGGCATCTGAAAAATATCTCTACCTTTGCATTGGCACCGAGCCGATGAATCCTGAGGAGATCGCAGCGTTGTACGATGCCGAGGCGAAACGGCGCACCCCGCGCTACAACTTCGCCAGCTGTCTGCAGAACGCCGCCGAGCAGTTCATCGTGAAGCGCAACGGTCGCACCGACATCATCGCCGGCTACCCCTGGTTCGGACGCTGGGGCCGCGACACCTTCATCGCGCTGCCCGGACTCACCCTCCCGTTGAAGAAATACGATGTTTTCGAGGAGGTGGCCGACAGCATGGTCGCCGACCTCAAAGAGGGTCTGTTCCCAAATATCGGCACGGGCAATTCCGCCTCTTACAACTCCGTCGATGCACCGCTTTGGTTCATCCGCGCCCTACAACTCTATCGCGAATGCATCAACAAACCCAAGAAAGTGTGGACAAAATACGGCGAGGCCATCAAGAACATCCTCACCGCCTACCGCGATGGCACGATGAACAACATCCGGATGCTTGACAACGGACTGATTTATGCTGGAGGTCCCGGTCTTGCCCTCACTTGGATGGACGCCATTGTGGACGGCCGTCCCGTGACGCCACGCACCGGCTGTCAAGTGGAGATCAACGCTCTTTGGTACAATGCCATAAAGTTCGCGCTGGATCTCGCCCGTTCCAACAGAGACAAGGCCTTCCTCACCGACTGGGAGCCTGTCGTCGCCGACTTCCCCACTGTTTTCAAGGAGACCTTCTGGTCGAAAGACATGGGTTATCTCGCCGACTATGTGGACGGTAGTTACAAGAACTTCCAGGTGCGCCCCAACATGCTCATCGCCGCCTCCCTGCCGTTCGCTCCCATCAGCGAGAAAATCCGGCAGCTGATACTCAAGCGGGTCACTGAAGAGTTGCTGGTGGACAAGGGTGTCCGCACCCTTTCGCCGAAGGATCCCGAATACAAGGGCCACTATAAGGGCAACCAGGCCGAGCGTGACGCGGCCTACCACCAAGGCACCGTATGGCCGTGGCTGCTGTTCCCCTACACGGACTGTCTCTTCAAAGTGCATCCGGAAAGCGCCCCGGACGTGCTCAACCGCATCCTCTACCGCTTTGACAGTTGCATGACCTCATACGGTCTCTCCACCATCGCCGAAATCACTGACGGCGACCCGCCACAAAAGCCCAACGGCTGCATTTCCCAGGCTTGGAGTGTTGCCGCCCTGCTTTATATGAAATGGAAAATTGAACAAGTAAATAAATAGACGACTGATATATTATGGCTATAAAAGTTTTAATGTTCGGATGGGAGTTTCCTCCCCATATCTCAGGAGGTCTGGGCACTGCCTGCTACGGTCTCACCAAGGGTTTGGCCCTCAACGGCGTGCAGGTGACCTTTGTCATGCCCAAAGCCTCCGGCGACGAGGACACTTCGTATGTCAAAATCGTGAACGGCAGCGATGTGGAGGTTGACCCGCGCACGTCAGACTTTTTCCAGCGTACCGGACAGACCTCGTTCATCCAAGTCAACAGCAGACTGATCCCTTACGTGGGGTTGGACGACTACTACAACGTCATCAACCAGATTGAGAGCGGTGTGTTCGAGACCACCTCCGGGGGGAAGCGCAAATATGTCTTCTCCGGCAAATATGGTCCCAACTTGATGCAGGAGGTGAACCAGTACGCCAGCATTGCGGCGGAGATCGCGCGGAACGAGGATTTCGACCTCATCCATGCCCACGACTGGCTGACCTACCGTGCCGGCATTGCCGCCAAACGCGCCTCCGGAAAGCCTTTGGTGGTGCACATCCACGCCACCGAGTTCGACCGCACCGGCGAGAACTACAATGATATCGTCTATGGCATGGAGAAAGAAGGCATGAGCGCCGCCGACGCCGTGTGTGCCGTCAGCGACCTCACCCGCAATATTGTCATCAACAAATACGGCATTCCTGCCGAGAAGGTCTTCACGTTGCACAACGCCGTGGAGCCCAACGAGAAGAAGGTGGAGCGTAAGAAGTTCGTTTCCGAAAAAATCGTCACCTTCCTGGGCCGCGTCACCTTCCAAAAAGGTCCCGACTATTTCGTGGAGACCGCCAAGCGCGTGCTGGAGAAAGATCCTAACGTGCGTTTCGTGCTGGCCGGCGACGGCGACATGATGCCTCACATCATCGAGCGCGTGGCCGAGCTGGGCATCTCCGACCGTTTCCATTTCACGGGATTCCTGCGCGGAGACGACATCAACAAGATGTTCGGCATGAGCGATGTTTATGTGATGCCGTCCATCTCAGAGCCGTTCGGCATCTCCCCGTTGGAGGCCATGCGCGCCAAGGTGCCTGTGGTCATTTCCAAACAGTCGGGTGTCTCCGAAGTGCTCACCCACGCCATCAAGGTCGATTTTTGGGACATTGACGCCACCGCCGATGCCATTTACGGCCTGCTCCACTACCCCGCCCTCTCGAAACTCTTCGCCGAAGAGGGTGCCGCCGAGGTCGATAACCTCAAATGGGAATATGTAGCAAAAAAATTAGTCAAAATTTACGAAAAAACGCTCCGTTATGAATAAAATATGTTTCCATTTTCAGATCAGTCAGCCGTACCGTCTGCGCACGTACCGCTTTTTTGACATCAACCAAGATCACCACTATTTTGATGACTATCAGGACCAGTATCTCACAAAACGTCTGGCAGAGCGCTGCTACCTGCCGGCAAACCGGATGCTGCTGGACATCATCAAGCAGAACCCCGACAAGTTCCGCTGCAGTTTCAGCATCTCGGGCAGCTCCATTATGCTTTTCAAGAACTATTGTCCCGAAGTCATTGACAGTTTCAAGGAACTGATCGCCACCGGCTGCGTGGAGATCACCGGAAGCACATACACCCACAGCCTCGCCTCGCTCTACAACGAGAGCGCCTTTATGGAACAAGTGCGGCTGCAGGAAGAACTGCTGATGGAGACATTCGGTGTGAAACCCGTCTCCTTCTGCAACACAGAAATCATCTATTCCGACGAGATCGGCGAATGGCTTGGCAACGCCGGCTATCGCGTCATCCTCACCGAGGGGGCGCGCCACATCCTCGGCTGGAAAAGTCCCACCTACCTTTATTGCAACCCCTACCAAACGGACGTACGTCTGTTGCTGCGCTCCTACCAACTGTGCGACGACATCACGCTCCGTTTCGCAGACCAGGGCTGGGACCAATACCCGCTGACCGCCGAGAAGTACCTTCACTTCCTTGACAGCATCAACACCGAGAGCGAGTCCCCGCTCATCAACCTTTTCTGGGACTATGAGACCATCGGCGAACACTACACCGCCGACACCGGTATCTTCGATTTCTTCAGATCTTTGGTCACCACATTGCAAAATCACGAGAACTACACGTTCATCACGCCCAAAGACGTGATCGACATGGAAATGAGTCCTGCCACGATGCACGCGCCGTGGCCCATTTCCTGCTCCGGCGAAGAGAAGGACACCAACGAATGGCTCGGCAACGAACTGCAACAGGAGGCTTTCAACCAGCTGTTCAAACTGGAGCCGCTGTACCAAAAGTCCGACAACATGGAAGCCAAGCTGAGCTGGCTGCGCCTGCAGGCCGCCGACCACTTCAACTTTATGAGTTCCAAATGGTTCGGTCACCGCTTCGTGAAACGTAACTTCGAGGTCTATTCCTCTCCGTACCAGGCGTTCATCAACTATATGAACGTGCTGAACGACGTGAAACTGCAGTTGGAAAAATAGTTCAGAAGTTTAGGGTTTAGGGTTTAGGGTTTAGGGTTTAAGGTTTAAGGTTTAAGGATTAGAGAAGGAGCTAACCCTCTAAACTATAAACTATAAACCATAAACCATAAACCCTAAACATTATCCGTTACAATGCTATTAACGAAACTACAGCAATACAAAATCTTCCTCGCCTCGAAATCTCCGAGGCGCAGGGAGTTGTTGGCAGGCATGGGCGTGGACTTCGAGGTGATGACAACCGATGTGGAGGAGACGTACGACCCATCATGGTCTCCCGAGCAGATCGTGATGCACCTGTCGCGACTCAAGCTGTCGCCCATTGACATGGCGCAGTACGCCCCGAGAACGCTTTTCATCGCGTGCGACACCATCGTGGTCGTGGGCGGCCGGATCATCGGGAAGCCCAAGGACGAGAACGAGGCCCAGGGAATGTTGCATTCGCTCTCCGGCAACACGCACACAGTCTATAGCGGGCTGACGGTGGCGACGCCGCAGAAGCAGCTGACCGACTTCCGCGCCACGGAAGTGGTCTTCGACGAACTAACCGACGAGATGATCCAGTATTACATCGACTCCTACAAGCCCTACGACAAGGCGGGTTCCTACGGGGTGCAGGAATGGATCGGCTACGTGGGCATCCGCGAGGTGCGGGGTTCCTACTACAACGTCATGGGACTGCCGACGCGGTTGTTGTGGGAGATGTTGGAAGAGGTGACGAAGAGGTAGGCTCCGAATATGACTTACACATTCAGGTGTCCGAACCTGAATGTTAATAAAACAACGGCCGTTGTGGAAAACTCATCCGCAGCGGCCGTTGTTATATTTGCTATTTTTGCACCAACATAATAAGAGATAATTCCGTTTTATATTACTACCCCGCCTTTCAGGCACCCCTTCTTGAAAAGAAGGGGAATTTTCGCGACCGCACTTGTCGTGCGGGAAACGGAATTGATTTCAAATCGAAAATTCAATAAATGTCCATAAAGATGTGTATATCAATATGTTAAAATTGTTTTTTTGAAAATATCGCATCAGTGGTAATTAAGAATTAAGAATGCAGAATTAAGAATTATGAATATTTGTGGGTGTTCGTGGTTGATTTGTGGGGATTTGTGTGCATTTCGGAATGGTTCGTGCGTTTGGGGAGGGGATGATTACAAAATTCCGCCAAAAAGAAAAACAATATTAACAATTAATTGTTAAATCATTACAACACAAAAACACAATGTATTGATTTTCAGTTTGTAAAAAATATTCCAAAAGTCTTGACAGAGGTTAAATTTTGTAGTATATTTGCAGCTTGAAAATAAAAGATTATGGAAAAGAAAGATCCTATTGAAGAAGCCCGGAGATATGTGGCTAATGCCGAGGAAGTCATCAAAAAGGCGAACTATGACCCGGAACTGAAAATCTATACCGACGGCAAGTATGTGAAAATGGCGGGCAATACGCTATGGAACGGCTGCTTAATAGCACTCGACGCCTTATTCGGTATATCGAAACGCAAAGGCCGCCCCGACATCAAGAAGTACAAGGAAGAAGCTGGCAAACGGGACAAGAAGCTGCTGGCATCCATTTTGGGAGGATACGACACCATGCATCTGTCCATGGGCTACGACGGCACGAGAAACAAGAAAGCCTGCGATTCTGGCTTTGAGTACGCCAATGACATCATTAATCACTGCGACAGACTGATGCCGAAGGTTGTGTGCGCGTGACGATGAGACGATAAAGGGCGAAATAAGGACTGCTGCTAACCTCTACTAAAACGCGTACCCTATCGCCAACTTCAGACCGTTGGCGAGACGCAGACGGTGCGGATTGTGCATCCACTCTGCGTTGATGACCCGACCCTGCTCCTCACTGCGCGTGGGATCGTAAATCGGCACGGCCCAGTCAACGCGGATGACGAAGAAATTGAAGTCCAACCGCAAACCGACCCCGACATCCACGGCAAACTCCTTGTAAAAACGCTTGAACGAGAACTCCGCGCCCGGCATGTCTCCACTTTCCCGCGCCAGCCAAATATTGCCGGCATCCACGAAAACACCGTATTTGAACGACCGGTAAAGCGTCCCCCTGTATTCAATATTGAATTCCATCTTGATGTCACCCGTGTAGAGCGAATCGCTGCCGTGCACATAGCTGCCCGGGCCCAGACCGCGGTAACCCCAACCGCGCATACTGCTGCTGGTGCCCAAATAGAAACCCTTTTCGTACGGGATGCAGGATCCCATGTCCAAAGGAATCATGACCCCCATGTCGGCACGCATGGCGAGAGAGTTGTTTTTGTTTATGGTGAACGTGTAATTCCACAGCACATCCAGTTTCTCGAAGGTGGTGTAATCATAACCCAGCGTGTCGAGACGATTCTTACCGAGCGTCCAGCGCTCGTTCGGCGCGAATATCGCGTTCACCCCCTTGAGCAACAGTCCGCAGGACTCCAAGCTGACATTCAGGTGCATGTTGTGCCGTCTGGATTCCACAAACTTGGGAACCAGGAAGTTGAACGTGTATTTGGCAGACAACAGAAAGAATTTGCCAAACTTGTGCTGATACGAATCCGGATACGATTCATAGTTGAGCAAACGGGAGTAGCGCTTGTCGCTGTTGTTGATGGTGCTGACATCAATCGGGCTGAGCGTGTGCGACATATAATACGAAGGACTCCACCGGTACGTGAGGGCGGTGTTGTACATCAACCTGCGGTACAATCCCGAATAGTTGACCCCAAAGGAGACGGCGGTACTGCGCGACACGGAATTCTCGCTGACGTGCCGGTTGAACAAAAAGAGACGGTTGGGGAACTCCAACGACGCCGACAACCCGAATTCCGGATAGGAATAGGTCAAGTTATGATGGAAGAGATTGTTCAACGAATAATAGAAATAGCCGCCCGAAAGGTTGATTGTCAAGTGTTCCGCACCCCTGAACAAGTTCCGGTTGGTGTAGGTCAGGGAGACGGCCGACTTGTCGTTACGCAGCTCGACCTGGCCACCCACCACATGCTGCTTCTTACGAATCATGGAATAGAGCACGTCCAGATAGCCGATCTTGTTGACCGAATCCAGCAACGACTCGTTCTCCCGAAACGTTATACTGGTGTAGTCGAAGTTATCCAAACTCCCTAATGCTCGGCTGCTTAGACTGCGCGACTGCTGGGTGTAGGGGTTTCCACTGCGGGTATAAATAGCATTGGCCAACGCTTTGTATGAAAAATAGGGCTTGCACGGCTCTTTCCCCAATCGTTCTTCAATAAAATAGTAGTTCGCCGAGTCTATTTTGTTTTTCAATTGATAATAATTCGTATCATAAACCGATGTGCCAATCGTCAACGTCCGCGCATCCGGATTCACGTAGATGTCGTTGAAATAATATTTGTACAAATACCTTGACGTATTTGCATTCTGTGGAACACTGATCATGATGGTGATTCCCACCGACTTGGGGTCATTTCCCAAACTGTCGGGACTGTCATATTCCACCTCACAATGGATGAGCGACTTTTCCACATAATAGTAACCTTCATTGCGAATCAGGTTTATGATACGAGTAAGTTCCTCGTTTATAAGTCTTTCATCATATTGCATTCCTACATAGAGGACTGTTTTCCGTTGGTTGAGCACCACAATGCGCTTATATTCCTGGATGGGAATATCATAGTCAATGCGACTGATGGTGTATGGTTCGTGCGCTGTGACAAAATAATCCACTTCCGCTTTTTTGGCTTTCTTGCCGATATATTTCACATGATAATTCACCTCGGAATCAAAATAACCGAGCTGCTTCATCACGATTTTCAGTTGGTCAATGGAGTTCACGATCTCGGCGCTGTCAAGCAGAACCGGGGCCTCCCCCATCCTTTCGCGCAGAAACTTGCGGAACTTACCGTCTTTGGTCTCCCCGTTTTTGCCGTATGTGGGCTGCCCCATGTCGTAAAAGACGGTTTTCACCCTGAAAATATCCATGAATTTCTTGTTGGTGACAGGGCGGACGTATGTTCTCAGGTTGTCGAAATCAGGGCTTTTCGCATCTTTCACCTTCACCTCGTTCTTCACCAGCATAGTCTTCCCTTCGGGCAGATGTCTGACAGAACTGCACGAATATAGACATATACCGCTGATAATCAAAAAGATGAAAGTACGAAAATTATGCCTCATGTTTCGTATGGGAATGGAAGATGTACTCGACACAGAGGATGATGAAAACGGAGAACACGATGTTGCCGAGGATGACCAGCGTCGTGCGTCCGAAATTCCTGAATGTCATGGTTTCCAACATCACAAAGGTGATTTCGTAAACCGCTGTCAGGATCAGCGTGTAAAGGAAAATCCACCGGAAGTCCTTGACTCCAGGGACAGGCCGGTTGATGTTCTCGAATTTGACATTGTTGCTGCCGTCCAGCATTTTGACGATGTAGGGACGGACAAACATCAACAGCGTGCAGGCGAACGAACTGGCGCCCAAAGTGTGCGCAAAGGCGTCCACCACAAAGCCGGTAGCGAAACCGATAAGATACTGTACCGAAAGCGGCAATTCCAGCGGCAGCAGGAAAAGGGCGAGCAAGAACAGTGCCGGCGACATATACCCGAAAAGACATACATGCTGGCACACAGCAATTTGCACCACCAGCAGAATCAAAAATCTCAAGATATTGGAAACAATGTTATTCATCCTTGAAGTTGGCTTTTAGGGAATCGATTTCAGATTTGAAGAGATTTTCGACCAGATAAACCGTGTAGATGTCCGTGTAATGGGTGGCCAGTTTCACCTTGATAGTCAAGAAGCTGGCGTTGTTCCCCACCTGCACTTCCTTGACGGTTCCGATAAAAAGTCCTTTGGGGAAGATATTGGAGTATCCGTTGGTGAACACCGAATCGCCGATGTTGATTTCGGAGTGCTGCGGGATGGCTTCCAGGTAGGCCACACGCGGGTCGTCACCTTCCCAAATGATGGTGCCGTTTTGGTTGGCCGGGGTCACCACCGCACTGATTCGGGATTCAGGATGCAGGATCGGCCGCACGGTGGCGAAATTGGTGGAGACATCGGTCACCACTCCAGCCACACCGTCAGGAGACAGCACCGCCATATCGCGCATGATCCCGTCTCTCGACCCCTTGTCCACAATCATGTAGTTGAACGCGCGGTCGGTGGTACGGAAAATCACGTGCGCATAGGTGTAGTCGTACAGGCGCACCTGGGTGCGGTTGACGGAGTCGGGCTGGCTCATTTCCGTCAGGAGCGTGTCCTCCTTTTCGATGAACATATTGTCTCTTTCGCGCAGCAACTCGATATTCTGCTGCACAAGCGACTCGTTCTCCGGTCCCAAACGGAAACGGTGCATCATACCCGCACCGTTCTTCTGAATCGGGCCCACAATGCTCTGCATCGTTCTTGCCAAACGGTAATTATTGAAAGACAAGGACTTACCAAGCATCACAATACTCAGAATCAGAAGAACGGCGAGTACAATGATATGAAATGCCTTCTTGAAAAATTCTATAAGATTATTCATCCGGCAAAAGAGAGACTATTTTTTTTCAGCGAGTTCGCGGCCGGCTTTGAGGCAGGCGAGGTTCACGTTCACGACATCCTCACCCTTGCGGGCGAAGTTCTCGCGCACGGCATTCTCGATCTCCTCATAAGGCAGTTGGAGATACGGAGAGGCGGCGCCGAGGATCACCATGTTGGAGGAGCGGGCGGAGCCCAGGTCCTTGGCAATCTGGTCGGCGTTGATAGCCACGCAGTTCTGCACCTTGCCCAATTCGGCCTTCAAAGCGTCGAAATCGGGATAATTCGGGATGTTGACGAAAGGCTGGTCGTTGGTGATCAACCAACCGTCTTTCTTCAGCCACGGCAGATAACGCAATGACTCCATCGGCTCCACGGAGATGATCATGTCGGCCTTGCCTAACGGGATCAGATCCGAAGCGATGGGACTGTCGGAAAGACGGAAGTGAGACTGCACATCACCGCCGCGCTGGCTCATGCCGTGCACCTCAGCCTGCTTCATGTACATTCCTCTTTTGATGGCGGCCGCACCCACAATCGTGGCGATGGAAAGGATACCCTGACCGCCTACACCTGCTAATATAATGTCGATTTTCATATTTTCTTTGTTTGATTTTGTTGTTAATATTTACGTGGCTTTGGATTTTGGGCTCTACCGAGCTCTTGCCCCTGACGGGGCGGCTCAAGGAAATATTTTCAATAACCCATAACCACTAACCAATAACCATTACTTCTTTGCAGCCTGTTGTTTCTTCATTCTGCGGCTCAAGGTCTGGATGCACTCGCGGGTCGGGATGATCACGGAAACACCTTCGTATTCGATTTCCTTCTCAATGATGGCGACATTCTCTTCGAGATGGCCCTTGAGCGGGTTGATACGGTGGATGTGCTCCTCTTTCACGCCGAGACCCTTGCAGATCTCGCCGAGCACGCCCAAAGCGTGGGAGTCCTGACCGCCGGTCATGCCGGTGGTGCTGTTGTCGAGGATGAGCACCGTGACCGGAGTGTTCTCATAGATGCAATCCAACAGGGAAGTCATACCGCTGTGGGTGAAGGTGGAGTCACCAATGACAGCCACGCAGGGTCTCATGCCGGCGTCGGCAGCGCCCTTGGCCATCGTGATGGAAGCACCCATATCGACGGTGGTGTAGATGGCGTTGTAAGGCGGAAGGGCACCGAGGGTGTAGCAACCGATATCGGAAAACACTTTGCCCTTGCCGTATTTCTCCATTGCCTTGTTGAGGGCGGTGTAGGAGTCGATGTGCGGGCAGCCCACACACAATGCGGGCGGACGCGGGACAACCAGTTCGGGAACGGGGGCTCCGTAGGTGTCGGGCAGACCGAGGGCCTTGGCCACCAAGTTCGGGTTGAGTTCGCCGTCGCGAGGCAACTCGCCGCTCAAACGACCCATGATGTTGCCGGTGCGGTTCAACACGCCGCGCACCTGCTCCTCGATGAAAGGATAGCCTTCTTCCGCGATGAGCACCTTCTCACACTCGTCCACCATCTTGGCGATGAGCTTCGTGGGCAGCGGATATTGGGAGATTTTCAGCACGGGGTACGGGCATTTGCCACCCTCGAAGTTCTCCATCAAGTAGTTGAAAGCGATACCGGAAGCGATGATACCCATGCTCTTGTCGGCACCGTCAATATAGCTGTTGAACGGGGAGTTGAACGAGTCGTTTTCGAAATCAACCTGTTTGTCCAACAGTTTGCGGTAATGTTTGCGGGCGTTGGCAGGCAGCAGGATGAACTGCTTGGGGTCGGTCTCGGGCTTGAGCGGGTTCTGCGGACGCTCGGCCTTGCGCTCCACGCCGGAACGGGAGTGCGACAAGCGCGTGGTGAGACGGATAACCACCGGAGTGCGGAACTTCTCGGACATCTCGAAGGCGTAGTAGGTGATGTCATAAGCTTCCTGCTGGTTGGAAGGCTCGAAGCACGGGATGAGCGCGAACTTGGCGTAGTAGCGGGAGTCCTGCTCGTCCTGGGAAGAGTGCATCGACGGGTCGTCGGCCACGACCACCACCAGACCGCCGTTGGCACCGGTGATGGAGGAGTTCATGAACGGGTCGGCAGCCACGTTCAGACCCACATGCTTCATGCAGACCATCGCACGCTTGCCCGCATAGGACATGCCGATGGCCGATTCCATAGCAGTTTTCTCGTTGCCGGCCCAGATGCTGTGCACCTCGCCTGCTTTTCCCTGCTTGGAATTCTGGATAAACTCGGTAATTTCTGTTGACGGAGTGCCCGGATAGGCATACACTCCGGATAATCCGGCGTCCAAAGCGGCCTGAGCCACCGCCTCATCGCCTAAAAATAATGCTTTTGACATAATCTAAAGTACTTTATTGATTGTATATTAACGTTTTAAATTCTACTTATATAAAATCGCAAAAGTACAAAATTTTTATGGAATACGCAACATTCAATATTGAATATATATTAAATATAACTACCGTATATGCGAAAAGGGTGCCGTTTGTGACACCCTTTTCTTGATTGCATTATTTTGGGAACTTTGTAGAGACGCGAGAATTTGCGCCTCTGCGAATCGACTAGTACAAGAAGCTCAACAAAATACCTGCCGCCACTGCACTGCCGATGACGCCGGCCACGTTGGGACCCATGGCGTGCATGAGCAGGAAGTTGGTGCGGTCGTACTTCTGACCTTCGACCAAGGAGACGCGCGCTGCATCGGGCACGGCGGAGACGCCGGCGTTACCGATAAGCGGGTTGATCTTGTTGTCGCCCTTGAGGAAGAGGTTGAAGAACTTCACGAAGAGCACACCAGAGGCGGTGGCGATCACGAAGGAGAAGGCACCCAGCACGAAGATGAGCACAGAAGCAGGACGCAGGAAGTTGGTGGCCTGTGTTGAGGCACCGACGGTGAGACCGATGAGGATGGTCACGATATCCACCAGCGGACCGGAGGCGGTGTTGGCCAGACGTTTGGTCACGCCACTCTCTTTCAGCAGGTTACCGAAGAAGAGCATACCCAACAACGGCAGACCCGTAGGCACGAGGAAGGCGGTGAGCAGGATACACATCATCGGGAAGAGCACTTTCTCGCGGTGGCTGACCGCACGAGGCGGACGCATACGGATGAGACGCTCTTGCGGGGTGGTCAGCGCGCGCATGATCGGGGGTTGGATCACCGGGACCAATGCCATGTAGGAGTATGCTGACACGGCGATGGCACCCATCATGCTCGGAGCCAACTTCGAGGAGATGAAGATGGCGGTAGGGCCGTCAGCACCACCGATGATGCCGATAGCACCGGCTTCCATGGGGGTGAAGCCCAACAGCAGGGCGGTGATGTAAGCCGCGAAGATACCGAACTGCGCGGCCGCGCCGATCAGAATCAGTTTCGGGTTGGAAATCAGGGCCGAGAAGTCCGTCATGGCCCCGATGCCAAGGAAGATCAACGGCGGATAGAAACCCTTGACCACACCGAAATAGAGGTAGTTGAGCACCGCGCCGTTCTCATAGACACCCACCTGCAGACCATCGGTGAACGGGATGTTACCGATGATGATGCCGAATCCGATGGGCACGAGCAGCAGCGGCTCATATTCCTTGATAATTCCCAAAGCTATGAACACCAAGCCGATACATATCATGATGATATGCCCCCAGGTGCAGTTTCCGAAACCGGAATAGCTCAGGAATTGCAATAATCCTTCTTTGAAAAATTCTAACATAATCTCGATCTTTTATGATGATGAAATAGATTATTCGAACACCACGAGCACCTGGCCTTCCATGACGGCGTCGCTCTTGTTGACCTTGACCTCCTTGACCACACCGTCGCGGTCCGCGTCGATGTTGTTCTCCATCTTCATGGCCTCGAGGAGGAGGAGGCGTTGACCCACCTTGACGGCGTCGCCGGGGCGCACGAACACGTCGAGGACGGTGCCGGGCAGCGGGGAGGTAAGCGTGCCGCCACCACCGGCGGGAGCGGCGGGAGCCACCTTCTGCGCGGGAGCGGCTGCCTGGGCTTTCGGCGGCGCGGCCACCGTCACCACCGGCTTCACCACCGTGCGCGGTTTCAGTTCCATATCCAGTTCCACCTTGTAAGGTGCGCCGTTCACGGTCACATCGACCATGTTGTCTTCGATTTCACCGACTTCGACGGCGTATTTATTTCCGTAAATCTTAAAATTATAGGTTTTCATATTCTTTATCTCTGATTTTGGTGATTATCTTCTGGGGTTTCTCTTCATGGTAAGTTCTTTTTGCGCCCACGGCGAATAGTGCTTGGAAGGCATGTTGATGGTGATGACCTCGCTCTCTTCGTCGTGCATGCTGCCGAAATGCAGGTGGAGGGCCACGCCGATGGCGGCGATCTCCTCCGCATTGGCGGCCTCGACCTCATCATCGGTTTCAGCCTTCACGGCGGCGACTTTCGCGTCGGCGGTTTCCGCTTTGGCTTTGGACTTCTGAGTGGCGCGACGGCTCACGTAGTTGAAAATCTTCAGCATGATGTAAATCATAATCAACGCGGTGAACACCACGGCCATGGAGATAAGGGCCATGCCGATGCCGTAGGGGTCGTCGCGTTTGAGTTTCTCCTGCTTGGAGATTTTCTCGCCCGTCTCGTTAGAGGAAGAGGGCGTGAAATCGCCCAGGAAATCCAGCTCGCCCGCCTGGCGTTTGCCCTGTTTGAAGGCTTTGGGGTCGCGCAAACCATCCTGCACGTAACCGTAGGTGAGGGCCGTGTCACGCAGTTCCACAGGATACTCCACAATGTCGAGCAGTTCCTTGCCGTTAGCGCTGATGAGCGCGATGTAGTGCGTCTTCGACTCCGCCGGGGTGAAATTGGCGTGGTAGGGACCGTACAGCGGCGAATTGTCCAGATAGAAAATCAGGAAGCTGCGCTGGGGCATGTACATTTTCTGGTCCGTGGGGATACGGTACCAGCGGGCTGGGATTTCGCCGCCTTTCTTGCCGGCTCTGGCCAGGCCCGTCGTGTCGTCGGTGAGATAACAGCCAGTGATGTTGACCGTGTTGTAGGCGGTGTTGAAGATCTCCACCCACGGCACGTGACGGCCATACTCGTCGGCATAGTTATCCACATTTTTGATCATCATCTCGTTGAGGCGCAGATCGTGCACCGACTGCCCGAAGGTGGCGGTGACGGCGAACAGCGCGACAACGGTGAAGATATATTTGTAAATCGATTTCATAAATCTCTGAATTTTGGTTTTTATATTGTAGAGACGCGCCAGGGCACGACTCTACGGTTCGTTACGACGCTTGGAAGCGTCGGCTCCTTTTACAACGGCAGGTTGTCGTGCTTCTTGGCCGGGTTCTCCAGACGTTTGTTACGCAGCGACTCGAGGGCGCGGATCACGCGGAAACGGGTGTTGCGCGGCTCGATGACGTCGTCAATGTAGCCGTACTGGGCTGCCACATACGGGTTGGAGAATTTCTGACGGTATTCTTCGACTTTCTCGTCGAGGAAAGCCTTGCGCTCGCCGGCATCCTCGATCTTCTTCATCTGGGAACCGTAGAGGATCTCGGCTGCGCCGCTGCCGCCCATCACGGCGATCTCAGCGGTCGGCCATGCGTAGTTCACATCGCCGCGCAGGTGTTTGGAGCTCATCACGCAGTACGCTCCGCCGTAGTTCTTGCGCAAGATGACGGTGACCTTCGGAACGGTGCACTCGCCGTAAGCGTAGAGCAGTTTCGCACCGTGCAGGATGATACCGCCGTACTCTTGGCCGGTGCCGGGCAGGAAGCCGGGAACATCCACCAACGTGACCAACGGGATGTTGAAAGCGTCGCAGAAGCGGACGAAACGCGCGCCCTTGCGGGAAGCGTTGATGTCGAGCACGCCGGCCATGCACTTGGGCTGGTTGGCGACGATACCCACGGCCATGCCGTTGAAACGTGCGAAGCCGACCACAATGTTCTGCGCGTAGGTGGCGTGCACCTCGAGGAACTTGCCGTCATCGACGATACCGCCGATCACGTCCTTCACATCGTAGGGCTGGTTCGGATTGTCAGGAATGATGGAGTTGAGGCTGTCCTCCAAGCGGTTGATAGGATCCTCGGTGGGCTCATACGGCGGCTCCTCCATGTTGTTGGAAGGCAGGTAGCCGATGAGATCACGCAAGAGGGCAATGCCGGTCTCCTCGTCGGGGACGGAGAACTGGGCCACGCCGGACTTGGTGGAGTGGATGGTCGCGCCGCCGAGGGTCTCGGTGGTCACGTCCTCTCCGGTGACGGTCTTCACGACCTTCGGGCCGGTGACGAACATGTAGCTGGAGTTCTGGGCCATCATGATGAAGTCGGTCAATGCCGGGGAATAGACCGCACCGCCGGCGCAGGGACCGAAGATGGCGGAGATTTGCGGCACCACGCCGGAAGCGAGGATGTTGCGTTGGAAAATCTCGGCATAGCCGGCCAAGCTGTTGACACCCTCCTGGATACGGGCTCCACCGGAGTCGTTGAAGCCGATGACGGGCGCTCCGACCTTCATGGCCTGGTCCATCACCTTGCAGATCTTCGCGGCGAAAGTCTCAGAAAGAGAACCGCCGAAAACAGTGAAATCCTGGGAAAAGACATAGACCAGACGGCCGTTCACGGTGCCGTAGCCGGTCACCACACCATCGGAAAGGTACTTGTCCTTCTCGATGCCGAAGTTGGTGCAGCGGTGGGTCACGAACATGTCGAACTCCTCAAAGCTGCCCTCGTCGAGAAACATCAGGATGCGCTCGCGAGCAGAATATTTACCCTTGGCGTGCTGCTTGTCAATTTTGTCTTGACCGCCGCCCAAACGAGCCTTCTCTCTCAAGGACAAAAGCTCGTTGATTTTATCTTGCATTGCCATATTTGATTGATATTTAATTTGTTATAAATTTTTAATTATCCAAATTTCACACTATAATGAATTTGCGAAAGTACAATTTTTTTTAATGCAAAAATTTGTACTTTTGCAGCCTTGATTTGAAAAATCCTTTTTAGAGCCTACGGCCAATGCAATGGCCACTGTCAAAGTCAATAGTCAAAATATGGAAAATAAGAAACCGAGAGTCAGATTTGCACCGAGCCCGACCGGGCCGCTCCACATTGGCGGCGTGCGCACCGCATTGTATAACTACCTATTCGCCAAAAAGCACGGCGGCACCTTCCTGCTACGCATCGAGGACACCGACCAGACCCGCTTCGTGCCGGGTGCGGAAGAGTACATCATCGAGGCGTTCCAATGGTTGGGGCTCAAGTTCGACGAAGGCGTCGGCATCGGCGGTGAATTCGGACCCTACAAGCAATCGGAGCGGAAGCCCATGTACAAGCCTTACGCTGAGCAACTTGTCCGCGACGGATATGCCTACTACGCCTTCGACACCCCCGAATCGCTCGATGCCAAACGCAAGGAGGCGGAAAGTCAGAAAAAGACTTTCCAATACGATGCTTCCACCCGTATGTCAATGGTCAACTCACTGACATTGAGTGCAGAAGAGACAGAGCAACGGCTCTCGTCCGGCGAGCCTTTCGTCGTCCGTTTCAAATATCCTGCAAACACCGACATCCACGTCCACGACTTGATTCGCGGAGAGGTGGTTATCAACTCCAACTTATTGGATGACAAGGTATTGTATAAATCTGATGGGATGCCGACCTACCATCTCGCCAACATTGTGGATGATCACACGATGCAGATCACGCACGTGATTCGCGGCGAGGAGTGGCTGCCTTCGGCTCCGCTGCATGTGATGTTGTACAAGGCATTCGGCTGGGAGGCCCCGCAGTTCGCGCACCTGCCGCTGCTGCTCAAGCCCGACGGCAACGGCAAGCTCAGCAAGCGCGACGGCGACCGTTTGGGATTTCCCGTCTTTCCGTTAGAGTGGCACGACCCCAAGAGCGGAGATGTCTCCTCGGGATATCGTGAGAGCGGTTATCTTCCTGACGCTGTGGTGAATATGCTAGCATTGTTAGGATGGAACCCGGGCACCGAACAAGAAATCTTCACCCTCGACGAGATGGTGGATTTGTTCTCGCTGGAAAAGATCAGCAAATCCGGCGCGAAATTCTCCCTCGACAAGGCCAAATGGTTCAACCACGAATATATCCAGATGAAATCCGCACAGGAGCTGGCGCCTTATTTCACTAAAATTTTGGACGAAAAAGGCATCACCTACACAGAGGAATATCTGCTGAAAGTCATCGACCTCATCAAGGACCGCCTCAACTTCCTCCCTGATTTCTTGGAGCAGGCCGGCTACTTCTTCGTAGCCCCAACTGAATACAGCGCTCAGGATTTGAAGAAGCGTTGGAAAGAGGGCACGGGAGAGAAACTGCGCGTCATAGACGAGCTGCTTCGCCAAGATGACGTATTCGACATGCAGGCCGCCCACGACCGCGTGATGGAACACATCAAAGCCAACGAGTGGAACATGGGAGCGGTACTCAACAGTCTGAGAATCGGTCTTGTAGGAGCCGCCCGTGGTCCCGAGCTCTTCACGATGATCAACGTTCTCGGCGTGGAGGAAACCCATAAGCGCACCGAAGCTGTGATCGCCGCAGTAGAGGGCTGATGAGGGTTTAACTTCCTCGTCGCATTTTTTTTGAATAAGTAATGTAAAATATTGATAACATGGAAAAACTGACATCTCCATTCGTCCCCAATTTCCTGCTTGGAATGGCCGGCGGCATTCAGTACCGGAAGCTGGTGAAGGCGGACAAAAATCCGCGCAAATCCAGCGAACAGACCTTGCGTAACATCCTGACATACGCCAAGGACACGATTTACGGCAAGGAACACGATTTCGACTACATATTGCAAGCGTCTGACGACACGGAGCTTTACAAACGCTACCAGGAGAAGGTGCCCGTGAACGATTACGAGGAGCTCCGCCCCTACGTGGAACGCCATAAACACGGCGAAGAAGGCGTCCTTTTCCCCGGCAAGCCCATCCTCTACGCCACCACCTCCGGCACCACCTCCGAACCGAAATGGATTCCCATCACACAGGAATACCTGAACAACATCTACGGCAAGATGACCAAGGTGTGGCTTTACAATTTCATCCAAAACAAGCATAACGTGTTCGCCGGCAAGATCCTTTCCATCGTGGGCAAGGTGATCGAAGGCTACGCGCCCGACGGCACCGTTTTCGGTTCCGTTTCCGGCGTCACCCAGCGCGACTGCCCCAACTTCGTGAAGAAGCTTTACTCCAACCCGCAGTGCGTCTATGGCATCGCCGACTACAACGCGCGCTACTATGTGCTCATGCGTATGGGCATCGAACGGAACATCACCCTCATCGTGACGGCCAATCCCTCCACCATCGTGGAGCTCCAAAACAACGTCAACAAGTTCTACGACGACTATGTGACGGATATTGAGAACGGCACCCTGAAAAAAGATCTGAACATCGACCCGGAGATCCGCGCCGAGCTGGAAGCCTGCCTGAAGCCCAATCCGGAACGCGCCGCCGAACTCCGCGCCTTGAAAGCGAAGTACGGCACCGTGCTCCCAAAACATTATTGGCCTGATCTTCAATTGCTTAACACCTGGAAATGCGGTAATACCAAAGTCTATCTCGACAAGTTCAAAGACTCTTTCCCGGAAAAAATGCTGCATCAGGAGTTCGGCTATTTCGCCTCCGAGTGCCGTTTCGGACTGGTTCTTGACGACACGGTGAACACCGTCCTCTTCCCCCATTTCCACTATTACGAGTTCATTGAGGAGGCCGATCTGGAGAACCCGAATCCCAAATACCTGCAACTGCACGAACTCCAGCAGGGCAAACGCTACTGCCCCTACGTGACCACGTTTGCCGGTCTCTACCGCTACAACATGAACGACCTGTTGGAGGTAGGTCCCAACTTCCAGAATACCCCGACAGTGCATTTGATCCAGAAGGTCAACGGCATCGTGACCATCACCGGCGAGAAGCTGCACGAACGGCAGTTCATCGAGGCGGTGCGCGAAGCGGAGGAGGCCACCGGGCTCAAGACCCGCTTCTTCATCGGGTTCGCCGATCTGAGCATTCTCGGCTACAAGTTCTACTACGAGTTCGCCGACCAAAGTGTCACGCAAGAGCAAGCGGAAAAGTTCACCGAAAAAGTCGATGAAATCTTGATGCGCATCAACGTGGAGTACAAGACCAAGCGCGACTCCCTGCGCATCAAGATGCCCGAGACCTACCGCATGATCCCGGAGTCGTTCGAGACCTTCAAGGCCCAGTGCATCGCCGAGGGCGCCCGCGACGGCCAGTTCAAGCTCCAGTTGCTCCTTCAGGATGAGAAACGGCACGAGAAGTTCAAACAGTTAGTGATCAGTGAATAGGCAATAGGCAATAGGCAATAGGCAATAGGCAACAGGCAACAGGCAATAGGCAATCCCAATTTCCCTTCTTTTTGAAGGGGGGCCCGAGGGGCGGGGTAGTAAAAAAACAGATGTATAAGGCTATCATATTCGATTTAGACGGGACTTTGTACGACAAGTCCGGTTTGGCGCGGCGGCTGGTGTGGAGCCAGATGCTGCGGGGGAGGCTGTCGCTGCTCAAGCGTGAGCGAGAGGTGCGCAACATCTTGCGTGGCAAGCACTTCCGAAGCGAGGATGCCTTTTATGCTGCCTTTTTCGCCCGTTTTAGCAGACGGGAGCTGGCCCGCAGATGGTATTTCGAGGAGTACATGCCCGATATGGTGGCTATTTTGCGCAAGCACTATCGGATAGCCCCGTGGGTGGAACGTCAACTGTTAGGATTGCGTGCGAATGGCAAGAAAATCGTGGTCTTTTCCGATTACGGTTTCGTGCGTGAAAAGCTGGAAGCCATCGGATTCCGTCTTTCGTGGGCGGATTTCATATTCGATGCGCCGTCTTTGGGCGGTCTCAAGCCCTGCAAGAAATCCTTCGAGAGAATCTGCCAAGAGATAAAACTGCAACCATCTGAATGTCTGATGGTTGGCGACCGCGACGACACCGACGGCGAGGGCGCCCGCTCCCTGGGGATACCGTTTACTCTCGTGAAAAACGCCTCCCGCCCACCCCTGTAGCCTCCCAGCTGCCTCAACGAACTACATCCATTAAACCAAACCGAACATCCCCAATCCATAACCCTATAACCTCCTAACCTTCTAACCTCCTAACCTCCTACCCCATCTACCGAGCTCTTGCCCCTGCCGGGCTGTTCAAGGAAAATGTTTTAATATAACCGATTAACCCAATATGAAAAAGATCTTCGCCACCTTGTTGCTGATTGCCGCCGTGCTTGTCGGCAATGCGCAGACCCAGCCGATGAAATTCCTCGGCATCGGCATGAACAGCACCATGTCCACGTTCGTCTCTAAGCTGAAAGGCAAGGGTTTCGTGGAGGATGTCAGCCACACGAAACCGAACTACACGGTGATGAAAGGCACGTTCGCGGGCGAGCGAGTGAAGCTGGAGGTCCGTTCCGCCGCGAAAACGCATCTCGTCTATAAGGTCGATGTCTTTTTCAGCTTGAGCACGCAGTTCACCTACCCCGACCTGCAGGGTCGTCTGTCCAACAAATACGGGGAGATCACGCAGGAGGTCAACAACATCAAGGATGAGCCAATATATGTGAAATACACCTCGGACTACTCCAAATGGCAGACCGACACCGACACAGTGACGCAGGCTTACAACACCATCATCCTGTCGAAATGCAGCTACCACAGCACCTCCCCGGTGGTCATCTCCTACATCGACGGCAAAAACTCCAAGGTCGAAACCCTGGAGGTCAATTCGGATTTTTAATAACGGCTAACCCTTAACCCTTAACCCTTAACCCTTAACCTTTAACCGTTAACCTTTAACCTTTAAAATAAGAGGTACAGATTCACAGGCAGCAAATGCTGACCCTTTCCTATGGCATCGCAACTAAGGGCGAAAACGTGAAGGTCCCTTCCGACACGGCTGGCCTTGCCTTTATCTGAAAGCAAAGAGGGCCAATAGGACGAAGTTTCGTTGTTGAAAAGGGTATAGGTGAAAACAGCGGTAGAGGCCACAGCCTCATTCACGAAGGGATAGTACCGATTTTGTGTCAAACAGCCTTTCTCCTTCATGTTTTTTTGATAAAGTTTCAAACCCTCTTTGGATTCCGCAAAGACGAGTGAATTATCCTTGATTATGAACCACTTGGCAGAGTCCGGGGCGAAAGCGGGCATTAGCGGGAACAAACGGTACGGGATCGGGAACTGTTCGTCAGGACAGAGTGCACGCACCGAATCCGCCGCCTGACTATAGAACACCTCCAACGGACTATTGGCTGTGTCAAATTTCACGATAGCATATTGATACTCAACAGAATCACTTTGGAGTGTAAAGTATCCGATTTCAGAAGGCGACAAATCCATAAAAGGCTTGGACGCCTTTGGATCGTTGTTCTTCAGCCTGCTTAACTCTTTCACGTATGGTGTTTCCAAATGGACATACCAATTGGCTTGAGAAGGATATAAATCATTGATTTCCACTCCGTTGCCATTCTTATTGATCAAAATGTCGAATTTATCCGATTGAGGAGATTCGGCATACACATACCCCGACAAAAACATTTCGTTTCCGGAAAATCTCAGTTGCAGAGCGGTCCAGCCAGATTTCTTCAAGCCACTGGAAAGTTTTCCGGCGGTCTCCTCATTCAAAAAGGAAGAAAAATATTTGCCATAGCGTTCTGGATTGACTATCAACCAGTTCTGTTTACGATTCTTATCCGTCAGATCGTACATTTCTTTGAATTGCTTGTCGGAGAGCAGGTCCTTCGGGTGCGCATGCTGGACGATAGCGCGTTTCAGCAACTCGAGGTCCGGGGAGATGGAGATGATGTGGTTGAGATAAACGAACTTCATGCTTTTGAAATTCGTGCCGTAGGTGTAGATACGGTTGCCCTCAAAGGGGGTATAGTTGTTTGGATCGATGCTGAGGGCGCGCAGCAGCCGTTTGAAGGCCGCCTTGTCGGCATGCATGTTGAACAGGACGCTGACGCCGTTGTCGGTGCCGTGCCCAGAGACGGTGAGGTCGTACTCCCCGTTGGGAAGCTTGTTCCGCATGGTCTCGTAGGCGGGCAGCGCGTCCATCACGAGCAGCTCGTTCAGGTAGGGCGCCACCTTCGGTGTGCTACTGATGAATCCGTCGTTGTCGTTCAAGGTGAGGATGAAAGCCGCATCCGTGGGGATGGCTTCTATCAGTTCCGACTTCGACTGACGGAAGAAATTATAGTAGAAAAAAATTCCTACTCCGGCAAGGATGACGGCCATAATGGTCAGCCAGATGACCCAAGGGCGGTTTTCTTTCATAACGGTTAATGGTTAATGGTTAACGGTTAAAGGTTAGAGGGTTAGAAGGTTAGGAGGTTAATGGTTAAGGGTTAATGGGAATTGTAGAGACGCAAGGCGTTGCGTCTCTACAGGTTATTGGGGTTATTGGTTGTCGGGTTGTTCGGGGGCGGGTTCCTCGGTGGCGGGTTCCTCTAAATCAACGAGGTTGTGTTCTACAAGGATGTTATACCAGGTGAAGACCTTCTTCATATTGGAAACATAGACTCTTTCGCGGTCGTATTCGGGCAGAATCTCGGCGAAATAGGCCTTGATGGCGTTGTTGTCTTTCGGCATCTGCATCTTCTTGCCATCTTCCTTGCGGTAGATGTTCTGGAAAACGGTCTGCAGCGGCACCTCATCGGTTTCCGTGAAAATGGCGATGTTGTCCAACGCGGCCACGCCGTCATTGGAGAATGCGGGGAAACGCTTGCCATCGTCCAAGCCTTCCACGATGAAGCTGTTAGTGGTTTTCGAGAGGAATTTGAACAGGCCTCCTTTGCCTGTGATCGATAAAATCTTGCTTAAATCCATCTTTTTAAAGTTTATTGGTTAATTACTTCGTGTTTTTTACTTCGTGTTAGTTAGCCTTCGGCTGTTGATTACTTCGTGTTGGGCAATCCCCGTCAGGGGATGTATATCTGTAGAAAATGCCCATCGCGGTTTTAAAATCCCCGTAGGGGATACACATATTAATTATCAATAATATTCGAATTTCCGTTGTTTCACATACACAATTTGGCCGTCCACCGCGCATACCTCGGTCTGCCAGTTTTTGTGGGCATCATAATCGAAGAAGTAGTGGAATTCCTTGACGTGGTGCAGCTTGTCTTCGTAGATGACCTTGCGCACACGGCCGTCCTGGGCGTATTCCGTGTAGGTATATTCAATCATCTGGTTACCAGACTTATAAACGCACCGATTCACCTCATCGCCGTAGTTGTCGTACTCGATCTTCGCAATCTTGAAGACCTTGCCGTCGGGCTCGTATTCGGTAATCTGCGTGACCAATCCTTGTTCGTTGAACTTGTTTTCCGTCGCGGTCTGCAACTTGCCGAAGGTCTGCACGGTGCGGATGGCATTGCCGATACCGTCGGTAGTGTGCGCAAACGACATCACGAGACTGTCGCCTTGATAGACCTGCTCGCCCACGAGGAACCCGTTGCGGTCGTAGGTGTAGGTGCCGTGGGAGACCAACGTGCTGTCATAGTCGTACTCGTTCCATCCTGTGATGCGCGCCTCGTTGTCGTAGGTGTAGGTGCGGTAGTAGGCGTTGCCAATATGCCCATGCTTGACGAACTCCAACAGGTAGCCGTCGGAGGTATAACGCTGACTCGAACTGGAATAGTCGGGGACATCGCACAACGAATCACACGCCGCGAGCAGCTTTTTCAGGTCCGCCGTGTCTTTCACCGACAGGGAGTCCCGTTGCAAGTTGAACGTCTCCGTCTCCAATGTCTTGACATTCCCGAAGATGTGGTTCCGCTCCAGGTGGTTCTTCTCAATGTCAGGGGTGATGACGATGGGGGCGGGCTTCTTGCGGCAGCCGAATAAGCACGCACACGCAAAAACGGCAAGGGTCAATATCGTTTTGATAGGAGTACGCATATTTTGATTGAATAGTGATCAGTGAACAGTGATCTGTAATCAGTGTTTGGGATTTGATGTTGATTGCTTATTTAGTTTTGTATTGAGATAAGTGATATATCCAGACAAAATTTTTCTAACGGTAATAAGTTGCTTGAAAATATCATTATCTGATTTAATGTAACCAAGTTCAGCAGAAATCAGCAATTGTGTTTCTAATTCAGCTAAAGAACCTTGGGATATATAGCAAAAGCGTAAAAGTTCTCTGTCACTATTACGTCCCGCACCTTCAGCAATATTTGAAGGAATAGAAACTGCAGCTCTTCTCATTTGTGAACATATTTCGAATTGCTCAGATGCAGGAAAATGCTTCAACAGAAGATACACTTCCTTCACCAGTTTCATACTCTCTTTCCAAACCGCTAAATCCTTATGGTTCATATTAACAAACTAAATCGTTGTTGCCTACTGTTCACTGCTCACTGCTCACTGTTCACTGTTTTAAAACATTGATTCGATCAGATTGTCGTCTGCCATATTCGGCAGCGTCACATGCAATTCGGGGCAGGCCTCCATCGCGCGCTTGATGGCGAAGAGGGCGCCGTCGTTGCGGGCCCAGGCGCGGCGGGAGATGCCGTTGTTCACGTCCCAGAAGAGCATCGAGCGCAGACGGCGGTCGCTGTCGTCGCTGCCGTCCAGCACCATGCCGAAGCCGCCGTTGATGACTTCGCCCCAGCCGACGCCGCCGCCGTTGTGGATACTTACCCACGTGGCGCCTCGGAAACCGTCGCCGATGACGTTCTGCACAGCCATGTCGGCGCAGAAGCTGCTGCCGTCGTAGATGTTGGAGGTCTCGCGGAACGGGGAGTCCGTGCCAGAAACATCGTGGTGGTCACGGCCCAAGACTACAGGTGCGGAAAGTCTGCCGTCGCGCACCGCCTTGTTGAACTCGGCGGCGATCTTTGTACGACCCTCACAATCAGCGTACAGGATACGGGCTTGCGAACCCACCACGAGGTGGTTCTCCTTGGCGCCCTTGATCCAGGTGATGTTGTCGCGCATCTGCTGCGAAATCTCCGCAGGAGCATGCTCGCTGATCTCTCTCAGCACGTCCATGGCAATATGGTCGGTGACATCGAGGTCCTCGGGTTTGCCGGAAGTGCAGACCCAGCGGAACGGGCCGAAACCGTAGTCAAAGCACATCGGTCCCATGATATCCTGGACGTAAGAGGGATAGCGGAACGTGCCGTCCTCCTTGAGAATGTCGGCGCCGGCGCGAGAGGATTGCAACAGGAAGGCGTTGCCGTAGTCGAAGAAGTACATGCCCTTGGCCGTCAGCTTGTTGATGGCGGCCACCTGGCGGCGCAAGCTGGCCTCCACAGCGGCTTTGAACTTCTCGGGATAGTCGGCCATCATCTGCTTGGCCTCCTCGAAGGAGATGCCCACAGGGTAGTAGCCGCCCGCCCACGGGTTGTGCAGGGAAGTCTGGTCGCTGCCGAGATCGACCTGAATGTCGTGCTCAGCGCAATATTCCCACAGATCGACGATATTGCCTTGATAGGCGAACGATTTCGCGATTTTCTGGGCGCGGGCCTCGTTGACTTTGACGAAGAGTTCGTCGAGGTTCGCGTGCACCTCATCGACCCAGCCCTGCTCGTAACGTTTCTGCGTAGCGGCGGGGTTGATCTCCGCGGTGATGGAGACCACACCGGCGATGTTGCCGGCCTTCGGTTGCGCGCCCGACATGCCGCCCAAACCGGCAGTCACGAAGAGCTTGCCACCGATTTCGCCGCCGATCTTACGACTGGCGTTCAACACCGTGATGGTGGTGCCGTGCACGATGCCTTGCGGTCCGATGTACATGTAGGAACCCGCGGTCATCTGTCCGTACTGGCTGACTCCCAGCGCGTTCATGCGCTCCCAGTCATCGGGTTTGGAGTAGTTGGGGATCACCATGCCGTTGGTCACGACCACGCGGGGCGCGTCCTTGTGCGACGGGAAGAGCCCCAGCGGGTGACCGGAGTACATCACGAGGGTCTGCTCGTCGGTCATTTCCGACAAATATTTCATAACCAGGCGGTACTGTGCCCAGTTCTGGAAGACCGCGCCGTTGCCGCCGTAGGTGATGAGCTCGTGCGGATGCTGCGCCACAGCGGGGTCGAGGTTGTTCTGAATCATCAGCATGATGGCCGCTGCCTGCTTGCACTTGGCGGGGTACGCGTCGATGGGACGGGCGTACATCTCATAGGTCGGGCGGTAGCGGTACATGTAGATACGGCCGTAGTCGTGCAGCTCCTTTGCGAATTCGGGGGCCAGAGCGGCGTGCTGCGAAGCCGGGAAATAGCGGAGCGCGTTGCGCAGGGCCAGTTGTTTCTCCTTCTTGGTGAGGATGTCCTTGCGCTTCGGTGCATGGTTGATATTCGGGTCGTAGGGCTGTGCGGCAGGGATTTCCGCCGGAATGCCCATTCTCAAATCTGCTTGGAATTCTTGTAAGGTCATATTGTTTCTATATTTAACGTTATCTTTTTTAACAAGCGGCAAAGATACAATTTTTTTAGGGAACGGACAACACACAATAGCAAAAAGAGGTGGATCCTCATGTCAAGGAAAAATGTATCTTTGCGCCTTAATTTTCAAAATGAATAATATGGGCAAAATTTACGCGAAAGTTTGGCTTTTCATGTGTCTCATGGGCGGTTGTGTATTGTTTGGCGGCTGCAAGCAACGCATTTCAGAAGCTGATTATCAAATAATTCCACTTCCAAAAGAGATAGCCTTGAACCGTGACACGCCATTCGCGCTGTCTGAGCACACCATCATTTTCTACTCCGAAGCGGACACCTTGCGCCGTGAAGCCGAGTTCCTTGCGGAATATCTTTCCGACGTCATACGCGCCGATTTCCAACTCAAGCCGATGCTCCAGAAGACCGCTTTCGGCATCTTCTTGATGAAGGACACCGCGCTCTGCAAGCAACCCGAATCCTATCGTATTGACATCACCCCGGAGAAGATCATCGTCAGGGGGGCCGATGCCGCAGGGGTGTTCTACGCCATCCAGACGCTTCGCAAAAGCATGCCCACTGAAAAGGTTGACATCGTGCATTTTCCGGCGGGAACCATCACCGACTGGCCGCAGTTCGCCTACCGTGGCATGCACCTGGATGTCAGCCGGCATTTCATCGCGATTGACTCCGTGAAGCGCTATCTCGATATGATGGCCTTGCATAATATCAACAAGTTCCACATGCATCTCACCGACGACCAAGGCTGGCGTATGGAAATCAAGAAATATCCCGAACTGACACGGGTCGGGGCATGGCGCAGCGGCACGGTCCTGGGGCGGAACACCAACAGTTACGACAGTATCCGGCATGGCGGTTTTTACACGCAGGACGAACTGCGCGACCTGGTGGCCTACGCCGCGGAACGGCACATCACCGTCATCCCTGAAATAGACCTGCCCGGCCACATGCAGTCGGCGCTCGCCGCATATCCGCAATTCGGATGCACGGGTGGCCCATACGAAGTGTGGCGCCGGTGGGGGGTCTCCGACGAGGTGATCTGCGCCGGCAACGACTCCGCCATGCGCTTCCTGGAGGACATCCTCAACGAAGTGATGGATGTGTTCCCGTCCGACATCATCCATGTGGGCGGCGACGAATGCCCGAAGGCCCGCTGGCACGAATGTCCCAAATGCCAAGCCAAGATACAGTCTTTGGGGCTGCACAATGACGGCCGTTTCTCGGCGGAGGATCATCTGCAGAGCTATGTGATGAACCGCATGGAGAAGGTTGTGAAGGCGCGCGGTCGCCGCATCATCGGCTGGGACGAGATTCTCGAAGGCAGCATCAGCCCGAGCGCGATGATCATGAGTTGGCGCGGCACTTCAGGCGGCATCCAGGCGGCCAAGAGAGGGCATGACGTGGTGATGACCCCCGGCGACTACCTCTACTTCAGCCAAGGGCAATCCCTCACTCCCGAGAACGAGCCCGTCTTCGCCGACGGTTATCTCCCTGTGGAACGCGTCTATAAGTACCAACCGCTGCCCGACGAACTGACCGAAAAGCAACAGCAGCATATCCTCGGGGTGCAGGCAAACATTTGGGGAGAATATGTCCATAGTTTCAAAGATGTGGAATACGACGCGCTCCCGCGCATGGCCGCCCTTTCCGAGTTGCAATGGTGCAAACCTCAACAGCGTGATTACAAAGACTTTATAAAACGTTGTTTCCGGATGGCAAAGCTGTACGACCTCTATGATTACAATTATGCCCGACATATCTTCGACTTGCAGGCGGAGGTCACCCCCGATTACGAAAAGGGCTGTGTCACCGTGACGCTCTCCAAGTTCGGGGAAGGCGAGATCCGCTACAGCTTGGATGGTGGGAATCCGAAGCGTGGGGAAGTTTACACCACGCCGGTGGAAATCACCGAAAACACCGATTTCCGCGCCATCCTGATACGTCCCGATGGCGCCACCTCCGAATATCAGACGCAATTCCGTTTCTCCAAGTCGTCCATGAAGCCGGTGACGCTGGCAAATCCGCCGCACGAGAACTACGCTTACGAAGGCGCCCCCACCCTCATTGACGGGCTGCATGGCAGCACCAACTACCGCACGGGACGCTGGATCGGCTTCTGGGGTACGCCGCTGGAGGCCACCATCGACCTGCAGGAGCCCACGGTCATTCAAAAGGTGTCTTTCAGCACTATCCTGAACATCAATGATTGGATCTACAACCCGAAAAGCTGCACCATCAGCATCTCCGACGACGGGGAGACATTCCACGAAGTGGCGAATCAGGAATACCCGTTGGCAGAATGGGACCGTGCCAGCGGCATCGAGCAGTACGAACTCCCGTTCGAGCCGGCTGAGACCCGCTACGTCCGGGTGCGCATCACCGGGCACCAGCTGCCCAAGGAGCACACTGGATTCGGCTTCCCAGCCTGGATTTTCGTGGATGAGATCGAAGTGGAATAATTATTTGCCACAATTCACGACTTCATACGTTATAGGAATGTTTTAAGAATCAGAAGTGTTTTGGCGACCCTATAATTTCAGATTATGAAAAGGTATCTTATTTTGGCATTTACGATTGGTACTTTCGCCCTATTGCAGGCCCAGAGCCCGAACCTTTCGGTGACTTCGCTGCAGGGTTCATCGGTACATAGCATCTTGCAATCACATCTTGCCGGCGACGGGGTGCTGATTTCCGGCTGTCCCCACCCTGACGTTTTCGAAAGCTACCAAGTGGGCAAGTTCAATGGCCAACCAGGGAATGTTTCCACCCCGCAGATCGGCACGTTCAATCGAAACGGATTTGTCAATTTTCCGTTTGAGACAGGCTTGGTGATGACCACCGGAAATGTCTCCGTTGCCGCCGGTCCGAACAATTCTACAAGTGCCTCCTCACAAATCACTTCTGGAGCCTATACGGAGAATGCACTTTCCTCTTACACAACCAACGTCGTCAATAATTCAGCCTCGCTGGAGTTTGACTTTATCGCCATGGCCGATGAATTCCAGTTCAACTATGTTTTCGGTTCTGAGGAGTACTGCGAATTTGTAAACACCGGCTATAATGATGTGTTTGCCTTTCTTTTGACCGGTGTTGATCCCGTGACACTGAACACCACCACCAAAAACGTGGCCATCGTGCCCGGGAGCGTCACAGCCTCGAATCCTAACGGTATCTCGGTGGCCATCAACAATGTAAACCATGGATACCACGGTTCCCCCGGCTCTGGCCCTGGCACGAATCCTTCCAATTCGAATTATTTTATCTGCAACGCCAACAACACCAACGGAGTACAATATGACGGATACACCACTGCGTTGGCCGCCCAAGCCATCATTTTCAGCTGCCAGACTTATCACATGAAGTTGGCTGTAGCCAACGTGGGCGATAACAATTATGATTCCGGTGTGTTCCTCGAGGAGGGCAGTTTCTACAGCCCGCATGTGCAGTCAGAGCAGACGTGGGAGACCGAAGAGGGCGGCGACACGCTGATTCAGAATTGCCGCAATCTCGACCTGACCTTCTCCATGGAGCATCCTTCCACCACCGCCAACACCCAAATTGTCATCAACACCAGCGGAAGCGCCGTGTTAAACACGGATTATTCGCTGATCATGCCTTCCGGCGACACTATTGACTTGGAGAACAACGCCTTCAGCTTCGCAATCGGAGAAACCACGCAGGTGGTGCACGTCAAGATGCTCCCCACCGTGCAATTCACGAACCCCAACCAGGTCAAGGAGGCCCGGTTGATCGTTGTCACGCAAGGTTGTGCAGGCTACGGTAACCTGGAACCCCTTTTCAGAAAATTTGATACCATTATGCTCCACTTCCGCGCGAATGACAGCGTCCGGCTGCGCGACACCGCCTTCACAGCCTGCGACACGCTCAAATACATTGAAGTGGAGAAGTTGAGAGGATCAGACTCGATCTTCTATGTATGGCTCAACAATGTGGGTGACACACTCCCAGGCGTCGTCCATCCTGATCGCCTTGCTTCTGAATGCGAGATCACGCAGAGCGGCATCTACAAAATGGTCGCCCATGACAGGTGGAACTGCATGACCGACACTGCCAAAGTGGAGGTGAACATCGTGCCGCGACCCAACATCAACATCACCTACTCCCCCGACCGAGGATGTCTGCCGCTGCCCGTCACATGGCATGCGGACTACACGCCCAACTACGCCACCCTTCAATGGAGGATTTACGATGACGACGCCTATATTCACTACGACTCCACGACGAACCCGCACACCACTTTCACCGAAGAGGGCTACTACTCAGCAACGCTCACCGTGACCAGCGCGCCAGGATGCAACGATTCCCTCTCCTTGCAAAACGTGGTCCATGTGTCCGGATACCCGCACGCCGACTTCTCCTTCAGTCCCGCCGAGCCCAACAACGGTGAAGAGGTCTATTTCTTCAATCACTCCACGGGAGACAACATCACCAACTATTCCTGGTATTTCGGCGACGGACACAGTTCGTATGACGAAGAGCCCTCGCACGCATTCCATCTGCAATCCAGCGACCTCGTGCCCGTCCGGCTGACCGTCACCAACGCCGACGGTTGTTCCAACGACACCACGCTGATCGTGCCGGTGGAGGACAACTACGCGTTTTTCGTGCCGAGCGGATTCACGCCCAACACCGACGGCAAAAACGAGGTGTTCCTGCCCAAGGTGAACGGGGTCACCCATTACCAGCTGATGATTTTCAACCGAAACGGCGAGCTGATCTTCCAGACCGAGAATCCGGAAGAAGGCTGGGACGGCAACATCAAGGGCTTCGGCTCCAACGCCAAGTTCAAACCCGCCCCCGAGGGTGTCTATATCTGGAAGATCCAATACGCCCGCATCGGCACTCCAGAGCAGATGATGATGAAAACCGGAAGCCTGACGCTTATCCGATAAAGTTTTTGCGAAGTGTGATTTGTGATTTTTTGATGTAGGACGTCATAAGTCTTACGTCAGAAAACGCACGCCAACATCCTTCCTGACCCTGTGTCCATAAAAAAATAGACCGCCATACATATTAAAAAAATTTATACTTTTGCCGTTTGTTATTTTTGGTTTATTAGGAACAAATAAAAAACGACAATCAATGGATAAATTGCTACACATTTCGGGATCACCGCACGTGCACAGCGACGAGTCTGTGAAGAAAATCATGTGGTCGGTGGTTCTTGCGCTGGTACCTGCATTTTTGGTATCGGTCTATTATTTCGGGTTGCCCGTCATCATCCTGACGGCAGTCTCCATCGGCTGTTGCGTGCTTTTCGAGTACCTGATCCAGCGTTTCATGCTGCATCAGAAACCGAGCATCGATGACGGTTCCGCCGTGGTCACGGGTCTGCTGCTGGCTTTCAACGTGCCTTCCAACATGCCGATTTGGATCATGGTGGTGGGTGCGCTCGTCGCCATCGGCATCGCGAAGATGCCCTTCGGCGGACTGGGCCACAACCCGTTCAACCCCGCCTTGGTGGCACGTGTCACTTTGCTCATCGCCTTCCCGGTGCAGATGACCTCCTGGCCGGTGCCGACCCCCATCTGGGGCTTCGCCGACGCGGTGACGGGTCCCACGACCCTCGGTCTCATCAAGGAGGGCGGCGATCTGAGTCAGATTCCGACTTACGCCAACATGCTCCTCGGACAGATGGGCGGCAGTTTCGGTGAGGTTTCGGCCATCGCCCTGCTCATCGGCGCGGGCTTCCTGCTGTGGAAGCGTATCATCACCTGGCACATTCCCGTGTCGTTCATCGCCACGGTGTTCGTGGTAGCCGGCATCTTCCATCTGGTGAATCCGGCGGTGTACGTCAACCCGTTCATCCACCTGCTCGCCGGCGGTCTCATCCTTGGTGCCTGTTTCATGGCCACCGACATGGTGACCTCCCCGACCTCCCCGTGGGGTATGGTTGTGTTCGGCTGCGGCTGCGGACTGCTCACCATCATCATCCGCCTCTTCGGCGCGTACCCCGAGGGTGTTTCCTTCTCCATCCTGCTGATGAACGCTGTGGTGCCGCTTATCAACAAAGGCTTCAAACCCAAACAATTCGCTCACTAACCCTAAAATTCGATCGATATGGCAAAGAATGATTCTATCTGGAGATTAGTGATTGTGCTGACGTGCATTTCACTGTTGGCGGCATTGGCCCTCACCGGCGTCTATGCCCTCACCAAAGGACCTATCGAACAGGGTCAGAAAGAGAAAAAAGAGAAAGCGCTGCAAGCAGTACTCCCTGACTATGAGGGCACTGTGATTGACACCGTGATTGTGGATGGCGACAACGAGGAAATCCCCGTCCATCTGGCCATCGGCAAGGACGGCGAACTTTGCGGCGCGGGCATCGAGACCTACACCAAGAAAGCTTTCGCGGGACGTTTCGACCTGATGGTCGGCTTCGACGCGGATGGCGCCATTGTGAACACGGAAGTGCTCAAGGCGGGCGAAACCCCCGGTTTGGGCGATAAAATCAACAAGGACAAGAGTGAGTTCGCCATGCAGTTCAACCATCAGAATCCTGCGGATTTCAAGTTGGTGGTGAAGAAGGACGGCGGCGATGTGGATGCCATCACGGCAGCCACCATCTCCTCCCGCGCCTACTGCGATGCGGTGCAGCGCGCTTACGATGTTTTTATGAAAATAAAGGAGGATTATCATGAGTAACAGCAAATTAAATATACTGACCAAGGGATTCTTCAAAGAAAACCCGACCTTGATTTTGGTGTTGGGCTGCTGTCCGACGCTGGCCGTCACCACCTCGGTGACCAACGCCTTGGGTATGGGCGCGGCCACGACCTTCGTGCTGCTGATGTCCAACATGCTCATCTCCGCGCTGAAAAACGTCATCCCCGACAAGGTGCGTATCCCGAGTTACATCGTCATCATCGCCACCTTCGTGAGCATGATCGACCTGCTGATCCAGGGGTTCCTGCCGTCACTGTCTGCCAGTTTGGGTGTGTTCATCCCGTTGATTGTGGTGAACTGCATCGTGTTGGGCCGTGCGGAAGCCTTCGCCAACAAGAACACCGTGTTCGATTCACTGCTTGACGGTCTGGGCATGGGTATCGGTTTCACCATCGCGCTGACGCTCATCGGCGCCATCCGCGAGATCCTGGGCTCCGGCTCCATCATGGGCTTCCAGTTCATCCCCGCCGAATACCACATCCTGATCTTCGTGCTCGCCCCCGGCGCGTTCCTCGTCTTCGGCTTCGTGATGGCGGCGGTGCGCTATATCGTGAACAAGAGAGAAGAGAAGAAGAAACATTGTGCTAATTGATAATTGATAATGGATAATTGATAATTGTTTGGGTTGATCGTACTCATTTCAAAATATGATTTCAATTCTCCAATCACAAATCACTGATTACTGTTCACTGATCACTGTTCACTGATCACAAAAAACAAACAAACGAAATAACAAAACAATGGAATATATATTAATGATCATCGGAGCTGTGCTGGTCAACAACATCATCTTGGTGCAGTTCCTCGGTATATGCCCGTTTCTGGGCGTTTCCAGCAAGGTGAACACCGCCCTCGGCATGGGCGCGGCCGTCACGTTTGTCATGGCACTCGCCACGCTGGTCACCTCGCTGCTGCAGAAATATGTTCTGGTGCCCCTGAACATCACTTTCCTGCAGACCATCGTTTTCATCCTGGTCATCGCCAGTCTCGTGCAGATGGTGGAGATCATCCTCAAGAAGGTCAGCCCGTCGCTGTACCGCGCCTTGGGTGTTTTCCTGCCGTTGATCACGACCAACTGTGCCGTCCTCGGTGTCGCCATCAACGTCACCCAGCAGACGATCATCCCGGGCCACGGTTTCTCCGTGATTGACAACACGTTGTACGCTGTTGCCATCGCCATCGGTTTCACCCTTGCCATCACGATTTTCGCCGGTCTGCGCGAACAACTCGAATTGGTGGAAATTCCCAAGGGCATGAAGGGTGTTCCGATCGCGCTCATCACCGCTGGCATCCTCGCCATGGCGTTCATGGGATTCGCAAATTTAGTTTAGGGTTTAGGGGTTAGAGTTTAAGGTCGAAAGACAACATGGAAGAGACAAATCATTCTGTAGAGGCGCGCCATGGCGCGTCTCTACCATCACAAAATAACGCATCCCAACAATCTCCGAAGAAGGTCCGCAAAAAGCGTTCCTTATGGAAGTTGTGGAAACGGTTGAAAGGCCGTACTAAATTCTATTTGATTGTATTACACCTATTTGCGCTGGTTGGAGCGGGTATCCTCGGCGCATGGGCGTTTTTTGAGTTAGGGTTCACCAACAACAAGGGCGGCACAGACAAGAACAATCGTTATCTGTCTGAGAATCAAAAATATACTGCGCAGTCCGATTCTATGGACAGTCAGGAGCAGATTCTGTATGACTACCGAAACCTTTCCATATTCCGCAAGTTCTATCCGAAAAATGCCGACCTCATCTTCAAAGCGGCGCAACACAGCGACCGGCCTACCGCTGTGCAGGAGATGATTTATGCGGCGAACATGTACATGCAGGACGATGATCACGCCAACGCTTACCGAAAAATGATTGCGGACATGGATAATATGGTGAAATCCAACAAGATGAAGCCATTCGAGGGGAATGTAATCCCTTGGATGAACGACTCGGCATGGCCCGCGTTAAAAGCCGCCATTTTGAAGGATTCTGCCGTGATTTATGAGGCCGCGCGGCTCACCGGTGTGGAACCACGCCTCATTGTGGGCTGCCTCGTGGGCGAACAAGTGCGGCTGTTCAACAGCAAGCGCGAAATGTTCAAACGCTACCTCGGTCCCATGAAGGTGCTTTCCGTGCAGTCGCAGTTCTCGCTCGGCGTCAACGGCATCAAGGACTTCACCGCCATGCAGGTGGAGCGCAACCTCACCGACACCGCCTCCATTTTCTACATGGGCAAGCCCTACGAACACATCCTCGACTTCCAAACCGCCGACCACCAGAGCGAACGGTTCAACCGGTTAACCAACTATCGAAATCACTTGTACTCATATATTTACACGGGCTGCATCCTGCATCAGACGATGCTGCAGTGGCGGCGTTCCGGCTACGACATCGTGAACCGCCCCGACATCCTGTTCACCCTCTTCAACCTCGGTTTCCAGGCTTCCAAACCGGGTCCTGACCCAAAATGCGGCGGGTCGCATATCACTGTACACGACGAAATCTACACCTTCGGGGTGATTTGCAACGACTTCTACTATTCCGGCGAACTGGCTGAACAATTCCCGTTGAAAGCGAAACGCTTTGCTGATGAGTAAGATAGAGCTTCTTCTGCCCGCCAAAGACTTAACGACTGGCAAGACCGCCATCAACCACGGGGCGGATGCCGTCTATATCGGAGCATCCTCTTTCGGGGCGCGACAGGCGGCGGGCAACTCCCTTCAAGACATCGAAACCTTAGTGCAATATGCCCATCTGTACGGCTCCAAAGTGCATGTTACTGTTAATACCGTGCTGTTTGACAACGAGTTGGAAGGCGCGCGCAAGCTGCTTTGGGAACTCTATAACATCGGGGTGGATGCTGTTTTGATTCAGGATTTAGGGCTCCTGAAACCCGACATTCCGCCCATCGCCTTGCACGCGAGCACGCAATGCCACAACCATTCCGTAGAGCGGATCCAGTTTCTTGAAAAGCTGGGCTTTACCCGTGCCGTCTTGGCCCGCGAGACCGATTTGGAAACCATCCAACAAATTCATAATCAGACAAATATCGAGCTAGAGGCTTTTGTGCACGGCGCGTTGTGCGTATGCTACAGCGGACAGTGCTACATCAGCCGGATGATGACGGGACGGAGCGGCAACCGGGGCGAGTGCGCGCAGATCTGCCGCACCCGTTTCGACCTGCAGGATGCCACCGGTAAAACATTGATACACAACAAACATTTACTGTCGCTAAAGGATATGTGCCGCGTCGATTATCTTGAAGAGATGATGAAAGCCGGCATCGTCTCCTTCAAAGTCGAAGGACGCTTGAAAAACGAGAGTTATGTCAAGAACGTGACCGCATTTTACCGGCAGAAATTGGACGCTATCCTTGACGGAAACACTGATTATCAACCTGTTGGCAGCGGCACAACGCGTTTCTTTTTCACCCCCGACCTCCACAAAACCTTCAACCGCGAATACACCTCCTACTTTATTGACGGCTACCGCGATCCCGTGGGTTCCATGTCCTCTTTCGACACCCCAAAAGCGATTGGCGAACCTATCGGTTTTTTGAACCAAATCAATGGAAAATATTTTTTTGAGGCAACAGGCAATAGGCAACAGGCAATAGCAAACGGCGACGGTCTCTGTTTCATCAACGCAGACGGCGAATTGGAAGGTTTTTTGGTCAATGGTGTGGAGGGGGACAGGATTTTCCCGCAAAAGCCATTGTCCCGTTTTCAAAAGGTGAAATTATACCGCAATATTGACAAGAATTTCGAGAAGATATTGTCCGGGAAGACGGCAGAGCGGAAGATTGCGGTGGATATTCTTTTTGAGCAAATCACCGGCGGCGTGCGGCTCACGCTAACCGATGAGGACGGATGTTCCACAACCATCACAGAATCCATCGAATACACAGCCGCGCAGCAGCCGGAGAAGATGACGGAGACCTTGCGCACCGCGTTGTCAAAGTTGGGCGGGACTCCGTTCGAAGCCCGCAGCATCAGCATTCCGAAATGCACTGCCTTTTTACGTGCCGGCTACATCAACGAGCTGAAATCCAAAGCGGTGGAACAACTGATCTCCACCCGCATCGCGCATTTTCGTCCGCAGGACATACCGCTGCACTACTCCCCCACCCCGTTTTTCCAAAAGGCCGACTATCTGCGGAACATCACCAACGAAGCGCACAAATCCGTATATGAGGACTTCGGCGCGACGGACATTGAGTACGGGTTGGACAAGACCGAGGATTACGCAGGCAAGGCCGTGATGACCTGCAAGTACTGTCTGCGCTACGAGTTGGGTTGGTGCCATCGTCGCATAGACGGTTCGAAAGCGCCCAACGATCCACTGTATTTGGTATCCGGCAAGCGTCGGTTCCGCTTGGAATTCGACTGCGGGCAGTGCGTGATGAGGGTGATTGGATAGTTTTCCCGTTATTCGTCTTCCGAATCTTCCTCCATCCGACAAATCTCCCGTGTCGTCTTCCTCGCCTCTTTCCAGCGCGGGAAGTACTTGTCCATCAACTGGTGGAAGCGTTTGTTATGGCTGGGTTCCAGCAGGTGGCATAGTTCGTGCACCACGATGTGTTCCACGCACCATTCCGGCAACAGCAACACGTAGGCGGAGAAGCAGATGGTACGGTTTCTCACGTTGCAAACGCCCCAACGCGAAATCATCGGCTTGTACCAGATTCCACGCGGTTTCACGCCCATCACTTTCGAATGCCGATCCACCATAGGTTCCACTAGGCTCTTTAGTCGCTGCAGCGCCTCGTCGGCCTGTTCCCGTGTGGTCAGGGGCAGTCGGTTGTAGAATTCCGCCCGCTGTTTCTGCCGTTCGTACACCTTCTTGCGGGCCTCGGCAATCCAGTCGCGATGTTCTTCGATGAACTTTTCCACCTCCCTTTTCGGCACCCCTATGGGCACGGAAACATGCACATCGCCGTTTTTCACGACGCGCATCGACATTCGGCGGGTTCTACGGTATGTGATTTCGATGGACATTTCCGTTGTATAATCTTTCGTGACTTTTGCGATGCAAAAATACGAAAATCATCTTAATTTGGCTTTGGCTCTTGACAACAAGCCGTTACCCACGTGCCAAAAGCCAACCGTCAACAGCCGTATGTGTGCATAAATTATGTACTTTTGCCGCGCTTTTCAATTGATTGTCCTTATGATAACCAAAATCGTGCTCACCGGCGGCCCGTGTGCCGGCAAAACCACCACCAACGAGCGTATCGAGGAGTTCTTCACCAAAGTCGGATACGCTGTTTTCACGCTTCCCGAGGCGGCCACCTTGTTCATCAAGGCGGGCGCGGAGTTCCTCACCCAAGACCGTCACCTCTATTTCGAGATCCACAAGAACATGATACAGTTCCTGCTGCAGATGGAGGAGGCCTTCTACCATATCGCCGAGGCGTGCGGCAAGCCCGCCCTCATCGTCAACGACCGCGGAGCGATGGACATTTCCGCCTACATGGACCCGGAGGACTGGCAGGAGTTGCTGCGCCAGACGGGGCATACGGAAGAAGAGCTGATGAGCCGTTACAAGGCGGTCTTCCACCTATGCACCAGTGCCAAAGGCGCCCCCCACAGCTACACCCTGAGCAACAATTCCGCCCGCATGGAGGAGACCCTCGCGGAGGCCATCCAAGTGGATGACAACCTCATCAAATCCTGGCAAAAACACCCGAACCTGCACCTCATCGAGTCGGAGGAGTTCGTCAAGGACAAAATCGACAAAGTGCTGATCGGCATTGCCCGCGAATTGGGCATCCAGGATTCCGTCCACGATCTTATTTTTTAGGCAACAGACGGTTAAAATCGGTACATTCCTTGTACCTTCACCTCTGTCTTGTGCGGCTTGTCGATTTCATTCAGGCCACTGCTGATAGTTTCCCGGTTCAGGTAGTGTGTCCGGGCCACGCGCAACCAGATGCTGAAGTTCTGAATCTTGTACCGCAACATCAGACAGGCGCGTATGCCTTGGTAATAATATGATCCTACCGTAAAGGCGTAATAGACATCGTTTTCGTAGGCGTACAACCGCTCGTCATAGCTATCGGTGTCGAAATAGGCGACCCGCAAATGCAGGCTGATCTTCGGTTTTGGGAAGTTGAACGCCAAGTCCTGGTACATCAGCACCCCCTTGCGCCATCGAGCCTCACAAGAGCCCTTGTTGAGCACCATACCGCATTCTGTCTTTGTGTCCAAAAAAGGCAAAGGGGAACACGTCCATTGCAGACGGAAACGGTGGCGGCATTGCTCGGTCAGACGGTGCAAATGCGGATCCTCATTCTCGTTTTTAGGTTTTGTTTTCCACTGATAACGGATCATCAACATACTCTTGCGTGACAGTGTAAGATTCAGTGCGCCGCCAGCGTCCATACCCGGCACGGGCGCGTCAGTCCTGTAACTCAACCATTGAAGTCGGTAATAGTCGAAGAAGATATCGGTCTCCGCATTGCGTGACAGAACCAGATGTCCCGCGAGGTAAACCCCGAACTCCCCGCAATCCCCTGACGAAGCCCGGAAGCCGCTCCCCATAGGCGATTGGTATCCTGTGGCGTAGTAGCGCAGCAACGCCGAAACCTTCATCACGGGTGACACCGGGACGGTTGTAGCCTGCAACAGCGCCAGCCGGCCCTTTTCGTTCACCGCCGCTTCGCCAAACAGCAACGCCTTTCCGGCAATCACCTGATACGACAAACCGGCATTCAGCCTGTCGGGGTGGAACAGGGACAGACACCGTTGCCGCCAGGTCGCGCTGTCCGCAAAAGACCCATAGCAGATAAGTTGTCCGCCCAAGCTGAAGCGCGCCCGGCGATAAGAGAGGGATCCTCCTAGAGCGGTATTCTTGCATTCGGTAATCCGTCCTGCGAAGGCACTTCCCGACCACGATGCGCCACCCACTGTCAGGGCGCCACCTCTGAAGAGGCTGCTTTCATTGGTGGTGGCCACAGGCCTTATCCCGTCGCCGAACCGCCGCATGGCCGAGACGCCCGCCCCTCTGCCCGACATCATGGAAGGCCCCAACACGACCCCTTGCCCGTAATTCAGCCGGTAGTCCCCGAGCACCGCACACTTCACCCAGCGGATGTTCTTCAGATAAACCGAACCCGAATAATGGTCGAAGCCTTTCCGCTGCGCTCCTCTGAAGAAAGCCTCTCCCGCATCTTTCTCACCTGCAATCCTGAATCCAAAATGCTGGCGTATTTGGTAATCATAACGAAATTGCACGTGCGCGGGTGATCCGGCATAATGGTTCGCCCGCGCCGTATCGTAACCCGCCTGCCGCTCCACAAACTGTCCGTACCTTATCCAAAACACGTTCTTTCCCACCTTCAACAACCGCTTCAAGGTCGGACGTTCATTCGGTGGCGGCTCCACCACCGCCCTCGCCGACAAATAACGCATATCAGCATCTGAGAAACCATTTACAGCAGGCAATTCAAAAAGACTATACAGCTGGCCATGTTCCTCAATGTACAATTGAAGCTGATAATATTGATAATCCGTTAGATGCAGTCGATTGACAGCGACCTCGTAACTCAAATCGTTCAGGTTGGGCTTGGAGCCTTGGCGCATATCCTCTATCCGCTCAAGCAGTTCTTCCGCAGCGCCCTCGGCATCCTCTAACCCTTCCACATCCCCCGTTCCTTCCCACTGAACCTCCCAATTCCCGACAACTTCCTCCATCACCTGCGTCGAATCCCACTGCGCATGGGTCTTCACTCCCGCGAAGACCATAAAAAACAAGAATGTTATGATATATTCAGTTTTCATTGTTTTGGATGATTTTAACATTCGACTATTGACTTCGACTATTGACTTCGGTGCCTCCGCCAAAATACTCGACAGCGAGTTGTGGGGAGACTGAAATACGGTAATGCCAGGCAGCCTGTACGGAGAGCAGGAACCGGCCACAGAGCCACCCGACAAGCAATCCCAAATGGCTGTTGGTGCATTCCGCCGCCACGAGCAGCGGTGGTGCAGGTTGGGACATCACACGGCATCCCACCTCCCATTCGCCGGGCAGTGTCTTGGACATTCTCAGCGACACCAGCAGTTTCCGAGTGGGCAAATACGCGCAACCGACGACGAACCTCATCGGTATAACCTCTTGTCCCACAACACCATACCGCAGCATAAACGGATTATAGGCGACCGCGTCAAGAAGCAGCTTTGAAGAAACTTTGCACGCCACGGCAAAATCCGCAGACAAGGAGTGTCGCGGAGGATATCCTCGGGCATGCGCCATCAAATAGAAAACCCTGGCCGTCATCGCGAAACGGTCTCCAAAATTCCTTCCATAGCCGGCACTCATTCGGAAATCCCCGTAATTCGCGTATCCATAATGGTTTACAGATAGGAAAACCGCGTTTTTCCGAAACGAAAACATCCCGAACACATCCGCAAACATCAGTTCTTTCATCCCGAAATCATTTCTGAACCGAGAGCCAGCGTATGTGGGCGAAAAACAGCCCGCTGCAGGCGATTCGGCAGAAATCTCCGCACTATATGCATGCATAAGCGCATCCTGTGCCCAAAGCACATCCGCCAATGCCAGACACAACACGCTGAACACCAATATTTTCACTATATTTTTTGTTTTCATTATTAGTATATTTTGTTTCAAGGCAAAAATACATCAAAAGCGAGCCTTTGTCAAGTTAAAAATTGTTAATTATTCAATATCATTATTTTTAATATATACAAGTGACATCATACCCGAATTAAGTGTATTTTTGCGGCATGACAGACAATAGCCGAAACATCCGCATTGAGGACTACGATTACGCGTTGCCCGACTCACGCATCGCCTACTATCCTGCGACCCAACGGGACAAGTCCAAACTTCTGATATTCAACAAAAAAGACAACAGCATCACGGACACTGTCTTTCATCAGCTGCCCGATTTTCTGACTTCGGGGCAATGGCTGGTGTTCAACAATTCAAAGGTGATTCATGCGCGGCTGTTGGTGCACAATTCCACCGGGGCGGCCATTGAAATCTTCTGTTTGGAGCCGCTGGCCCCTTCCGCCGACCCTGCCGTTGCCTTTACCCTGAGCGGCTGTGTCACTTGGAAGTGCATGGTGGGGAACGCTCGGAAATGGAAACACCCGTTGGAAATCGAGGTGCCTTTGGAAGGGCGATGCATACGCATCCGCGCCGAACGCGGCGAAACGACCGAAGGGACGTTCGAGGTTACTTTCTCCTGGTCGGAGCAGGACGTCTCTTTCGCGGAATGGATCGAAGCGTACGGGAAGGTGCCGCTTCCGCCTTACATCCACCGGGAGGCGGATGACAACGACACCGAGCGCTACCAGACGGTCTATGCCCGCCACGACGGCTCCGTGGCCGCCCCCACCGCCGGTCTGCACTTCACCGACGAGCTGCTGCACACCTTGAACGCAAAAGGCATCGAAACCGAATACGTCACCCTTCACGTCGGGGCGGGAACCTTCAAGCCTGTCTCCGCAGAGACCATCGGGGGGCATTTCATGCATGAGGAGAAGATCATCATCACGGAAGATTTTATACGCAAAATGCTGAAAAACAGCGAGAAACAACTCATCGCCGTAGGCACTACCGTCACCCGGACGTTGGAATCCCTGTTCGTGGTCGGCGCCAAACTGCACCTCGGGCTGGAAGATCCGCTGTTCGTACAACAATGGGAAACCTATGACAATCCGGAAATCCACGAAGTAACTGTCAATCAGTCGTTAACAGCCATCTTGAACTATCTGCAGGAGCATGACACGGACATGTTACGCGCCAGCACTTGCCTGATCATTCTGCCCTCCTACAAACGACATCTCGTGAAAGGGCTCATCACCAACTTTCACCAACCGAAAAGCACACTTTTATTGCTGATTTCCAATTTTTTAGGTGATGATTGGCGAAAAATATACCAGCATGCGCTGGACCACGACTACCGTTTCCTGAGTTACGGTGATTCAAACCTGTATTTGTAAATAATCCGCAAGGACCTTAAGACAACACCATATTCTCCCAACGGCGGAAAGAATTGGACTGGATGTCATAAAAGACATTGTAAAAGGTTCTGGCCCAGTAGTTTCGCGTACCGAAACCGGCAGGCGATTTAAGGAATTTTTCGCAGAGGACCACTTCCTGCGTCTCCGTTTTAGTGATCACCACCCAGATGGACGCGGTCTTCACTTTCGTGTCGAACGATTCCACCCAGAACGACAGTGCAAAGGGCAGCGATTTAGGCAGCGCAAGAGAGGAGGCTAACTCACACATCTGATCGTCTGTGAGCACATCGTTGACACGGATATTTTTGGCAAGTATATCATTGATTTTCAGAGATTTATTAAGTTTAGTGACAACAGAGAGGTCGTATTGCATCACCGGCTTGCGGAAGCTCATGCGGATATCGTATTTTTTCTGGTCGTTAAGAATGAGCATGTTCCACTCGTGAAGGTAGTGCTGCAGGATTTCTTGGGTCATGTGGAACCCCTCGCGGGTGAACTTCGCCTTCGAAAAGTTGATGCCCACCCACAGGATTTCTCGCACCTGCAGGAAATTCACGAAAAGTTGCTCGTTCATGTACATGGTTTAACGGTTAAAGGTTAAAGGTTAAAGGTTAAAGGTTAAGGGTTAAAGGTTAAAGGTTAAAGGTTAAAGGTTAAGGGTTAAGGGTTAAAGGTTAAAGGTTAAGGGTTAAAGGTTAAAGGTTAAAGGTTAAAGGTTAAAGGTTAAGGGTTAAGGGTTAGAGGGTTAGAAGGTTAGAAGGTTAGAGGGTTAGAAGGGGGGGGTATTGTCATAGTCATCAGTCATTGTCCAAGTTTCATATTTCTCGCCAGTGAAAAGCCAAAAGCCAACAGCTAACAGCTAACAGCTAACAGCCAACAGCAAACAGCAAACAGCCAACAGCCAACAGCTAACAGCTAACAGCCAACAGCCAACAGCCAACAGCCAACAGCCAACAGCTAACAGCCAACAGCCAACAGCCAACAGCTAACAGCCAACAGCCAACAGCCGAAGTCACTCCCATTCGGTTTGGAGGCGGCAGTAGGTGGTGAGGCCGTCGGCGGAGAGGATGGCGGTTTTGAAGGTGTTCTCCGCGACAGGTTCGGAGCAGACGACGTAGCGGTCGCCGAGTTTCGCTTGCGAGATGAAGTTGACGGAGACATCCTTGAGGCGATGCGTCTGCCGGAACTCCTCGTTGACGGCATCGAAGGCCCACTGGATGTAACGGGCGTTGTTGACGTGGTGGTTCATGTCGATATCGGAATGGACGGCTTCTTTGGCGCCAGGCAGCATGTCGGGCAGCGAAACAGGTCCGATTTTAGGCGGTTTGCCGTCGATGGCGCTTCGCTCCTGCGGCAAGAACATACCATCGAAGATGCTCATGCGTTGCGGGCGCGCCTCGGCAGTATCGAGGATAGCCCAAATGGAACTTCCCGCCACCAGCAGGTTCCCTTCGGCATCCAACAACTCGTAGTCACGGGGCGAGGTGGCCGCCTCGGACTTCCGCACCCAGGAACGCATCAAAACCGGCTCCGTCCATTCAGGCAACCGATTGATCTTCAATCTCATACGTGTAAGTACCCAAAAGAAACCGCGATCACGCAGCGCATGCCAGCCCGCGCCCAACAGCGTCGCGTGACTGTCACTCACCTCCTGAAGCAGACTGAACAGCGAACTGACGGTCAACTGCGACCGGTCATCCACAAAATAGGAGGGAATTTGGAACTTTTTCTCGAATATAGGGATGATTTCTGGCATTTTAATGAATAGTGAATAGTGAGTAGTGAATAGTGAGTAGGGGATAGCATTCGCGAAAGCCAACCCTACCACATTCCATCGAATTTGGTCCAAAGTTCGTCGCCGAGTTTCCAGGCGCGTTCCACGGCTTCATTGCCGCAGATGTCGGTGAAGTTGGTCAGCACTTGGATGGCCTCGTCGTACTTGTCTTGTTTGATCAGCTCCATGGCTTGTTTCTCAATGACATAATGTTCGCTGATAAACTCTTCCTGTTTCGGGGCCCACGCCTTGTCAACCACGGGGTGCATGTCGCCCCAGCGTTGGGCGGCGAGGGTGCCCACACGGTTGAAGGCCCACCATGCCGACTCGCGGCTGAAACCAGTGAGACGGCCGTCGGTCTTGTAGGTGGAGGGCAGGTCGGTGACGTTTGCGTAGATGGGCACGTAGATGGAGGAAGCGACGTTGTCGAGGGCGAACCAGCAGAGGGCGCCCACCTCGTCGGGCAACCAGTTGCGGCACTGGATGATGGTGGCATATACGGTGAAGTGCACCGCGATGCTACGCTCGCCGCGCTCATTCCAGCCGCCATTGATGCGGTGCAGCTTCAGCTCGTCGAGCTTCATGAACGGGTTGGCCATCGGGGAAATCACGGTCTTGCCCTTGTCGTCGGTGACGGTCAGGGTTTTACGCATATCGTAGGGTGTACCTTCGTAATAGTCTTTGAAGATGCTCATCATCTTCTCCAGGGTGACGAGCGTGTCGGGTTTGACGGAGAAGGGATAGTTCTCGGCGTTGGGGTCGAGGTGGAGGGAAGGGGCCACGAGGTCGAAGACGCGCCATTCGCGGCGGCGGCAGGCCATCATCGTGCGGGTCTGGGGCGCGTAGGCGTAGGCGAAACGGAACGTTTCCTTGCCGTCCCACCATCCGTTCTCCCGCGCCAGGGAATAGACATTGTCGGAAGCCATGAAATAGTCCTTGTCCTTGAGGTTGATTTCGCGGATCGTGGAGGCGTTGGCGTTCACCGCGACATGGTCGTCAGGCACGCGCTGCGCCGCCCATACCGCGCCTAACTTGCCTTTGCCGGGACCGAGAATCTCCAGGTGCCAAACCTCATCCTTGTCGGCGATGGTCAGGCATTCGCCCGCGTCAATCCAACCGTATTTCTTAAGCAAAACACCGGCGGTCTCGATGGCTTCGCGCGCCGTGCAGCAGCGTTGCAGCAACAGCATGCAGAGCCGCTGGCAGTCGATGAGGCCGCTGTCGGACTTCAACTCCGGCCGTCCGCCGAAAGTCGATTCCCCGATGGCCACCTGTGCCTCGTTCACGCAAGGATAAGCGGTGTTCAGGAACTGGTAGGTGTGGTCCACTTGCGGGATTTCACCGATGGGGATATTGTCGTAACGCTGCATCTGCCCGGGCATCTGCTTTTTCGCCCACTCACGACGGTAGAGCTGCTGCTTCTCCCCTGGCTCGAAATCCTGGGCCGGCGTCACGTAGATGTTTGTGCGCGAACGATGACTGTCATCGGTATGGGAGGTCATCACCGACCCGTCCGCCGACGCCTTCTTTCCAACGGTGATGGACGTGCATTCCATCCCATCCGACTCAAAATCCAGGACACTCTGTGCCTGCAGCACTAGCCCATAAGCAACCGCTAACGCAATAAGGAGTATTTTTTTCATCTTATCTTGACTATGAAAATGACTATGATACATTTGGAAAAACCAGATGGCAAAAGTACACAATTATTTCGAATGAAAGATAATCTGACAAAACAATATCCCCACGCAGCGGTATCGTGCATGGGGATATCCTTTCTTCGACAGACACACCAGCGGAGGACGGTCAGTCACTGTTCAAAGTGAACTTCCTTCTCCTTTATGCATCGGACGCTATAGCCCAAGCCGTCAAGACGTTCGTTTTTGCGGACAGTGTCGCACCAATAGGCAATCAGGTAGGAAGATTTCACAGCTTGCGTCCTCACGCCGCTCACGGACCAGAAATAGGTTTCGGAGAGCATCCCCTCATAACGGTTTTTCTCTCCGTTGTAGAACCCTGCGGGCAACGCCGAGAACCCCGTGCTGTTGTCTCCGCCGCCGTCGAACCAGTAAAGCGGGGATTTCAGCGCGGCGGCACCGTAGGCGTCCAAAGACTCGTATTTCTCCGGTGTGGGGAGATACCATCCTTGGGGACAGACACCCTGGATGTGGCCGTAGCCGTTGTCGGAGCTGTCGCGCACGGCCGCCCCAAAGCCGTAAAGGCGCCCATAGACCGCCACATTCGCCGCCGTATCAGGGAAACGCCAGCTGGCATAGTTGTACACGCCGTCAATGTCGGCACAGTCGCTGTACTTCTTCGACTCCAGATTCCGCTGGGTCCAGCAGTCGCAACCGATACGCACTGCGTGATAGACGTTGCCCTCGCAGTCCACCGCATCGGGACATTGCGGGAAGGCGACCACCACGTGCTGTTCGCAAGTGTCACGGCCTCCGCAAACCGAGTCAACGGCCGTCCAGGTGACGATATGGTCGCCTTCCGCAAAGAGCAGCGTCTCCGGAAGGTCGTTGCTGACGGTAATAGGCCATTCGCCGCGGTTGACAATCGTGGGCGTTCCGATACGGTCGGGGTAAACCTCCATCACGCAGTCGCCGTAGGCCAAGGTGTCGTGAAAATCAGGAGGACAGGTGAAGGAGAAATCCGACACACAAGGGCTCACCGTCAACAGAAGGACAAGCACGCTGTCACAGCCCCGGGACGACGACAAGGTGTCTTGATAGGTGTAATCACCTGGTTTTGAGATATTCAGGCCGCCGAACAACGGCGACACCACGGAGGTATAAGGTGCCAAGGAGGCGTGCACCGTCTCGCGCACGGTGTCCGAAACGAACGGGATTACGGTCACGGTGGCCGTCAGGGACAGCGTGTCGGAGCGATAGACGACGAAGGCGTCATAGGGGGTGGTGCTGTCGGGGGCCACAACCATCTCGTCCGATTGCGGGTTGTCGGCCCAGAAGACGGTTACCGCTGCGGTGTCGGGGAAATCGCGCACGGGCCGCACATAGCGCTTGTTCGTCCCGATCGACCTGTAAAGCCTCAGCGCGTTTCCCATGGCATACACGTAGTTGTTGGTCGTCTTCTCCTGAGTGGCACTCCAGTGTTCCGAAGTCCACAGGGAAAGGATGTCGCCGCCGTGGGCCGCGAAGGACTCCTGCAAAGCAGCGGCCGAGGCATACAGTTTGTAGAGTTGCAAGGCGTCGGGGATGTACCAGCCGGCAGCGACATCCACGGCGGCAGCGGCCGGCGAAACACCCGACGACGCCAACAACTCGGTGAAGCGCCGGCCGTGGTTCTCCCAATTCGTGATGTTGCGGAGGTAAAGGGTTCCGTTCGGGGCGAAGACATTCCGCAACACCGACGGTTTACTGCCCGTCCAAAGGGCGTATTGGTCCTCCAAATCGTTAAGCGCAGCCACGGTGCCGCTGCCCGGATCGTCCGGGTTCACGTAAAAGACAATGCCTTTGGAACCGTCTTGGAAAACATAAAGGTCCCCGGGCTGGTACGTTTGCCCGACAGCAACAGGCAAGAGCATCACCCCCATCATCAGGCAGAACGCCCACTGACGCAAAATTGTACTGATCTTATTCATATTCAATCGGTTTTTGGTTTTATAAAATTAAAATTTCGTGACGGGTCGCACTCCGTTGTTCTGACTAAACCGGTATAAACCCCAACTGGTAGAAGTGAACACCCACGCGTAATTGGCGTCCCTGTAGGTCGAACTCCAGTAGTTGTCGGAAGAGAACGTCTTATACGCGCTGTTGAGCTGACAAAGCCGGTTCAAGGTCCGATTGACCTCCCACACATTGCTTTGAAGAACCGTCAGTTCGCCAAAAGAGGGCAGATACCAACCGTGATGCGTCCGGTCGGTGGTGAGCGTGTTGGGGTTGAAATAGTAACAGTAGCTGGCCGCCGTGGAATCCGTGGCGAAGTCCACCCCCGCGTATGCATCGTTGACGGCCTTCATGTGCAGCGTATTGGCCTCCCCGTCATCGTCCGACAGCGCACTCGGCGCATCCTCGTACGACTGCGACATGATGAAAAAAGGAGTGGAACTGTAGGAAAATATCCTGCTTGTCTCAAAGAGAGAAACCGCCCGACCGTGGATGCCCGTCTCGTCAACCTGGAAAACCACCCCCATGGGCGTTTTCCCACTGCCGGGAAAAGAATCGGCGGGGAGGAGGGAACCGTCGGTGCAGAGCACATCCCCGGGACGCGCCCGCCGCGGAATGGCCTCGTCCCCATACGTCGCGCCGGAAAGGGAAGCCGCAACCCGGAGCGTCACGGAATCCCCCCCGCAGATTTCTCCCTCCGTATTGGCAACATCCAACACCGTGAGGTTCAGCACGTCAAGGCGGTCACAGCCCCCGCTGGCGGCGGACAGCACCGCATAGCGGCCGCTCTCGGTGTAGAGGCTGTCGTGCCAGAGGAAGCCCGCCTGCCGGGTGACCGTCGCCGCCAGCTCCGTCATGGGCGGAGGGCTTACTGTAAGATGGAAAACCACCGTGGAGTCGCACCCGTACCCGTCAGCCGATGAGAAGGTCTTGGAGAAGTAGTAGTTGCCCGCCTTGCGCATGGCGCGTCCTATCGTCTCCGCATCCACGACGCCCGGAATCACGCCAAAGGGATCGTCATAGCCGAGGGTCTGGCTTTGGCACACTTCATCACGGTAAATGATGTTGCCGCCGTCCCACACGTCCGCGATGGCAATGCCGGGAGCGGTCTCCCCTGCCCCACTCCAGACACCGCCGTCCAACAGCCCGTGAACACTCGGGCACTCCCCGTCCCTCTGCAAAGAGACGTAGAGCAGCGTGCGGTGCTGGATGCCGGCAGTGTCGTAGTGGCTCCACCGCCCCGTGTCCACCATAGTCTCGGCTTTCAGCAAGCGCTTCTGGTTGTAGTCGCCGTACCAGCGGATAATGTACGGCACCGTGTCCACCGCCCTGGCGTAAAGACGGGCTTCACCATCATAACACACTGTGTCAAAAGTGGTTATAAGCCGAGACAACGAACTGATATCGGTGCGCAGCAGAATGCGAAGGGTGTCCTCGGGGTCGGCGAGACGGTAGTCGCAGCGGTCGTCACGGATACCGACAGGGTATATTTTGGCCGGAGAGAGGGTCGAGAAGGTGTCGATCACCGTCACGCCGGCGGCGGCGGAATATTGGCGGACCTGGATGCCGCCGGCGTTGGCAAAAGCGACGGAAAACGGAATGTCGCCAGACGCCGCGTCACTGTGCGGCGTGAACCGGAGCTCCACCACCTCGCCCGGACAAACCGTTGTGTCGGGCGACAGCGTGAGCCTCGGGGCGGGCAGCACGGTAAGATAAATGCTGTCGCTGAGCTCGCCTGCACAGCTCGTCTGCCGGATGCTCACCCGGTACCACCCGTCACCGTTGCCGCGCGGCACGAACACATACGGATCAGGCGAGGTGGAGTGGAATCCGTTGGGACCCGTCCATTCATACTGCCAGATGTCCCCGACAGCCAACGCGTGGATCTGTATCGTCGTGCCTTCGCAGGTCTCGGTCGCCGTCAAACCGCCGTCAAACCACAGCTTCTGCAACTCCGCCATCGCCGTCGGCTGGAAGTTGACATGAAAGTAGGCCATACAGGAGTCCTGCACCAAACAGGAAAGCGTCTGGTCGCTGTGCATGGGGACATTCGGGAAAACGCCGGTGTGGTTGACCGCCAGAATGTTGCCGAGTTTGTCGGGTTGGTCGTAAAGCGTGTAGGTGTAGGGCGGCATCCCCCGGTCGGCGCGCACCCAGGCGCTGCCCTCCGTGGAAGCGGTGTCGCACACCACCGCAAGCGCCTCCACAAACTCCACCGTGGCGGCGTCAAGATGGAACGTGTCGTAATGACAGACCCCCGACGAACATTCGTTAAGGGCAAGGTTCGGGCATATCCGCAACACATAGGTGCCAGGCAGGGAGAAGGTGAAATGCGGACGCATATAATCCTCCTTCCCCTTAAGCGACGCAATCGGGGCATCGATCACAGTGGCTTTCATCACCACCTTCTGATATACGGTGTCCAACGGCAGCCCCGTTTCCGGCGAAGTGTTGGTGGACATCCACCGGTACGACCCCTGCGGATAGTCAATGTACAAGTTGCCGCAGTCCCGGCTAGAGACACACACGATCTCTTCCGCCACCTGCATCTCCTTGTTGTTGCCGAACGCCACGTTCCGGGAGGCACGCGCCGTGCCGCAAGCCGTGGTGATCTCAAACACGTAGGGACCGGACGGCAGACAGTAGTCGCTGATATACAGCCCCCGCCCGTTGATGTTGCCCGTGATGGCCGCCGTGTTCCCGGGATTCTCCCTCACAACCGTCCAGCTCTTGTCGGCGGCATGATATACCGCTTCGAAATTATAGAAATTCTGGTACGGACTGCGCGTCAGCCGGATGACCGTGCCGTCGGTGATGTTCCCGAAATCCGCAACCTGATACACCCGCACCCACCGCGGGACGGTACAGCACTCCTTCCCGTTATCCTTGTACTCCACCTGCCAGCAGATACTGTCACTACTGATGCGATGCATGAAACGGAACGTGTCGAGCGAGACGTACAGCTCGCAGCCCTTCCCGTCCAGCAGTTTCCGCTCCATAGGGATGACGAGCGCTGAATCGTCCGAAAGAGCGTACACGGCGCCCACCTCCTCGTCCGTCAGGGACGACTTGTCCGTGATGATGGAGAGGGTGTCGCGCTTGACCACAGTGCCCGTGCGCACGTCCGTGTAAACCCACGTCAACGGATGCGTGTAGTGGTAACGGTAGAATTCGTGGTCGTTGGCGGTTGAGATATGCTCGGGTTGGTACTGGGCTTCCTGAAGATCGCGTTTGTAGTAACGAATGCCATAACGATCGCGATGCCAATAACGGTTGCGAACACAGTTGCCGGGATCCATCAGGACGGAATCCACAACATCCGAACTGTCCTTCTCGAAATAGATCCCATTGGGTCGCCGGTATTGAAAGACACGGCTTTCGTTTTCATAACCACAACCCGACACCTTATATTCAAACGTGATGTTCCGGTCCCAAAGGTCGCAGTATTTATCGGCACTGAACGCCGTGTCAAACAGATAGTAGCGGAAGCTGGCCATGGAGTCATACGGCATCGGATGCCACTCGCCCGTCATCAGCCCGTCGTAAACGAGGCGGTAGCTGACATGCTGATGCATCAGTTTCGCGATACGCGTGACGGAATTGTAATAGGTGATGGTCATCCGCACCACGTTGCTGTCGGAGAAATTGCCTGAAGAGGCCATAATGGCGAAAGAATACGGTCGTGGAAGATTCTGCATCTGCACCGTTTCCACCACCTGGGGAAGCCCATAGCCGCAACCGTCCTCCACCCGGAACGACCAGTTGCCGGCAGGCAGACTGTCGATGGTATAGTAGTCGCGGAAGTCGTAATGGTACTCTTTCGTTCCGGAATACTGCCTGCCGGTGAAGATCTCGGTCCGGAGCGTGTCGCCGCTGTCGGCATCGGAGACCACCACCGTGTAGGGGAATTGCCCGTAGAGGATCCGCAGCTGCACACGCCCGATGTCCATACAGGGAACGGTGTAGAAGGTGCCCGCGCCATAGGCGTCGCCGGAAGAACCCACGTTGACGATCGACGCTGTGGGCTTCTGATACGAAGTCGTGATGGTGAGCACCGTCTCCGTGTCCACACGCATGTAACCGCCCGCGCCATCCGCGAGCAACGCCTCCACACCCACCGTGTAGGTACCATAATTGACGGTCAGCGTGTCCGTGCCGCCGGCATAGTACCAGCCGGAATAGTGGGCCGAGTCCGCCGGCGTCAGCTTGTAGTAGGCACGGACTTGCGAAAGTCCCGGCGGAAGGGAGTCCAGCGCCTTGCCGGCACCGTCGGTCAGGGCATAGACCACCTTGCCGTTGTTATAGCACGTGGCTCCCACCACCGAGAATCGAACGCGAAAAGCGGAAACGTCCTGCGCCGAGACCGCCGTCAGCAGCCCGCACAGCAGGAATGTCAACAAAAACAGTAGCTTTTTTTTCATAGCGCACATTTTTTTGGAATTAATTGTTAATTTTTTAGTCATAAATTATTTAATTTCTCGGCGGCAAAAATAAAAAATTTTTAATTCGACACCTGATTAAAATAATAATTTATTTTATTTTCATTTCTTAACAATTAACAGTAAAAAAATAGCAACTGAAAACGGGAATGACGATTGTTCACTACTGATGCGGTATTTTCAAAAAAGACAATTTTAACATATTGATATACGCCTCTTTATGGATATTTGTTGAATTTTCGATTTGCAATAAATCCCGTTTTCGCACGACAAGTGCGGTCGCGAAAACTCCCCTTCTTTTCAAGAAGGGGTGCCTGAAAGGCGGGGTAGTAATATAAAATATCAGAATTCCTTATGAAAAAATCAATCATCAGGGACCATTATTAGAGTTCGCAATTTGAAGACAGAGTTGCTGACTATGAAAAAGAGAACCACAAACCCCGAGACGAGAAAGGATTATGTGAATAAACTAAGGAAGAATTTTTAATATTACTACCCTGGCCTCCGGCCACCCCTTCTAAAATAGAAGGGGAATTGGCGCCTCGTGGCACAGAAGTGCCACCGTATGATGGGAGAGGTTGTTGTCCCAGTCTTATTTGTCTTTTGGGTCAACAACTATAATCATTGCCAAAAAAAAAGACAGCGGGGAATGTCCTCGCTGTCTTTGTCTTGAAAATGGTCCTACTGGACGGGGATCCTTACGGATTCACCTTGCGGACGCAACGCACGCTCATCTTGTCGGTCTTGCGTGCCTGGATGGTCTGGATGTCGTCGCAGTAGTAGGAGATTGCACTGCTGGTGACGGTGTTGCCCGGAGTCAGGTCAGCGTTCCAGAAGTGATAGTTAATCATAATCTCCTCGTAACGGTGCTTGACGCTGTTGTACCAACCGCCGCCGCGAGCGTTGAAGCCTGTGCCATCAGCTTCGCCTTCCATACCGGACTGCCAGTATTGCGTGCTCGGATCCTTCAGCAAGCTGGTGGAACCGGCCGTGTTGTTCAGCAGGTCGTAGTCAGCCTGGCTGCCGACACTCCAGTTAGGAGGACAAATACCTTGTACGTACGGGTTGCCGCAGTCATCGGTCAACGTGGTGGGAAGTTCATCATCATTGCCCTCTTCCACGCCAACAGCGGTGTACCAAGAGTAGAGATAGCCGAACTTGTTAAGATTAGCAGGATCCTCCCTGTAGGTCACAGCGCTGCCGGTCTCATAGCGCAGGTTCTCGGTGAACCAGCACTGGGAGCCGATACGGACAGCCTCATAGGTATAGCCTTGCCATTCAACACCCTCACAAGGCTTGTAGTCAACCGTCACCGTCTGTTCGCAGGTGGCGACAACCTGGTCGCAACCGTCGGTCATCGTCCAAGTGATCGTGTGCGTGCCAACACCCAGCGGGTTGAGCTCGCTCAGGTTGTTGCTCACCGTGTAGGTGCCTTCGGCGATGTTGCTCACCGTAGGCGTACCCAGATCGCTTTCAACAACCTCAGTGCTGGTCTCGCAGTCGTTCAGCAGGAACGTCTTAGCAATAGGACATTCGAAGTTGGCGGGATCAGCATCCGTCACCGTCAACGTGCCGTTGACATAGGTAATGTCGTAGTCGGCAGTCACATCTTCATCGTCCTGTTTGATCAGAGCATTGCTCGGCACATTGTCGCTGGAGCCCTTACAGATCTGCTCACCGTCAACATCGACGGAGATCAGTTGGTCAGGCTGGGCAATCGTGCCAACGGTCACCGTGTAGTCGCTGTTCGTCAGAGCAGTGCCGTCGAACTGTTTCTCGGCGTCACCAGCCTTGATGGTGATCTCACGGTATTCGATGTTCAGCTTCACATCAACTGCAGGAGCGTAGCTGGCCTTGACATTCTCACCAGCGGCGTTCTCAATCACGAAGTCTTGTTGCTTGTCAACATAGCCCACAACGGCCGTCGGAGCCAGCTGGAAGCCTTCTTGCGTGATATACTGACCGACGTGGATACCGCTGTGGTCAGTCACAACATCCGGATTGCTTTCAGTCTCCAGGATACCGGCGGTGAACTTATCACCAGCAGCGAGACCTTCAATGTGCAACTGTTCGTAGGTCACCGTGAACTTCGTACCGTCATAGACCTTGGAGGAGTCGAGAGCGATAGTGAGGTTACGTTTGGAGATGATCTGCGTGAAGTCGTAGGTCACATTGTAGTTTTCGATACCGTCGCTGGTCTGGAACGGAGTGGTGATATTGGCACCCGTGTTGTCGGTATAGGTACCGGCTTGTGCACTCGGGGTCGTCACCTCACCGGCGGTCAGCGTAGCGTTGCCTTGCAGACCGTCGGCAGTCACCGTAGTATTCTGGTAAGTAGTCACCAGCGGCGTGCCGTCATACACCTTCGTGTCGTTGGCGATGGTGATGATCATGTCGCGTTTGGTGATGGTGAAGGTACCGGTCTCGGTGCTCACCGCGTAATTCGGGTTAGCGCCCGGAACCACCGTGATGGTGTACTCACCTGCGGCCTGGCCCGGTTCGCGGGTCAAGGTATAGACCGGATCGACGCCAGCTTCGGGTTTACCCGTGATGGTAGCCGTCAGCTCAGGATCGGTAGCCGGGTTGTTATCATAGACCTTCGTCTTGTCGTCTGCCTTGATGGTGATCGGGCACGGAGTGATGGTCAGCTTGCCAGCCACGTAGGTGATCTCGTAGTTGCCAGTTGCGTTGCCGATTGCCGCCGCGCTCGGGACAATCTTACCAGGATACTCACCGACGTTCGTCTCCTGACCGTTCAGCTTGATGCTCGTCAGAGCGTCGCTGCCCTGCAGACCCACAACCGTCACCTTGTCGGCGTTCGTGTAGGTGGCATTGTTCTCACCTTGAGCCAAGCCATTATAGACATAAGTCTGGTCGTTAGCGGTGATGGTGAGAGCTGCCTTGTTGATGGTCAGTTTACCAGCCACGTAGGTAATCTCGTAGTTGTCGGTTGCGTTGCCGATTGCTGCCGCGCTCGGGACGATCTTACCGGCATACTCGCCGACGTTCGTCTCCTGGCCGTTCAACGTGATGCTCGTCAGAGCGTCGCTGCCCTGCAGACCCACAACCGTCACCTTCTCGGTGATGACCGTGGCATTCGTGTAGGTCGCGTTGTTCTCACCTTGGGCTGCGCCGTTGTAGGTGTAGGTCTGGTCGTTGGCGGTGATGGTGAGAGGAGCCTTGGTGATGGTGAATGTACCGTTCTGAGTGGTCACCGTGTAGTTCGGGTTGGATGCGGCAGGAGCGTTCACCGTGATGGTGTACTCGCCGACATTCTGACCGGCCTCGCGGCTCAACGTATAGACAGGATCGACACCGTTGGCG
>JBGUPL010000134.1:0-2991 GCA_045130275.1 Bacteroidales bacterium
GTCGTTGCCGGCGCACATGATGGCTTTGGGCGGCCAGTAGGGACCCACGGCCACGGTGTAGGGATAGTCGTCGCAGGCATACTGCGGGTAGGCGGCGAGGATGGCGCTGCAGTGGCCGGGAATCTCGATTTCAGGGATGATGTCGATGTGGCGGGCGGCGGCGAAGCGTACGATGTCGCGGATTTGCTCCTTGGTGTAGAAGCCGCCGTAGGTCATGGGCTCGTCGGGCATCACCGGGTGCAGCGTGTCCCAGGAGGTACGCTCAGGACGCCATGCGCCCACGCGGGTGAGCTCCGGGTATTGGTCGATCTGCACGCGCCAGCCGTGGTCGTCGGTGAGGTGCCAGTGGAATTTGTTGATTTTGAAGAACGCCAGCATGTCGATGTACTTCTTCACGAAGGCGGTGTCGAAGAAGTGGCGCGACACGTCGAGGTGGGCACCACGGTAGGCGAAGCGCGGGTAGTCGGTGATGACGGCACACGGCACCGCGAACGTCTGGCTGCCGGCCAGCTTGTCGGTGCCGGCCATCTGCATCAGCGTCTGCATGGCATAGAAGAGTCCGGCGGTGGTGTTGGCCTCCGCCACGATGCGGTTGGGCTTCACCGTGAGCACGTACCCCTCGTCGCCGATGCTCTTGATCTCTTTCTTGCTGATGCTGAAGAGGATGGAGTGCTTCTTCGCACTCTCCGCGTCGCCGAGGTTGGGACGAAGCTTGAAGTAGCTCTCGTAGAGGTCACGAATCATCTTCGAGGCCTCGGATGATTCCGCCCCGAGGTTGTCGAAGCAGAGCATCGTTTTCTGATCGATGGTGAACTGTCCGCCTTTCTGGGTGATTTCCACGGGTTCGGGAACCACCACGATGGCTTTGGGTTTCTGGCAGCCGAATAGCACGACGGCTGCGAGGATAATGGTTACAAGGGTGATTTTTTTCATATTCGAGATTATTATTTTCTGAAAAATCCTGTGCGGCAAAAATACATAATTTTCTTCTCTGATACTATTTTCAGTTTCAAAACGGAGGAGCATGTATATTTTTGTATCTTTGCCGTTCAATTCACTCAAAATGAACGACAAAAAACACTGCCGCATCTGGATTGAGCCGATGTCGCGGGAGGAATTCTTGGGCAAAGAGAAGCCCCTCGTCATCAGCTACAGTATCCAGTCCGCTCCCATAGGGCGCGTTTTGATTGCCTCGACCCCCAAGGGGATCTGTTTCATCATGCCCGCCGCCATGAAGTGGGAACCCGAGGCAACGCTGAGGCGGCATTTCCCCAAGGCGCGATTCCGCAACCGCACCGTGTCTTTGCACAAAAAGGCCCTTTTGCTGCTCCGTCGCCACGATGACAAGGTGCCGAGTCTATGCCTGCACCTGTATGGCACGCCGTTCCAACTTGAGGTGTGGCGGGATTTGCTCACGATTCCCAACGGCATGGTGACCACCTACCGGCACATTGCGGAACGGATTCACCGGCCCAAAGCGGCCCGACCGGTGGGACAGGCTGTGGGCGCCAATCCGGTGATGTGCATCGTGCCCTGCCACCGCGTGGTCTGCTCCAATGGCACTCTCGGCGGCTACCGGTGGGATGTCTCCCGTAAAATCAAACTGCTGAATATGGAGGCAAAGTCCAACGCCAAGACGGAAGGTCTCCATAGTTGGGAGCCGACGTTGTTTTGACTATGACTATGACTATGACTTGGACTTAGACTATGACTTTGACTTAGGTTGTTGGAGGTGTCTAAATCATTAATCGTCAACAATGTTTGTGAGGAATGCGCCGCTGGCAATGCCGTCGGCGTGCCAAAGGCCTTGCGGGGTTAGGCGAAGACGGTTGTCCTCCAATCGATAGAGGTTGTCTTCCACTTCCGATTCGAAATATTTCTGGAATGAAACAGTTCGTTCATGACCGAAAAGATCTTCCATCTCGTGCAGGTTTATGCCGGCGCGCGTGCGTAACCCCAAGAGCACGAATTCGTTGTATTGGTCAATGTCGGTGAGCGTTTCTTGTTCGTGGTAAGTTTTTCCCTCCTCGATTTGGGTGAAATAACCGCTGAGGTTCGGGGCGTTCCAAGAGCGGTGTTGACCGTCGTAGGAGTGCGCCGAAGCCCCCAATCCGATGTAGGGCACGCGGTGCCAATAGGCGGAGTTGTGCTTGGATTCCCAGCCGTTTATAGCGAAATTGGAGACCTCGTACTGCGCGAACGGTGAGTTCTCCACAGATTCCGACAATATATTATATTGTATGGAAGCTAAATCCTCATCGGGTTCCACGGTTTTGTGTTGGTGGATGCGGCGGTAGAGTAAAGAATTCTCTTCGACCGTCAAAGCGTAGGCGGAGAAATGTTTTATCGGTAATGAAAACGCTGTCTCCAACTCGTTCTGCCACAATTCGTTATTGCGCTCATTCACGCCATAGATGAGGTCAATGGAAATGTTTTCGAAACCGGCATTGTGCGCATTCTCCACCGCCTGCAAGGCTTCCTTTGCAGAATGTTTTCTTCCCAAAAACTGTAATATTTCATCATGAAAAGATTGTATTCCGATACTTATTCTATTGAATCCCAATGTTTTAAGATTACGGCAGTAATCGGCTGTCAGCTGTTCGGGATTGGCTTCGATAGTCATCTCCGTATTCTCTTCAAAAGAAAAATACTTCTTTGCAAAATCTATAATATGCTGTAATCGAGAAATTTGCAATAAAGAGGGAGTGCCTCCTCCGAAATAGACGGTCTTTATGGTCCCGCCATTTGTTTCGCGGCTACGCAGCGCCATCTCTTTTATCAAAAAGCTTACATATTTGTCCACATCCTTCTGGTTCACAGTGGAATAGAATCCGCAGTAAACACATTTGGACTTGCAGAAGGGAATATGGATGTAGAGGCCGGACATGGTTGGTTTAGAGGTTAAGGTTTAGGGTTTAAGGTTTAGGGTTTAAGGTTTAGGGTTTAAGGTTTAGAGTTTAAGGTTTAGAGTTTAAGGTTTAGAGTTTAAGG